>NZ_JAOWDP010000058.1:0-337096 GCF_030334595.1 Citrobacter sp. Ce104
ATGTTCGCCTATGCCAATAGCCATCCGGGGCTGTGGAAAGTCGGGATGATGGCGGGCGCGCATGCGGCGAGCTGGTTTATCAATGGTGGCAAAACGCCGCTCAAGGTTGGCGCGATTGGTGACTGGATGGAGGCGCGCGATCTGCCTGATGCTGACGGCGAGAGCTTCCGCAGCTGGTTTAAGAAACATCAGGCGCAGGAGAAAAAGAATGGATAACCGTACCGCGTTTTTAAACACCATCGCCCAGGCGCTGGGTCGCCCGCTGCGTTTCGAGCCGCAAGCGGATGCCGCACCGGTTAACAATTTTGCCAACGAGCGCCTGACCGAGCTTAGCCCCGAGCAGCGCTGCTCTGCGTTTATCCAGTTTGCCAGCGAAGTGATGCTGGCCCGCTGCGAACTGACCCGCGAGGACCAGGCCGCAGACGCGGCGCTGCGCCTGTGCGAAGAATTGGGTCAGCAGCCGGTGGTGCTGAGCGGCGACAGCCGGCTGGTGGAGCTGGGCATCACCCAACGCTTGCAGCAGGAATGCAACGCCGTGGTCTGGGATCCGGCGCGTGGTAGCGAAAATATTACCCAGGCTGAGCAGGCGAAAGTCGGCGTAGTGTTTGCCGAATATGGCCTGACCGAGTCCGGCGGCGTGGTGCTGTTTTCCGCACCGGAGCGCGGGCGCTCCCTGAGCCTGTTGCCGGAGTCCTCGATTTTCGTGCTGCGTAAAAGCACCATCCTGCCGCGCGTGGCGCAGCTGGCAGAAAAACTGCATCAGAAGGCGCAGGCCGGTGAGCGTATGCCATCGTGTATTAACATCATCAGTGGACCCAGCTCGACGGCAGATATTGAGCTTATCAAGGTGGTTGGGGTGCATGGCCCGGTGAAGGCGGTGTATCTGATTATTGAGGATTGTTGAGGCAGGATGGAAAACCGCTCTGGCGCTATAAGCCAGAGCGGTATCGATGTTATGCAATCATGCTGATGATCAACACGATTATCAACCCAACCACGGAGTTCACCAGCTCCAGCAGACCCCAGGTTTTCAACGTATCCTTCACCGACAGGTCAAAGTAGCCTTTGAACAGCCAGAACGAGGCATCGTTGATATGGGTCAGGGTGTTGGAGCCTGCCGCTGTCGCCAGCACCAGTAACGCCGGGTCGACGCCGACCAGTTGACCGGTAGCCGGGTCGAGTATGGCGGCGCTGATAATCCCCGCCGCCGTCATGGCGGATACCACGCCCTGACCGGTTGCCAGACGAATAAGCACGGTTATCAACCACGCCATGATGTACGGAGAGATATTGCCGTGCGACATCAGCATGCCGATGGTATCGCCAATACCGGTATCGATAATGGTCTGCTTCAGAACGCCGCCCGCGCCGATGATCAGGATCACCATGGCGATGCTTTTCACCGCGTTTTCAAAGGCGTTCATCACCCACTGCATGTCGTGACCACGCGCGGTACCAAACAGCACGAAGGCGACAACCATGGCAATGAACATTGCGATTGGGGAAGAGCCTAAGAAGTTGACCACTTCCCACGCCTGCGTCCCTTTCACCAGCCAGATGTTGGCGATGGTGGTGGAGATCATGATGATCGCTGGGATCAGCGGCACCAGAATAGACACACCGAATGACGGCAGATTGTTCTGGTCAACCGGTACGTCGGCCTTCATGAATGACGGCGTTGGACGATCGAGGTTGCCGAGGAATTTCGGCAGGATAAGCCCGGCGCAGATCACGCTCGGAATGGTCACCAGAATACCATAGATGTAGACCATGCCCATGTCAGCGCCGTAGGCGTTAACCAGCGCGACCGGACCCGGCTGTGGCGGGAACAGCGAGTGGGCGGTGGTCGCGGCGGCAACGGCCGGAATGGCCAGCTTGAGGAACGGGATCTTCGCTTCCGCGGCAATGACGATCACCAGCGGCGCCAGCATAATAAAGGCCACTTCATAGAACATCGCCAGGCCGAAGATCAGACCAATAATGATCACCGATAGCTGCACATAGCGCAGGCCGAGTCGCGCCAGTAGCGTATGGGCAATCTGATGCGCCGCGCCGGAATCAACCATCAGCTTACCGATGACCGCCCCGAATACTACGATAATCGCCAGTTCACCCAGCGTGCTGCCAAAGCCGGATTTCATGGTGTGCAGCAGTTCCATTAAATCCATCCCCGCCAGCATGCCGACCGAGAGCGCCGCCAGCAGCAGGGCGACCATTGAGTTTATTTTGAATCTTAGATTGAGCACCAGCATCAGACCGATGCCGAATACGACCCACAGAATATTGAGAACGTGCATATAACGTCTACCTTAATTTGGTTGAACTATTATGATTTTGGTTGAGATGTTACATATATTGGTTAACCATTGATGCGATGAATGTCACATTGCGTTACATGTTTACATTGAAACGGGTCTGGCTGACCGTAATCTGGCGATCTAATCAGCAGATATCGTGATTTGGTTAACCAATTTCTCGCTTCAGGTTGACATGTAATACCAAAAGGAGGAATTTATGTGCCATATCGTCGAGTCCATAACGTAAACGAGGAATAAAACATGGAACAGACATGGCGCTGGTATGGTCCTAACGATCCGGTCACCTTAGCGGATGTACGTCAGGCGGGTGCAACTGGCGTTGTCACCGCCTTACACCATATCCCGAACGGGGAAGTGTGGACGGTTGATGAGATCCTCAAACGCAAAGCGATTATTGAGCAGGCGGGCCTGGTCTGGTCGGTCGTTGAAAGCGTGCCGATCCACGAAGACATTAAAACCCGTTCCGGCAACTATCAGCAGTGGATCGCCAACTACCAGCAAAGCCTGCGTAACCTGGCCCAGTGCGGCATTCGTACCGTGTGCTACAACTTTATGCCGGTTCTCGACTGGACCCGCACCGACCTGGAATACGTCCTGCCGGACGGCTCCAAAGCGCTGCGTTTCGATCAAATTGAATTTGCCGCCTTTGAGCTGCATATCCTCAAACGCCCGGGTGCGGAAGCGGACTACACCGCCGAAGAGATCGCGCAGGCGAATGAACGTTTCGCCACCATGAGCGATGAAGACAAAACGCGTCTGACCCGTAATATCATCGCCGGGCTGCCTGGCGCGGAAGAGGGCTACACGCTTGACAAGTTCCGCCAGCATCTGGCTCGTTATAAAGATATCGATAAAGCCGCGCTGCGCGAGAATTTTGCCGTCTTCCTGAAGGCGATTATTCCGGTGGCGGAAGAAGCAGGCGTACGTATGGCGGTACACCCGGACGATCCGCCGCGCCCGATCCTCGGCCTGCCGCGCATTGTTTCCACCGTGGAAGATATGCAGTGGATGGTCGATACGGTCAACAGCATGGCGAACGGTTTCACCATGTGTACCGGTTCCTATGGCGTGCGGGCGGACAACGACCTGGTCGACATGATCAAACAGTTTGGCCCACGCATTTACTTCACCCATCTGCGCTCCACGCTGCGTGAAGATAACCCGAAAACTTTCCATGAAGCGGCGCATCTTAACGGCGACGTCGACATGTACGAAGTGGTGAAAGCGATCGTTGAGGAAGAGCAGCGCCGTAAAGCCGAGGGCAAAGAGGACCTGATCCCTATGCGTCCGGACCACGGTCACCAGATGCTTGACGATCTGAAAAAGAAAACCAACCCAGGCTACTCCGCGATTGGTCGCCTGAAAGGGCTGGCGGAAGTGCGCGGCGTTGAGATGGCTATCCAGCGCGCTTTCTTTAGCCGCTAAAGCGAGTTGCCGGTCACCTGTCTGACCGGCGTTTTTCTTTTCTCTTCCGTTGGTCTTTCAACGGGTTCTGGAGTTCACGATGACAACGACAATTGCCAATAGCAACCTGCCGGTTGCGCGCCCAGCATGGGACAGCTCGCGCCTGCAATCCCGCATTGTTCACCTCGGATGCGGCGCTTTTCACCGCGCGCATCAGGCGCTGTACACCCACCATCTGCTGGAAACCACCGACAGCGACTGGGGTATCTGTGAAGTTAACCTGATGCCGGGTAATGACTGCGTACTGATTGAAAACCTGCGCAAGCAACAACTGCTGTATACCGTGGCGGAAAAAGGCGCGGACAACACCGTGCTGAAAGTGATCGGCTCGATGAAAGAAGCGCTGCACCCGGATCTTGACGGCTGTGACGGTATTTTACAGGCTATGGCACGCCCGCAGACGGCAATTGTCTCGCTGACGGTCACGGAAAAAGGCTACTGCACCGATGCCGCCAGCGGTCAGTTAGATCTCAATAACCCACTGATTAAACACGATCTGGCAAATCCGACCGCGCCGAAGTCGGCGATTGGTTACATCGTACAGGCGCTGCATCTGCGCCGTGAGCAAGGGCTGGCGGCCTTTACCGTGATGTCCTGCGATAACGTACGTGAAAATGGTCATGTGGCGAAAGTCGCGGTGCTGGGCCTGGCGCAGGCGCGCGACCCGCAGCTGGCGCAGTGGATTGAAGCAAATGCCACTTTCCCGTGCACTATGGTCGACCGCATTGTTCCGGCGGCGACGCCAGAAACGTTGCAAGAGATTGCCGACCAGTTGGGCGTTTACGACCCGTGCGCTATCGCCTGCGAGCCGTTCCGCCAGTGGGTGATTGAAGACAACTTTGTTAACGGTCGTCCTGACTGGGACAAAGTTGGCGCACAGTTCGTTGCCGACGTGGTGCCGTTTGAAATGATGAAACTGCGCATGCTAAACGGCAGCCACTCATTCCTCGCGTATCTGGGCTATCTCGGCGGCTATGAAACTATCGCTGATACCATGACCAACCCGGCGTACCGCAAAGCGGCGTTCGCGCTGATGATGCAGGAGCAAGCGCCGACGCTGTCGATGCCGGAAGGCACCGATCTCAATGCCTATGCGACGCTGCTGATCGAACGTTTCAGCAACCCCTCTCTACGCCACCGCACATGGCAGATTGCGATGGACGGCAGCCAGAAATTGCCGCAGCGTCTGCTGGATCCTGTGCGTCTGCACCTGCAAAACGCCAGCGGCTGGCGTCACCTGGCGCTGGGCGTGGCGGGTTGGATGCGCTACACCCATGGCGTGGATGAACAGGGACAGGTTATTGATGTTGTTGACCCCATGCTGGCTGAATTCCAGCGTATAAACCAACAGTATCAGGGGGCCGAACGCGTGACGGCGCTACTGGGGCTGAGCGGCATCTTTGGTCACGATCTGGCGGAAAACGCCGACTTTGTTGAGACGATTATCGCCATGTATCAACAACTGTGCGAGCTGGGCGCGCGTGAGTGTGTTGTCGCGTTAAGCGCTGACGCTTAATTCCCCGAACTATGACGGGTCAATCAAAATACTGATTTGGTTGACCCGTTTTCTGTTTTTGACTTGCCGCAAATGCTATAGTTCGATACCTATTCACCGTATCTGATTACACGCTTCTGACGGACATAACACGATGAAATCGAACACTTCTCAACAAAGACCCTACCAGGAAGTGGGTGCCATGATCCGCGATCTGATTGTCCAGACACCGTACCAGCCCGGTGAGCGTTTGCCACCGGAACGTGAGATTGCCGAGATGCTCAACGTCACTCGCACGGTGGTTCGCGAAGCGTTAATCATGCTGGAAATTAAGGGGCTGGTGGATGTACGCCGCGGCGCCGGGATTTACGTACTCGACAATGCGGATGCGCAGGCTATCGACAGTACGGATGTCAATCATTGCAATGATGCGGGCCCGTTTGAGCTTCTGCAGGCGCGACAGTTGCTGGAAAGCAATATCGCCGAATTTGCCGCGCTGCAGGCTACCCGTGAAGATATCGTCAAAATGCGCCAGGCGTTACAGCTGGAAGAGCGTGAGCTGGCGTCCAGCGAGCCTAACGGCTCTGAAAGCGGTGACATGCAGTTCCATCTCGCCATCGCTGAAGCTACGCATAACAGCATGCTGGTGGAGCTGTTTCGCCAGTCATGGCAGTGGCGCGAGAACAACCCGATGTGGATCCAGCTTCATAGTCACCTCGACGATACTCACTATCGTAAAGAGTGGATGGGCGACCACAAGCAGATCCTGGCGGCATTAATCAAAAAAGATGCACGGGCGGCCAAGCTGGCAATGTGGCAGCATCTGGAAAACGTCAAACAACGCCTGCTGGAGTTTTCCAATGTTGATGACATTGATTTTGATGGCTATCTGTTCGAGTCCTGGCCGCTGGATAAAGTTAACGCCTGATTTTCCTTCCTCTTCCACGCGGGCTGTAGCGGCCCGCGCGACGCTTTTCCGCACAAGAATGTAGCGCGTAACAAACATTCTTTTCACGTCATGAACGTCACGTAAAAAATTGTTTCCATTGCCTCAGATGATGATTTTTCCTGCGCCTCTGTACGATACAAATTGATTTACATCAATTAAAAATAACTTATTTTTGCATGCGAAAAAATGCGTTATTTACCTTATTTTTACCTTTACGTGCTTATTTTTAGACAAAATGCGCCAGTGTTAAGTGAGAATCAAACTAATTTCCGCAGCTTTCAGGACGAGACAGTCGGGCATTACAGTGCGTAAAAACAAACGCTTCACGCAAATGTAGACATTAATAACGGTGCGTAACTTATTGGCTGCAATGATGTTTTGATTTGTAATCATGGTTTTTGTCAATGGCTCAAGCTTTTTTAATCAAATGAATAAAAACGAATATTTGTAAAGTAATAATTACACATTATTCTATAAACAAGTTATCTTTCATTTGAAATAGCGTTCCATTTACCTGCGTTTTATTAACAGTTTCATTACTATTGTGACTGTATTTTGCCGTTGACTTGTTTTTACACTGACTGCATATTTCATCGCCATAAGCGTGTTTGCGTTCAGGAGATGACAATGCCCTCTCGAGATTACCCTGATATTAGAAAAGCCAGGGGAACCCGATCAAAAGATATGGTTCTTTTAAGTGCCCGTGTCGATACCTCTCTGTGGGAATATGTTCGAACGCTGGCATTTGAAACCCGTAAAAGTAAACAAGATATTATTGCCGAAGCATTAATGTTGTATCGCTCTGTTAATGAGAGCGTAAACGAAGAATCCAAGTAATTACTCTCTGTTCGGGTTTTATTTAAAACCCTAAATGATATGTGTCTTGCCACTTTATTATTGCCTTCATTGGTGTGTTAGAGGCTTTCCCCTTTTCCATAGGGGACTTTTTTATGCGGGTATTCTGCCTTCATAACAAAGTTGATAGCAAAATTCACAATTAAAAGTGAGTAATAACATGAAAAAGTCAGTAGTGGCATTAGCTGTAATGGCATTAGGGGTAACCTCCGTTCATGCAGCGGAAATTTATAATAAAGATGGCAACAAACTGGATCTGTACGGCAAAGTAAAAGCGGTCCATTCCTGGACTGACGGCACCGATGCCGATGGTACCTACGCGCGTCTGGGTTTTCGCGGTGAGACACAAATCAACGATCAACTGACCGGTTATGGCCAATTTGAAAGTCAGTTTGATGCCTCTAAAGCAGAAGGTTCTCAGAATGGCGTCAATACACGTCTGGCGTTTGCTGGCCTGGATTATGGCCATGACGTTAGCTTTGACTACGGTCGTAACTACGGTATCGCTTACGACGTGGGAGCTTACACTGACACTCTTTCAGAGTTCGGCGGTGACTCCTATGAAGATACTGACCGCTTCCTTACTACACGCACTTCTGGCGTTGCAACACTCCGCACCAAAAATCTGTTTGGTGCCGTTGATGGTCTGAGCGTCGGCGCGCAATATCAGGGTCAGGATGACTCTAACGCTAACCCAGCAAAACAGCACGGTAATGGCTACGGCTTCTCGCTGGGCTATGACAACATCGCGGATTCCGGCGTATCTGCCATTGCGGCTTACACCACCAACGCGGTGACGGCTCAGCAGAAACGAAGCGGCTGGGAAGGTGAAAACGCAGAGTTCTGGGGCGCGGGTCTGAAATATGATGCTAACGCTATCTACGTCGCGACCATGTACGGCGAGTCCCACAACCTGATTCAGGATGCGGACAAAGCTGAGCACTTTGAAGCGATGGCTGCGTATGTGTTTGATTTTGGTCTGCGTCCGAACGTGGCTTACGTCCACGCGCGTGATAACAACAATAATGACCTGACCGAATACGTAGCGCTGGGTACAGACTACTACTTCAACAAAAACATCGTGGCTGATGTGGGTTACAAAATTAACCTGCTCGATGGCGCTGATGGCGACAACCAGGTTGTTGCGGGTCTGACCTATCAGTTCTAAGTTTTTGTTCTGATCTGCAAAAAGGCGTCTTAGTTAAGACGCCTTTTTTACCTCTGTCGGCGTTTAAACCGGCTGACTCTCTTCCTGCTGTACACCGCTAAACAGCCATTGCCAGATGCCCACTTTTACCCATGCGACCACGCAGAGGATCAGATAAAAAAGCGGATTATGCGTAATAGTTACGCGCATGACTTCCATTAAATCCACATGCAAATTTCCGGCAATGGCCATATTGATAACAAAAATAGAGGCTACCGCGCTGGCCAGTAAAATAAATACGGCCTGTAATCTGGTTATCTCCGGTAGCCTGCCAGAAGCCCATTGCCATAAGAAAGTCGTTGTTAACAGGAAGATAATAAACAATCCTAGTGCGCCAAACAGGCCAAAGTCTTTATAATCCTTTAGCGTGCCAATTAAACCAGCCAAAATAATTAACCCCAGCAGTATTTTTTTAAACCACGACATGTACTTTTCCCGACGATGGTGTTGATGTTGAATTAATATGTCCATTTTTACGCATTTTAAATTGAGTTTATAAATGAACAGCCGGGAATTATAAATTGTCTGGCGGGTAATTACCGATTATTTGCGGTTTATTAAATGTTGACATTTAATTGCGGATTAATCCGAATATATTTGTTTATAGGCTATTGATTATACCCTTTTGGGGGAAGCGAAACGCTGTTTATATAATTGCGTCAGGCTGATAAGCGCCGCAATGAACAACGCGACGGCGCCGCACAGCGTGGCGTTAACGATCGCCTGTGCACCGCTTCCCAGCAGGCTGGTTAATAGCGGCCCGAGTATTTGTCCAATGCCGTAAGTCAGAGTGACCAGGCCCAGCAGATTAATATTACGCGGGACGCTAAGTTGACGGGCGAGCGGCATCACCAGTGAAGTGGTCCCCATAAACGTTGCGCCAAACCCCACGCTGCTTATCACCAGCAGCAGCAAGGAGTCGCTGGCGAGCGTCATCACCACGCAGGCGCTTTGAATCAGCAAATTCGCCGTCAGGCATTGCAAAACTCCCCAGCGTCGGGCGGCCCACAGCCAGGCGAAACAACCTGGAATTATCGATATGCCGACCAGCGACCAGAGATGGGCAGTCAGCAGCGGCGAACCGGCGCTTTTCGCCATTAGCGGTAGATAGGTGGCGACAATGATGTAGCCAAATCCGGCCAACCCGTACAGCAGCGCCAGCAGCCACCAGGACATCGGCTGATGTTCCGTTTTTACCGGCGCCGCGGCGGGGAGGGCATGATCGCGAGATGGCAGGAGTATAACCAGTAGGACAAAGAACAGAGCTGACGCTGCCGCTGCGCCCAGCCAGAGGGTGTGCGATGACAGCGCAAAATGCAGACCGCTAATGACATATTCATTGCCCAGCAAAATGCCTGCGCCAACGCCGGAGAACAACGCCGCGATCACGAAGGGATGCCGGGTATGATGCAGAACGATCATTGAGCCAAAGATCATCATACCTGCACTGGCGACGCCCGCCAGAAAACGGATCAACATCACCAGCGCGGGCTGCGTAAAGCTTGCCATCGCCAGAATCAACCCCGCGGTAGCGAGCGCGGACGTTAGCAACATCGGGCGTAAGCGTGAGGGAAGATGAAAGAGCCCGAAGGAGAAGAGCAGGCTTCCTGCCAGATACCCAGCGTAGTTGGCGCTGGCAATCCAGGAAAGCTGGTCAAATGTGAACTGACCTTCCGACAGCAGCACCGGGAGCATTGGCGTATACAGAAAGCGCCCAATTCCCATACCCAGCGTTAAGACCAGCATGCCAAACAGCGCGACGCTGATAGCATGACGATTTGAATCTGGGCTTTCCTGGGACATACGGGCTCTCATTTCACGCTGCTATCTGATAATTGTTATATTACATGCGTAAATGATAATGAAAAGTAAAATAAAACGCAGTGCCCTCGCGCGTTCAGGAAGGAGGGAAAGTGGCAATGCAGCGCCAGTCTCCGTTTTCAAGGCGGTAGATAGATTCGGTATGACCCGCAATTACCCACTCATTCTCCTCGCCAGCAATGCAGTCGATGTAAATACACAGCCCGCAGCCACCGCGTAGCTCGCGGGGAATATCGGCCACCCGAAAGCAAATACCTGCAGCCTGTAGCGCTTTACGCGTTTTGATGACGCCGAGAGTAGTGTGAAACAAGAACAGGGCTTCCTTCACTCACGTTTCCCCTGACGTTGACCAATTAACGCGGCCCCAATTGCCCCGGCAAACTGCGCGTCGGGATGCGTGTGCACGGGAATACCCACGTGGCCTTCGAGCATACGAGCAAAGGCGCGGCTGTGGCTTACCCCGCCGGTAAATAACAGTGGAGCCTGTGCAGAAAGCCGCCCGATGAAGTTTGCGCTGCGTCTGGCCATCGCGTTGATTACGCCAGCTAAAATTGCCTCCGGCGCGACACCCGCAGAGCGCAGGCTGATGACCTCAGATTCGGCAAAAACCGTACACATGCTGGTGATGGCATGCGGTTCGACGCCAGCGGTGATCGCATCCAACTGATCTACGCTGGCGCCGAGCGTACGTGAGATGACTTCCAGAAATCGCCCGGTCCCTGCCGCACATTTGTCGTTCATCAAAAAATCGCTGAGGTTGCCATCATCATCTAACTGGATGACTTTACTGTCCTGACCGCCGATATCAATCACTGTGCGGGTACCGGGAGCCAGCAAGCGTGCCCCCAGCCCGTGGCAGGAAATTTCAGTGACCTGTTTGTCGGCATAATCCACGAGCTGCCGTCCGTAGCCTGTGAGGGTTAAAAATGGTTTATCGTCCAGCCCGGCCTGCAGCGTTTCCCATGCCTGCGCGATCGCTTCGGCAGGGCGAAAAGGCGTTGGGCAGAGGAAGCGACGTTTGATGACGTTCCTTTCCAGCAAAATACCTTTCGTCGCCGTGGAGCCGGAATCGATCCCTATTGAGAATCTCATTCCTGTTCCTCACAACATTTCAATGAACGCGGCGACACGGGTGCTAAGCTGGCCGATATCCGCGCTGGAGTAATCGGTTTCAATAGCGATGTAGGGAATGTTGTGCTGCTGGCGGACGTGGCGTTTAATGGCCAGTGATTCAACGGCGTAAGTGTGGCAAGCCTGTAAAATGACATCGACGACGCCGTCAGCCTGGTACTCTTCAACCATTTGGCTAAGCATTTTCAGGCGTTGATCGTTAGGGGAAATACAGGAGCAACCGATGGCGAGGTATTTATCGGTCAGTGCGTCGTAGACGTCGCCAGTTTCCGCCACGCACTGCTCAGTGGCTTTCGCGCCGGTGCAGTTTTCATAACCCACTACCCAACCGCCGTTTTCTTCAATGGCACGCACCACTTTTTCTGCCGCGCCGCCAATGGGGCAACCGGTTATCAGTATGCGTGGACGTGATGCCAGGCGTTTCCCGGCCTGCCATTCCTGATGTACCCGTTCGGCCATGCTATTAAGCTCGTCGATCAACGCTTCTTTATCAAAGCGGAAGGTTGCGCCGTAAACAACTTTCAGAATGTCACTGCCGCTGAGTGCGGGTGGATTGAGTTGGCCAACGCGGTAAAAATTCGCCAGTGCGCGACGCTCCTGATTTTTTAGAATGATGGCTTCACGTAGCGCAGCTTCGGTAATCGGGGTGCCAAAACGGGCTTCGACAGCCTGCTGCAGACGTAGGATCTCGGCTTTCCATAGCGCACGCGAAGCCGCATCGTTGGCGCTGTTGGGCAGTTGCATCACATGTACCGCTTTAAATTCAGCCATGTACTCGTACATCTTCTTTTTACCATCGCAGGTCGTTTCGCCCACCACGAGGTCAGAGAAGTAGAAGTACGGGCATTTATCAGTTTTACCAAACCCGTAGCTGCTTTTGATCAGCGGACACAGATTACGTGGTAGATCTTTTTCGGCTTCTTCTATGGTTTCATCAGAGGTTGAGCATAGTGAAACGACTACCGCGCCCGCCGCCATCGCTATCTCCTGCGGCATAAAGGTGCAATAGGTTCCAACGAGCGGGATACCCTGCTCTTTAAGATCCATTACGGTGAGAAAACCTTTCTGACGGGCGTCGGAGAACTGGTTGAAAATGGCGGGTAAATCGGTGATTAGCGACATGATTTTCCTTCCCCGTAACACGGGAGAGAGTAAAAGACGTCGCATTATAACCCTGTAATTTATCTGGCTTTATTGATGTACAACAATTGTACGCTTACAGGTTACGACTGTAGACCCGCGAGACTTCCCCCCACGGGTGATAGCCTGGCCCGTCAAAGTAAAATCCCGCTTTCTCGTATAACCCTTCCAGGTCGGTACATAAATGGAGCTGCATAAAGCCCAGTTGTCTGGCCTGACTGGCAATATGTTCAATCAGGCGAAATGCCAGACCGCGTCCACGGTAGTGAGGATCGATATAGAGCGCACATAGCCACGGCCACAGTTCGCCGCGACTGATAAAATCATTGGTGATCAATCCGGCGCAGCCAATAATGCTGTCGCCGTCCTGCAGCCAGTACCACTGCGGTAGCGGGTTCTTTGCGCCAATACAACGGTGCAGCGCATCCTCGTAAACCTTCATGGAGTCTTCTGAGGCCCATTGTTGTTGAAAGTAAGCGGTGACCTCGTGCAGCTTTTCCGGCGTCTCGCGCAGGGAAAAAATGCGGATGTTGATTGTCATTGAATTTTTCTCCTTAAAAATTCACCAGCGTCAGCAGGGAAGGTATTTGCGACAACAGATATAAAACCAGCCCAATAGAACCGCCGACCAGCGTGCCGTTGACGCGGATAAACTGCAAATCTTTACCGATGTTCAGCTCAATTTGCTGCGACATATCGCGCGCATCCCAACTTTTCACCGTGTCGCTGATATGGCGCGTCAGGAAAGTGGCGAACTCCGGCGCCACTTTATGCGCGGCCTGCTCCAGATGCCCATTCAGTGAGGCGCGCAGAGCGCTGTCGGCAACCAGCGTTTCGCCGAACCACTGCCCGGCGCTGGCAATGCGCTGCTTCACGCGGGAATCATCGGCGTTTATGTCGGTTTTCACCCACTGGCGCAGGTCTGCCCACAGTTCGCCAAGATAACGGTTGAAGGCTTCGTCTTCCTTCAGATAGCTTTTCATGCTTTCGGCCCGCACGGCCATCTCCGGATCGTGTTTGAGCTTATCGATGAGCTTAAACGTAGCGCGATCGAAGGCGTGGCGGATCTGATGCGCACGATCGTGGCTGATGTCATCCAGCAAGGAGTTAACGGCATCAGACACCAGTTCGGCGCTGTGCTCGCCCAGCCATTCGGTCGGCAGGATCTTCGCTTTCAGCGGATGTTCGGTTTCCAGCCAGTGCACGACCTGTCTGGCGATAAACGCCCGCGAGCTGTCGCGCTGGAGCAGGGCGATCAGTTGGGCGATCAGCGTGTCGAGCAGCACCTGATGGCGATTGTTTTTAGTCATGCTTTCCAGCATCAGCGCGCTGGTACCGGAGAGATCGACCTTGTCGATGGCCTTGTGTACCGCCCGCTTGATCAGCCTCTGAATGCGCGAGTCGTCGGTCAGTTCGAGAAAACCGCTCATAATTTGCAGCAGATGCTGGCCGATGCGCTGGGCGTTTTCCGGCTGGCTGAACCAGTTGCCGATCAACAGCGCCGGTTCATGGCGGCGGATCAACGCGACCAGCGACTGGGTGTCGAGAAATTTTTCCTGCACAAATTGCCCGAGATTTTCGCCGATCCTGTCCTTATTACGCGGGATAATAGCCGTATGTTGCGAGATAAATGGGATCGGCACCCGACGAAAAAGCGCCACCACGGCAAACCAGTCCGCCAGCGCGCCGACCATCGCCGCTTCGGCGATCGCTTTGATCCCCAGCACCCAGAAGTTAGGCGGCAGAAACAGCGTGATGACGAAGGTCGCGGCGGCAATCAGCAGCAATGAAAGCGCCAGCCGCTTGGCGCGTTTGAGTTCAGCAATTTTATTCATAGGCTTAAGGATAGAGCCAGACGGGGGGATCGCGCAAAAAATGTGGAGCGCCTCCCATTTTCAGATGGGTAAAGCTTACTCCGGGATCCAGTTGTCCCAGGCGGGCAAGGGGCCGAGTTCCGCCACCAGAAAATCGATAAACGATCGCACCTTCGGATTGCTGTACTTGCTGGGAAAGTACAGCGCATACAGGGCGTGAGTTTCACAGGTGATGGTGCCGTCGAGCATCAGCGGCGTTATCTCTTCTTTTTGAATATGATCGCCAATCAGATAGGTGGGCAAATACGCCACTCCCTGATCTTCTAACACCGACTTCAGTAATACCAGGCTGCTGTTGGCCTGGATTGGCATATGCAGTTTTAACTGGTGCAGGCGATCCTGTTCATCCGCCACCTTCAGCACCGGCGTGAGGCCTGGGTAAACCAGACAATCATGGTTGACCAGGTCGCTTCGGCGCTGGGGCATGCCTTTTTTGGCAAGGTAGCCGGGTGAAGCGCAGTACGCCCAACGGACTGGCACCAGCTTGCGCATCGCATAGTTCTGCGGCGGTGCGGTGGAGATGCGCAGGGCGATGTCGAAATCCGTTTCGTTCAGATTCACGAAGTTATCGTTGAGATCGATATACAGATTCACATCCGGAAACTGGGAGCGATATTTATCCACCAGGTTCACCAGTCGGGAATAACCAAACGCAATTGAGCAGGTTATGCGTAATTCACCCTGCGGGCTGTGGTAATAACCGGAAGTGGTATTCAGCGTTTCATCGAATTCTTTCAAAAGCTTATTAGCGCGGTTGAAGAGATATTGCCCGGCGTCGGTCAGGGTAATACTGCGGGTCGTGCGTTTAATTAATGTCGTGCCCAGCGTGTCTTCCATCGCGGCCAGGCTTTTGCTGACCGCAGACGGCGATACATTGAGCTGCGCCGCGGCTTCTGACAATCCTCCGCAGTCGACGATTTTAGTAAAAAATTCCAGATGCTTGAGTGAAATCGGCGTACTCATAGTTTCCTTTAATTCACAAGTGATTTGCAAAAACGGTACGAATAGGCCGTTACATTCGCCTTTTAAACATGCAACTATTGAATCACAGGAAACAACTTGCTGGCAAAATGAAAAAATAACAACTTAGGTGAGTTACGTCACAAAATAAAAGGAGGCGAAACGGAAACTCATCACATTGTGAATTTAATCTCATTAATTATTATTCTAAAGGTACCGATTATGTGGTCACGACTCGAACCCTACAGATCGTCGATTATTTTATTAGTTGCTCTGGTGATTGGCGGCTTATTAGGTATTTATGCCCCATCGTTTGCAAGTAAACTCCAGCCAATAGGTCAGATATTCTTAAACCTGTTATTTATGATTATTGTGCCGCTGGTGGGGATCAGCGTCATGTCTTCGATCGCCAGTATGACCGACCTGAAAAGGTTAGGGCGCATTATGGCGATAATCTTTATTGTTTCGATCGCCATGGCCTTTATTCCGGCCGCCGGGATCGTCGCGCTGGCGCTATGGTATAACCCGGCGCAGGGCGTCACTATCGATCTCTCGCAGTCTGTGCAGGCGGGCAGCGGCAAGATGGATTTTGTCAGTATGATCACCACCAGCGACTTTATCGGACTGTTTTCTAAGTCCAATATTCTGGCGCTGATCGTGATGGCAATCATCGCCGGTGTGGCGATTGGCCAGTCGGATCAGGCCGGTAAACGCATTGCGTCGCTGCTGGAAGATGCCAATACCGTGATCATGAAGATCGTGTCGATCATCATGAAGGTTGCGCCAATTGGTCTGGGCTGCTACTTCGCCGCCACCATGGCCAGTCAGGACTCGGCGCTGCTGTTAACCTTTGCCCGTGCTATCGGCCTGTTTATGGTCGCCACGCTGGTCTATTTTGTTTTTGGCTCAATTCTTTATTCGTATATTGGCGGCGGTATTCCGGCGGTCAGAGCCTTCTGGCGTAATGCGATTGAGCCGTCTGCCACTGCGCTGGGGACCTGCTCTTCGCTGGGGACGCTGCCGGTAACGCTGCGTGCCGGTAAGGCGATGGGGATTAACCCGGAAATCGTTGATGTCTCCATTCCGCTGCTGGTGAACCTGAATAAAGGCGGCGTGGCGATGATTGCCGCGCTAAAAATTGTCTTTATCTATTCCGTGCTGGGCATGGAGTTCACCACCGAGACCTTCTTCCTGACGATGCTGATCGCGGTGCTCTCCGCCATTATTGTCGGCGGCGTACCGGGCGGGGCATTCCTCGGTGAAATCTTTATCGTCACCACGCTCGGCCTGCCGATGGAAGCGATCCCGATGCTGGTGGTGCTGGGCACGATTACCGATGCGCCGGCCACACTGATCAACGTTATCCATGATTTGAATGCGGCGCAGATTGTCGAACGGTTCGCTGGAAAAAAGCAGACCAACACTGAAATAAACTCTACTGCTGCGGTGGTATAGGTTTCACACGGATTAAGAACAGGAGATGTTATGAAAGACGCAATGAAGCTTGAAACGCACCTGGTTGTTGCTGGTCGTGACAAACGCTACACCCAGGGAGCGGTGAATCCGGTTATCCAACGCGCCTCTTCACTGGTATTTGATACCGTGAAGGACAAGAAATTTGCCACCGCCAATCGCGCGAACGGCGAGCTGTTTTACGGTCGTCGCGGAACCTACACCCACTTTGCCTTTCAGAAGGCAATGAGCGAGCTGGAAGGCGGCGTTGGCTGCGCGCTGTACCCGTGCGGCGCTGCGGCGGTGACCAACGCGATTCTGGCGTTTGTTCAGGGTGGCGATCATATTCTGATGACGGGCGCGGCCTACGAGCCAACTCAGGATTTTTGCAATAAGATCTTGAGTAAATTCAACGTGGAAACCACGTATTACGATCCGCTGATTGGCGCTGGGATCGTCGATCTTCTGCGTCCGGAAACGAAGGTTGTATTCCTCGAGTCGCCGAGTTCGGTCACTATGGAAGTTCAGGATGTGCCGGGGATGGTGAAGGCTATCCGCGCGGTGAATCCAGAGATTGTCATTATGATCGATAACACCTGGGCGGCAGGCGTGCTGTTTAAAGCACTGGATTATGGCGTGGATATTTCCATTCAGGCGGGAACGAAGTACACCATCGGTCATTCGGACGGCATGCTGGGCACGGCGGTGTCGAACGCCCGGTGTTGGGATCGCCTGCGCGAAAACTCCTATTTGATGGGGCAAACGCTGGACGCCGATACGGCCTACAACGGCAGCCGCGGATTGCGCACCCTGGCGGTACGTCTTAAGCAGCATCAGGAGAGCAGCATCCATATTGCCCGCTGGCTGTCGGCAAGGCCGGAAGTGGCGCGGGTGAATCATCCGGCATTACCGGAATGTCCGGGCCATGAGTATTTTCAGCGTGACTTTACCGGAAGCTCAGGCCTGTTCTCGTTTGTGCTGAAAAAGAGACTGACCGACGAACAGATGGCGAATTTCCTCGATAACTTCTCGCTGTTCCATATGGCCTATTCGTGGGGCGGATTTGAGTCGCTCATTCTGGCTAATCAGCCGGAAGAGCTAAACAGCATTCGCCCGGCAGGAGAGGTGGATTTCAGCGGTACGCTGGTCAGGGTGCATATTGGCCTCGAGGATATCGACGACCTGATTGCCGATCTGGACGCGGGATTTGCCCGCATTGCGTAAGGTGACGTGATCGTAGCCGGATGCGGCGCAAGCGCCTTATCCGGCCTACTACAACTCTGCAGGCCGGATAAGCGGGCAGGTTAGTTTTCAGTGGCTAACGTGGTTACCTCATGCTGGCGAACCCGTTTGAGCAAACCTGCCAGCGTGAACACGACAGCAATCCCCGCCACAACCGCCAGCAGATGAAATGAAATCCTGCCGCCGTTAAACCACAGCCAGCGTCCGATTTCGACAGAAACCGCCATTACCGTCAGGATCACCATATTCAACGACGCCGAAACCGTACCCTTCGGTAAGTTGTTGGAAAACAGCGTAAAGCGGAACAGCGTGGGGAAAATCATTCCAATGCCAAAGGCATACAGGCTGGTTCCCAGCACCGACCACAGCCAGACGTGCGGCCACAATAAATTGCCGGCAATCAGCACCGCCAGCCCGCTCAGTTGAATGGGGACCGCTCGCCAGATAAAGTGTGGCCGGGTCGGATCCTTCACAAAACGAACAACCACCATATTGGCGACGATCACCGCGCCAAATACCGGCGCCTGGGCCCAGGCAAACTCCGTTGTGCTCATACCGCCTGCGTCGATCAGAATAACCGGCGAGACCGCCACCCAGCTCATCATCGGGATATAGCTTAACGACAGCGTGGCTGCGCCAGACAGGAACACCCGATTACGGAAAACGTCACGGAAATCACGCAGTACGCCGCGCGCACTGAACGGCACTGCGCCGCGCTGGACGGTTTCCGGCATGGCTAACGCTAATCCAATCAAGGCGATAAGCCCCATGGCGGCAATGATGGCAAACAGGATCTTCCAGTGTACAAAGTGCATCAGCGCAGCCCCGGAGAGCGGGCCAATGACCGGCGCCACCAGCACTATGGAAGTGATTATCGCCATCAACTTAATGGCCTTCGTTTGCCCAAACGCCTCCTGTACCGTGACGTAGCCAACGGTCGCGATAAAGCAGATGCTGGTGCCCTGCACAAATCGGGCGACCAGAAATTGCGTCATTGAGGTGGTGAACAGTGTGGCAGCGCAGGCGAGCGTAAAGATTAACGCCCCCGCAATCAGCACCGGTCGACGGCCAATCCGGTCGGAAAGCGGCCCCAGCAGCCATTGCAGCGCCATGCCGCCCGCCAGATAAAGGCTCACTGCAGCGGGCGCCAGGCTGACGTCGGCGTTGAAATCACGCACCACATTGATGATGCCGGGCTGGATCAGGTCCGTGGACAGATAGGCGGCGAAGTCATATAAAATCAACGCGACAGGAAAAAATAGCGTTGTGGCGCGTTGGGAGAAAAACGCGAGAATCCGTTGCATAAAACAGCTCCTTGTCGGGAGAAAACCCTCAACGGGAATAGCGAAATTCAATACCGTCTTTGAGACATCAGACCGATGACAGAATAAAGCAGACTGCAAATGTACTGAATTTCATGTAATCAAAAACGCTGCCTGCGCGAAGCGCAAACAGAAGATACGTTCACTGACGCGGGGTCAGAAAACGTAACGATTACAGGTAACAATCAGCACATCGCACCTCAGGAAGAGTAAGTTGAACGGGTAATAACCATCCGCAGTGTAATGCGGATTGGATATTAATTAAACGAGTTTATCCGGTTTATTTGCAGAAAATCGCCGCGCAAATCAGACTACGATGCTCTGCAAAAACCGCAGCGCGATGGCACAACCGAAGATAATCAATACCCCCCCAGCGATACGCTCTACCCACAATATCCCTCTGGTTAACCGTCGCTGGATCTGCGGCAAACCGATGAACATCACGATCAGCAGATCCCAAAACAGGACCACGCTGGTCATCCAGATCCCGCTCATGGTTTGTTGCAGCAGCGTCACCGACGGGCCGAGCAGGGCGGTCATCAGCGCCAGATAAAACAGTGCATTTTTTGGATTGAGCAGTGATGAACCCAATCCCAGCAGCAGTTGTTTGCCAAATCCCGGACAGGTAGACCGGGCGTCCGCTCCGGTCAGCGTTTGCGGGCGGCTGCGTATCAGCAGGCTGCCAATCCACAACAAATAGAGCGCGCCCAGCAGTTCAATAACCGTAAACAACAGGGGAAGCTGGCGCAGGATCCCCCAACCGATAATCGCCAGCAGGATATACAGCCCGTTGCCGAAAGCGATCCCCACGCACAGCCCGGCGCTGCCGCGCATCCGGTAACGTACGGCATAACCGACCAGTAAAAAGAAGTCCGGTCCGGGGCTGAGCAATGCGACAAAATGCCCCAGCGCCAGCGCGGGGAAAGCAGAAGGAAAAAGTTCAGTAAGCAACGACATAGCGACCTCAGAGAATGAATCTGAGATCACCGTACGTCTGGCGCAGCGCTAATTATTGTCTGATATTGATCGTCCCAACGCGTACTGGCGCGGTGTGGCGGCGGTGTAGCGAACAAAAGTGCGATGGAAATGGCTCTGGTCGGCAAACCCGCTCTGGTAGCCGACATCGGCAATCTCGTCTCCAGCCCGCAGACGCTGGCGGGCATAGTCAATCCGCAGAATGTTCAGATAACTTCCCGGCGTCAGCCCGGTGTCCTGCTTAAAAGTACGGATCAGCGTCTCTTTACGTATGTGACACTCATGTGCCAGCTCATCGAGTGAGGGCGGAGCGAGCAGGCTGGACTGCAAGCGCTCGCGCAGATACTGGCTGGTGGCGCTTAGGTTTTCTGGTGTTACCGACTGCAATGGCAGCGAGTGCAGCAATTTTCGTGCAGCATCTGTTATTAGCGTCGTTTGCCGTTGCGGCACGAGTGCCACAAGGTGCATATAACGCTGGAATATTTGCGCATCGCGGATAACGGGAGCACGCGTGCAAAGCAGTTGATTGTTGTTCTGCACAGCCAGATTAGCCAGACACCACCGGGCATCAAGGTAAAGCATGTGGTAGCTGCGAAACTGCCCGTTGACGGGATTACAGCTGTGAGGCACCAGCGGCGGGATCACAATCAGATCGCCCACCTGCAGATGGTATTCTTCGCCATCGCACAGACAGCACGTTTCCCCCTCGAGAATTGCCCCAATCGAGAGCTGAGAGTGGTGATGACGCTTATAGGCCTGCTGGCTTTGCCAGGTGCTGCGCAGCTCCAGCCACGGCAACTGCTCATCACGCCAGAACGATTGTGGAATATCCCGGGTATGCGTCACATCGAGTCCTCCATGAAAGTGATGATTTGTTATAGCACAGGCAGAGTGGTGAAAAAGTGGGAATGTGCATTGAGATAGCGATTCTGCGTGATGTGTTCCAGACAAATGCAGACGTTACATAAGGACGTATTTATCCCGGAAATCACCTCGCAAAGAGAGAAAGTTGCAGATGAGGGGACAGTTTTACGGCGCTACAGTTACGGCATCTTATTTCCAGGTGATGGATCGCCATGAACAAAGCTCCCACTTCAACACCGCACGATGCGGTTTTTAAAACGTTTTTACGCCACCCTGAGACTGCCCGGGATTTCCTACAAATACATCTTCCCGCTTCGCTACGCGAGCTTTGCGATCTTCAGACGCTTACACTCGAGTCAGACAGTTTCATTGAAGAGAATTTACGTGCGTACTATTCCGATGTGCTGTGGTCGGTGAAAACCACGGATGGGGATGGATATATTTATGTAGTGATTGAACACCAAAGCACACCGGATGCGCATATGGCATTCAGACTGATGCGCTATGCGATAGCGGCTATGCAGAAACATTTAGATGCCGGGTACCAGCAATTGCCGCTGGTGGTGCCGATGCTGTTCTATCACGGCGCTAAAAGCCCGTACCCTTATTCACTGTGCTGGCTGGATGAGTTTGCCAACCCGAAGCTGGCTCGTAAGCTGTATGCTGCGGCGTTTCCGCTGGTGGATATTACGGTCATACCGGATGACGAAATTGTGCAGCATCGACGTATGGCGCTGCTGGAGTTAATCCAAAAACACATCCGTCAGCGCGATCTTATGGGGCTGGTGGAGCAAATTGTTTCCCTGCTACTTACCGGACTGACTAATGACAGCCAGATAAAGACGCTGTTTAATTATATTTTACGAACTGGCGATGCACCTCGATTCAGTGAGTTTATTCGTGGGGTTGCCGAACGTTCACCGCAACATAAGGAGCATTTGATGACGATCGCGGACAGATTGCATGAGGCAGGGCTACAAAAAGGCAGGCTGGAAGGGCTACAGGAAGGACGACAAGAAGGAATTATAAAGGGGCGACATGATGAGGCGCTGCGTATTGCCCGCACCATGCTGGCAGATGGCATTGATATCAGCACGGTACAAAAAATTACCCGGCTATCCGCTGAAGATATTCAGGGCTTAAGCCATTAGAGATGACTTAAACCGCCTAATCGCCTGCCCGGAAGCACCGGGCGCTTCGGTTTACTCTATCGCCGTTTTTACCGCCTCGCCGAGCTTTTGCATCACTTCCCGATGCTTCTCGTTTGGCGGCAATGCACAATTGATGCGCACGCAGTTGCGATACTTTCCGGATGCGGAGAACAGCGAACCCGGCGCGACCTGGATTTTCAGGCGACAAAGCTGCTTTGCGACGCAGACCATATCGACCTGGAGCGGCAGTTCGACCCACAGCATAAAGCCGCCTTTCGGGCGGGTGACGCAGATCCCGCAGGGGAAGTATTCCCGTACCCAGCAGGTGTAGATTTCCATATTGCGCTGATAAATCTGGCGCATACGCCGGATATGCCGATGATAATGACCTTCGCGCACAAAGGAAGCCGCTGCCAGTTGCGTAGCGGGAACGTTAGTGCCAATGACGGCGTACTTCATGTGCAGCAGCTTGTTGTAATAGCGACCGGGCACCACCCAACCCACGCGCAGTCCGGGGGCGACGGATTTGGTAAACGAACTGCAGAGTATTACCCGACCGTCGCTGTCCCAGGAGTGGATCGTGCGCGGGCGTGGGTACTCCGTTGCCAGCTCGCCATACACATCGTCTTCAAAAATCACGATGTCGTGACGCTGGGCGAGGGCGAGCACTGCCCGCTTACGCGCATCCGGCATAATGAATCCGAGAGGGTTGTTGCAGTTGGGAACCAGCAGCACACCTTTGATCGGCCACTGATCCAGCGCCAGCTCCAGCGCTTCAATGCTGATCCCGGTATCCGGATCGGTTGGGATCTCAATCACCTTGATCCCAAGGCCACGCAGCAGCTGCATCGTGCCGTAATAGGCAGGCGATTCAACGGCGACAATGTCTCCGGGCTGGCAGACCGTCAGCAGCGCCAGCGACATTCCGCTCTGACTGCCGCTGGTGATCACAATATCATCTGCATTGACCACCGAACCGCCATCCAGCATCAGTCGCGCAATCTGCTGACGTAGTTCACGGCATCCGGAGATTTCATCGTAGCCAAGTATCGCGCGCAGGTTGTGCTGCGCCACGCGGCTGAGTTCACGCCACAGCGGCTTCAGGCTGGGTTGATCAATGTCGGGCACGCCGCTGCTAAACGGGATTATCGATTTGTCCGCGTTGCCCTTTAGCATATCCAGCACCTGATCCCATTGCGTTATTTCGACCGGACGCTGCACCGGGCGCGACATCGGCGGCACGGGCGGCTGCGCTTTTTGTGGCGCGACAAAATAACCGGAACGCGGCTGCGGTGTGATCAGCTGGCGCTGTTCCAGCGTCTGATACGCCTGCTGGACGGTGCTGATGCTCACCCCGTGCTCCTGGCTCAGGCTGCGAACCGAGGGCAGTTTTTCGCCATGGCGATACAGCCCCTGCTCAATGCGTTCGGCCAGCAAATTGGCCAGATGTTGGTAACGCGTCATGCTGTATCCCTCATGGGTACCATACAGATTAAAAAACCAGTACAGATTAGCGTGTAAAAAGCGATGCAGAACTCTTTTTAACCAATCTGTATGTTAAATAAAAGTACTTTGTGAGTCTGTATTGTTTTGGGCTAAATCCGTGAAGATAAAGCCTCTGGCAAGGTGGGGAGGCAAAGTATGGAATTTCACGAGAATAAAGCAAAACAGCCGTTTATTGGGTTGGTATTGATCTGGCGGGCATACAAGGCGTGGCGGCTGCGGGCGCAAACGCGGCGCGTATTGCAACAGATGAGTGATGAGCGGCTGCGGGATGTCGGGCTACGACGCGATCAGGTGGAGTGATTTTCTTTTATCGACAGAGGCTGGGGGTTATCTCCTGGCCTTTTTATATTCACCGTATTTATCAATTCATGCTTCTGGATAGCCTGTTCCTTGATACTTATCCTGATAAGTATTATTTTCTTTTCAGCGATGAGGGGAAAGTAAGATGACTGAAGATGAACTGTTTGCCCGCCGACCAATGGGAATGCGCATGGCAATGGTGGTGCGCCAGTGGCGGGCCATTATTGATGCTGCCATCACCGATACTGGCCTGACGCAGTCCAGCTGGACGGTACTGATGCAGCTGTATCAACTGGGAGACAACGTCTCGGTCAGCGAACTGGCACAAATGCAGGGCATTGAATTGCCTCCGCTGATGCGCACCCTCTCACAGCTGGAAAAGCAGGGGTATCTGCTGCGTTCCACATCGCCTTATGACAAACGCATCCGCCTGCTAACGCTAACCGCGCAAGGCCGTTTAAGGCTTGAAGAACTTAACCGGGTGATTGAGACATACCAACATCGCGTCACCCGCACCATTCCTGAAGCGGAGCTTGCCTCCTTCAGCGCGACCTTAAATCAACTCGCCTGCAATTTGCGGACAATCCGCGAAGAAGACAATCAACACTAAAAAACTATGATGACCCCAGAACAAAAATTTGCCCGTTGGGTAAGGGTGAGTATTGCCGCTTTCCTGGTAATATTCGCCTGGTTTATCGTTGCCGATATCTGGATCCCGCTGACGCCGGACTCCACGGTGATGCGCGTGGTAACGCCTGTTTCCTCACGCGTTTCCGGCTACGTCTCGCAGGTGCATGTACACAATAATAGCCAGGTGAAGAAGGGCGATTTGCTGTACGAACTGGATCCGACGCCGTTTATCAATAAGGTCGAGGCTGCGCAAATCGCCCTTGAGCAGGCGAAGCTAAGCAACCAACAGCTGGATGCGCAGATAGCTTCCGCGCGCGCCAACCTGCGCACCGCGCAATTCAACGCCCGTAACGATAAGACCACCCTTGATCGCTATCAGCGCCTGGTTGCCATGCAGAACGTGTCGCAATCCGATCTCGACAAGGTGCGTACCGCCTGGCAGACCAGCGAGCAGTCGGTGGCGGCGCTCAATGCCAGTATTCAGAACCTGCTGATCCAGCGCGGCGAGCGCGATGACAAGCGTAACGTGACGCTGCAAAAATACCGTAACGCGCTGGAAGAGGCGCAGTTGAACCTCGGCTGGAGCAAAGTGTATGCCCAGACCGACGGTACGGTGAGCAATCTCCAGCTTAGCCCCGGACTTTACGCCACCGCCGCCACGCCGCTACTGGCGCTGGTCAGCCATCAGACCGATATCGTGGCTGACTTTCGCGAGAAAAGCCTGCGGCACACTCGGGTAAATACCGATGCCGCCGTGGTGTTCGATGCCATGCCGGGCAAGGTTTTCTCTGCCCGCGTTACCAGCAGCGATGCCGGTATTCTGGCGGGCCAGGAGCAGGTTAATGGCCAGTTGTCACAACCGGAACAGTCTACCCGCTGGGTGCGCGATGCTCAGCGTATGCGCATTCACGTCGCGCTGAATGAACCGCTCGACACGCCGTTACCGACCGGGGCGCGGGCCACGGTACAGCTGTATAACAGTGAGGGGATGTTCGCCCGCACCTTTGCCGGGGCGCAGATCCACCTCGTCAGTTGGCTGCATTATGTCTATTAACACGCTGGCCCACGTCTTTACGCCGCACGGGAATATTGTCTATACCGCCAATGATTTTCGCCAGACCCTGCGTATCTCCGTTGCCGGGACAATCGCGCTGAGTATCTCGACCTTCTACAACGTGCAGTACGGCGTATTTTTTGTGGTTTACCCGCTGATGCTGCTGTCGCTGGTGCCGGTATTCAACCGCCATGTGGCAACACAGTTCGTGTTCAGCGCGGCGGTGAACTGCGTTGAAATGGTGCTAATCGTTGGTTATCTCTCACAGTGGCCGCTGATTATGACGCTGGTAGTGTTCGGCCTGTACGTGATGCGTTTTCGTTTTATGAGCAAAGGCCCGCTGTTTCTGCTCGGTTCGATGGGCGTGGTATGCCAGAGCACGATGCTCAACTTTATGAGCTATCTCACCACCAACTGGCATACGCTGATGTTCTCCAATATGGAAGCCTGCGTCATGGCGGTGGCGCTGAGCGCGCTGCTGCATTATCTGATTCCGGACGTGGAACCCCGCCAGCCACCGCCGCGCATTGAGAAAGATGCCGCCCGGGTGCGCCATGAATCGCTGCTTTCCGGCACGGTGGCGACGATGATTTTTGTGGTCTTCCAGATCTGCGATTTGAGTGATTCGCTGTCGGCGCTGATGGCAGGCATTTTGATCCTGTTTCCGATGCACTATCGCGGGGCGGTGATCAGCTCGATCTGGCGTGTGGTCGGCGTGGTGCTGGCCTGTCTGTATATTCTGCTGGTGCAGTTGCTTATCTATGATTTCAGCAATCATATGGTGCTGATGATGCCGCTGATTGGCCTTGGGCTGGCATTCAGCGCCCGCCTGCACGTAATGGAAAAAGTCGGCGCGGGCGTGGGGTTTGCCAGTATCACCACCATCGGCATTATGTTTGGCCAGAACCTGCACCCGGATCAGGACCTGGTGTTCAGCGATCTGTACCGCATCACCTCCGTCACCGTCGCACTGGTGGCAACGCTGACCATGGTATTTCTGGTGCATCGGGTGTTGAACTGCTTTGCCGCGACGCGGTTTGTGATTACTGAGTGAGTGGGGGGCAAGATAGGCAGAAATTGCTCATACCTGGACAAATTAAGGGGTTATTATTGAAGCACTTTTGCTTCATGGAAGGATCATTACCAGGATGAAAGCTACAGAAGCCCGATTACTTGATTTTCTCAAACGTTCACAGCAATTTGTTATCCCGATCTATCAACGCACCTATTCATGGTCTGAGCAACAATGCCGCCAGCTTTGGGACGATATTCTCCGTGCCGGGCAACGTGACGATATTTCGGCCCACTTTATTGGCTCTGTTGTTTATATAGAACAGGGACTGTATCAGGTTTCGGGGATTTCGCCGTTACTGGTTATTGATGGCCAGCAGCGACTGACCACAGCGATGCTGCTCCTTGAGGCGTTATCCCGCCATCTTGGTGATGAAGAGCTGATTGACGGCTTTTCCGCCATGAAATTACGTAACTACTATTTGCTCAACCCGTATGAGTCTGGAGAGAGGGGCTATAAGCTGCTTTTGACAGAGACAGACAAAGACAGTCTGCTGGCGCTGATTAAGCAAAAACCGCTGCCTGAAAACGGTTCGCAGCGTATCGCGGCCAATTTTAATTTCTTTGATGAACAAATCAGCAAATTAGGTGATGACCTGATTTCGCTGTGTCGCGGGTTATCAAAGCTATTGATTGTCGACGTGGCGCTCAATCGCGGGCAGGACAACCCGCAGCTTATCTTTGAAAGCATGAACTCCACGGGTAAAGCGCTGAGTCAGGCTGATTTGGTCAGAAACTATATTCTGATGGGGTTAGCGCCGGAACATCAGACGCGGCTGTATGACGATCACTGGCGACCGATGGAAATTGCTTTCGGACAGAAAGGCTACAGCGAATATTTCGACAGCTTTATGCGCCATTATCTGACGGTCAAAACGGGGGATATTCCCCGTACCGATGAAGTTTATGACGCTTTTAAGCTGCATGCGCGTAGCCAGGCTATCGCTGAAGCGGGTGTCGATGCGCTGGTGGCGGATATTCAGCGCTATGCGGAGTATTTTTGTGCGATGGCGTTGGGCAAAGAGAGCGATAAGCCTCTCGCGACTGCGTTTCAGGATTTGCGGGAATTAAAGGTTGATGTCGCCTATCCGTTCCTGTTGGTGTTGTATCACGATTACCGTGAGGACGATTTATCGCGCGACGATTTCCTCAGTGCAATAAGGCTGATTGAAGCGTATGTTTTCCGCCGCGCGGTGTGCGCTATTCCCACCAACTCGCTGAACAAAACCTTCGCCACGTTTTATCGAGTACTGGATAAAGAAAACTATCTGGAAAGTATTCAGGCGCATTTACTGGACCTGCCGAGCTATCGGCGTTTTCCGGATGATGATGAATTCAGCCATAAATTAAAAGAGCGTGATCTGTATAACTTTCGCAGCCGCAGTTACTGGCTACGTCGCCTGGAAAATTACCAGCGTAAAGAGCGCGTAGCGGTGGATGAATATACGATTGAACACATTATGCCGCAGAATGAAAATCTGTCGGCAAAATGGCGTGAAGAATTGGGCAGCGACTGGGAGCGAATACATAAAGAGCGGCTACATACGCTGGGGAACCTGACGTTAACTGGCTATAACTCGCGTTACAGCGATAAAGCCTTTGTGGAAAAACGCGATATTGAGGGTGGCTTTAAAGAAAGCCCGCTGCATTTAAACGCCGGATTAGGGCTGTGCGAGAAATGGGATGAAGCAGCGATGGATGCGCGGGCCGAGCGTCTGGCGAAGCGTGCCGTTCAGGTCTGGTGCGCGCCTGCGCTGAGTGAAGAGGTGCTGAGCCAGTATCGCCAGCAGCCAGAAAAAACCATGAGCTACAGTCTGACGGACTTCCATCAACTGGAGGTAGGCTCACATAGCCGGGTGCTGTTTGACCAACTGGCAGCGGAAATTTTAAAGCTGGATGCGAGTATCACGCAGGAAGTGCTGAAGCTGTATGTCGCCTTCAAGGCAGAAACCAACTTTGTGGATGTAGTGCCGCAGAAAAGCCGGTTGCGCCTGTCGCTGAATATGCCGTTCCATGAACTTGTCGATCCGAAGGGGATGGCGAAAGACGTAACGGATCTTGGTCGCTGGGGCAATGGCGATGTAGAGGTTGGTTTCAGCGAAATTGCCCAGCTACCGTATGTGATGGGGCTGATTCGCCAGGCGTTTGAAAAACAGATGGATAGCGCGGCGGTGTAGCCTCGATGTCAACCCGGGAGCATGGAGGCTGCTGGGGATAACGTTATCGTTCCTGCCTGCGCGGCTTCGCCGAAATCACGTCGATAAACTCCTGCACCTGCTGTTGCTTACGCGCGGACAGCTTGCACACCCGATGCAGCGACTGCAATAACGCCGGTTCTTCCGGCTCCGGCAGCTTTGTCGTCAGCACAATGCAGTCGGGCATCACTCTGACATCGAATTTGCAGCCGGTGGCGAAACCGGCGGCTTCCAGCCACTGGCCTTTCATAATAATCGCCGGAATATGCGTGTAATCCGGATAACGACTCGCATAAGTGACGGTACCCAGACGATTATTTGCCGGGGAGACTTCTGGATCGGTGAATTCTGCAATAGAATGCGGGGTAGTCATGATGGCTATTTCCGTTGAATAGTGATTGTGATTAGCGAGGCGCTCGTGTTGCAGCACGGGCGTCTTGCGATAAATAACACCTGTAAATCTACCCAGTAAATAAAAATAAAGCCAGCTGAAAATCGGTAATAATAAAGACGTAACTGGAATTATTGATGAGAAATATAAATCATGCCGGATAATCCATCCGGCAATAATCAAAACCTTATGCAGGCAACGCGTAATGACCCGTCGCCATATCAAACATCAGGCGGGCAAAGCCCTTAGCGCACTGCGGGTTCGATAAATACTGCAGCATAAATTCTTGTCGCGCTTCGTCGCTGTCCATCACCGCGTCGTCCACCGCTTTAAAAAAACCGCCTAATATTGCCTGCTCGGGGCTGTTATTCCTGATTTGTTTCATCACGGTTTCATTCTCAGTGATTTTATTAAACACGGTCATTGCGCTGCTGAGCATATCTTTATCCGTCAGATGGTCGGTGATAAACAGCTCATTCATTCGCGACAAAATATGCGACAGAAATTCCTCTTTCTTGTCCTTTGGTTTTGCCGTACCCACGTCGTTACTGGGATCGAGCGTATATTCCGCAGCATCTTCCTGTAGTTTCAGATGCTGTTCGTGGATCTTCGATAAGCGATAGTGGCTCATCTCCACGTTGCTGAGATCGATCTCGTCTTCCTCCAGCCGCTGTTCGTGCAGCAAAGGTCGTAGATGGCGGGCGAACAGGCTGAGCTTTTCCAGATCTTTATCATCGTATTCGACAATCTGCGACATAAACTCGTAGAAGCGCACAAAGCTGCCGAGATCCTTCTTGAAAATCTCCAGCCGATCTTTTTCCTGCTTGCAGGCTTTGAAGCTGTTTTCAGCGTTGGTGATCAGCACTACATCGCCGGTTTTTTGGGTTCTTTCGAACATCTCTTTGGCGGTCAGGTAAGCGTCGATAGCGAGGGCATAGCGCTTCTGCCAGCGCTCGACGGCCGGGCGGCAGATATTACTGATGGCGGCGTTGGATTTGTTTTTTGTAAAAAACGCGTCACAGAACTGATCCACCTCGTTCCACTGGAAAATCTGGCTGGCCCGTAGTTTCTCAAACAGATCAAATACCTGTTGGGGATCGCTGACGTCGGTCAGCTCGGCGGTCTGATAATAGGGCTGGAAAGCATCCAGAATATCCTGCGGATCGTTGTAAAAATCGAGCACAAAAGTGCCTGATTCCGCTTTGCCCGGATAGGTACGATTCAGGCGCGAAAGCGTCTGGACGCACTCGACGCCGCCGAGGGCTTTATCGACATACATGGCGCACAGCTTAGGCTGGTCAAAACCGGTCTGGAACTTATTGGCGACCAGCATCACCTGGTAATCATCGCTGTCGAATGCTTTACGCATATCCCGGCCTTTCAGCCCCGGATTCATGTTTGCTTCCGTGAACTTCTGGTTCAGTAATGCTTCGCTGTTAGGGTCGCTCTCCTGAAACTCGACCTCGCCGGAAAACGCCACCATGGCGCTGATTTTTGCATAACGGTTTTCGGCGATGTACTTATCAAATGCCAGCTTGTAGCGTACCGCCGCCTTGCGTGAGCTGGTGACCACCATCGCTTTTGCCTGCCCGCCGAGCAGGTTCATCACATGCTTGCGAAAGTGCTCGACGATCACTTTCACCTTCTGCGAGACGTTGTAATCGTGCAGCGTCACCCACTGGTTCAGCCTGACTTTGGCCCGGTTGCTATCCACTTCACGGTCTTTATCTTCCAGTTTTTGCAGGAGCTGATACGCCACTTTATAGCTGGTGTAGTTTTTCAGCACATCGAGAATAAAGCCTTCCTCAATGGCCTGGCGCATGGTGTAAACGTGGAACGCCGCCGGTTTATTGGTGGCCGATGCCGGTTCGCCTGGGTGCGGGAGGCGACCAAAAAGCTCCAGCGTTTTGGCCTTCGGTGTGGCGGTGAACGCATAATAGTTCAGATTGCCGCTGTTGCGACGCGCGGCAATGGTGGCGTTGAGGCTGTCCTCTGACGACAGTACCGTGTCGTCGTCCCGCTCTTCGCTCATCAGCACTTCTTTTAGCTGTCGCGCCGTGGATCCGCTTTGCGACGAGTGCGCTTCATCGGCAATCACCGCGTATTTACGTTGTTTCAGACTGACGCTGTTTTCAATCGCTTTCAGTACGAACGGGAAGGTCTGGATGGTGACGATGATAATCGGCTGTGAGTGTTCCAGCGCGCTGGCCAGCTTTTCCGACTTGGAGCCATCGCCCTCTTTATTATTTATACGCCCGACCACGCCGTCAGCATGTTCGAACTGGTAGATGGTGTCCTGCAGCTGATCGTCAAGGACCGTGCGGTCGGTAACCACGATAACCGAGTGAAACTGCTTCTCGTCGCTGTCATCATACAGGCGAGAAAGCTGGTGCGCAGTCCAGGCGATGGAGTTCGACTTGCCGGAACCGGCGCTGTGCTGGATCAGATATTTGTTGCCGGTTCCCTCGAGCGCCGCGGCCTGTAGCAGTTTGTTGACCACGTCCCACTGGTGATAGCGTGGGAAGATCAGACTCTCTTTTTTGTACTTCTGCCCGTTCCAGTCCTCTTTCTCTTCGATTTGCAGATGCACAAAGCTGGCGAGGATTTTCAGCAGATTATCCGGGAGCAGCACCTCATTCCACAGATAGTCGGTCGCATAGCGGCCCGCGTCTTCCGGGATGTCATTGCCCGCGCCGCCTACTTTTGTGCCTTTATTGAACGGCAGGAAGAAGGTATCGTCGCCCGCGAGTTTGGTCGCCATATAGACGTCGAACTGGCTGACGGCGAAATGCACCAGCGCCCCGCGCTTAAAGGTCAGCAGCGGCTCAGGCTTATTGGTGGCCGGATCTTTCGGCAGCCGGGTTTTCTTATACTGGGTGATGGCGTTCTGCACCGCCTGCTTAAACTCAGATTTCAGCTCCAGCGTGGCAACCGGCAGACCGTTGATAAACAGCACCAGATCGATACGCCAGCGTTTGGCCTTCAGTTCTTTTTCTTGGGCCGCACTGGCGTACGGACTGTAGACCAGCTCCGGCACGATCCGGCAGATATTCTGCCGATAGCGCGCGAGGGTGTCCGGGTTGAGCGTATGCTCTGGCTTAAACTGGCAGAGAAAAAAGCGGGCGTTACGGATCTTCAGACCATGACGCAGCACGCCAAGCGTGCCCCAGCTACGTGACAGCATATCGGTGGCGTTGATGTCGGCTTTTTGCAGTTGAGTGACCAGGTTATCGAGAAAATGGCGATCGGTGTCGTTGGGGTAAACCTTCGCAAACTTTTCCCACTCCTGCGGCTGGGTGGTTTGCACGAATTGCAGCGTGTCCTGTACGTAGAGCGCACGTTCGCGATCGTAGCCGTCGCCTTTACCGACAATCCAGCCGTTGGCGGCCATCTGGTGGATGATGTCGTTTTGCAGGTTGATTTCGCGGGTGATGTCGGGGGTCATACAACGGCCTCCGCTTCGCCTGTGATTTGCTCGTCAGGGGCATGCCAGTGGCGGACGTCGATTTTGCCGGTGACGGCGGCGGAGATAAGGGCTGTGCGGCGTTCTTTGAGGAGTTCGATTTGTTGGAGTTGTTTTTCGATTAAGTTATCAATCTTTAAAATTGTTATATCGATATATTTTATTATTTCTCCCATATCATCATTTGGAAGTGATATTTTAAACCCACCTAAGTCATCGGTGGATAACTCTAAAAATGTACTTCCTCTACCAAGATTATTTAGAGGGGAGTTAAAGGTTAAAAGAGAATAGTAGATGTATTTACTTAATTGAGCACTGAAAGTAACTAATGACTTACACCCTTGATTTGTACATGCAGATTTTTTTGTGATCGCAAGGGAACCAATGGGGGCTCTTGATGATAAAATGACAGTATTTGCTGGGACCATAGTGGTACCACATGATAAAAAACCAGAATTAGTTATCTTTCTCAGACTATCATTAATTTGTATAGTCTCTTTGTGACTCAGATCCGTTGGTGTAAACCAATCTATATCACCATCCCAATATTCCTCAATACTAGATTTAGGGGTTGAGCCGTTAACTATCTTGCATATGTTTTTTATAGCTACGCAATTCCAATTTCGCGGGATAGCGCCCAGCCACTCAACACCAGAATCATTCATCGGCGCATCAGGATTTATCCCTTTGGTCACCGCATGGCTAATCACTGCCTGACGTTTTTCTTTTAGCAGTTCAATAAGTTGTTGTTGTTTCTCGATTAGGCTGTCTATTTTTGCAGTTTCGTGATCTAGAAAATTTGAAATTTTTTCGCTTTCAGAAAATTGAATTTCTGGCAGTAATATATTTTTCATTTCAGAGGAGTTTGTGCTCCATAAATCTGCCACGATCCCTTTTCCGTAGCGGTAAAACTCTTCCTGGAATGGACAACTCCTGAGCAAGTGATGAGCAAATTTTGGATTAATATTTTTAGGGCGCATGACGATGCTTATTAGCGAGACTGAACCATTTAATAGTGATACACCTGCTGACCCTTTTCTGTCAGAACGACTATTTATTACAAAATCATCTTTTAAAACTAATTTACGGTTATCTCCTGCTTCAGTCTTCGCAGCTGTACCGAGTTGAGGGACTATGCCTTGCATAGTAACCGATAAAGCAGGATATTCTTTATCACTAACTTTTTCTCTTCTTTCTTCAAAAAGCTGACCTAACCGTTTGATGTTCCAGTGAGCAGGTATATCCCCCAACCACTCCACCCCAGAATCCTTATACTCTGGATACGCTTTATATTTAGCCATCAGGAGTGTACCTCCCGCAGCAGTTGCATAATCTCGATGCTTACTGCATTTAAATCAGCATCAATCTCCTCCAGCGATCGTGGCGGCGTATACACATAGAAATGACGGTTAAACGGGATCTCATAGCCGACAATACCGATCTCACCGTCAATCGCATCGCGCTTATCGGCATTGATCCACGCGTCGGGAACGTGAGGCAGCACTTCCGCTTTGACGTAGCTCTCGATCAAATCGCTGGTAGAAACGGCGGGATTGAGCGGCACGTTCTCGTTATCACGCAGCTCGCCGTCCTGCTCAAACTCCACCACCTGCCCGCGCCAGGCAAACGCGCCGTACAGCGGCTGGGCGTCTTCTTTTAAAACCTTCTTCAGCACCGGCGCGGCGTCCGGGTTTTTGCGGGTCACGGCGTCGATAAACTGCTTATTCTCTTTGGCATCCAGCTTCACGTTGGCGGTTTTTAGCGCGCTTTTTAAGTCTGTCTGGAACTGATTAAAGTCATCGCTGACGCCGAAAATACCGCCAGGCTTATCGCCAAACGCGGCCTGAATATGCCGGGCTTTTTCCATTAATCCGCGCTGCGCCAGCCACAATTTGCTGTCGAGCAGATCTTTGATTTGTTTTTCTTTCAGCTCGGCAAATTCGGCTTTGATAATCGTTCGGGCTTCGGTTTCCAGCGCAGAAAAATCGCCGTAGTTATCCGCATGCCAGTGGACGGCAAACGCGTCAAACAGGCATTCCATCGGCGCGTTAAACGGCTTGGGCGCGAAACGTAAAGTGGCAATGGCGTCATCGGTAATTTGTGCCGACAGGCGCAGCGGGCGCTCAATGGTTAAGCGGCGGTAGCCAAAATCGGTGCTGTTGAAGAGTTTGCTGGCGAAGGTTTTCGGCGCTTCGCTTTTCGCGGTTGCAGGCTGACGGCCACGGCTGGATTTTTGCTCCGGGGCTTTCTCCAGGCCCAGTGCTTCCAGCGTGGTGGTCTCTATCGCCTCAAAATCGCCGAAGGTTCGGGTGATGAGCCGGATATCGTCTTCGCCCATCAGATTACGCTTTGAACCCAGCGACTTGCGCATTTTGCCGCACAGGTTGCTGCCATCAATAAGCTGGACTTTGCCTTTGCGCTCCGGCGCTTTCTTGTTGGAGAGGATCCACACGTAGGTGGCTATGCCGGTGTTGTAGAACATATCCGTTGGCAGGGCGATGATGCCTTCCAGCAGGTTGGCTTCCAGAATGTATCGGCGGATCTCGCTTTCACCGCTGCCCGCGCCGCCGGTAAACAACGGGGAGCCGTTAAGGATAATGCCGATGCGTCCGCCGCCGCTGTGGCTATCACGCATTTTGCTGATCAAATGCAGCAGGAACAGTAACGAGCCATCGGAGACGCGCGGCAGGCCGGGGCCAAAGCGTCCATCAAAACCTTTCTGCGCGTGTTCGTCGCCGATCTCGCCTTCAATTTTCTTCCAGTCCACGCCAAACGGCGGGTTGGAGAGCATGTAGTCAAATTTCTCGACGGGAAGCTGATCGTTTGACAGGGTGTTGCCGAGCTTGATGCGGCTAACGTCCTGGCCTTTGATCAGCATGTCTGCTTTACAGATTGCGTAGGATTCCGGATTTAGCTCCTGACCAAAAGCGCGCATCACCGCATTGGGGTTCAGCTCGTGCAGATATTCCATCCCGGAGGAGAGAAAGCCGCCAGTGCCCGCCGTTGGGTCGTAAATGGTGCGGATGATACCGTCTTTGGTGAGCGCGTCGTCGTCGCCGATGAATACCAGCGAAGTGGTCAGGCGTACGATATCGCGCGGAGTGAAGTGCTCGCCGGCGGTTTCGTTAGACCCTTCGGCAAAGCGGCGGATTAACTCTTCAAATACCAGACCCATTTCATGGTTGGAAATGGCGTTCGGGCTTAAATCCACCGTCGCAAACTTCTGCACCACCTTATACAGCAGATTGGCTTCTTCCAGTTGACTGACAAACTCGCTGAACTTGAAGTGATCGAAAATCTCACGGGCATCGGTGGAGAAGGACTGAACATATTTCTCCAGATTGGCCTTGATGCCGTTTTGCCCCATCTTGCTGAGGTCCATCGGCGAGGTGTTAAAGAACGTCAGACCATCAGCGGCACGCAGGAGCATCTTCTCTTGCGCCTCTTCCGGCAAATTGAGAGCTTTAATTTTTTCTGACTGAGCAAGTACGGCCTCTTTGCTGTCTTCGAGTACGCACTCCAGTCGGCGCAGGAGAGTGAAGGGGAGAATAATGCGACCATACTGTGATTGTTTAAAATCGCCGCGCAGCAGGTCGGCGACCGACCAAAGAAAAGCGGCCGTCTGAGAGAAATTTCCTGATGTCATAAATACTGTCCTGGCCTCTGTGATGAGGCTTATTTTTTCTTCGGGTAGATAGTCTCCTTTTTACCAGAAATTTGTAAGTTGATCATTTATAACGAGTTTTTATAACTTCTGGTGATCGTTTGTCACCAAAGATCATTTTAATGAATGTTTTTAGGAGAGAGGAAAAACAGCATTCTTGCTCTGCAAGAATGCGATAAACGGTTGGGGAGATATGCCGGATGGCGGCTGCGCCTTATCCGGCCTATGGGAAGGTGGAATTTCCAGGCCCGGTAAGCGTAGCGCCACCGGGCAATTCAGCAGGAGATTACTTCTTCAATCCCGCAAACGCTGCTCTAATCTCATCTTCCGGCAGGTTAATACCGATAAACACCAGCAGGCTGTGTGGTTGTTCGTCGCCCCACGGGCGGTCCCAGTCGGCGCTGTACAGGCGCTGGACGCCCTGGAACAGCAGGCGGTTGGGCTCGCCTTCAATCCACAGCATGCCTTTGTAGCGCAGTAGCTTCTCGGCGGATTCCAGCAGCAGGTTTTCCATTACTCGCGATACGTCGCTGATGTTGACCGGGTAATCCAGCTCGACGACGATCGAGGAGATATCGTTTTGTTTGTCGGCAATAAAGTGGAAGCGCGGTTTGGCGCTGACCACGTTCTCTTCCAGCATAAAACCGTTGGTGTCGAACAGCAGGGAGAGGTCGATGTCACCATGCGTCACGGTGTAAATCGGCGCACGGGCGTTGATGCGCGCCAGGCGTTCACGCAGCTTTTCGCTAACACCAGCGACGTCGGTTTTGGTCAACAGGATGCGGTCAGCATAGCCTACCTGCGACTGGGCGATGGTGAACTGGTTCATCTGATCGTCGGCATGTACCGCGTCAACCAGCGCAATCACGCCGTCCAGCAGGTAGCGTTCGCAAATCACTTCATGGGAGAAAAAGGTCTGGATAATCGGGCCGGGGTCGGCCATGCCGGTGCACTCGATCACCAGACGGTCGAAATTGATGGTGCCTTTGTCGAGGTTGTCGAGCAGGTCTAACAGTGCGTCTTCCAACTCACTGGAGCGGGTACAGCAAATGCAGCCGTTGGTCAGGGTTTTGATCTGCGTGGCGCGATCGCCAATCAGTTGATCGTCCACCGAGACTTCGCCGAATTCGTTTTCGATAACGGCAATCTTGTAACCGTGCTGCTCGTTGAGAATATGGCGCAGCAGGGTGGTTTTACCCGCGCCAAGAAAACCGGTGAGTAGGGTAACTGCAATCGGGGTCATTCACTTCTCCTTCTAACAGCAACTGCTTCCGCCGCTACCGTAGCGGGCTTCCTGGCGCTCGCGGAAGAATTCTTCGTAGGTCATGTACGGCTTATCGGGATGGTTGGTCTTCATGTGCTCGACGTAGTTGTCGTAGTCCGGAATACCAATCAGCATCTTCGCCGCCTGACCGAGATACTTTTTTGCCTGACCTAAAGTACCAAACATTCTATCGTCCTGTTAATGAATAAAGCCGGATGGCGGCTTGCGCCTGATCCGGCCTACGTTAACTGCGGCACTAAGTGATCCTGGCCAGGTAAGCGTGCGCCACCCGGCTTCAGGTTAGTGGTGTGAAGAGGTCTTCACGCCGCCTTCCGGCACCGGTACATACGGTGTCTCTTTATCAGAGCGACCGTTGATGGAGCGGGCTTTCTGCCAGGTACGGAACCCGTAGAAAATGATGCTGTACACCACCACCAGGAACAGAATACTCAGACCTGCGTTGGTGTAGTTGTTGATGACGATGTGGTTCATGTTGGCAATCTGCTGCGCGGTCAGTTCGCCGCCGTTAGCAATCTTCTCTTTGTACTGACTCGCCATGAAGAAGAAGCCTTCCATCTGCGGGTTGGTGCTGAACAGTTTCAGACCCAGCGCCCAGGTGGTGCAGATAAGCAGCCATACTGCCGGAACCACGGTAACCCAGATGTATTTGGTGCGCTGCATTTTAACCAGCACCACGGTGCCGAGAACCAGCGCCACGGCAGCCAGCATCTGGTTAGAGATACCAAACAGCGGCCACAGGCTCTTAACGCCGCCCAGCGGGTCAACAACGCCTTGATACAGCAGATAACCCCACAGGCCGACGCAGCCCGCAGTACCGATGATGCCCGCAACCAGAGAGTCGGTTTTCTTCAGGAACGGCACGAAGTTACCCAGTAAATCCTGCAGCATAAAGCGGCCAGAACGCGTACCGGCATCCAGTGCGGTCAGGATGAACAGCGCTTCAAACAGAATACCGAAGTGATACCAGAAGCCCATATCAGCCATCGGCAGCACTTTGTGGAACACGTGAGCGATACCCACGGCCAGCGTCGGTGCGCCACCTGCGCGGTTCAGAACGGACGGTTCACCGATGTCTTTCGCGGTCTGCAGGATCTGCTCAGGCGAAATCACGAAGCCCCAGGAGCTGACGGTCGCTGCCGCATGTGCGGTAACATCTTTCAGCTGCGCCATAATCAGCGGTGCGTTTTCGCCGCTCATTTCATGCAGGTTCGGCATGGTGATGCCAAGGCCCGCAGGCGGGGTGTTCATCGCGAAGTACAGACCCGGTTCGATGATAGACGCAGCAACCAGCGCCATAATCGCCACGAAGGATTCCATCAGCATCGCGCCGTAACCGATAAAGCGCGCATCGGTTTCACAAGCCAGCAGCTTCGGCGTGGTACCGGAAGCAATCAGCGCGTGGAAGCCAGATACCGCACCACAGGCGATGGTAATAAACAGGAACGGGAACAGAGCGCCTTTCCACAGCGGACCAGTACCATCAACGTACTGCGTCATTGCCGGCATTTTCAGTTCCGGGTTGAGGATAACAATCCCCACCGCCAGACCGACGATAACGCCGATTTTCAGGAAAGTAGCCAGATAGTCGCGCGGCGCGAGGATCAGCCATACCGGCAGCAGCGCAGAGATAAACGCGTAACCGATCAGGGTAAAGGTGATGGTGGTGTCTTTAAAGGTCAGCGCCGGGCCCCAGTACGGGTCGTGCGCAATCACGCCGCCGAAGTAGATTGAGGCTACCAACAGCACAATACCAATCACCGACACTTCACCCACACGCCCCGGACGCAGGAATCGCATGTAGATCCCCATGAACAGTGCGATAGGTACGGTTGAGCAGACGGTGAACACACCCCACGGGCTTTCCGCCAGCGCTTTTACCACGATCAGCGCCAGTACCGCGAGGATGATGATCATGATTAAGAAGCAGCCGAACAGCGCAATGGTTCCTGGGATCGGGCCCATCTCTTCTTTGATCATCTCACCCAGAGATGCACCGTTACGGCGGGAAGAGATAAACAGTACCATGAAGTCCTGCACCGCACCGGCCAGCACGACGCCTGCCAGCAGCCACAGCGTACCGGGCAGGTAGCCCATCTGCGCAGCCAGTACCGGCCCAACCAGCGGACCCGCACCTGCGATAGCGGCAAAGTGGTGACCAAACAATACGTTACGGTTGGTTGGAACGTAGTTCAGACCGTCATTGTTGATGACCGCCGGCGTGGCACGCGTCGGGTCAAGTTTCATCACCTTTTGGGCGATATAAAGGCTGTAGTAACGATAGGCCACCAGATAAACAGAAACTGAGGCGACCACGATCCACAGGGCGCTGATGTGTTCACCCCGACGTAATGCCACTACCGAGAGGCAGAATGCACCGATGATTCCGAGAATCACCCAGGGTATGTGCTTGAATATCTTTTTCGTATCCATAGTAAAACCTGGTATCTAATTAATAATTGGCCGAAGCCGCGTGGGTTTGATCTTGTGTTTGAGGAGGTTATTTGACTGCTATGTTGAGGGGATCTTGCCAGAGAATTACGCGCGTAAAGTAAGGTAAATAAGTGAACGGTTGTATGTCAGCTTAAGCGGTCCCAAATGTCAGTGAGCGGTTTTAATATGGGGTGTTGATCGGTAATTATGTGATTAAAATCACATAATTACCGGTATGAGGTTCACGCGACGGGAGTGGACGCCTGTATTTGAGTGGCTATAAGGTAGAGGTAGTAGGCGAAAATGGCGATAACCACGGCATAAAAGGTACATCGTTCAGTTTTGCCAACCGCGTTTTTACTCATGTGGCTCAGGAAGTCAAATAGGGCCCATATCACGATCAGCATCGCAGAAAAATATAGGCCGACTCCCGCCATGCGAAATTCGCTATAGGGAAGCATTGCCAGCGTAAGCCCGAAAAGTGTACCAAACGTGGCTGCGGTAATGGATTTTCCCAATTCATTGAATTTAAATAAAAATCTTTCATAGATAAAAGCAGCTTTTTCTTTTTTTGAATCGAATACACCACATAGCCTGAGTAAAATTACAGTAAATAACGCATCTATAATGAGCAGAAACATGATGCTTTTAGGTGCGATGCTCTCCATTAAGATGCCTGAAATCTCCGGGATAAGGAGCTTTGGCACTATGGGGGTCATTAATCCTAAAATGCCTCCCAGCAGTAAGAAGGGAGCAGCATTAGAAAATAAATCGAAAAATTTCTTTTTCACAGAGGGACTTCCTTGTTTTAGAGGCGGGTGACAGGACTTCCATTGGTAATCGAAGTGCGTATAAATGAAAAGCCCTCTGAAAAGGTGGGGAAGCCGCTACGGCACCTTTTGCGTGGTATGTGCCGAGTGTGTTTGCTGCTTTTTTCAGCGAGAGATATTGCCAGAACACCGGCTTTTCGAACGATATTCATAAAGTTTTCCCTTTCCAGGCCGAAAATTCTGACATCTGTCTAGCGGAAAGAGAAAACATGTTAAAACGAATGAAGATTGTTACCAGCTTACTGCTGGTATTGGCGCTGTTTGGCCTTTTACAGCTCGCCTCGGGCGGCTTGTTTTTTAACTCACTTAAGAATGACAAAGAGAACTTTACCGTTCTGCAAACCATTCGCCAGCAACAGTCTGCGCTGAACGCCACCTGGGTTGAGCTGCTGCAAACGCGTAATACCCTGAACCGGGCGGGCATTCGCTACATGATGGATCAGAGCAATATCGGCAGCGGCGCGACCGTTGCCGAACTGATGCAGGTAGCCAGCACGGCGCTGAAGCTGACGGAAAAAAACTGGGCGATTTACGAGTCGCTCCCGCGCGATCCGCGCCAAAGCGAAGCCGCGTTCCAGGAGATCAATCGCACCTATGACATCTACCACGGCGCGCTGGCGGAGCTGATCCAGTTATTGGGTGACGGGAAGATCAACGCGTTCTTTGATCAACCGACGCAGAGCTATCAGGATGGCTTTGAGAAGCAGTATATGAGTTACATGCAGCAGAACGATCGCCTGTATGACATCGCGGTGGAAGATAACAACAGTTCTTACAGCCAGGCGATGTGGGTGCTGATCTGCGTGCTGATTACCGTACTGGCGGCGATTATTGCGGTGTGGTTTGGTATCAAACTGACCCTTATCTCCCCAATGAACCGTCTGATCGACAGCATTCGTCATATCGCCAGCGGCGATTTGGTGAAACGTATTGAGGTGGAAGGTTCCAACGAGATTGGACAGTTGGCGGAAAGCCTGCGTCACATGCAGGGTGAGCTGATGAATACCGTGGGTGACGTACGTAACGGCGCCAACGCGATTTACAGCGGGGCCAGCGAGATTGCGATGGGGAATAACGATCTCTCTTCGCGTACCGAACAGCAGGCCGCATCTCTGGAAGAAACTGCGGCCAGCATGGAACAACTGACGGCGACCGTGAAGCAGAACGCCGAAAACGCGCGTCAGGCCAGCCATCTGGCGCTGAGCGCTTCTGAAACCGCGCAGAAAGGCGGCAAAGTGGTGGATAATGTTGTGCAAACCATGCGCGACATCGCTTCCAGTTCGCAGAAAATCGCCGACATTATCAGCGTTATCGACGGCATTGCCTTCCAGACTAATATTCTGGCACTCAACGCCGCGGTAGAAGCCGCACGGGCGGGCGAGCAGGGCCGTGGATTTGCGGTGGTTGCGGGTGAAGTTCGTAACCTGGCCCAGCGTAGTGCGCAGGCCGCGCGCGAGATTAAGAGCCTGATTGAAGACTCGGTCAGCCGTGTGGATGTGGGTTCAACGCTGGTTGAAAGCGCCGGTGAAACCATGGATGAGATCGTCAATGCGGTAACCCGCGTGACCGATATCATGGGTGAAATCGCCTCTGCTTCTGATGAACAGAGCCGCGGTATCGACCAGGTCGGTCTGGCTGTCGCTGAGATGGATCGCGTGACGCAGCAGAACGCCTCGTTGGTGGAGGAATCCGCCGCCGCCGCTGCGGCGCTGGAAGAGCAGGCCAGCCGTCTGACCCAGGCCGTTGCCGTGTTCCGTATTCAGCATGACCAACAGCGCGCGCGTGACGTTGCCGCCGCTAAACCGGTTTCAACGGCCCAGCCGCGTAAAGCTGCGGTAACGGATGCCGGGGATAACTGGGAAACGTTCTAAACCTGTGATGCCGGATAAGGCGTAGCCGCCACCGGGCAATCAACGCAACATCAGGCGCATGGCGCAGCGTAGTTCGTACGTCTGCCCGTGCGCCGCTTCTTCAGCTCTTTTTTCGCGCAATTCCGGCGAAAGCGTCTCGTCAGCCAGCATTTCAAATCCCAGTCGCGCGTACAATGGCGCATTCCACGGCACACCGCGGAAGGTGGTCAGCATGAGCGACGTATATCCTTTCTCACGCGCCTGTTCGGCAACATAGTCAAGCAATCTGCGGCCAATTCCTTTTCCCTGCCACTCCAGATGCAGTGAAAGTTCAGCAATAAACAGCGATGACCCCAGCGCTTCGGCAACCAAAAAACCGACCGGACGCGCATCGACCAGCGCCAGCCAGCTCATGCCTGCAGCGGCAAATGCCCGATGTTGAGCAGCCGATATAATCTGGTCGTCAGCAATCCACGCCAGTTCGGGGATAAGTAAAAAACGTTGCCCCGCAGATCGTTCGATGGCGGGAAGAGCGGCAGTGTCTGCCAGAGTAGTCGCGCGCAAGGTGATGTTCATACGAGGAGCATAACATGCCCGATAAGCGCGGTGTTATCGGGCATCTGAAGGATTAATCTTTACGCGGATCGCTGATGGGTTGGCGAACCAGGAAGATGTAGGCAAGGGCGCCCACCATGGTGACGCAGCCGCAGATGATCAGCGCCAGACGGAAAGAGTTGGTGGTATCAACAATAAATCCGGTGACGATCGGCGCAAACGACGCGCAGATAAAACTGGCAAAGTTCTGGATACTGCCCACGGAAGCGGTCATGCGTGAGGCGACGGCGACGTGGATCAGGCCCCAGCACGAGGTGCCGGCGAAGTGGATACAGAACAGCGCCATACCGATCAGTAACACGGCGGCCATCGACGTTGTGGCCTGCGGCACGACGAAGGTGAAGGCTGCTGAGCAGAACATCCCGGCGATGATACAAATCTTACGGCTCTTAATCGGCGCCATACCGCCTTTTACCAGCCAGTCGGTGACAAAACCGTTAATCAGCATGCCGGCTGCGCCAAACAAGAACGGGATCGCCGCCATTAAGCCGGTGCTTTTTAAATCCAGGTTATAGGAGGTCTGCAGGTAGCCCGGCAGCCAGGCCAGGTATAGCCATGCGGTATAGTTGATGCCGCTAAAGCCCAGCATCATGCCCCACATAGTACGGTTGCGAAACAGGCTGCGCCATTCGGCAAAGCTCAGCGGATCGCGGCGGGCATTGACGCTGCCGGCGTTCAGGTACGCTTGTTCCGTGGCGCTCAACTCAATTTGCTCGCGGTTGCGATACAGCATGTACCAGCCGATGGCGAGAAAAATACCCAGCACGCCTATGGTAATAAACATCCAGCGCCAGCCCATTACCAGCATCATGGCGGCCAGAATCGGCGGGCTAATGGCAACCCCGATGGTCGAGGCGGCGTTAAACAACCCCATCGGGCGACCGCGCTCTTTGATGTTAAACCAGTCATTGATCACCTTTACGCCGCACGGGTTCATCGGCGCTTCGCCAATCCCCATCCCGATACGCACCAGCACAAACTGTGTGAAGCTGTGCACCATGCCGGACATCGCCTGAAACAGCGACCAGAAGAACATCCCCAGTCCCAGCATAATGCGCGGCCCCTTGCGATCCAGCAGCGGGCCGCAGGGCAGTTGCGCAATACCGTAAGCGAGAGAGAAGACCGACAGCAGGACGCCGATTTGCGTGGCGCTCAGCCCCAGTTCTTCCCGAATTGTTAAGTTGGCGACCGATAATGAACTGCGGTCTAGGTAATTAATCACCGCAGCAAAAAATAATAAAATCATTGCTGTGGTCTGAATACGTTTTATTCGGCTACTGCGTTGCACCATGCTCTCAGGCGGAACATTAATATCCGCAGATGACGACGTGCCAAACGAAGAACTCGGGTCGAGGGTAATATTATTTTTTTCCACGCCGGACTCCTGAACCTCAATAATTTATTTTCACACAGCCGGGGCTGTGCAGTATTGAAAAAAATACCAGTGATGAATCAATTTACTCATCACCGCTCACAAAAGTTTTTAATGCAGTCGACTTAGCGTGAGCATAGGCAAGAGGTATTTTTCAGGCGTTTTTATTTTTATAAAATCGTGCTCCCGGTAATGGTTTGCTGTTTTTTATCGGTACTTAATGGGCGGCGCTATGACTCTGGTTGATGGAGCGAATCATCGATTGTTTGGCTGAATTCAAATGGTTACAGAGCGCCAGGGTGGCATCCAGGTCGCTGCGACAGATCAGCGCGCTGAGGATGGTCATATGTTCATCGATGGCAATGATGTTGCGTTGTTTGAGGTCGCTCTCATCCCACTGATAGTGGAAGTGAAAAATCACGGAGATGATTTCAAGTGATTGATTGAAAAATATATTATCGGCAGCAGAGAGCAGCAAGGCATGAAACTCACGGTCTAACTGCGAGAACATACGAAAGCTGCTGCCGATGCTGTCGCGCAGGATCCGGTGGCGTTCCAGCAGCGTTTTAGCCTGCAGCCAGCGCGGGTCATCATCCGGCAGATTGAGAAAATGCTGCAGGGAATGGGTTTCCAACATTTCTCTGAGTTCAAACAGCTGCTCCGCATAGGCCTGATCGAACTGCTTCATGCTCCACTGACCGCGTTTTTCGTTTTTGATCAGGTTGTAACGTTCGAATTTTAAAAGATATTCCCGTACGACTACCGGACTGACGCCCGCGGCTCTGGCAAGCTGCAGTTCGGAGAAGCTCTCGCCTGCACGCAGCTGGCGCTGGTTGATCATGGTGAAAAACGCCTGCTCAAAAATCCGGTTTTGCTCGGTCATGGAGGCGGTGGTGCAGGCAAAACCGTCGTCATGGTCGGGTTTACGCACGATGACATAGTGGCTGCCGACCTGGGTCAGCACGCCGCACTCGCCTAAGTGGCTCAGCATATGGCGCACTGTGGTGCGGCTGATGTTGTACATCTCCGCCAATGCGCTTTGCGATGGGAGAGGGGAAGGGATATGACCACGCGCCATATCATCGATAATCTGGTTAATCACATTGTGACGTAAGTTCTGCGAACGGCTCATGGTTTCTCCTTTTTGCCTATTAAAACCCGATTTAAAACATTTTTATGCGTTGGAATTCACAGATTGTGTTTCTGCTTTCTCCGGCTTTTTTATTTTCGTTGATATCTGAGGCAACAAAAAAACAGGAGAGCAGAATCATGTCTACGATGAATACGTTGATTTGCCAGGAACCTAAAAAATTAGTCTGGAAAGAACGCGAAATACCTATTCCGGGTGAGGGCGAAGCATTAATAAAAATTAAATCGGTAGGGATTTGTGGTACCGATATTCATGCCTGGGGCGGCAATCAGCCTTTTTTCAGCTACCCACGTGTATTAGGTCATGAAATATGTGGGGAAATTGTCGGGCTGGGAAAAAATATACAGAATCTGAAAAATGGTCAGCAGGTGGCGGTTATTCCTTACGTGGCCTGCCAGCAGTGTCCGGCATGCCTGAGCGGACGTACCAACTGCTGCGAGAAGATTTCGGTGATTGGCGTACATCAGGATGGTGGTTTCAGTGAATATCTGTCCGTTCCGGTGACCAACTTACTGGACGCGCAGGGGATTGACCCGCAGGCGGCGGCGCTGATTGAGCCTTACGCCATCAGCGCGCATGCGGTACGTCGGGCGGCGGTGGCGCCAGGTGAGCAGGTGCTGGTGGTCGGTGCTGGTCCGATTGGTCTGGGCGCAGCGGCGATTGCCAAAGCCGATGGCGCACAGGTGGTGGTCGCCGATACCAGTCCCGCGCGTCGGGAGCACGTGTCTTCCCGGTTGGGACTCCCGGTTATCGACCCATCCGCTGAAGATTTTGATGCGCAGCTGCGCGCTCAGTTTGGCGGTTCGCTGGCGCAAAAGGTCATTGATGCCACGGGAAACCAGCATGCGATGAACAACACGGTGAATTTGATTCGCCATGGCGGCAGCATCGTTTTTGTTGGGCTGTTCAAAGGTGATTTGCAGTTCTCTGACCCTGAGTTCCACAAGAAAGAGACCACCATGATGGGCAGTCGCAACGCCACGCCGGAAGATTTCGCCAAAGTGGGCCGTCTGATGTCGGAAGGCAAACTGACCGCCGACATGATGCTCACGCACCGTTACGCGTTTGCCACACTGGCAGAAATCTACGAGCGGGATGTTATTAACAACCGTGAGCTGATTAAAGGCGTGATCACGTTCTGAGAGGGTAATTGCGATGAACACGTTGAATCGACGTGATTTTCCGGGGGCCAGCTACCCAACGCGCGTGATCCAGTTTGGTGAAGGAAACTTCCTGCGGGCGTTTATCGACTGGCAACTGGATATCCTCAACGAGCACACCACTCTGAATGCTGGCGTGACCATCGTTCGCCCGATCAATACTGATTTTCCGCCGTCGCTGAATACCCAGGACGGGCTGTATACCACGCTGATACGCGGGCTTAACGAGCAGGGCGAAGCGGTGAGCGAAGCGCGGCTTATCCGTTCGGTGAATAACGAAATCAATCCGTACCAGGATTTCGCGGCGTATCTGGCGCTGGCGCACAATGCGGACATCCGATTTGTGTTTTCGAATACCACTGAAGCCGGAATTAGCTATCACGCGGCAGACTGCGTGGATGATGCCCCGCCGGTGAGTTTTCCGGCCAAACTGACGCGACTGCTGCTGGAGCGCTTTAACCATTTTGCGGGGGCGGTGGATAAGGGCTGGGTGATTATCCCCTGCGAACTGATCGACTATAACGGTGAGGCGCTCAAAACGCTGGTGCTGCGATATGCGCAGGAGTGGCAGCTTCCTCCGTCGTTTGCTGATTGGGTGGAAACGGCGAACACCTTCTGTTCGACGCTGGTCGACCGCATTGTTACTGGCTACCCGCGTGAAGAAGCTGCCGCGCTGGAAGCGACGCTTGGCTATCACGATGCGTTTCTCGATACCGCGGAGCATTTTTACCTGTTTGTGATCCAGGGGCCGCAGTGGCTGGCAGAGGAGCTGAAGCTGGTGCAGTGTCCGCTGAACATCCGGGTGGTGAGCGATATCAAACCGTACAAAGAGCGCAAGGTCGCCATTCTCAATGGCGCGCATACGGCGCTGGTGCCGGTGGCGTGGCTGTGCGGACTGGAGACCGTCGGTGAGGCGATGCAGGATGCCGATGTGCACCGCTTTGTCGAGCGGGCGATTGGCGAGGAAATTATACCGGTATTGGATCTTCCGGCGGATGAACTGCGAGAATTTGCCGACGCGGTAAGCGGGCGTTTTCAGAACCCTTACATTCGTCACCAGTTGCTTTCCATTGCGCTAAACGGCATGACTAAATTCCGTACCCGAATTTTGCCGCAGCTGCTGGCGGGTCAGCGAAATGGGCGCTGGCCCGTGCGGTTAACGTTTGCCCTCGCTGCGCTGCTGGCGTTTTATCGTGCAGAGCGCGACGGGGAACGCTATCCGATACAGGATGATGAACAGTGGGTAAGCCTGTATGCCAGCCTGTGGCCGCGAGTAGGCAATGATTTAACGCTGCGTGAACTGGTGGATGCCGTGCTCGGCGATACGGCGCACTGGGGTGAAGATTTAACGTTGCTGCCAGGGCTTGCCGGACAGGTGACGGCTAACCTCGAGATGATTCTGGTGCAGGGTATGCGCCAGGCGGTGAACGGTCTGGAATAAGGTTGCCATGCAGCGCCCGGTGTGGTGTTGGGCGCTGTTTTTTTTCAGGCAATAAATGGGGTTAACGATAGGCCTGATAAGCGAAGCGCTATCAGGCCTATCATGTTAAGAGCCCTGAGCTACTACTTTGATTTCAACCATCCCGATCCCCAGCTTACGCGGCGAGTGGCCGAGAATATTGCCCTCGTTGGTGGCGACCGGATCGGGTGGGACAATTACCAGCGTATTGGCATCCGCCGGGTTATCAAAATGCAAGGTGGTGGTGCTGACGTCATGGCCTAACACCAGCGTCTGTTCCTCGTTGCCAACGCGCACGGGGATCGGACGATTGGCGTTGTCACCGAAGGCTTTCGCGGTGATGACCAGATCGAATTTCTTCGGCAGTGGGGCCTTGTATTCGATGGTCACTTCTTCACTGAGCTGCGCATTGGACCAGCGTCCCCAGGATTCGGGGCGTGATATGCCGCTAAACTGTTTGACCTCTTCAGGTGCGCCCGCCACGTTGAAGACGAAGCTATCGGCTTTGTAGCGAATGTCGTTATCGACAATTTTCAGCGTATCGACGTTACCTTTGTAGCGTTCCATGTCGATCACCGTGTCTTTAAAGACGGTTTTGCTTTTCCATTTGGCTTTGTCAACATGCTGCACGATTTGTTGCCCGCCTAACTGACCCTGCGATACGCACCAGTCGGTAGAGAGCGCCAGCTCCGGCGCCCATAGTTGCGCCATTTTATAGCAGCGATCGACCCAGACGAAGTTATCGCGTGGGGCGAAATCCGCCAACTGGAAGCGCAGCGGGGCCGAGTATTCGCTTTCCGGCAGCGGCTCGACGCGTTTGTCCGACACGCGCAGCAGCAGCGGCAGGCGGAAGTGGCTACCGGAGAAAGAGATCATGTTTTTGTCCTGGTCGACGGTGAACTCTTTCATCTCTTTCGGGAAATTCCACAGACGGATAATATCGGGCTTCCACGCCAGCATTTTTTCTTTGATGTTCAGGAACACTTCCGACACGGATTCGCTCGACAAGCTGCTGCGACCAAGTCCGATAAAGTTATCGCCGCCGAGAATATCCAGTACCGTTGCGCCGTTATCCATCGTGTTACGCTTCACCGCCAGCGTGTCCTGCTGCGGCTGGTCGCCGCGCAGCACGAAGAACAGGTTGTTGCGATCCTGCTTGTTCAGATACTTCCATGCGGTGTTGTTCATCGCCAGATGATCGGAAGAAACCACGATTACGGTATCTTTAAACCATGGCGATGCTTTGATTTTATTGATAAATTCGGCAATATTTTCCTGACTGCAGCTGACCGCGCTGAACGACTGGTTGGCCTTCCCGTCGATGTCATAACGTTTACGGTTGCAGCTACGTGAGATAAATCCATCCGGATGATGGGTATCCACAGTCAGCGTAAACAGTGAAAAACGCTGGCCCGAGCGCGAAAGCTCTTCGAATTTTTTCCACGCTTCGTCCAGTACGGTATCGTCGTAGAAGCCCCAGTCGTTGCGATAGGCCGGGTCTGCCACCACGCTTTTTAACTCTTCTGCGCCGTACAGATGGTCAAAGCCGTGAGATTTCAGGAACACGTCTTTGCCGGCAAAGCGCAGATTGGCCCCCTGCACAAAGTAGTTCTGATAGCCGGAGTTTTTCAGGATATCGCCCAGACAGATATTGTTGGGGAAAAAGCTTGAGACCGACGCCGAGGCGTTGCCTTCAAATGGCGCAAACAGCGGAATACCGCACTGGGAGGCGACCATGCCAGCGATGGTGTAATCGGTGCCCGGAAGCTGCATGGTGTTGCTGAAATCCAGACCTTCATTTTTCAACGCGCCGAGTTCTGGGGTCAGATCCGGGAACGCGTCATTGTTAAAATAGGTGCGTTCGAGGCTTTCGCCGTAGATATAAACCAGGTTCAGCTTGGGGTTGGGAATGGTTTTCGATGGCTCTTTATAATACGTTGGGAAATCCGGATCGCCATCGCGCGACTGCGACTTCACCAGTTCGGTTATCTGGTGAAACGCCGGGCTGGCGTCAACGGAGGCCAGCGCCAGCAGCAGGGCCAGCAGACTGTAACCCACATGATGCGGATGATGGCGACGGCGGCGTAGGATCCAGCCGAGAGCGACAAAAACCGTCGTCAGCGCCAGCGCGATGCCGACCCCCGGCAAAATATATTTTCCAATCCCCGCGCCGGTCAGGCTGTTGGTCAGCGTGTAGAGTACCGCGTCATTGATCCCATCGCCGGTGAAATAGTCACTGGCGTACAGCGTGATATTCAAGACAATAAAAATCCCCAGCACCGTTAACGTGGCGGCAAACCACCAGGTGTTGCGACCCGCTTTCCAGGCGTAAATCAGCACTGAAGCGAGAAACAGAGTGATGGAGATTAATTCTGACAACGGTCGATCCTCAATAAACCGGGCACATGCCTGGCAGGCTAATCATTAGGGGAAAGCACAATGTAATAGCGATGTTATATTGCTGCAATTGTAGTGACATTAAATTACGTTGTTATTCAGAATTGGTTTAGATATGCGTGTTTTTTGCAGGGGATTTACTGGTTATTTGACGTGTGAATGTAATGGAGTAAAAAACTGATGCCGCGCAGGTAATACGCGGCATGTCGTGCATCAGGAAATGAAGTTCATACCCTGTTTTAACACCAGATCGCAGGCCTTGGTTTTTACCTGCTTCGCCAGCGAGCTATTGCCAATCGTGTTCAGGTCCAGTTGTTGACCATCTTTGGCGTTGAGCAGGCCCTGAATACCGTCCATATAGTTGGTATCTTGCTTCTGCTCAGGAGCACTGAGCCCCAGTTTATCCAGCACCTGGTTTTTGACGTTTTGCGTGTCGGTGACCGAGGCCAGCTTCTGTTTCGCGCAATATTCCAGGATCCCAGCGGCGTTATTCATACTGCTGGAAGTCAGCGACTGATTGCTGCCATTCAGCAGGCTGGTCAGGGAAGAGAGCGACGAGCTGCCCTGCGAGCCGGAGCTTTGTTTGCTCAGTTCGCTGGCCGCGCTGGAGAGTGAATCCTGCCAGGAGGCAGCAAAAACGCTGGTGGAGATGAGCGTGCTGGCGGCAAGCGCACAGCACAGCAGACGTTGGGGTGTTTTCATCATTATATGCAACTCGTGTTATGCCTTTTCAGCGCAGTATAGCGCTGGCAGTCTTAGGAGTGGTCCTAATACGTTAATACTCTTTACCGGTTACCCGACTACGGTAGCTTTCCCAGTTAAAGATTACCCACAGGCTGTTGCCAAGCCGCATGCGGTCCATTACCCGCTCGCCCAGCAGTTTGTTCATTTCATCCATATTACTGTTGGTTAACATGCCTGTTGGTCGTTTTGAAGACGAGCGGCGATCGACGATCTGATTGATGATCACTTTTTCGTAGCGCGATTCGGTTTGCATGCCGATCTCGTCGATCACCAGCAGATCCACGTTACTCAGATCGTTGAGTAACTGTTCTTCGCTGGTTTCACGATTACTGAAGGTTTCTTTCATCGCCGACATAATATCAGCCACGGTAATGATCAGCACCGACTTGCCGCGCAGCAGCAGTTCGTTGCAGATGGCGGCGGCCAGATGGTTTTTACCGGTGCCGGGCTTGCCGGAGAAGATAAAGCTGGCGATATTGCCGTCAAACTCTTCAACGTACTGACGGGCTTTGCTCAGGGCGTTCATCTGGCCCTCGCACTCCACCCGATAGTTATCGAACGAACAGTTCTGATGCAGCGGACGGATCCCGGAACGGTTGAAAGTGCGCTGCATTTTCATGGCCCGGTTTTCGCGGGCCAGGGCTGCGGCACGAATTTCACCTTGCTCTTTTTGCCATGCCAGCAGCTCCTCGCCCGTTTTAAAGGCTGGCTCGACATTAGCCGGCATCATTTTTTGCAGACGTTTCATCAGGTCGCCAACGTTTTTCATCGTTATCCTCTAAAACCCGGTGGTATATGGTTGTCAGGCTCGCTGACGCTGTTCACATCGCGCTTCGGCATTCCGCCATTGCTGGCTCGGCCAATCTGGATACTGCGCGCCAGTTTTTGCTGCCACTGAATATGGTGAAAAACTTTGCCTTCGGCCTGCCAGTAGGCAACAAATGAGGCCAGTTCTTCAGCGGTGACCGGTTCTCTTAACGCCACGCCCCACAGGGCGGCCTGGCGCTGAAAGTCAGCATCGGGCTGCCAGTCAGCGTACATCGCAAATTTCCCCATTGGTACGGCAACGGGGGCGGCTTGCGGCTCTTCATAAAATTGTGCATCCAGCGTCACATCGCTTCCCGGGCGTGACAGCTTCTCTTCAAGCGCCAACAACTCGGCCAGTCGCGCAGGCGTCACCGCGTAAAACGCTGGCGCGTTATTGGCGAAAACGGCTACGGCACCGCCTGCAGACCTGGCCAGCACCGCGTGGTGATCGTGTAGTAAGGCGTCAATGCTAGTGACGTCCGGCGTCAAAATTTTGCTGGGCATAATGTTTCTCAATACTGAACAACAACCGAGAAGGGGACTGCTTTTATAGTAACACAGAGAAGAAGGAGAGCAGCAGATGAGGGGGCGATTCCCCTCTCTGCGAGGTGCGAAAAAAGCGTGCCGCTACACGCGCGGGCGTTTGCGATACAGCCATAATCCCGGAACGGACAGCCCGATGGAGAGCGCGCCGACAATTGATGAGGCTTTGAGGAAATTGGTCAACAGGGTGATCATCAGCGCTTCGCTGTAGCCAAAATGGCCGATCTTTACCGCCGAGATCATGGCTGTGTAGGCGGAGATCCCAGGGAACATAGGGATCACTGCCGCAACCGTGAAGACTTTCGGATGCGCCAGATACCAGCGTGACCACTGGATCCCAATGCAGCCGACCAGCAATGACGCCATAAAGGTCGACCATTCGATATTAAACCCTGTGCTCATCATCACCGTTCGCGAACCGTGCCCAAGCGCGCCGAGTAACGCGCACCAGGGGAGCGCCCGATGCGGTACGTTAAATACCATGGCAAAGCCGAGCGCCGGGATCGCAGACAGGATCATGTCCTGCATCAGCACCAAAATGAAATCGATCACGCCCATCCGCGCAGCCCCCATAAGGTCATCGACATGACGACGCCAATGCAGGTCGCCAGCGTCAGCAGGCTGGCAATCGCCCAGCGGGCGAGTCCGGTATTAATGTGTCCCTTAAACATATCCGCGACGGAGTTGATCAGCGGAAAGCCCGGAACCAGCAGCAGTACGCTGGCGGCCATGGCGATGGTTGGAGTGTGGTTAAACGTCGGCAACGTCAGGAGCAGGCCTGAAATCGTGGTCGCCACAAACGCGGTGATGCAAAAGTTGATTTGCGGGTGCAAATGCCGGGACGCCAGAATCTGGCGGATATACATCGCCACCATGCTGGCGAAAAAGGTGATCACCGCGCCATCCCATCCGCCGTTATTGAGTTTACAAAAGCAGGCGCAGGACAAGCCGACCATCAAGGCGACCAGCCATCTTGGATAGCGCAGCGGTTTAATCTGGCTAAAGCGTTTCTCAACGCCTTTAATATCCAGCAGTTTGTGTTCCGCGAGAATAACGATGTGCTGCACCTCCGTCACGACGTGCATGTTAATCCCGCGATCCTGATTTTTTCGCGTTGAGGTCAGGCACTGCCCATCTTTAATGGTGGTCAGGACGATAGCGTTAGAAGAGATAGCGCTTTCTACGCTGTCCATGCCAAGCGCCAGCCCGAGGCGGGTGGATAGCTCGTCAACCAGCGCGCTTTCTGCCCCATGCTGAAGTAAAAAAAGACCGCATTGAATACATAACCGTGTAACCGTTCGCTGTGACGACTGCTCTGTTTGCATGGCTCGCTCTGACTGATAAGGATCTCTTTGCATGAAGGATGCCTTCTTTTTATCATGAAGCATGATCCTGTTGGCTCTGGCTAAGATCAATCTTTGCGTCGAAAAAAGACGCAGGTCTTACGCGCCTGGACGCCTTACCTGCTTATCAATAAAGACAACGCTTATGAAAATGTAGTGTTATTTATCAGGATGGCAAATACGTAAGCAACGCTAATGTTCTATTGTAGTTCTTTTAATTGTACATAGAATGTATTTATGCGTAATTTTGTAATAATGGTTCAATAGTTTGACGCTATTGGGATTGTAGCGCCATTACTTTATATTTGAATAAAAGCCAAGGATAAACAATTCACCTCGTCTATTGTTTAGAGGTTTTCTGTTAATTAATATTTTTAATTTATCAGGAAATTTTTAATAAGTGCGAATACGGACTGGTGAGTGTGGAGGAGATATGTTGCCAGGACGCCGCAAAAACGCAATTATTATTAGTAAATTACCAATCGTACAAACCGGACTTAAAGGTGTAATGCAGGGGCAGTTCGCTGATTACGAACTTACCTACTGTCGTTCCGTTGAAGAACTGACATTGTTGCAGCTGCGGTGCGCTGATTTGGTGGTTGCTGATTTATCCGGAGACTGTAATCACCCACGTTCAGTCTGCGAACAATATTACTCTTTATTATCTCAATACCGTGATATTCACTGGGTTTTTCTCGTTTCCCGTATTTTTTATCCTCTGGCCATTGAGCTGCTGATGTGTCCTGTCAGTTCGCTGTTATCTGATGCCGAGCCGATTGAAAGTTTAGTGAATGTTATTCACGCAGGAAATACTCGTGCTGAGAGAATTAGCAAGTCGCTGCTCTCTCCGCCCGTGATGCCAGAGTTAGCAGACCATAGCGCCCGCTCAATTGTACTTACGCTCTCGGAGAGAAAAGTGCTGAGACTGCTGGGAAAAGGTTGGGGAATTAATCAGATTGCGACATTGCTGAAGAAAAGCAATAAAACAATCAGTGCCCAAAAGAACAGCGCTATGCGTCGCTTATCAATACACAGCAATGCAGAAATGTACGCATGGATAAACAGTTCTCAAGGATCGCGAGAACTGAATTTACCTTCAGTTTATGGAGAGACCACGGAATGGAAAGCAGAAGCATCAAAAGAAACGTCGCACTGGTAGAAAAGTGCGCGATGAGTAGTGTGGGTATTAAGAGTTTATTTAATACCATGCCGGATGACCGATATAAACTTCATCTTTTTTCTAATCAGCCTGCCTTTAGTCAGGCGATGTTAAAAACGCCATTTTCGGCAGTTATTTTCTCTCTCTCTGCAATCAGAACCGATCGCAGAGCTGGACTCGCCTATCTGACGGAGCTGGCGATTAATTTTCCGCGCATCAAGCGTGTGGTCATTGCCGATGATGATGCGGAGGCGCGCTTAATTGGCTCTCTGTCACCCTTGCCGCTAGATGGTGTTGTGAGTAAATCTTCCTCGTTAACGGTACTTCAGGACGCGCTATTTACGGCACTTAATTGCTCCAGCCGAGGAACCGAAGGTTCGAAAAACCATTGGTATATCAATCAAAGCCGGATGCTCAGCCCGACAGAACGCGAAATACTGCGCTTTATGTCGAATGGCTATTCAATGCCGCAGATTGCTGTGCAGCTTGAGAGGAATATTAAAACTATTCGGGCACATAAATTTAATGTGATGTCGAAACTTGGCGTGAGCTCAGATGCCGGACTGCTGGATGCGGCAGATATTCTGTTGTATCTGCGTGCAGGTGAACCGGCGCCTTTCCTGCAGGCTGCTTCTTAAGGGGTCATGTCAGATCGCCCCGTGCCGGGTTTTGCTACTGGCACGGGGCATGAAGCCTCACTGACACACATCCACCCAGGTGGCGGAAGTCAGCTCAGCCATCCTTTCCGGTGTGATTCGAACAGCGCTGTGGATGGCGCCTGCGGCGGGAAGCACTTCAGCGTAATGCTTTAACGAGACGTCGCAGTACACCGCAATCGGCGTTTCCAGTCCGAAAGGGCAAACGCCGCCAACGGGATGACCCGTCGCGTTCACCACCTCATCGCTACTCAACATACGGGCCTTGGCGCCGAACGTACTCTTTAGCTTTTTGTTATCCAGTCGGGCATCACCTTTGGCGACGACCAGAATAATGTCGTTCTTGACCTTCAACGAAAGCGTTTTCGCGATCTGACCGGGTTCGACGTTATGGGCTTTTGCTGCCAGATCGACGGTAGCGGTACTCTGATCTAATTCGATGATCTCAATATCTGGTGCATGTTGCGCTAAAAATTGGCGCACTGATTGCAAACTCATTCTTCTCTCCAAATCGCCTACAGGCAGCTGCGTACAGCAGAAAAACGCATGGCGTAATTTGTCATAGGGGCAAGCTCGCTGTAAATATTTTAATGTAACAACATGGCAACATTGGCAGTTTTTCGATCCTCTTCACAATCAAAGAAACCGGTTACAGTAACCGGTTGCAGAATGCTGAAATGACGATTAATACTGAAGTTGTCACTTCCTCTGTATCACATAATAAGAGCCAACTATGAAACTTAACTCAAAATGCAGTAGCGCTGGTGTTCCTCCCGGCACGGTTGCGAAAAGTAGTAATGGGCTTTACGTGGTGGTGTTAATGCCAGCACGGTTGCAGGGTTTTGCACAACGGGAGAACGGCTATGTCTACTAATCATGCTGTGTTTAATGTAATTTTCCGCTTTGTTGAAAACTATGTCAGTCCTGTTGCCGGACGCATTTCTTCACAACGTCATGTGATGGCCATCCGCGATGGGTTTATTTCGGCGATGCCCTTTATGATCGTAGGCTCGTTTTTGCTGGTTTTTGCCTACCCGCCTTTTTCTCCTGATACGACCTGGGGGTTTGCCCGCGCGTGGCTGGATATGGCGAAACAGTTTGAAGGCCAAATCCTTACACCGTTTGATATGACGATGGGGATTATGTCGGTCTACATCTGTGCGGCTATTGCGTATAACCTGGGCAAGCACTATGTGAAGTCACATCAGTTAGATCCATTCATGTGCGCGATGCTATCGATCATGGCTTTTTTACTGATTGCTGCACCGAAAACCAAAGGCACGATGCCGGTTGATAGCCTGGGCGGTACGGGGATTTTCACCGCTATCCTGGTGGCCATTTACTGTGTTGAAATGATGCGCTTCCTGAAGGCGCACAACATCGGCATTCGTTTACCCGATCAAGTGCCGCCGATGATCAAAAACTCCTTCGATCTGCTGATCCCGGTGCTGGTGGTGGTGCTGACGCTGTACCCGTTGAGCCTGGTGATTCAGTCGCAGTTTGACATGCTGATCCCGCAGGCCATCATGGCCATCTTTAAACCACTGGTGTCGGCGGCAGATTCTCTCCCGGCGATACTTTTGGCAGTACTGATCGGCCATCTGCTGTGGTTTGCCGGCATTCATGGCGCGGCAATTGTGTCGGGAATGCTGCAAATGTTCTGGCTCACCAATCTCGGGATGAACCAGTCGGCGCTGGCGCAGGGGGCGCCTTTACCGCATATCTTTATGGAAGCATTCTGGACGTTCTTCATTGTGGTTGGTGGTTCCGGCGCGACGATGGGGTTGGTGATTTGCTATCTGCGGAGTCGCTCGGCCCATCTACGCTCGATCGGACGTTTGAGCGTGGTCCCCAGCATTTTTAACATTAACGAACCGGTGATTTTCGGTACGCCGATAGTCATGAACCCTGTGTTCTTTATCCCTTTCTTGCTGGCCCCGATGGTGAATGCGGTACTGGCGTGGGCGGCGATGAAACTGGATTTAATTGGGCGAGTGATTTCAGTCGTTCCCTGGACGGCCCCGGCGCCGGTTGGCGCGGCATGGGCGTTAGGCTGGGATTATCGTGCGGCCATTCTGGTTGTTCTGCTGGCGCTGGTGTCTGCTGTTATCTACTTTCCATTCTTTAAGGTTTACGAAAAGCAGCTATTAGCGCAGGAAAAAGAAGAAGCGCAGCGTATAGAAGAGGAAAGTCAGCAGGTTGCATAAAGTGTTGGCGGGGGGCTACGGCTCCTCGCTTACTTCAGCGTGCAGTCACCGCACTGTTGAACATCGGGCAGGCGATAGCGCTGGCAGCAGGTTCTGCGCACCAGTAGTCCCTCGCGTGGAACAACGGTACGCCACAGGGGGTTATCCTGGCCGCAGGAGAGTTGTTTCTCAAAAAAGCAGGTCTGGCGCAACGTGTTCAACAGTTCTTCACCTAACAACGGTTTCATTTCCGTTAAGTACCAGTGAATTAAGTATCCCGTATTACTCCAGATAAGCTTCGCGTTGATCTCGCCTGTCGCTTCCAGCGCCTGCACAACCGGCGTCAGCGCTGTGAGAATCAGCGTTTCCATACGTTGTTGAGGAGACAGGACCGTGGCCTGGTGATCCTGATGCACATCGATCCAGAAACAGGCTGCACGGCCCGTTTCGTGGAATTCTACGTGCATGTGTTCAGGAGAGACATCGATAGCCTCTTTTTGCGTCAGCAGAGCTACCATGAGCGGAGGCATCATCAGGCCGATATACCACTGGGCCCAGAGAGAAATCAGCGGCTTATTTTCGCGTGTCAGCGTGGGCTGATTGCGATAAATATGGTCTGAATAAACCGCCAGCAATGAACTTAACGTCGTGGGTTGCGTCCATTCATGCAGCGTCATCGCACCTGGCACAGGTGTTTCGTCCAGACGAATGAAGTCCAGCAGGTGCTCACGGGTTTTGGCTATCGTTGCGCGTACGGCAGCAGCCAGCGAGGGGATCTTTGCCGGGAGATGGCTACGCCAGATGACATCTTCAACGATCGGTGCGGAACGATAAGCCATGTCGATATAAGGATGTTAATCTTAATGATAATGATTGCTAATCCTATAATTGGCGTTGAGCGATGGCAAGATCTTTGTCGCCATCTCGGGCGACACCGCACAGATAGCTCAGGCAGAAGGGCAGTTTACCCGTAGTTCATCGCTGACCAGCGTGCTGTTGCGCCCAAGGTTCTTGGCCTCATAAAGGGCTTTATCCGCTCGGGCAATAGCGGCCTCAATATCCTGCTCAACAAGAGGCGCAATGCCGATACTAACGGTTACGTTAGTTGCCACGCTCTCATTAAACATGTGGGGAATTTTAAGGTCGTACACTTTCTGGCGAATGCGCTCGGCGGCTGCCTGGGCCTGTTGGGGATCGACTGCGGTCAGCAGAACCATAAACTCTTCGCCGCCAAAGCGCGCCACCACGTCCCGGGAACGCACGGAGTCACGAATCGCGGCAGAAACCCGGATCAGTGCCTGGTCGCCCATCATATGCCCGTAGTGATCGTTATAGGCTTTGAAATGGTCGATATCCAGCAGCAGGACGTAGTGCTTCGAATTACTCAGGGCCAGCAGCGTATCAAGTCTGTGTTGCAGCCCCCGGCGATTGTACAAACCGGTCAGCGGGTCGAGCATGCTGAGTCCGTTCAGGGTTTCCCGTTCTTCCAGCAGTTTATACATCAGCTGTTGGGCGAAGCCATCGTAGCGCTTTTGTATAACATGCTGGATGGCAATCCCGGCCATGGGCAGCGCCATAAAATAGAAAATTCGCAAACCATGCTCGCTGCCGTTCAGCCATAAACAGACGGCGACGGATGGCAATGAGTGAAGCGTAAACGCGATGATATTATTGGCAAAAGCGATAGATCCAATAAACAGCACGCTGAGAAGGGCGATCAATAGAAAATAATAATCATTATGACCTAGCGCGTTATATTTCAGGAAAATATGTAACGCCCATAGCAAGCCAAAAACGATTGAAATAAAAGGGAGATTAATTCTTTTGTCCGCATATTTCCCATGCCATGCCAGCAACAATGTACTCATTACGAGCATCAGCAGTGCCGGTACAGACAGAGCTTTCACCGCAAACAGTGGGAAAAAAAGCGTAAACAGTGCAGAGATTGCATTGAGCAGCAGAAACAGTCGTAAAGAGAGTTGGTATTTTTTGGTACGCAGAGTTCGCCAGGATTGTACTGTCATAGGTAAATATTGTTAGTTATCTGCAATGTACGAAGGTGTGTTGGTAAATAAAACAAATAACGAACGGGGTAACATTCGCTGAGGTTTTTATTGTTTTTAGTTGAAAAGCTAACCGGCGAGCAATTTATCACCTTAAATTATTTATGTCATCAATCGTTAAGTAAAACTCATATAATTGATAGTGCCCCATAGCTGACAAATGAGAAAATTTATCATATGATATTGGTTATCATTATCAATTTCATAGGTGATACCATGTTGCAACGTACGCTGGGCAGTGGATGGGGGGTTCTGCTGCCGGGAATACTTATTGCCGGGATGGCATTTAGTGACCTGTCGGTCTACGTATGGAAGGCGATGATTGTATTAGGATTACTTCTGACTTCGCTCATGTTGTACCACAAGCGTTTACGGCACTTTGTGTTGTTGCCTTCTTGCGCGGCGCTGATCGGCGGCATTGTTCTGATAATGATGAACTGGAATCAGGGATGAACAAAACAGGGAAGAAAACCGAGAGGGGAATAAGATAATTGGTGCGAGGGGGGGGACTCGAACCCCCACATCCTAAGGACACTAACACCTGAAGCTAGCGCGTCTACCAATTCCGCCACCTTCGCACAGTCATCTTATTTTTTTGATATCGCCTCGTTGGTGCGAGGGGGGGGACTCGAACCCCCACATCCTAAGGACACTAACACCTGAAGCTAGCGCGTCTACCAATTCCGCCACCTTCGCCCAGTGCGAGCAATATCAACGTGGATTATGGTGCGAGGGGGGGGACTTGAACCCCCACGTCCGAAAGGACACTAACACCTGAAGCTAGCGCGTCTACCAATTCCGCCACCTTCGCATACCATCGACACTCAAAAAGTATCGTTACCACGGGGGCGAATTCTAGAGATTTTATGCAGGGCGTCAACAGTTAATTATCGAACTTAACGTGATTGCCGAAAAAAAAAGGCGTTTCTTCGGGGTTTGGCGTTTTATCCAGGCCGGATAAGCGCTAGCGCTATCCGGCGTTGATCGGTGTCACGTCGGATGGCGGTGTAAACGCCTTATCCGGCCTGGATCGGTCAGGCTTTTTTCGCCTGGCGCGTCATAACGGTGCGATAGACCTTAAAGCGCCCGGTCTGCGCGATAACTTCGTGGAAGCCAAACACTTCATCCAGTACCTTCGGATAAGGCAGGAAGGCGTTCGCCACGATACGCAGCTCACCGCCGCTGTTGAGGTGGCGCACTGCGCCGCGAATCAGCGTCTGCGCGGCATCGAGGCTGGTCTGCATCCCATCGTGGAACGGTGGGTTGGAGATGATCATATCAAAGCGACCCGTCACGTCAGAAAAGACGTTACTGGCGATGACGTCACCTTCAATCCCGTTGGCGGCAAGCGTTGCGCGGCTGGCTTCAACCGCGACGGCGCTAACATCGCACAGGGTTAAGCGCACTTTTGGCGAGTGGCTGGCTAACGCGACGGAGAGTACGCCCGCGCCACAGCCGACATCCAGAACTTTGCCTTTGGTGTGTGGCGTCAGCGTGGAGAGCAGCAGTTGGCTGCCAACATCCAGGCCGTCGCGGCTGAATACGCCCGGCAGCGTTTTGATGGTCAGATTTTCGGTCTGGTATTCATCCCAGTATTTTTCGGCATCAAAGACCGGCTGTTTTTCCAGACGACCATGGTACAGGCCACAGCGACGCGCGCTGTCGACTTTGTTCAGCGGCGCGTATTCGGCCAGCATCTGCTCTGCGCTACGTACGCCGCTGCGGTTCTCACCCACCATAAAAATATCAGTACCTACCGGTAACAGCGAAAGAAGGTTCATCAACTGGAACTGGGCTTCCGGCTTATTCTTCGGCCAGTAGTAGATTAACGTATCGCTATCGCCGACGTCATCGGCCTGCGCGACGAGGCTGAAGCGAACGTTGTCGCCCATCTGGCGGTTAAGCACCTGCCAGTGGTGAAGCTGCTGAGTGTGCGCACGGCTGGCGGCGCTTTCAAAATGGGCAGGCAGGTCATCCTGCAAATCACCGGCAAACAGAATACGGCTTTGTTCGAAATCATCACTGTGGCGCAGCAAGACTTCACTTGCCGGGGTAAAAGCAGACATGGAGTGCTCCTTAAATTGTACAGCGGGGGATTATAGTTGTTTGATGGCGCGGATTCGACAAATTTGCTATATTTGCGCCCCTGATTACAGGAGTGTTTCGCTATGACATCCCGACGAGACTGGCAGTTACAGCAACTGGGCATTACGCAGTGGTCGTTGCGTCGTCCTGGCGCACTGCAGGGCGAGATCGCGATTTCAATTCCTGCGCATGTCCGTTTGGTGATGGTTGCTGCACAGTTACCCGCGCTAACCGAACCGTTGATGAGCGATATTTTACGCGCATTAACCGTCAGCCCGGATCAGGTTTTACAACTGACGCCTGACCGTGTCGCCATGCTGCCGCAGGGCAGCCGCTGTAATAGCTGGCGGCTGGGAACCGATGAGCCGCTGCTGCTGGAGGGCGCTCAGGTCGCGAGTCCTGCGTTTAATGAATTACGGGAAAACCCAGCGGCCCGCGCCGCGTTATGGCAACAAATCTGCGCATATGAACACGATTTCTTCCCTCGAGCCGACTGATTTACCTGCAGCATTTCAGATTGAAAAACGCGCCCACGCTTTTCCGTGGAGTGAAAAAACATTTGCCAGCAACCAGGGCGATCGCTACCTCAATTTTCAGTTGAGGGTTGGCGACGTGATGGCCGCCTTTGCGATTACGCAGGTCGTGCTGGATGAAGCTACGCTGTTCAATATCGCCGTTGATCCTGACTTTCAGCGCCGGGGCCTGGGGCGTGAGCTGCTGGAGCACCTGATCGATGAGCTGGAAAAGCGTGGCATTTTGACCCTGTGGCTTGAGGTGCGCGCCTCAAATGCTGCCGCTATCGCGCTATATGAAAGCCTGGGCTTTAATGAGGCAACGATCCGGCGCAATTACTATCCGACGGCCGATGGTCATGAAGATGCCATTATCATGGCATTACCAATCAGCATGTAAGACAAGGTGTAATGATGAAGAAGTGGGACTGGATTTTCTTTGATGCCGACGAAACGCTGTTTACGTTTGACTCGTTTACCGGCTTACAGCGGATGTTTCTCGACTATAGCATTACTTTTACCGCTGAAGATTTTCAGGACTACCAGGCTGTAAATAAACCGCTGTGGGTGGATTATCAAAACGGCGCGATTACCTCATTACAACTGCAGCATGCCCGTTTCCAGAGCTGGGCTGAACGCCTGAAGGTCGAGCCAGGCCAGCTTAACGACGCATTCATCAATGCGATGGCGGAAATCTGCTCGCCGTTGCCAGGGGCGGTTTCTCTGCTCAATGCGATTCGTGGTAAAGCGAAAATCGGCATCATTACTAACGGCTTTACGGCGTTGCAACAAATCCGCCTTGAGCGGACGGGGCTGCGCGACTATTTCGACCTGCTGGTGATTTCTGAGCAGGTTGGCGTGGCAAAACCCGATCCCCGTATTTTTGACCATGCGCTGGAGCAGGCGGGCAATCCTGACCGTTCCCGTGTGCTGATGGTGGGTGACACCGCAGAGTCCGATATTCTTGGCGGCATTAACGCTGGGCTATCCACCTGCTGGCTAAATACGCACCACCGCGAGCAGCCAGCGGGCATTCAGCCCACCTGGACCGTAGCGTCATTAAGCGAACTGGAGCAACTCCTGTGTAAACACTGATTGCCTCCCCCCCGTTGATGGGTAAAATAGCCGCAATTTTTCGTATTCAACTTGCACGGCCCGTTGCCGTGCTTACCTAAGAAGATTTGACTATGACGTTGTCTCCTTATTTGCAAGAGGTGGCCAAACGCCGCACTTTTGCCATTATTTCTCACCCGGATGCCGGTAAAACGACAATTACTGAAAAGGTACTGTTATTCGGACAGGCGATTCAGACCGCCGGTACGGTAAAAGGCCGTGGCTCCAGCCAGCATGCCAAATCTGACTGGATGGAAATGGAAAAGCAGCGTGGTATCTCGATTACCACCTCCGTAATGCAGTTCCCGTACCATGACTGCCTGGTCAACCTGCTGGATACCCCGGGGCACGAAGACTTCTCCGAAGATACTTACCGTACCCTGACGGCGGTGGACTGCTGCCTGATGGTTATTGACGCCGCAAAAGGCGTTGAGGACAGGACCCGTAAGCTGATGGAAGTTACCCGTCTGCGCGATACGCCAATCCTGACCTTTATGAACAAACTCGACCGTGACATCCGCGATCCGATGGAGCTGCTGGATGAAGTCGAGAACGAACTGAAAATCGGCTGTGCGCCGATCACCTGGCCGATTGGCTGCGGTAAGTTGTTCAAAGGCGTCTATCACTTATATAAAGACGAAACTTACCTGTACCAGACGGGTAAAGGCCATACCATTCAGGAAGTCCGCATTGTTAAAGGTCTGAACAACCCGGAACTTGATGCTGCCGTGGGCGAAGACCTGGCGCAGCAGTTGCGTGACGAACTGGAGCTGGTGCAGGGCGCGTCTAACGAATTCGACCATGAGCTGTTCCTCGCAGGCGAAATCACCCCGGTCTTCTTCGGTACCGCGCTGGGTAACTTCGGCGTTGACCATATGCTGGACGGTTTAGTGGAGTGGGCACCTGCGCCGATGCCGCGTAAAACCGACACCCGCGTCGTTGAGGCTTCCGAAGAGAAGTTCACCGGCTTCGTGTTTAAAATTCAGGCCAACATGGACCCGAAACACCGTGACCGCGTGGCGTTCATGCGCGTGGTGTCCGGTAAGTACGAGAAAGGCATGAAAATGCGCCAGGTGCGCATTGGTAAAGACGTGGTTATCTCCGATGCGCTGACCTTTATGGCCGGTGACCGTTCTCACGTGGAAGAAGCGTATCCGGGCGATATTCTTGGTCTGCACAACCACGGCACTATCCAGATTGGTGATACCTTCACCCAGGGCGAAATGATGAAGTTCACCGGTATTCCGAACTTCGCGCCGGAGCTGTTCCGTCGTATTCGCCTGAAGGATCCGCTGAAGCAGAAACAGCTGCTGAAAGGGCTGGTTCAGCTGTCAGAAGAGGGTGCAGTGCAGGTTTTCCGTCCGATCGCCAATAACGATTTGATCGTGGGCGCCGTCGGTGTGCTGCAGTTCGACGTGGTGGTTTCACGCCTGAAGAGCGAATACAACGTTGAAGCGATTTATGAGTCGGTCAACGTGGCGACTGCGCGCTGGGTAGAGTGTTCTGACGTGAAGAAATTCGAAGAATTCAAGCGTAAAAATGAAATTCAGCTGGCGCTGGATGGCGGCGATAACCTCACCTATATTGCGCCGACCATGGTTAACCTGAATCTCACCCAGGAACGTTACCCTGACGTTCAGTTCCGCAAAACGCGCGAACACTAATCGACCCTCCAGGGCACGGTATCCGCCGTGCCCTGCAACTTTCCCTGTCTTTTAAATCCCTTGCGGAATGTTCTTAAAACCTCTCGTTTTTCTTTTGTTTGCCTGTTTTTTAGTCAATCTGGACTGCGATCACGAAATCCTGAACTATATTTAACAATGTGATGACATAAATGTCGGCGTTAAATGCTTTTTAGGCTGCCTGTTGCAGCTTCTATTGCTGATATTTATTCCACTTACAAGATTAGTTGCTGGCTCAAGCCCTATAACGGCAGAGCATAGCTTTTAGCAAACATACAGGAATACATCGATGACAATGACAGGACTTAAGATTTCTAAAACGCTGCTGGCCGTGATGCTGACTTCCGCTGTTGCAACGGGTTCTGCTTTTGCAGAAAACTCCACGACGGATAAAGCGCAATCCGGCGTCGAAAGTGCGGGGCAGAAAGTCGATAGCTCTATGAACAAAGTCGGTAATTTCATGGATGACAGCACCATCACCGCGAAAGTGAAAGCCGCGCTGGTGGACCACGATAGCATTAAGAGCACCGATATTTCCGTCAAAACCGATCAGAAGGTGGTGACGCTAAGCGGGTTTGTTGAAAGCCAGGCACAAGCCGAAGAGGCGGTGAAAGTGGCGAAAGGCGTAGAGGGCGTGACCTCCGTCAGCGACAAATTACACGTGCGTGATAGCAAAGATACTTCTGTAAAAGGCTATGCGGGCGATACGGCAATCACCAGTGAGGTAAAAGCCAAACTGCTGGCCGATGATATTGTCCCTTCCCGCAAAGTGAAGGTTGAAACCACCGATGGCGTGGTACAGCTTTCAGGAACCGTTGAATCACAGGCTCAAAGCGATCGCGCTGAGAGCATCGCCAAAGCAATTGATGGCGTGAAAAGCGTCAAAAACGATCTTAAAACTCACTAATTAGACTTAATTCGTCCTCCTGACGTTTGTCGGGAGGCGTGTTGTGCACCACACTGAAAATATCGCCGATGGGCAGCCTGAGTGCTCATATCAAGCGGTGACATTAACTATGGTAAAGGAGAAGCACATGTTTCGATGGGGCATCATATTTCTGGTTATCGCGTTAATTGCCGCTGCACTGGGTTTTGGTGGACTGGCGGGTACCGCTGCAGGCGCAGCGAAAATTGTTTTTGTGGTGGGGATCATTCTGTTTCTGGTCAGCCTGTTTACCGGGCGTAAACGACCCTAGTAAGTAAACCGTAAAGATATCTTGCTACTCAGCCAGTCCAGCGGACTGGCTTTTACGGTTTTAGCGGCAGGCATTTTGCGTTACTTTGTTCTCCTATTACAAAAACAACAGGAAGGCAGAGGTGGGGCAGAGAATACCCGTCACGCTCGGTAATATCGCGCCGTTATCGTTACGTCCGTTTCAACCAGGCAGTATGGCGCTGGTGTGCGAAGGCGGGGGACAAAGAGGCATTTTCACCGCTGGCGTACTGGATGAATTCATGCGGGCGCAGTTCAATCCCTTTGATCTCTTCTACGGGACATCCGCTGGCGCGCAAAACCTTTCAGCTTATCTCTGTAACCAGCCTGGTTACGGTCGTAAAGTCATCATGCGTTACACTACCCGACGTGAGTTTTTTGACCCGGTGCGCTTTGTGCGCGGGGGAAACTTAATCGATCTCGACTGGCTGGTGGATTCGACCGCCTCCCAGATGCCGCTGGCAATGGATAACGCCGAGCGCCTGTTTGCCGCTGGGAAAGCGTTTTATATGTGCGCCTGTCGGGGCGATGACTACACGCCGGGCTATTTTTCGCCGAATCGGCAAAATTGGCTCGATCTTATCCGTGCTTCCAGCGCGATTCCCGGATTCTACCGCACAGGAGTTGCGCTCGATGGCGTGAACTATCTTGATGGTGGCGTCAGCGACGCCATACCGGTGCAAGAGGCGGCGAAGCACGGAGCAAAAACGCTGGTGGTTATCCGCACAGTACCCTCGCAAATGTACTATACGCCACAGTGGTTCAAACGTATGGAACGCTGGCTGGGCGAAAGCAGTCTGCAACCGTTATTGAATCTGGTCCAGCACCATGAAGACAGCTATCGCGCGATCCAAAGTTTTATTGAGAAACCGCCGGGTAAACTGCGCATCTTTGAGATCTATCCACCCAAGCCGCTCCATAGTATGGCGTTGGGAAGCCGTATTCCGGCGCTGCGGGAAGATTACAAGACAGGACGCCTGTGTGGTCGTTACTTCCTGGCGACAGTCGGCAAACTGCTGGCGAAAAATGCGCCGCTGCCTCGTCAGACGCCGAAGATTGTGGTGCCGGGGCCGGTGGTGGTTCCTCCCGCGCCGGTGGCCAACGACGCCCACGCGCCTGTGGTAGCCAATGCGCCTCAGGCGAACGACACGACGTTTGATAATGAGGATTTGGCGTGAGTTATCGTTTTATCGATACGCATTGTCATTTTGATTTCCCACCGTTTACCGGCGATGAATCTGCCAGCATTCAGCGCGCGGCTGACGTCGGCGTGCAAAGCATTATCGTTCCGGCTACCCAGGCGGCGAATTTTCCCCGCGTACTGGCGTTAGCGGAACATTATCCTTCATTGTTTGCTGCCCTGGGGCTGCACCCGATTGTCATTGAACAGCATGGTGATGATTGCCTGGAACAGTTGCAGCAGGCGCTGGATAAGCGTCCCAAAAAGCTGGTGGCAGTAGGCGAAATTGGGCTGGATCTGTATCGGGACGATCCGCAATTCGACAAGCAAGAGCGACTGCTGGAAGCGCAGCTTAAGCTGGCGAAGCGTTACGAATTGCCGGTGATCCTGCATTCGCGGCGCACTCATGACAAGCTGGCGATGCACCTTAAACGCCATGCTTTGCCACGAACAGGCGTGGTGCATGGGTTTTCCGGAAGCGTGCAGCAGGCCGAACGCTTTGTGCAACTGGGGTACAAAATTGGCGTGGGCGGCACCATTACTTATCCGCGGGCCAGTAAAACCCGCGAGGTAATGGCGCAACTGCCGCTGGACTCGCTGCTGCTGGAAACCGACGCGCCGGATATGCCGCTCAACGGCTTTCAGGGACAGCCCAACCGCCCTGAGCAGGTAGTCAGAGTGTTTGACGTCTTATGCGAGCTGCGCCCGGAACCTGCAGATGTGATCGCTGACGCGCTGTATCGCAATACGACCGCGTTGTTTACTGTGTGATTGTTGCGTGCCGGATGCGACGCAAAAGCGTCTTATCCGGCCTACGGACTGACCTCATGTGTAGGCCGGATAAGGCATAGCCGCCATCCGGCATTTCACAGGTACAGCGCTGGGAAGATCATATTATTCACACCGCGTTCGCGTAGCCCTTGCGCCAGTTGCTCGACATCCTCCGGCGTTGCACTCGGCCAGTCTTTCGCTTCGCCATACACCCCGTGCGCATGAAAGGCATTCAGCCGTACCGGTACATCACCTGAACGCTTGATAAACGCCGCCAGCGCATCGATATGCTGCAGATAATCCACCTGACCAGGAATCACCAGCAGGCGCAGCTCCGCCAGTTTTCCCTGCCCGGACAAAAAGGTAATGCTCTGTTTAATCAGCGTGTTATCGCGGCCAGTTAGCTGTCGATGGCACACGCTGTCCCAGGCTTTTAAATCAAGCATCACGCCGTCGCACACCGGCAACAATTTTTGCCAGCCGGTTTCGCTTAACATGCCGTTGCTGTCTACCATGCAGGTCAGGTGTTGCAACAGTGGATCGGTTTTGATCGCGCTAAACAGCGCCACGATAAACGGCAACTGGGTGGTTGCTTCGCCGCCGCTGACCGTAATTCCCTCAATAAACAGCACTACCTTGCGAATATGCTCCAGCACCTCATCAACGCTCATGTTCTGCGCCATCGGCGTGGCCTGCTGGGGGCACATGTGCAGGCAGGTATCGCACTGCTGACACACGTCGGACTGCCACCATACTTTCCCCGCGCTCAGGCTCAGCGCTTCATGCGGGCAATGCAGTACACACTCCCCGCAGTCGTTGCAGCGCCCCATCGTCCACGGGTTGTGGCAATTTTTACAGCGCAGATTACATCCTTGCAGAAACAGAGCCAGGCGACTGCCCGGCCCGTCGACGCAGGAGAAAGGAATCAGCCTACTTACTGAAGCGCATCTGCTGTTCATGGCTAATCACGCGAGGTTGTCGTTCCAGAATGCGCGTATTGCGCGCGGCTTCTTCGCCAAGCCAGGTGGTGTTGGTGCGTGAACCTGCGGCACGATATTTTTCCAGATCCGACAGGCGGACCATATAGCCGGTGACGCGGACCAGATCGTTGCCGCTCACGTTGGCGGTAAACTCGCGCATTCCGGCTTTAAACGCCCCGAGGCACAGTTGCACCAGCGCCTGAGGATTACGTTTGATGGTTTCATCCAGCGTGAGAATGTCGCTGATCCCGGCGTGATAAAACGCGTGATGCGGCGCGACGGTTTGCAGATGGGTGATCGGGTCCGGCTCATCGCCGTAGGGCAGACGCGCGCCCGGCGTGGTGCCGATGTCAGAACTGATCCCTGACTGTGCATGCAGCATCGCACGCTGATTCCAGCCATATTTCACCGGGGTGCTTTCGACAAACTCCGCCAGTTGGGCGCTGATACGATAGCCGAGCTGATTGGCGAACGCATCTTTGCCGTAGCGCGCGTTCTCCCCCGCCTTATCGCACAGCAGGTTCACCGCCTCCGCCAGGCCATACATGCCGAACATAGGCACAAAACGTTCGGGATCAATCAACCCTTCCTGCACGAGGAAGCTATTCTCAAAGAAATGTGATTTTTCATAAAGGAATTCACATCGTGAATCAATGATGGCGATTTGCTGTTGGCAATAGTGCGGTAGGGTGCGCGTAAAGAAGTCATCGACAGAGGTACTGCGCTCTGCAATGGCTTTCAGATTAAGCCTGACCAGCGTGCTTCCGCCTCCGGCGAGCGGCAACGAGTTGTAACAGCTGACGACGCCATACTGACCTTTTGTGAAAATTTTATCATTTTCAGGACCGTTGGAAATGTGCGGCTTACTGCACTCGCAGATATTTTGCGCCACGTTGAGCAGCAGTTCGTCAGGGGTAATTTGCGGATCATAAATAAATGTCAGATTAGGTGAAACCTGCTTTAGCTCTGCATCTGCGCGTAAAATTGCTCGGGTGACTGGCGTATCGGCGGGGCCGATGTTGGCATGCATAAACGCGTCTGGCAGGGTTCTGTCGAGATAACGCCAGAAACGTTTTATTCGAATATCGATCTCTTCTTGTGTTAGAATTCTAACATATGGTTGCAGCAGGGCGTCGAGCTGACCGAGATAGACCGGCATTGAGGTCACTGACGGAACGTGGTGGTACAGGATGGTGAGCAAGGACAACGCATCATCAAGATCGCTGGCGCCTTCCAGCTCCAGCCACGATGAACCGTTGGCCAGAAAACGCGCATAGTCGGGTAAGACATAGCGCGGTTTGAACGGGGCGTGACCTTCGTACATATCGCAGATCACCCCGTCATCCAGCGCCTGGCGTGCCTCAGCAGGCAGTTGCGGATAAGGCAGCGCGTTTTCAGCCTCCAGCGCCAGAAAATGGCGTTTCTGCTCAGGGCTGAGCACCGGACTGGTCACGATTTGTTGGCAACGCTGTTGCAGCGCGAGTTCGCTTGAAGTGGGCATCGTTGATTCCTTTTTATCCCGAAGGTGTAACGCCATTGTAGAAAGCAACGCCACCACAACCTTTGATCCGGATGCGCCTGATGCCACCGCATCCCCTCAGGAAAGGTTATTTATTTGAAGTAGATCTCATTAGAGTAATGCAAATCTGTATGTGGTTTTCATTAACTGTGATGTATATCGAAGTGTAATAGCGAGCGGATGTTAGAATACTAACAAACTCGCAAGGTGAAATTTTATACGGCGATGCCGTTGGAGAATGTTATGACCGATTTAACAGCAAGCAGCCTGCGTGCACTGAAACTGATGGACCTGACCACCCTGAATGATGACGACACCAATGAAAAAGTGATCGCGCTGTGTCATCAGGCGAAGACCCCGGTTGGCAACACGGCAGCAATTTGCATCTATCCACGTTTCATTCCTGTTGCGCGTAAGACTCTGAAAGAGCAGGGCACGCCGGACATCCGTATTGCCACCGTCACCAACTTCCCGCACGGCAACGACGACATCGAGATTGCGCTGGCTGAAACCCGCGCGGCGATAGCCTACGGTGCAGATGAAGTTGACGTGGTGTTCCCGTATCGTGCGCTGATCGCGGGTAACGAGCAGGTTGGTTTTGATCTGGTTAAAGCCTGTAAAGACGCGTGCGCGGCGGCAAACGTGCTGCTGAAAGTGATCATCGAAACCGGTGAACTGAAAGAAGAAGCCCTGATTCGCAAAGCGTCTGAAATCTCCATCAAAGCCGGTGCTGATTTCATCAAAACCTCTACCGGTAAAGTGCCGGTCAATGCGACCCCTGAAAGCGCTCGCATCATGATGGAAGTGATCCGCGACATGGGTGTTTCTAAAACCGTAGGTTTCAAACCGGCTGGCGGCGTGCGTACTGCAGAAGATGCACAGCAGTTCCTGGCGATTGCCGACGAACTGTTTGGCGCTGACTGGGCTGATTCTCGTCACTATCGTTTTGGCGCATCCAGCCTGCTGGCGAGCCTGCTGAAAGCGCTGGGTCATGGCGACGGTAAGAGCGCAAGCAGCTACTAAGTTTGAATTGCCCATCGTAGGCCGGATAAGGCGCAGCCGCCATCCGGCATCAGTACGACTGCCGGGTGCGCGTTGCTTACCCGGCCTACAACGGCTTGGATTATTAAGAGTAATCATTCATTGCAGTGGGTTTTCCGCAGCATTTAACCTGATTAATCGGGGGTTACCGTGTTTCTCGCACAAGAAATTATTCGTAAAAAACGTGATGGTCATGCGCTGAGCGATGAAGAAATTCGTTTCTTTATCAATGGTATTCGCGACAACACCATCTCTGAAGGACAAATCGCCGCCCTGGCGATGACCATTTTCTTCCACGATATGACAATGCCTGAGCGAGTTTCGCTGACCATGGCAATGCGTGATTCAGGAACCGTGCTGGACTGGAAAAGCCTGCAGCTGAACGGCCCGATTGTGGATAAACACTCTACCGGCGGCGTGGGTGACGTAACGTCACTGATGTTAGGCCCGATGGTTGCTGCCTGTGGCGGCTATATTCCGATGATCTCCGGGCGTGGCCTGGGGCACACCGGCGGTACGCTCGATAAACTGGAAGCGATTCCTGGGTTTGATATCTTCCCGGACGACGCGCGTTTCCGTGAAATTATTAAAGACGTGGGTGTGGCGATTATTGGGCAAACCAGCTCGCTCGCACCGGCGGATAAACGTTTTTATGCCACCCGCGATATTACCGCGACCGTGGATTCCATTCCGCTGATTACCGGCTCCATCCTGGCGAAAAAGCTGGCGGAAGGGCTGGATGCGTTGGTGATGGATGTGAAAGTAGGCAGCGGCGCCTTTATGCCGACCTACGAGCTTTCTGAAGCCCTTGCCGAAGCGATTGTCGGCGTGGCGAACGGGGCGGGTGTACGTACCACCGCGCTGTTAACCGATATGAACCAGGTACTGGCCTCGAGCGCTGGTAACGCGGTAGAAGTCCGCGAAGCGGTGCAGTTCCTGACCGGTGAATACCGCAATCCACGTCTGTTAGACGTCACCATGGCGCTGTGCGTGGAAATGCTGATCTCCGGCAAACTGGCGAAAGATGACGCTGAAGCCCGTGCGAAATTGCAGGCGGTGTTGGATAACGGTAAAGCGGCAGAGATTTTTGGTCGCATGGTTGCGGCGCAGAAAGGACCGACCGATTTCGTCGAAAATTATGCGAAGTACCTGCCGACGGCAATGCTCAGCAAAGCGGTATATGCTGATACCGAAGGCTTTGTTAGCGCCATGGATACTCGTGCGCTGGGAATGGCGGTCGTTTCCATGGGCGGCGGTCGTCGTCAGGCTTCGGACACCATTGATTACAGCGTTGGCTTTAGCGACATGGCGCGTTTGGGCGACAGTGTAGATGGACAGCGTCCGCTGGCGGTGATCCACGCGAAAGATGAAGCCAGCTGGCAGGAAGCGGCGAAAGCGGTCAAAGCGGCAATCAGCCTTGACGATAAAGCGCCAGAAATTACACCGACAGTCTATCGTCGTATAACCGAATAACTGTATACTGATCTGATCGCTTTTTTGCGGCGCAAAAGGTACGGAGATTAATATGAAACGTGCATTTATTATGGTGCTGGACTCCTTTGGTATTGGTGCGACTGAAGATGCGGATCGCTTTGGCGACGTAGGCTCAGACACTATGGGACACATTGCAGAAGCCTGTGCGAAAGGTGAAGCTGACAATGGTCGCAAAGGCCCACTGACTCTGCCTAACCTGACCCGTCTGGGCCTGGTGAAAGCTCACGAAGGTTCTACCGGTAAAATTGCTGCTGGCATGGACGGTAACGCGGAAGTCATTGGCGCCTATGCATGGGCGCATGAACTCTCTTCCGGGAAAGATACACCGTCTGGTCACTGGGAAATCGCCGGTGTTCCGGTTCTGTTTGACTGGGGTTATTTCTCCGATCATGAAAACAGCTTCCCGCAGGAACTGCTGGATAAGCTGGTAAAACGTGCCAACCTGCCGGGCTACCTCGGCAACTGCCACTCTTCCGGTACCGTGATTTTGGATCAACTGGGTGAAGAGCATATGAAAACCGGCAAGCCGATTTTCTATACCTCCGCTGACTCCGTGTTCCAGATTGCCTGCCACGAAGAGACTTTTGGCCTGGATAAACTCTACGAGCTGTGCGAAATCGCCCGTGAGGAACTGACCGAAGGTGGTTACAACATCGGTCGTGTTATCGCACGTCCGTTTATCGGTGATAAAGCCGGTAACTTCCAGCGTACCGGTAACCGTCACGATCTGGCCGTTGAGCCGCCAGCACCGACCGTGCTGCAGAAACTGGTCGACGAGAAAGACGGTCACGTGGTTTCCGTCGGTAAAATCGCGGATATCTACGCTAACTGCGGCATCACTAAAAAAGTGAAAGCCACCGGTCTGGACGCGCTGTTCGACGCCACCATCAAAGAGATGAAAGAAGCCGGTGATAAGACCATCGTCTTCACCAACTTCGTTGATTTCGACTCTTCATGGGGACATCGTCGCGATATCGCCGGTTACGCCGCGGGTCTGGAACTGTTTGACCGCCGTCTGCCAGAGCTGATGGAGCTGGTAGGAGAAGATGACATTCTGATCCTGACCGCCGACCACGGCTGCGACCCGAGCTGGACCGGCACTGACCACACCCGTGAGCACATTCCGGTACTGGTCTACGGCCCGAAAGTTAAACCTGGCTCTTTAGGTCACCGTGAAACCTTTGCGGATATCGGTCAGACGCTGGCGAGCTACTTTGGTACGTCGCCGATGGACTACGGTAAAAACATGCTGTAATACCCGTTGTCTTTCGCGCTGTAGATGCGTTGACTTCATTCGCTCACCCCGGTCACATAGTGAATCTATGCTCCCGGGGATACACGAATTCGTCGCCTTCCTACAACGCGAAATCCTTAGGGTATTTGGATACGTTTTGTAGGCCTGATAAGGCGTAGTCGCCATCAGGCAATAACAACGAAATAAGGATAAAAAATGGCAACTCCACATATTAATGCAGAAATGGGTGATTTCGCTGACGTCGTATTGATGCCGGGCGACCCGCTGCGTGCAAAGCATATTGCTGAAACTTTCCTCGAAGATGTTCGTGAAGTGAACAACGTGCGCGGCATGTTAGGTTTCACCGGTACTTATAAAGGCCGTAAGATCTCCGTAATGGGCCACGGTATGGGTATCCCGTCCTGCTCTATCTACACCAAAGAGTTGATCACCGATTTCGGCGTGAAGAAAATCATTCGCGTAGGTTCCTGCGGCGCTGTGCGTATGGACGTTAAACTGCGTGACGTGGTTATCGGTATGGGCGCCTGCACCGACTCCAAAGTTAACCGTATCCGTTTTAAAGATCATGACTTCGCCGCTATCGCTGATTTCGACATGGTGCGTAACGCGGTTGATGCGGCAAAAGCGCTGGGCGTAGACGCGCGCGTGGGCAACCTGTTCTCCGCTGACCTGTTCTACTCTCCGGACGGCGAAATGTTCGACGTGATGGAAAAATACGGCGTGCTGGGCGTGGAAATGGAAGCGGCGGGCATTTACGGCGTCGCGGCTGAGTTTGGTGCGAAAGCGCTGACCATCTGCACCGTATCCGACCATATCCGTACTCACGAGCAAACCACTGCGGCTGAACGTCAGACGACCTTCAACGACATGATCAAAATCGCACTGGAATCCGTTCTGCTGGGCGATAAAGAGTAAGCGTTGTTTGCCCGGTGGCTCTGAGCTGACCGGGCTTACCATTCTTCTCGTAGGCCGGATAAGGCGTCGCCGCCATCCGGCATTTTCAGGCCAGTGCTTAACGCACCGCTCCGGCAATCCATGCCGACAGCTCGCGTAACTCTTTTTCTTGCTCCGGGAAATCAACCAGCAGCGCCTCACACTCCTGTTGCAGCATATCCGCACGGTACAAGCATCCTTGCAGACGACCCGCCAGCGCTTCTAACGGCGCGGGATTGAGGCTGTCGGTAAACACCTGCGTACGTGTGATATGACCTTTCTCCACGTCGAAATGCAGCTCAACGCCGCCCCAGGTGAAACGCTCGTCAAGCAGGTGCGAGAATGCAGGTGCCTGACCAAAATTCCACTCCCAACTGCTCTGGCGGGCAAAGGTGTCGGCAAAGTTCGGCAGATCCGGCGTTTTATCCGGCGAGATAATTTCCGCTTCGACACGTTCGCCGTAGTGAGTAAAAAAGGCTTCCGTAATGGCCTGACAGACCTGTTGATGGGTAATGCCCGGCAACAGCTCCGTTAAATTCGCCACCCGCGAGCGAACCGAGGTGATGCCTTTGGCGGCAAGTTTCTTTTTATCGGGATTGAGATAGTTTGCCAGGCGGCTTAAATCCGCGTTCAACAGCAGCGTGCCGTGGTGGAATCCGCGATCTTTCGTTTCCCGATAAGCAGAGCCGGAAACCTTGCGATCGCCGTCCGGCGTTTTGACCACCAGATCGTTACGCCCGGAGGCGTCGGCCTCTACGCCCAATGCGTTCAGAGCATTGAGGACAATCGCGGTGGAGATGGTTTTGTCGTACTCTGGCTTACCGGCCATAAAGGTAAAGCAGGTATTGCCTAAATCATGGAATACCGCGCCGCCGCCGCTACTGCGACGGGCGAGCCGCACGTTGTCTTCCTCCATACGCCGGGTATTACACTCTTTCCACGGGTTTTGCGCCCGGCCAATCACCACCGTATCGGCGTTACGCCATAAGAACAAGACGCGCTGCGTGGCGGGCATCTGGCGAAAAATGCACTCTTCGACCGCGAGGTTAAACCACGGATCGTAAGAGTCTGAGATAAGCAGGCGTAGTGTGGTCATGGTTGATTTCCCTTTATTTTACTGTTTTTACTCTTTTTTCTCGTTATCTTCTTCCTGCACCGGTTTGTTGGCGGTCAGCAGGAAAGGGGATTGCTGCCAGCGGGTACGCTTACCTTGCAATAAGGTACGGGTCAGCACCACGCCGATTGCCAGCGACAGAAGCAGCATCAGGCGTAAGATGTTGGTGGTGTTATCCACCTGCTTGGCTTCGGTCGCGAGCGTGTGGGTATCCAGCGTCAGGCGTAGATAGCCCAGCGGACCATTTTTCCCCTGGATGGGTTCGACAATCTGCTGGTTAAAATATCCCCCGGCTTTTTTGCCGTCGAGCGCCAGCCGGTCACGAACATTGACGCTCTCACCGGTGCGCGTAATCAGGTCTCCCTGTTCGTCGTACACGCCAGCGTCCAGAATACGGCTACTCTCCGTCAGTTGCGTGAGCACCGCCTTAATGCGCTTTTCATCCGGCGTTTCGGTACGCATCAATGGGGCGACGTTTAACGCGACCTGGCGAGCCAGCGTGCGCGCCAGCTCTTCGAGCTGAGGATTACGCTGCTGCTGGTGGCTTTGACTAAACCAGGAAGCCCCCTGCATCAGAGCGACGAGCAGCGCAAGGCAGGACAATACAATCACTGCACGATGAAGTCGGAATTTCAGTTTTGTGCGAGCCATATTCCACCTGCTGAAAATTTGAGACTTAATGTTGCCAGAAGCGCTGGTTACAGGGTAGCCTCATGCGTTATTTTCCCCTGATGATTCCGACCCGAACGATTTTACAGGAGCTTTAATGCCTAACATTACCTGGTGCGATCTACCTGAAGATGTCTCTCTGTGGCCAGGTCTGCCCCTCTCTTTAAGCGGTGATGAAGTGATGCCGCTGGATTACCACGCGGGCCGCAGTGGCTGGCTGCTGTACGGTCGTGGGCTGGATAAGCAACGGTTAACGCAATACCAGAGTAAACTGGGCGCAGCGATGGTGATCGTGGCGGCGTGGTGCGTTGAAGATTATCAGGTGATTCGTCTGGCGGGCTCATTAACGCCACGCGCGGCAAAACTGGCGCATGACGCCAGACTGGATGTTGCACCGCTGGGTAAAATTCCACATCTGCGCACGCCGGGTTTACTGGTGATGGACATGGACTCGACGGCCATCCAGATCGAGTGTATTGATGAAATTGCTAAACTGGCCGGAACCGGCGAAATGGTTGCCGAAGTCACCGAACGCGCGATGCGTGGCGAACTGGACTTTACCGCCAGCCTGCGCAGCCGCGTGGCGACGCTGAAGGGCGCTGATGCCAATATTTTGCACCAGGTGCGCGAAACACTTCCGCTGATGCCTGGCCTGACTCAACTGGTGTTAAAACTGGAAACGCTCGGTTGGAAAGTGGCAATCGCCTCTGGCGGCTTTACCTTCTTTGCCGATTATCTGCGTAACAAACTGCGTCTGACGGCGGCTGTGGCAAACGAGCTGGAGATCATGGACGGTAAATTCACCGGCAATGTGATCGGTGATATCGTCGATGCGCAGTACAAAGCCAATACATTGACCCGACTGGCGCAGGAGTATGAGATCCCGATCGCGCAGACGGTAGCCATCGGCGACGGCGCCAACGATCTGCCGATGATCAAAACGGCCGGATTGGGTATTGCGTATCATGCCAAACCGAAAGTGAATGAAAAGACGGAAATTACTATCCGTCATGCTGACCTGATGGGCGTGTTCTGCATTCTCTCCGGCAGCATGAACCAGAAATAACGAGGTAAAACGTGGCAAAAGCTCCAAAACGCGCCTTTGTTTGTAATGAATGCGGGGCCGATTACCCGCGCTGGCAGGGGCAATGCAGCGCCTGCCAGGCCTGGAACACCATTACCGAGGTACGCCTTGCCGCGTCGCCGACGGTGGCGCGTAACGAGCGGCTCAGTGGCTATGCCGGGAATGCGGGCGTCGCAAAAGTGCAGAAGTTGTCTGACATCAGCCTTGAGGAACTGCCGCGTTTTTCCACCGGATTTAAAGAGTTTGACCGCGTGCTGGGCGGCGGGGTGGTACCCGGCAGCGCCATTCTGATTGGCGGTAACCCCGGCGCGGGGAAATCAACGCTGCTGCTGCAAACGCTGTGCAAGCTTGCTGAGCAGATGAAAACCCTGTACGTCACCGGTGAAGAGTCGCTGCAACAGGTAGCGATGCGCGCGCACCGGCTTGGCCTGCCGACGGCGAATCTGAACATGCTGTCAGAAACCAGTATCGAACAAATTTGCCTGATTGCCGAAGAAGAACAACCGAAACTGATGGTGATCGACTCCATTCAGGTGATGCACATGGCGGATATTCAGTCTTCGCCGGGCAGCGTGGCGCAGGTGCGCGAAACGGCGGCCTACCTGACGCGTTTTGCCAAAACGCGCGGCGTGGCGATTGTGATGGTTGGTCATGTCACCAAAGACGGATCGCTGGCCGGGCCGAAGGTGCTGGAGCACTGTATCGACTGCTCGGTGCTGCTCGACGGTGATGCCGATTCCCGCTTCCGTACACTGCGTAGCCATAAAAACCGCTTTGGCGCGGTGAATGAGCTGGGCGTCTTCGCCATGACGGAACAGGGGCTGCGTGAAGTCAGTAACCCTTCCGCTATCTTCTTAAGCCGTGGCGATGAAGTCACCTCCGGCAGTTCAGTGATGGTGGTCTGGGAAGGCACGCGTCCGCTGCTGGTAGAGATTCAGGCATTGGTCGATCACTCAATGATGGCGAACCCACGTCGCGTGGCGGTCGGTCTGGAACAGAACCGCCTGGCGATTCTGCTGGCGGTGCTGCATCGTCACGGCGGCTTGCAGATGGCGGATCAGGACGTGTTCGTCAACGTGGTCGGCGGCGTAAAAGTCACCGAAACCAGCGCCGACCTGGCGCTGTTGCTGGCAATGGTTTCCAGCCTGCGCGACAGGCCGTTGCCGCAGGACTTAGTGGTCTTTGGCGAAGTAGGACTGGCAGGCGAAATCCGTCCGGTACCCAGCGGCCAGGAGCGTATTTCGGAAGCGGCGAAGCACGGCTTTCGTCGGGCGATAGTTCCCGCCGCCAACGTGCCGAAAAAAGTACCGGAAGGGATGCAGGTCTTTGGCGTTAAAAAGCTTGCGGATGCGTTAGGCGTGTTTGACGACCTATAATCCTCTGTATGCAGTGATGTTGTATAATTTGCCGGATGGCGACGCAATGCGTCTTATCCGGCCTACGGATTGATGTTGTAGGCCTGATAAGCGAAGCGCCATCAGGCAGTGTTACGCGATTTTTCCAGCAGGAGGCTCTTGTGTCATCGTTCGACTATCTCAAAACCGCCATAAAGCAAAAAGGCTGTACCCTGCAACAGGTGGCGGATGCCAGTGGCATGACCAAGGGATACCTAAGCCAACTGCTGAATGCCAAAATCAAAAGCCCCAGTGCGCAAAAGCTGGAGGCATTGCACCGCTTTCTTGGGCTGGAGTTTCCACGCCAGCAGAAAAATATTGGTGTGGTATTCGGTAAGTTTTATCCGCTGCACACCGGTCATATCTATCTTATCCAGCGTGCATGTAGTCAGGTTGATGAACTGCATATCATCATGGGCTATGACGACACGCGCGATCGCAGCCTGTTTGAAGACAGCGCCATGTCGCAGCAGCCTACGGTACCCGATCGTCTACGTTGGCTGCTGCAAACCTTTAAGTATCAGAAAAATATCCGTATTCATGCCTTCAACGAAGAGGGCATGGAGCCGTATCCGCACGGTTGGGACGTGTGGAGCAACGGGATCAAAACGTTTATGCAGGAGAAAGGGATCCAGCCAAACTGGATCTACACTTCTGAAGAATCAGATGCCCCGCAGTATCTGGAACATCTGGGGATCGAAACCGTGCTGGTGGATCCCAAGCGAACGTTTATGAGCATCAGTGGCGGGCAAATTCGTGAGAACCCGTTTCGCTACTGGGAGTATATACCGACCGAAGTGAAGCCGTTTTTCGTACGTACCGTGGCGATCCTCGGCGGGGAGTCGAGCGGCAAATCGACGCTGGTGAACAAGCTCGCCAACATCTTTAACACCACCAGTGCGTGGGAATATGGGCGTGATTACGTTTTCTCCCATTTGGGCGGCGATGAGATGGCGTTGCAGTATTCCGACTACGATAAGATCGCCCTGGGACAAGCGCAATACATTGATTTTGCAGTTAAGTATGCCAATAAAGTGGCGTTCATCGACACCGATTTCGTGACCACTCAGGCTTTCTGTAAAAAGTACGAAGGGCGTGAACACCCGTTTGTGCAGGCGCTGATTGACGAGTATCGCTTTGATCTGGTGATCCTACTGGAAAACAACACCCCGTGGGTGGCGGATGGTTTGCGCAGCCTTGGTAGTTCGGTTGACAGAAAAGCGTTTCAGACGCTGCTGGTTGAGATGCTGCAGGAAAACAATATCAATTTTGTGCACGTTCAGGAGCCGGACTACGACGGTCGCTTCCTGCGCTGCGTGGAGTTGGTGAAAGAGCTCATGGGCGAGCAGAGATAGTTTAAATGCCGGATGGCGGTGCTTATTCGGCCTACAAGTCGCACTAACCTCGTAGGCCGGATAAGGCGTAACGCCGCCATCCGGCGCTTAACGGTAATTACTTAGAAATACGCTTGTACTTAATACGCTTCGGCTCCAGCGCATCCGCGCCAAGCGTGCGTTTCTTGTACTCTTCGTATTCGGTAAAGTTACCTTCGAAGAACTCAACCTTACCTTCATCCTGGTAATCCAGAATGTGAGTCGCGATACGGTCAAGGAACCAACGGTCGTGCGAGATAACCATCGCGCAGCCCGGGAATTCCAGCAGGGCGTTTTCCAGCGCACGCAGGGTTTCAATATCCAGGTCGTTGGTTGGTTCATCGAGCAGCAGCATGTTGCCGCCAACCTGCAGCAGCTTCGCCAGATGCAGACGACCACGCTCACCGCCGGACAGCTCGCCGACGCGTTTGCCCTGATCCACACCTTTGAAGTTGAAGCGGCCCACGTAGGCGCGGCTTGGCATTTCGGTATTGCCGATACGCATGATATCCAGCCCGCCGGAAACTTCTTCCCATACGGTTTTGCTGTTGTCCATCGCATCACGGAACTGGTCAACGGAGGCCAGTTTGACGGTTTCACCCAGCGTGATGGTGCCGCTGTCAGGTTGTTCCTGACCGGACATCATACGGAACAGGGTTGATTTACCCGCGCCGTTCGGACCGATGATGCCGACAATGGCGCCTTTCGGTACCGAAAAGCTCAGGTCGTCAATCAGCACACGATCGCCGTAGGATTTACGCAGATTGGTGACTTCAACGACTTTATCGCCCAGACGAGCTCCAGGTGGGATAAACAGTTCGTTGGTTTCGTTACGCTTCTGATATTCGGTGTTGTTCAGCTCTTCAAAGCGCGCCAGACGGGCTTTGCCCTTAGACTGACGGCCTTTAGCGCCCTGACGTACCCACTCCAGCTCTTTCTCAATGGATTTACGGCGAGCCGCTTCCTGAGAGGCTTCCTGGGCCAGACGCTGATCTTTCTGCTCCAGCCAGGAGGAGTAGTTGCCTTCCCACGGAATACCTTCACCACGGTCAAGCTCCAGAATCCAACCCGCTACGTTGTCGAGGAAGTAACGGTCGTGGGTGATCGCCACTACGGTGCCTTCGAAATCGTGCAGGAAGCGTTCCAGCCATGCCACGGATTCCGCATCCAGGTGGTTGGTCGGTTCGTCGAGCAGCAGCATGTCTGGTTTTTCCAGCAGCAGGCGGCACAGCGCGACGCGGCGGCGTTCACCACCGGAGAGATTCTCAATTTTAGCGTCCCAGTCCGGCAGACGCAGGGCGTCGGCGGCACGCTCAAGCTGCACGTTCAGGTTATGACCGTCATGGGCCTGAATAATCTCTTCAAACTTGCCCTGTTGCGCGGCCAGTTTGTCGAAGTCAGCGTCCGGCTCGGCGTACTTCGCGTACACTTCATCCAGGCCTTTCAGCGCGTTAACCACTTCTGCAACCGCTTCTTCAACGGATTCGCGAACGGTATGTTCCGGGTTCAGTTTCGGCTCCTGCGGCAGGTAACCGATTTTAATGCCAGGCTGTGGGCGAGCTTCACCTTCGATATCGGTATCAATGCCGGCCATGATGCGCAGCAGGGTAGATTTACCCGCGCCGTTCAGACCGAGTACACCGATTTTGGCGCCAGGGAAGAAGCTCAGTGAGATGTTTTTAAGAATATGACGTTTCGGCGGAACGACTTTGCCGACACGATGCATGGTATAAACGAATTGAGCCACGTGGACTTCGCCTCTTTTATAGTGATGAATAGAGTTTTCAAAGGCGAAGTGTAGCCTTTTTCATTGCTCAATCCCAGCCAGCAGATCTCACTCGCAACAAAAGTAAAAAAGTGTCCGTGACGTGGCGCATTCTGCAATGTCTGGTTAGCATGAATGAATTAAGCGGCATGATGCTGCACAGACGTAACATGAGAAGAGGAAGAGCTTGTGGACAAAGCCAATCAATTTACCTGGCGCCTGCTGGCGGCCAGCGTATGTCTGCTGACGGTCAGTCAAGTGGCGCGAGCCGATTCCCTGGATGAGCAGCGCAATCGCTATGCGCAAATTAAGCAGGCCTGGGATAACCGACAGATGGATGTCGTCGAGCAGATGATGCCCGGCCTGAAGAGCTATCCTCTGTATCCTTATCTGGAATATCGTCAGATTACGGACGATCTGATGAATCAGCCGACCATTACCGTCACCAATTTTGTGCGCGCCAACCCGACGCTGCCCCCAGCGCGTACTCTGCAATCACGTTTCGTGAATGAACTGGCGCGACGGGAAGACTGGCGTGGACTGCTGGCATTCAGTCCGGAAAAACCGGGTACCACGGAAGCGCAATGTAACTATTACTTTGCGAAATGGAGCACCGGGCAAACCGAAGAAGCCTGGCAGGGCGCGAAAGAACTGTGGTTGACCGGGAAAAGCCAGCCGAACGCTTGTGACAAATTATTCGGCGTATGGCGCGCCTCTGGCACCCAGGATCCGCTGGCGTATCTGGAACGTATTCGTCTGGCGATGAAAGCCGGGAATACCGGACTGGTCACCGCGTTGGCCGGACAGATGCCCGCGCAATATCAAACAATCGCTTCGGCGATCATTGCGCTGGCCAACGATCCAAATTCGGTGATGACCTTTGCTCGCACCACTGGCGCCACGGATTTCACCCGACAGATGGCAGCGGTGGCCTTTGCCAGCGTGGCGCGTCAGGATGTGGAGAATGCCCGCCTGATGATCCCGTCTCTGACACAAGCGCAGCAGTTGAATGACGAGCAAACTCAGGAGCTACGCGACATTGTTGCCTGGCGTCTGATGGGCAACGACGTCACCGACGAGCAGGCCAAATGGCGCGATGACGCCATTATGCGTTCGAATTCCACCTCGCTTGTGGAGCGTCGCGTGCGCATGGCGCTGGGAACCGGCGATCGTCGTGGCCTGAATACCTGGCTGGCGCGTCTGCCAATGGAAGCAAAAGAAAAAGATGAGTGGCGCTACTGGCAGGCGGATCTGCTGCTGGAGCGCGGACGTGAAGCGGAAGCCAAAGAGATCCTGCATCAGCTCATGCAGCAGCGCGGATTCTATCCGATGGTGGCGGCACAGCGTCTGGGCGAAGAGTATGAGTTGAAAGTGGATAAAGCCCCAGCCAACGTTGACTCTGCGTTAACTCAGGGCCCGGAAATGGCGCGCGTACGCGAGCTGATGTACTGGAACATGGATAATACCGCGCGCAGTGAATGGGCGAATCTGGTTACCAGCCGCACCAAGTCTGAGCAGGCTCAACTGGCGCGTTACGCGTTCAATAATCACTGGTGGGATCTGAGCGTGCAGGCGACGATCGCCGGTAAGCTGTGGGATCATCTGGAAGAGCGCTTCCCACTGGCCTACAAGGATCTGTTTACCCGCTACACCAGCGGCAAGGATATACAGCCGAGCTATGCGATGGCGATAGCGCGTCAGGAAAGCGCCTGGAACCCGAAAGTGAAATCGCCGGTCGGCGCCAGCGGGTTGATGCAGATTATGCCGGGCACGGCGACGCATACGGTGAAAATGTTCTCGATTCCGGGTTACAGCAGCCCGAGCCAGCTACTGGATCCTGATACCAACATCAACATTGGTACCAGCTATTTGCAGTATGTATACCAGCAATTCGGTAATAACCGCATTTTTGCGTCGGCGGCCTATAACGCCGGACCGGGGCGCGTTCGCACCTGGCTTGGCAATAGCGCGGGCCGGATTGATGCCGTCGCGTTTGTTGAGAGCATTCCATTCTCAGAGACGCGTGGTTACGTGAAGAACGTGCTGGCTTACGATGCGTACTACCGCTATTTCCTCGGTGATAAACCGGAGTTGATGAGCGACGCAGAATGGCAACGTCGTTACTGATCGCGTCGGTTGTGTTATGCTATCGTACTCGTTAAAGAGTACAAAAGGGGGAAGCACGCACGCTTCCCCCCGCAACGATGGCGATAACTTATGACTCAGCAATCACCCTATTCAGCAGAGATGGCAGAACAGCGTCACCAGGAGTGGTTACGTTTTGTCGATCTGCTTAAACACGCCTATGAACAAGATTTACACCTGCCCCTGCTCAATTTGATGTTAACGCCGGATGAGCGCGAAGCGTTAGGCACGCGTGTGCGTATCATTGAAGAGCTGCTGCGTGGCGAGATGAGCCAGCGCGAGCTTAAAAACGAGCTTGGAGCGGGGATCGCCACCATTACGCGGGGGTCGAACAGCCTCAAATCCGCACCGGTGGATCTGCGTCACTGGCTGGAGCAGGTACTGCTCGGGAAAAATTGATCCGCCGGATGCGGCTTTGCCTTATCCGGCCTACGATTGAACATCCGGCACAATGCTATAAATACACCGCGTTATGAAATGGGCTGAGCGCCAGAATCACTGCCTGGTGGTAGACGCTCGAGCGCGTCAGCTTGCCCGCGGTAAAGACGCCGATTGCGCCCTCTTTACGGCCAATCTCATCAATACCCGTATAGTCCGACATCACCGGGCCGAGCGCTTCACCCTGGCGGACTCTGTCGAGAATGACAGCTGGCAATGGCAGTGTGGCTGAACGGGCTTCTCCACGCTGGATGCTGTTATCAATCACCACCCAACTGAAGGTGGCGTCATCGTCAATACCCGCTTCAATAGCGACCCAGAAATCAGCCTGCGGGTGCAGGCGGCGCGCGTTATCAACGCGATTTCGTGCGCCAGTGCGCGTTTCCTGGCTTCCGAAAGGTTGTTCCGGCACGCCACTCTCGACGGCGACGGGTTCAATATGGCAGGATCCTTCCCCGAAAATCTCTTCAAATGCCCGCAGAATTGCCTGAATTTTGGCAGGATTGGTGGTCGCAGAGATAACCTTGTGCATAATTAAGCTCAGTTTGAAAATTCATCGCAGAGTCTACTCAAAGTATGACGAGTATATAACGGAAAAAAAGCATGTTACAGGTATACCTTGTTCGCCATGGCGAAACGCAGTGGAACGCCGAGCGACGTATTCAAGGCCAGTCAGACAGCCCACTGACCGCTAAAGGTGAACAGCAAGCCATGCAGGTGGGAGAACGCGCCCGCTCGTTTGGAATTACGCATGTCATCAGTAGCGATTTAGGTCGTACACGACGCACCGCAGAAATCATCGCCCAGGCCTGTGGCTGTGATATCACCTATGATTCTCGTCTGCGTGAGCTGAATATGGGCGTGCTGGAGCAGCGTCATATCGATACGCTGACGCCGGAGGAAGAGGGCTGGCGTCGCCAGTTGGTGAACGGTACGGTGGATGGTCGTATTCCGGAAGGGGAATCGATGCAGGAGTTGAGCGATCGCGTCAACGCGGCGCTGGCATCCTGTCTGGAGCTGCCGCCGGGAAGTCGTCCACTGCTGGTCAGCCACGGTATCGCGCTGGGTTGCCTGGTGAGTACGATTTTGGGGTTACCGGCCTGGGCTGAACGTCGCCTGCGTCTGCGCAACTGTTCTATTTCTCGCGTCGATTACCAGGAAAGCTTATGGCTGGCGCCGGGATGGGTGGTTGAAACGGCAGGGGACATTTCTCATCTGGATGCCCCTGCGTTGGATGAACTGCAGCGCTAGCGGCGAATCGGAATCAGGAATTCGCAGCGCAGGTTGATCGGGCGATCTCCTGCTTTGGCATCTTCTGCCGGGTAGTATCGCTCGATATCTTGCCCTTTACGGCGCGTCAGGTTCAGCATCGGCATGCATGTGCCGTAGACTGTCAGGATAAACTCCTGCACGCCGGTACCCAGCCCTTCATAGGTAAACATCACGTACTCGCCGCCCTGTAACAGGATAGGCTGCGCCGACGGCACATAGCCATTGGCTTGTTCCGGCGTCAGTGCCGTGGTGTAAAACACTTCCTGCTCGTCATCTTTTTCAATGCTCGGACGCGTTTCGTTCAGCCCGTACAGCACCGGCGGGATTGAAGGAGCATGAGCAAGGAAGTCGCGCCAGAACTGAATACGCATTTCATGCCGGAAATCTGAAATCTGTTCCAGCGAGCAGGAATAGCTTTGCGTGGTGCCAAGCAGTTGCGTATCTTCCAGCGTAACGAACTCGTGCGCAGGCATCGTAAATTCACCCAGTCGCATTGGCGGGCGAATACCGAACGCGCTCCATTCCGGGGAGCGGCGATACAGCGCAGGCGTCTGGGAAAACTGTTTCTTGAACGCGCGGGTAAAGGTTTGTTGAGAGTCAAAGCGATATTGCAGCGCAATATCCAAAATTGGGCGCGCAGTCAGGCGCAGCGCCACTGCAGATTTTGATAAACGACGGGCGCGGATGTAGGCGCCAATAGCATGGCCCGTCACGTCCTTAAACATTCTCTGCAGGTGCCACTTGGAATAGCCTGCTTTTGCCGCCACATTGTCAAGCGACAAAGGCTGATCCAGATGACCTTCCAGCCAGATTAATAGGTCGCGAATAATGCCAGCCTGATCCATAAAATATCCTCATCCTTTCAACAACGAGTACCTGACGTCAGGTATGTGGATAATAGCATTTTTTGCTGTTTTAGCATTCAGTGTTTTTTTTGCTCATAAATGCTTTTTTCGGACATACGAAAGCGTGATTATTGTAATCCTGTGATCTGTATACGTTTTATCTTAGAATGTCGAATAATTACACAGAGTAACTTTTAAGAATGGTAACAATATGAAATATAAGAGCTTAATCATTTCCTCAATTCTGCTGATGTTGGCGCAGGTCGCCCACGCGGAGCAGATTGGATCTGTCGATACGGTTTTCAAAATGTTTGGGCCGGATCATAAAATTGTGGTCGAAGCGTTTGACGATCCGGATGTGACCAACGTGACGTGCTACGTGAGCCGGGCGAAGACCGGCGGCATCAAAGGTGGACTGGGGCTGGCGGAAGATACCTCCGATGCCGCCATCTCCTGCCAGCAGGTAGGGCCGGTAGAACTGAGCGACAGAATCAAGAACGGCAAAGCGCAGGGCGAAGTGGTGTTTAAAAAACGTACCTCGCTGGTGTTTAAATCCTTACAGGTCGTGCGTTTTTACGACGCGAAACGTAATGCGCTGGCCTATCTGGCCTATTCAGATAAAGTGGTCGATGGATCGCCCAAAAATGCCATCAGCGCGGTGCCCATCATGCCGTGGCGGCAATAACAAGGAAGCAAAATGCAACAGCCGTTGATCTGGTTAGTTGAGGATGAGCAGGGCATCGCCGATACGCTTATCTACATGCTGTCGCAGGAAGGTTTTAGCGTGGAAGCGTTTGAGCGCGGGTTACCGGTGCTGGAAAAATCTCGCCAGCGCTGTCCTGATGCGATCGTTCTGGATGTCGGTCTACCCGATATCAGCGGCTTTGAACTATGCCGACGTCTGCTGGAGCGTCATCCGGCGTTGCCGATCCTGTTTTTGACCGCGCGCAGCGATGAGGTGGATCGCCTGCTGGGGCTGGAAATCGGCGCGGATGACTATGTTGCCAAGCCTTTCTCTCCACGCGAGGTGTGCGCCCGCGTGCGTACGCTCCTGCGGCGGGTGCAGAAATTCTCCGCTCCTTCATCAATGACGCGCTGTGGGGAGTTTGAGCTTAATGAACTGGCCGCGCAGATAACCTGGTTTGGCAGGCCGTTAAACCTGACGCGCTATGAGTTTCTGTTGCTGAAAACGCTGCTGATGTCGCCGGGGCGTATTTACTCTCGCCAGCAGTTGATGGATTTAGTCTGGGCCGATGCGCAGGATACCTTCGACAGAACGGTCGATACCCACATCAAAACGCTGCGCGCCAAGCTGCGGGCTATCAACCCCGAGTTTTCCCCTATCAATACGCATCGCGGTATGGGATACAGCCTGAGGAGCGTCTGATGCGCATTGGCATGCGTTTGCTGCTCGGCTATTTTCTGATTGTTGCCGTCGCCGCCTGGTTCGTTTTGTCGATCTTTGTGCAGGAAATTAAGCCAGGTGTTCGCCGGGCTACCGAAGGCACCTTGATTGATACCGCCACGCTGCTGGCCGCGCTGGCGCGCGATGACTTGCTCTCTGACTCTCCCGCCAACGGCAAGCTGGCGCAGGCATTTTCGCAACTGCATAACCGTCCATTCAGTGCCAATATCAGCGGCATTAACAAAGTTCGTAACGAATACCATGTCTACATGACCGACGCGCAGGGCAAGGTATTGTTTGATTCCGCCAACCAGGCCGTCGGTCAGGACTATTCCCGCTGGAACGACGTGTGGTTAACCCTGCGTGGGCAATATGGCGCCCGCAGTACGCCGCAAAACCCGAACGATCCGGAAAGTTCGGTGATGTACGTTGCCGCGCCGATCGTTGACGGCGGGCGTATTATCGGCGTGCTTAGCGTCGGTAAACCGAATGCGGCGATGGCGCCGGTGATTAAACGCAGTGAACGGCGGATGCTGTGGGCCAGCGCCGTATTACTGGGCATTGCCTTGGTGATTGGCGTCGGGATGGTATGGTGGATAAACCGCTCTATTGCCCGGCTGGCGCGCTATGCCGACTCCGTTACTGAGAATCGCCCCGTCCCACTGCCTGATTTAGGCAGCAGCGAGCTACGTAAACTGGCGCAGGCGCTGGAAAGTATGCGTCTGAAGCTTGAGGGCAAAAACTACATTGAGCAATATGTCTACGCGTTAACGCACGAGCTGAAAAGTCCACTGGCGGCCATCCGTGGCGCCGCTGAAATTTTGCGCGAAGGTCCGCCGCCGAACGTGGTTGCGCGCTTCACCGATAATATTCTGACGCAAAATGCGCGCATGCAGGCGTTGGTCGAAACTCTGCTACGTCAGGCGCGACTGGAGAATCGACAGGACATAACGTTGATGGCGGTGGCAGTAGACGCGCTGTTTGCTCAGCTTAAAGAGGCACGCAGCGTGCAACTGGCGGCAAAAAACATCACGCTGACCATTATACCTTCATCGCTTAGCGTCGCCGCCGACCCTGCGTTACTGGAGCAGGCATTGGGGAATTTGCTCGACAACGCGATCGACTTCACGCCGCAGGACGGGACGATTACGCTGAGTTCGCATCAGCAGGAGGAGCGGTTCACGTTGCAGGTCATCGACAGTGGCAGCGGGATCCCCGACTTTGCGTTACCGCGTATTTTTGAGCGCTTTTACTCGCTGCCCCGTGAGAATGGGCATAAGAGCAGCGGTTTGGGGCTGGCGTTTGTCAGCGAAGTTGCGCGACTTCACGCAGGTACGGTGACATTGTCTAACCGACCGGAAGGGGGCGTACAGGCTCTGTTTACGCTTCACCGTCACTTCACATAACTTCAAATTCTCCGCACATAGCTGTTCTACCTTGCTGATATTGCAAAGGAGAACGCTATGTTTAAATCCCCCCTGTTTTGGAAAATCGTCACCTTAGGTGGCGCAATACTGCTGCTGTTAATTCCGCTGACGATGGTCAGGCAGATAATCGTTGAGCGATCGGATTATCGTGATGACGTCGAAGATGCTATCCGTCAGAGCACCAGCGGGCCGCAAAAGATGGTAGGGCCGCTGATTGCCGTTCCGGTGACAGAACTTTATACCTCGCTGGAGGATGGCAAAGAGGTCCAGCGTAAACGCAGCTATATCCATTTCTGGCTGCCGGAGTCGTTGGTCGTTGAGGGGAATCAGAACGTAGAAGCGCGTAAAATCGGTATTTATGAAGGCCAGGTCTGGCACAACGATGTTTCGGTGAAGGCCGAGTTTAACGCCGAGCGCTTGAGCGATTTAAACCATCCCAACGTCAGCGTCGGCAAACCGTTTATTGTAGTTGGTGTGGGTGATGCGCGCGGGATTGGCGTGGTAAAAGCGCCACAGGTCAATGGCACGTCGCTGGTCGTTGAGCCGGGGACGGGGTTGGATGGACGTGCGCAGGGAATTCACATTCCGCTACCTGACGCGAGCTGGGCGGAGCAACATCTGAGCCTGGTGTTGCCGCTCAATTTGAGCGGTACCGGCGATTTCTCCGTCGTACCGGTTGGGCGTAACAGTGAAATGACCTTAACCAGCAACTGGCCGCATCCCAACTTTCTTGGGGACTTTCTTCCGGCTAAGCGCGAAATCAGTGAATCAGGATTCAAGGCCCAGTGGCAAAGCAGCTGGTTTGCCAATAACCTCGGCGAGCGCTTTGATGGCGAAAAAATTGGCTGGGAGGGCATGCCTGCGTTTAGCGTCGCCGTCGCCACGCCAGCAGATCAGTATCAGTTAACGGACAGGGCAACAAAATATGCCATCCTGCTGATTGTGCTGACCTTTATGTCTTTCTTCGTGCTTGAATGCATGACCAGTCTGCGTCTGCACCCGATGCAGTATCTGCTGGTGGGGTTATCGCTGGTGATGTTTTATCTGCTTCTGCTGGCGCTGTCAGAACACATTGGTTTTACGGCGGCGTGGATAACGGCAAGCCTGGTTGGCGCGTTAATGAACGGGGTGTATCTGCAGGCGATATTGCAGGGCTGGCGGAACAGTATTTTGTTCACCGTGGCGCTGCTGGCGCTGGATGGCGTGATGTGGGTGCTGCTGCGTTCACAGGACAGCTCTTTACTGCTGGGTACCGGCGTGCTGTTGTTTGCGCTGTGTGGGGTGATGTTCCTGACGCGTCATCTTGACTGGCACTCGCTGGCGCAGCCAAAACCAAAACCGTCAGAACTTCCGGCATCTCAGCCTGAGCAGAGTGACGCGTTTCGCTTATGGAAATAGACCCGTAGAGAAATGAAAAACGGCGCATAAAGCGCCGTTTTTTTTACCCATCAGAATTGAATTAATCCTGCAGGTCGCCGCAGAAACGGTAGCCTTCACCGTGAATGGTGGCGATGATTTCTGGCGTATCCGGCGTTGATTCGAAATGTTTACGAATGCGGCGGATCGTCACGTCAACGGTACGGTCATGCGGCTTCAGTTCGCGACCGGTCATTTTTTTCAGCAGTTCTGCGCGAGACTGGATTTTGCCCGGATTCTCACAGAAGTGAAGCATGGCACGGAATTCGCTGCGCGGCAGTTTATACTGCTCGCCGTCAGGACCAATCAGAGAGCGGCTGTTGATGTCCAGCTCCCAGCCATTGAACTTGTAGCTTTCGACGCTACGGCGTTCTTCGCTGACAGTACCAAGGTTCATGGTACGGGACAGCAGGTTACGAGCACGGATAGTCAGTTCGCGTGGGTTAAACGGCTTGGTGATGTAATCGTCTGCGCCGATTTCGAGGCCGAGAATTTTATCGACTTCGTTATCACGGCCCGTCAGGAACATCAGCGCAACGTTAGCTTGTTCGCGGAGTTCGCGCGCTAACAGCAGGCCATTTTTCCCAGGCAGATTGATATCCATAATCACAAGGTTGATGTCATATTCAGAGAGAATCTGATGCATTTCCGCGCCATCTGTCGCTTCGAATACATCATAGCCTTCTGCTTCGAAAATGCTTTTCAACGTGTTGCGTGTTACTAACTCGTCTTCAACGATAAGAATGTGCGGGGTCTGCATGTTTGCTACCTAAATTGCCAACTAAATCGAAACAGGAAGTACAAAAGTCCCTGACCTGCCTGATGCATGCCGTAAATTAACATGATCGGCGTAACATGACTAAAGTACGTAATTGCGTTCTTGATGCACTTTCCATCAACGTCAACAACATCATTAGCTTGGTCGTGGGTAGTTTCCCTCTGGACCCGACAGTGTCAAAAACGGCTGTCATCCTAACCATTTTAACAGCAACATAACAGGCTAAGACATGCCGGACACCCAATAAAACTACGCTTCGTTGACATATATCAAGTTCAATTGTAGCACGTTAACAGTTTGATGAAATCAACGTATCCAAATGTTTGCTTTCATCACAAAATTGCAATATTACAACTAGTTGCACGAGCAAATTAATAAATGTAATGAATCCAACCAGTGCGATCCATTTTAAATTAAATTATCATGGATAAACAGAGGGATATGCAACTTTTGTTAACATAAAAAGCAATAGTACAGCCTGGAAATAGTTTAGCATTTTTTAACGTATGCGGAATGCTTTTTCAGTGATTTCTGTTAAAAATATGTAAATTCGCGCAGCGTAATATGTTGACCTACGTCACATAATCCCTTGCAGACTGGCCAAAAAGAGTATCGAAATGCGTTTAACAATTATTCTGGTTGCCCCCGCCAGAGCGGAAAATATCGGCGCGGCTGCCCGCGCTATGAAGACTATGGGGTTCACCCAATTACGGATCGTTGACAGCGAAGCCCACCTGGAACCCGCTACGCGATGGGTTGCGCATGGTTCGGGCGATATTATTGATAATATTAACGTTTTTCCAACGTTAGCGGAGGCGCTCCACGACGTGGATTTTACCGTCGCGACCACCGCGCGCAGCCGGGCGAAGTTTCATTATTACGCCACGCCGGTCGAACTGGTTCCCCTGTTGCAGGAAAAATCAACGTGGATGGAACACGCCGCACTGGTTTTTGGTCGCGAGGATTCGGGGCTGACCAACGAAGAATTGGCTCTGGCGGATGTGCTCACCGGTGTACCTATGGTGGCTGACTATCCCTCACTCAATTTGGGACAGGCGGTGATGGTGTATTGCTATCAATTAGCAGGTTTAATACAACAACCGGCTAAAAATAGTGAGGTGACGGATGAGCTTCAGCTACAGGCATTGCGTGCGCGCGTTTTACGTTTATTAGCCACGCTGAACGTTTCTGACGACATCAAGCTGACGGACTGGCTGCAACAGCGAATGGGTCTGTTAGGGCAGCGAGACACGGCAATGTTGCACCGTTTTTTACATGATATAGAAAAAAACATCACAAAATAAAATTTCGAGCAGTTTTTGTTACGTGGTTTTTTATTCTGACTTCAAGTGGGGGAAACATGCTGTTTTGGTTGAAAGTAAAAGGACAAGCAGTCGCTCGTGAACAAGTTTCGGAATGTGATCAATTTAAAAATTTATTGACTTAGGTCAGCAGATACTTTAACCCTAAAAGAATACAGCACAGACAGATAATAATTACAGAGCACACAACATCATGAAACGCATCAGCATCACTATTACCACAACCATCACCATTACCACAGGTAACGGTGCGGGCTGACGCGTACAGGAAACACAAGAAAAAGCCCGCACCTAAACAGTGCGGGCTTTTTTTTCGACCAAAGGCAATGAGGTAAACCATGCGAGTGTTGAAGTTCGGCGGTACATCAGTGGCAAATGCAGAGCGCTTTCTGCGGGTTGCCGATATTTTGGAAAGCAATGCCAGACAGGGGCAGGTCGCGACCGTACTCTCTGCCCCCGCAAAAATTACCAACCATCTGGTGGCGATGATTGAAAAGACCATCGGTGGTCAGGATGCTTTAGCCAACATCAGCGACGCCGAACGCATTTTCTCTGAACTGCTGGTGGGTCTGGCCGCTGCACAGCCGGGTTTCCCGCTGGCTCCGCTCAAAGCCTTTGTTGAACAAGAATTTGCCCAGATTAAGCACGTCCTGCACGGTATCAGCCTGCTGGGACAGTGCCCGGACAGTATCAATGCCGCGCTTATCTGCCGTGGTGAAAAAATGTCGATCGCCATCATGGCAGGCCTGCTGGAAGCGCGCGGGCACAACGTGACGGTCATTGACCCGGTGGAGAAATTGCTGGCAGTAGGCCATTACCTCGAATCTACCGTTGATATCGCCGAATCTACGCGCCGCATTGCCGCCAGCCGTATTCCTGCTGACCATATGATTCTGATGGCCGGATTTACTGCCGGAAATGAGAAAGGTGAATTAGTGGTGCTGGGGCGTAATGGCTCTGACTACTCTGCCGCCGTACTGGCCGCCTGTTTGCGCGCTGATTGTTGTGAGATCTGGACCGATGTTGACGGCGTATATACCTGCGATCCGCGTCAGGTACCCGACGCCCGGCTGCTGAAGTCGATGTCTTATCAGGAAGCGATGGAGCTTTCTTACTTCGGCGCCAAAGTTCTGCACCCGCGCACCATTACCCCTATTGCTCAGTTCCAGATCCCGTGCCTGATTAAAAATACCGGTAATCCGCAAGCGCCCGGTACGTTGATCGGTGCCAGCAGTGATGACGACGATTTGCCGGTAAAAGGCATTTCTAACCTCAATAATATGGCGATGTTTAGCGTCTCCGGCCCTGGGATGAAAGGCATGGTGGGTATGGCAGCGCGCGTTTTCGCCGCGATGTCGCGTGCGGGCATCTCGGTAGTGCTGATCACCCAATCCTCTTCTGAATACAGCATCAGTTTCTGCGTCCCACAGGGCGACTGCGCGCGTGCGCAGCGCGCCATGCAGGATGAATTCTATCTCGAACTGAAAGAAGGCCTGCTGGAGCCGCTGGCGGTGACTGAGCGACTGGCTATCATCTCCGTCGTTGGCGATGGTATGCGCACGCTGCGCGGCATCTCGGCGAAATTCTTTGCCGCGCTGGCTCGTGCGAACATCAACATCGTGGCGATCGCCCAGGGGTCGTCCGAGCGTTCTATTTCGGTGGTAGTGAACAACGATGACGCGACCACCGGCGTACGCGTTACCCATCAGATGCTGTTCAACACCGACCAGGTGATTGAAGTGTTTGTGATTGGCGTAGGCGGAGTGGGCGGTGCGCTGCTGGAACAACTTAAACGTCAGCAGACCTGGCTCAAAAAGAAGCATATCGATCTGCGCGTGTGCGGGGTGGCGAACTCGAAGGCTCTGCTGACCAACGTCCACGGTTTGAATCTGGAAAACTGGCAGACGGAGCTGGAAAGCGCGAAAGAGCCATTCAACCTTGGGCGCCTCATTCGTCTGGTGAAAGAATATCATCTGCTCAACCCGGTGATTGTCGACTGTACCTCAAGCCAGGCGGTGGCGGATCAGTATGCTGACTTCCTGCGCGAAGGCTTCCATGTGGTCACGCCGAACAAAAAGGCCAACACGTCGTCGATGGATTACTACCATCAGTTGCGTTTTGCCGCGGCGAAGTCGCGTCGTAAATTCCTGTACGACACCAACGTGGGCGCGGGCTTGCCGGTTATTGAAAACCTGCAAAATCTGCTCAGCGCGGGCGATGAACTGCAACGATTCTCAGGCATTCTTTCCGGTTCGCTGTCGTTTATTTTCGGCAAGCTGGATGAAGGCATGAGCTTCTCCCAGGCCACCACAATGGCGCGTGAACTGGGCTATACCGAACCCGATCCGCGTGACGATCTTTCCGGTACGGACGTGGCGCGTAAGCTGCTGATCCTGGCCCGTGAAACCGGTCGTGAGCTGGAGCTTTCTGACATTGTCATTGAGCCGGTCCTGCCAAAAGAGTTTGATGATTCTGGTGATGTTTCCGCGTTTATGGCGAAATTGTCGCAACTGGACGACGCCTTTGCCGCGCGCGTGGCGAAAGCCCGTGATGAGGGGAAAGTATTGCGCTATGTTGGCAATATCGAAGAGGACGGCGTTTGTCGCGTGAAAATTGATGCAGTGGACGGCAACGATCCGCTGTTCAAAGTGAAAAACGGTGAAAACGCGCTGGCATTCTATAGCCACTACTATCAGCCGTTACCGTTGGTTCTGCGCGGATACGGCGCGGGTAACGATGTGACGGCTGCGGGCGTCTTTGCCGACCTGCTACGCACCCTTTCATGGAAGTTAGGAGTCTGACATGGTGAGAGTTTATGCCCCGGCTTCCAGTGCCAATATGAGCGTCGGGTTTGATGTGCTCGGCGCGGCGGTAACCCCGGTGGACGGTTCGCTGTTGGGAGATGTGGTGTCCGTTGAAGCGGCCGACCATTTCAGCCTTAACAACCTCGGGCGCTTTGCCAACAAACTGCCGCCTGAGCCGCGAGAAAATATTGTCTACCAGTGCTGGGAGCGATTCTGTCAGGAGCTAGGTAAAAGCGTTCCGGTGGCAATGACGCTGGAAAAAAATATGCCAATTGGCTCCGGGTTAGGCTCCAGCGCCTGTTCCGTCGTGGCGGCGTTAGTCGCTATGAACGAACACTGCGGTAAGCCGCTCAACGATACGCGCCTGTTAGCGATAATGGGCGAGCTGGAAGGGCGTATCTCCGGCAGTATTCATTACGATAACGTCGCTCCGTGCTTTTTGGGCGGCATGCAGTTAATGATCGAAGAAAACGGCATTATCAGCCAGCAGGTGCCAGGCTTTGATGAGTGGCTGTGGGTACTGGCGTATCCGGGGATTAAAGTGTCAACGGCAGAAGCACGGGCGATTTTACCTGCGCAGTATCGCCGTCAGGACTGTATCGCCCACGGGCGACATCTGGCTGGATTTATTCATGCCTGCTATTCCCGTCAGCCTGGGCTTGCTGCGAAGCTGATGAAAGATGTCATTGCTGAGCCGTACCGTACCCGCTTGCTGCCAGGCTTTAGCCAGGCGCGTCAGGCGGTAGCGGAAATCGGCGCGCTGGCCAGCGGTATCTCCGGGTCGGGGCCGACGCTGTTTGCCTTGTGCGATAAGCCGGATACAGCGCAGCGCGTAGCAGATTGGCTGGGGAAAAATTATCTGCAAAATCAGGAAGGCTTTGTTCATATTTGCCGGTTGGACACGGCGGGCGCACGGGTACTGGGATAATCAATGAAACTGTATAATCTGAAAGATCACAACGAACAGGTCAGCTTTGCGCAGGCCGTCACGCAAGGGCTTGGCAAGAATCAGGGATTGTTTTTTCCGCACGATTTGCCGGAATTCAATCTGACTGAAGTTGATGAGATGCTGGACCTGGATTTCGTTAGCCGCAGCGCGAAGATCCTTTCCGCATTTATCGGGGATGAGATCCCTCAGGAAATTCTGGAAGAGCGCGTGCGCGCGGCGTTTGCCTTCCCGGCGCCGGTGGCCCAGGTTGCTGCGGATGTCGGCTGTTTGGAACTGTTCCACGGCCCAACGCTTGCATTTAAAGACTTTGGCGGTCGCTTTATGGCGCAGATGCTGACGCATATCAGCGGCGACAAACCGGTCACCATTCTGACGGCGACCTCCGGAGACACTGGGGCGGCGGTCGCACATGCCTTTTATGGCCTGAAAAATGTGCGCGTGGTAATCCTCTACCCCAACGGCAAGATCAGCCCATTACAGGAAAAACTGTTCTGTACGCTGGGCGGCAATATTGAAACCGTAGCAATTGATGGCGATTTTGATGCCTGCCAGGCGCTGGTGAAACAGGCGTTTGATGACGAAGAACTGAAGACGGCTCTGGGGCTGAACTCGGCTAACTCGATCAACATCAGCCGTCTGCTGGCGCAAATCTGTTATTACTTTGAGGCCGTGGCCCAACTGCCGCAAGAGGCGCGTAATCAACTGGTAATCTCCGTTCCCAGCGGTAACTTTGGCGATTTAACCGCCGGGCTGTTGGCGAAATCGCTGGGCTTGCCGGTGAAACGTTTTATTGCGGCGACCAACGTCAACGATACGGTTCCGCGTTTCCTTGCACAAGGTGAGTGGGCGCCGAAAGCGACTCAGGCGACGTTGTCGAATGCGATGGATGTCAGCCAGCCGAACAACTGGCCGCGCGTGGAAGAACTGTTCCGCCGTAAAATCTGGCGCCTGAATGAGCTGGGTTATGCCGCCGTTGACGATGCTACGACGCAGGATACGATGCGTGAGCTGCATGAGATGGGGTACACCTCAGAACCGCATGCGGCGGTGGCGTACCGTGCGCTGCGCGACCAGTTGAACCCTGGCGAGTACGGCCTGTTCCTCGGTACTGCGCATCCGGCGAAGTTTAAAGAAAGCGTTGAAGAGATTCTTGACCTGAAGCTGGCTCTGCCAAAAGAGCTGGCGGAGCGCGCGGACCTGCCGCTGCTTTCTCATCACCTGCCTGCTGATTTTGCTGCGCTGCGTAAGCTGATGATGACTCGCGGTTAACGGTGGTGCCCGCTGGCGCTTTGCTTAGCGGGCCCCGCTATCCGGCATGTACGCTACTGCTCGTGGCGTTTAAACACCAGTTCGCCATTCCCTGACGCTTCTTCATCAAAGAAATAACCTTCGCTGTTAAAAGCGGCCAGTTGTTCTGGCTGCGTTAAGCGATTCTCAATAATGTAGCGACTCATCAGGCCGCGCGCTTTTTTGGCATAGAAGCTGATGACTTTGAACTTGCCGTTCTTCTCATCAAGGAAGACCGGTTTGATAAGCTCTGCGTTGAGCTTTTTCGGCTTCACGGATTTAAAATACTCATCCGAGGCGAGGTTAATCACCACGCTGTCGCCTTGCGCTTCAAGTGCTTCATTAAGTTTATCGGTGATGATATCTCCCCAGAACTGGTAGAGATCTTTACCCTTCGCATTGGCCAGGCGAATGCCCATTTCCAGACGGTAAGGCTGCATCAAATCCAGCGGACGCAAAACGCCGTAAAGCCCGGACAACATCCGTAAATGCTGCTGAGCGAAGTCGAAATCCGCCTCGCTGAAGGTTTCAGCCTGCAGCCCGGTATACACGTCGCCTTTAAACGCCAGAAGGGCCTGGCGCGCGTTTTCCGGTGTGAAGTCAGGCTGCCAGTCGTGGAAACGCGTGGCATTCAGATCCGCCAGCTTGTCGCTAATCCCCATCAGCTTGCCAATCTGCGGGGCAGAGAGCTGGCGCGCCACGTGAATAAGCTGCTGGGAGTGATCCAGCAGTTCGGGCAACGTATGACGTGTCGTTGCCAGCGGACTTTGGTAGTCGAGCGTTTTTGCAGGTGAAATCAGAATCAGCATATCCAGTCCTTGCAGGAAATTTACTGCGACTTTAGCAAAAAAAACGACTGAATTGATCGATGGTTGCGATTGCCGCGCTATTCGCGCGGCGTTTCATCCCAGCTTTCGGGCGCAAGCTGTTGTCTGATATCAGGATAACGGCGCGGATCGAATTGCGGGCGCACCCCGAGTTTACGCTGGCGCAGATAGTCGCTGGCGATGGTATGTACAACTGGAGAAAGCAGCAAAATCGCCGTCAGGTTAGTGATGGCCATACAGGCCATAATGATGTCGGCCAATTGCCAGACCAGCGGGACACTGATTAACGTTCCGCCGACCACCGTGCTAACGGTGGCGATCCGTAATAGCCAGATGACGCGCATGTTGTCCATCTTCAGAAAAACCAGGTTATTTTCCGCGTAGATGTAGTTGGCGACGATAGAGCTAAAGGCAAACAGAATCACAATGAAAGCCACAAATCCGGCTCCCCATTCCCCCGTGAGCGTTACCATCGCTTTCTGAAGCAGTTGGATGCCTTCCATTGGCACATAGCTGGTGCCATTGCCTGCCAACAGAACGATCATCGCGCTGGCGGTACAGAGAATCAGCGTATCAACTAATACTCCGATCATTTGCACAATGCCTTGTGCCGCCGGATGCGGGGGCCAGGACGCTGCCGAGGCGGCGGCATTCGGGGTTGATCCCATTCCGGCCTCATTAGAAAACATACCGCGTTGAAAGCCGCTGGCAATGGCCTGGCTTAGCGTATACCCGGCGGCACCGGCCGCGGCCTCCTGCCAGCCGAAAGCGCTTTTTACAATGGTCATGATAATGCCGGGAAGCTGCCCGAAATGCCAAAGGCAGATGATGATACTGCAACCGACCCACAGCAGAGCCATCATCGGAACGAACCATTGCATCAGGCGGGCAACGCCTTTAATGCCGCCGACGATTGCCAGCAATGACACGATTGCCAGGGTGATTCCGGAGAAGAGGGGAGGGATATCAAACGCAAAGGTTAGCGCACGAGAGACCGAATTTGCCTGAACGCTGTTAAAAATCAGCCCGTAGGCAATGAGTAAAAAGATGGCAAAAAGCACGCCCATCCAGCGCATGCCCAGCCCACGCGCCATATACCACGCAGGACCGCCGCGAAACTGTCCCTTGCTGTCGCGTTCTTTGTACAGTTGGGCAAGCGAGCACTCGGCAAATGACGTTGCCATGCCAATAACCGCCGAAACCCACATCCAGAAAACGGCTCCCGCGCCGCCGGCGGCAATCGCCAACGCCACGCCTGCCAGATTGCCGCTACCGATTCGTGCGGCAAGACTGGTGCATAAAGCCTGAAAGGAAGTTAAACCGCCCGGCTGCGGACTGATGCTATTTTTAAGACTTTTGCCAAACTGGCGAATGTAGCGAAACTGAACGAACCCTGTACGCCAGGTGAACCAACATCCTGCGCCAAGCAGGAGGTAGATCATCACCGATCCCCAGAGTATTTCATTAATAAATGAGAAAAAATCAGGCATTAACATCCCTCTTGTTGATGCCGGTTAGCGCGAGGATTTCCGTGTAAGCGCTACCAATAATCGACCAGTATATACCTTGAAAGGTGATTGATTGCGGGAGTTTATCATAACAATCGTTATATCCTTAATTGCGCATCTCGGGCTTTGAGATGCGTAATCAGGGCTGAGCGGCTGGTCGGAGAATCCAGGCGGTTGCGCTGAGAGTGCGTCGTGCTATCATCAGGGAAGATCGGTTACATCCCCCTAACAAGCTGTTTAAAGAGAATCGCTATCATGACGGACAAATTGACCTCCCTTCGTCAGTTCACCACAGTAGTGGCCGACACCGGAGACATCGCGGCAATGAAGCTGTATCAGCCTCAGGATGCCACAACTAACCCTTCTCTCATTCTTAACGCAGCGCAGATCCCGGAATACCGCAAGCTGATTGATGACGCTGTAGCCTGGGCAAAGCAGCAGAGCAACGACCGTGCGCAGCAGGTCGTCGACGCGACCGACAAACTGGCAGTAAATATCGGTCTGGAGATCCTGAAACTGGTCCCGGGTCGTATCTCCACTGAAGTTGACGCTCGTCTGTCCTACGACACCGACGCGTCTATCGCAAAAGCAAAACGCCTGATCAAAATGTACAACGATGCTGGCATCAGCAACGATCGCATTCTGATCAAACTGGCTTCAACCTGGCAGGGCATCCGTGCCGCTGAGCAGTTGGAAAAAGAAGGCATCAACTGTAACCTGACTCTGCTGTTCTCCTTCGCGCAGGCGCGTGCATGTGCAGAAGCTGGCGTATACCTGATTTCTCCGTTCGTTGGCCGTATTCTTGACTGGTATAAAGCCAACACCGACAAAAAAGAGTATGCACCGGCAGAAGATCCGGGTGTGGTTTCCGTAACGGAAATCTACGAGTACTACAAACAACACGGTTACGAAACTGTGGTGATGGGTGCGAGCTTCCGTAACATTGGCGAAATCATTGAGCTGGCAGGCTGCGATCGTCTGACGATTGCACCGGCACTGCTGAAAGAGCTGGCGGAAAGCGAAGGCGCTATCGAACGTAAACTGTCCTTCTCCGGCGAAGTGAAAGCGCGCCCTGCACGCATCACTGAAGCTGAGTTCCTGTGGCAGCACAACCAGGATCCGATGGCTGTAGACAAACTGGCGGACGGTATCCGTAAGTTTGCTGTAGACCAGGGTAAACTGGAAAAAATGATCGGCGATCTGCTGTAATCATTAGCGCGTGGCCCTGATATGGGTCACGCTACCTCTTCTGAAACCTGTCTGTCCTTCCCTTCGCAGTGTATCATTCTGTTTAACGAGACTGTTTAAACGGAATAATCATGAATACTTTACGCATTGGCCTGGTTTCCATTTCTGACCGTGCTTCCAGCGGCGTTTACCAGGATAAAGGTATCCCAGCCCTTGAAGAGTGGCTGGCGTCTGCCCTTACCACCCCTTTTGAGCTGCAAACGCGGTTGATCCCGGATGAACAGGCGATCATCGAACAGACCTTATGCGAGCTGGTGGATGAAATGAGCTGTCATCTGGTACTGACTACCGGCGGAACGGGTCCGGCCCGTCGCGACGTGACGCCTGATGCCACGCTGGCCGTAGCCGACCGCCAGATGCCGGGCTTTGGCGAGCAGATGCGCCAGATAAGCCTGCATTTTGTGCCAACGGCTATTCTCTCCCGCCAGGTTGGCGTGATTCGCAAGCAGGCGCTGATCCTGAATCTGCCTGGACAGCCGAAGTCGATCAAAGAAACGCTGGAAGGTGTGAAAGATGCCGACGGTAAAGTTATCGTACCGGGTATTTTTGCAAGTGTACCGTATTGTATACAGTTGTTGGATGGGCCGTATGTGGAAACCGCACCGGCTGTTGTAGCATCTTTTCGCCCTAAAAGCGCAATTCGCGATACAAACCCCTGAAAGTAGCGCGATCGTGACATAAGTGCCAATGACAGTGGAGTATTGAATTGTTTACGATATAGTAATTTTTGCTTTACATATATCGACAGACAGATTCAATTACTCCACTGACTCATGGTTTGCTATGTCACAACACACTCGACCGCTGAATCGCCAGGATTATAAAACCCTTACGCTTGCTGCCCTCGGCGGTGCGCTTGAGTTTTATGATTTCATTATCTTCGTCTTCTTTGCCGCTGTTGTTGGCGAACTCTTCTTTCCGGCAGACATCCCTGAATGGCTACGCCAGGTGCAAACCTTCGGCATTTTTGCGGCCGGATATCTGGCGCGTCCGCTGGGTGGCATTATCATGGCGCACTTTGGCGATCTGGTCGGGCGCAAGAAAATGTTTACCCTTAGCATTTTGCTGATGGCGATACCAACGCTGGCGATTGGGCTATTGCCTACTTACGCCTCAATGGGGATCCTCGCGCCGCTGCTGTTACTGCTGATGCGCATTTTGCAAGGCGCTGCCATCGGCGGAGAAGTGCCGGGCGCGTGGGTGTTCGTGGCGGAGCACGTACCGGAGCGCCGCATCGGCATTGCCTGTGGCACGCTAACCGCCGGGCTGACGGTGGGAATTCTGCTGGGGTCGGTAGTTGCGACGCTGGTGAACACCAGCCTGACGCAGCAGGCGGTGCATGACTACGGCTGGCGTATTCCATTCCTGCTGGGGGGCGTGTTTGGGCTGGTGGCAATGTACCTGCGCCGCTGGCTGCAGGAGACGCCTATATTCCTCGAAATGCAGCAACGTAAAGCGCTGGCGCAAGAGCTACCGGTGAAGTCGGTGGTGAGCAAACATAAAAAAGCGGTGGTCATTTCCATGCTGCTGACCTGGTTGTTGTCGGCCGGGATTGTGGTGGTGATCCTGATGTCGCCAGTCTGGTTGCAGAAACAGTATGGCTTTGCGCCAGCGTTGACGTTACAAGCCAACAGTGTCGCGACTATTATGCTGTGCGTGGGTTGTCTGCTGGCCGGGTTTATTGTCGACCGGGTCGGCGCCAGCAAAACCTTTATTGTCGGCAGCCTGCTGTTGGCCTGTTCAAGCTGGTTTTTCTATCACCTGACCGGCAGCCATCCTCAGCACTTGTTCCTGTTGTATGGGCTGGTGGGGTTGTGCGTTGGCGTGGTGGGGGCTGTGCCTTATGTCATGGTTCGAGCGTTTCCGGCGGAAGTCCGCTTTACCGGAATATCCTTCTCTTACAACGTGTCGTACGCCATTTTTGGTGGTCTGACGCCAATCGCCGTGACGATGTTAATGCGCGTGTCGCCAATGGCTCCGGCCTGGTATGTGCTGGCGCTATCGCTGGTGGGGTTAGGTCTGGGAATTTGGCTGCGACAGGATATTTATCATCGCGATTCGAACGTGCAGGCAGAGTTACAGCGCTTGTAAGGAATATCCCCCCGTCAGGGGGGATAACGTCAGATTAGTGCGCTTCACCAATCGGCAGGATGGTACGGCCAAACTGTTCGTTCAGCACTTCACCCATCGCCAGGTAAATGGCGCTTGCGCCACACACTAAGCCAACCCAGCCAGCAACGTGAATGATCGCTTCGTTACCAGCAATGTTGCCAACGGCCAGCAGCGCGAACAGCACCGTCAGGCTCAGGAAGACAAACTGCAACGCACGAGCCGCTTTCAGCGTGCCGAAGAACATGAACAGAGTGAAGACGCCCCACAGACCCAGATACACGCCCAGGAACTGACCATTGGTTGCATCCGCCAGGCCCATTTTCGGCATGATCAGGATCGCAACCAGCGTCAGCCAGAACGAACCGTAGGAGGTAAAGGCGGTTAAACCGAAGGTGTTGCCTTTTTTATATTCCAGCAGACCGGCAAAAATTTGCGCGATACCGCCGTAGAAAATGCCCATCGCCAGAATAATAACGTCAAAGGCGAAGAAACCCGCGTTGTGCAGGTTAAGCAGAATGGTGGTCATGCCAAAGCCCATCAGGCCCAGCGGTGCCGGATTAGCCAACTTAGTGTTGCCCATAATTCCTCAAAATCATCATTGATTGAATGGTGAAATAGTTTCCCCGAATAACGATCGCAGTCTTCGGGGCGCGGCATGATAATCAGGGGAGAGGGCACTGTCTATGATCTAACGAAGGGAAAATGAATTATTTTCCCTGTGATGGGCATCACGCTTGCGCGTGGGCGATCATTCTGCGCAGGCAGGCGATTTGAAGTACCGCCGGAATCGTCACGCGATAGGCGCTGCCGCTCACCGCTTTAACTCCGTTTAATGCGGCGCCGACCGGGCCGCCAAGTCCGGCTCCACGCAGTAATCCGTGTCCGATGACGCTGACGGCGGCGTGTGTTCTTAGGATCTTGCTAAGCTGGCTGGAGAGCAGGTGAGATACACCTGTCGCCAGATGACGGTCCTTCATTAATAGTGGCAAAAGTTCTTCCAGTTCAGAGACTTTTGCATCAACGGCCTGTAAAAAGGTCCGCTTGTGTTCCGCATCCATTTTTTGCCAGGCATTACGTAAAAAGTGTTCCAGCAGATATTGTTCAATTTCGAATGTGGACATCTCTTTGTCGGTTTTCAGCTTCAGACGCTTCGAAACATCCAGCAAAATAGCCCGATACAGTTTTCCATGGCCGCGGAGTTTATTGGCAATGCTGTCGCCGCCATAATGCTGAAGCTCGCCGGCAATCAGCTGCCAGTTGCGACGATGTTGTTCCGGGTGTCCTTCCATCGATTTAAATAAATCGTTGTGGTTTAGTACGCTCGACAGACGGGCTTTCCCTTTTTCATTATGCGTGAGCAGGCGGGTAATATTGGCGAGTTGCTCCTCACTACAATGCTGAAGAAAGTCGAGGTCGTCGTCATTCAAATACGTGACATTCATGTTTTCTATGGCTTCTGAATAAAAGTGTGCGGAATTAGTCGTCGCCGATGATTTTCAGCGTTGCCATATCAGAGGAGTTCACCGTATGGCCGGAGAAGGTGATTTTTTTGACGCAGCGCTTATTGTCGTTGTCACTATTAATGTTGATCCAGTTGGTCGTTTGCCCTTCTTTGATAGAGGAAGGCACATTCAGACTTTGGCTGGACATGCGGGCAGCCTTGAAATAAACAGATGCGCCACTGAGCTGTAAATCACCATGATCGGCCGTGAGTTGAATGCGTTTCACCACGCGACAAACGGGAAGTTTTAGGGTCAGATCGTTGGTTTCGTTACGGGGCATGGCAATCATACCCAAAACTTTATGATCGTTAGCGTGCGCGGCGCTGCTCAGCAGCAGGCCCATAAACAGGCTGGCGGAAAGGGTTAACGAGGATTTCATGGGATTTCTCTTTGACGGCTGCAAAAGTGCGTGACTTCAGACCATCTTACCGCCGTCGGAAAAATGATTCATGCTCGTAATCTTTTCTTTTTATTACAATTTTTATGTGAATGGCTTTATTTATTTAATTGCTGGTGTGAATTAATTCTGGTTGGCAACTATTCATTTTTTATCTTTTAGCCTTTTTTCTGTGATTTTATTGCCACAAGGCTAAAAAAAATTTTCATTCCCCCCTTGATGAAGTGGGTTACGACCCCATCTTGTAGACAACCGCAGTGGTGAGTCTGAAAAAAAACGATTCAGGGTAGTTGAAACCGCACGTTTCGCCCTTATTACAGATTCACAACCACATGATGACCGAATTTTTAGTGGAGACGTTTAGATGGGTAAAATTATTGGTATCGACCTGGGTACTACCAACTCTTGTGTAGCGATTATGGATGGCACTACTGCACGTGTGCTGGAGAACGCCGAGGGCGATCGCACCACGCCTTCTATCATTGCTTATACCCAGGATGGTGAAACTCTGGTTGGTCAGCCGGCTAAACGTCAGGCAGTGACAAACCCGCAAAACACCCTGTTTGCGATTAAACGCCTGATTGGCCGCCGCTTCCAGGACGAAGAAGTACAGCGTGATGAAGCCATCATGCCGTACAAAATCATCGGTGCTGACAACGGTGATGCATGGATTGACGTAAAAGGTCAGAAAATGGCACCGCCGCAGATTTCTGCTGAAGTGCTGAAAAAAATGAAGAAAACGGCTGAAGATTACCTGGGTGAACCGGTAACTGAAGCGGTTATCACCGTACCTGCATACTTTAACGATGCTCAGCGTCAGGCAACCAAAGACGCCGGTCGTATCGCAGGTCTGGAAGTAAAACGTATCATCAACGAACCGACCGCAGCCGCGCTGGCTTACGGTCTGGATAAAGAAGTCGGCAACCGTACTATCGCGGTTTATGACCTCGGTGGTGGTACTTTCGATATCTCTATTATCGAAATCGACGAAGTTGACGGCGAAAAAACCTTCGAAGTTCTGGCAACCAACGGTGATACCCACCTGGGCGGTGAAGACTTCGACAGCCGTATGATCAACTACCTGGTTGACGAATTTAAGAAAGATCAGGGTATCGACCTGCGTAACGACCCGCTGGCGATGCAGCGTCTGAAAGAAGCCGCTGAGAAAGCGAAGATCGAACTGTCTTCCGCTCAGCAGACCGACGTGAACCTGCCGTACATCACTGCAGACGCGACCGGTCCGAAACACATGAACATTAAAGTGACCCGTGCGAAACTGGAAAGCCTGGTTGAAGACCTGGTTAACCGTTCTATCGAGCCGCTGAAAGTCGCTCTGCAGGACGCTGGTCTGTCTGTTTCCGACGTTCAGGACGTTATCCTGGTCGGTGGTCAGACTCGTATGCCGATGGTACAGAAGAAAGTTGCTGAATTCTTCGGTAAAGAGCCGCGTAAAGACGTTAACCCGGACGAAGCAGTGGCAATCGGTGCTGCCGTTCAGGGTGGTGTATTGACCGGTGATGTGAAAGACGTGCTGCTGCTGGACGTTACCCCGCTGTCTCTGGGTATCGAAACCATGGGTGGCGTAATGACTCCACTGATCGCGAAAAACACCACTATCCCGACCAAGCACAGCCAGGTGTTCTCTACCGCTGAAGACAACCAGTCTGCGGTAACCATCCACGTGCTGCAGGGTGAACGTAAACGTGCCGCTGATAACAAAGATCTGGGTCAATTTAACCTGGATGGTATCAGCCCGGCTCCGCGCGGTATGCCGCAGATCGAAGTGACTTTTGACATCGATGCCGACGGTATCCTGCACGTTTCCGCGAAAGACAAAAACAGCGGTAAAGAGCAGAAGATCACCATCAAGGCTTCTTCTGGTCTGAACGAAGAAGAAATTCAGAAAATGGTTCGCGAAGCAGAAGCGAACGCAGAATCTGACCGTAAGTTTGAAGAGCTGGTTCAGACCCGTAACCAGGGTGACCATCTGCTGCACAGCACTCGTAAGCAGGTTGAAGAAGCAGGCGACCAACTGCCGGCTGATGACAAAACTGCCATTGAGTCTGCACTGTCCGCGCTGGAAACTTCTCTGAAAGGCGAAGACAAAGCAGATATCGAAGCGAAAATGCAGGCGCTGGCACAGGTTTCCCAGAAACTGATGGAAATCGCTCAGCAGCAGCACGCACAGCAGCAGGCTGGCGCAGCAGGCGCTGATGCTTCTGCAAACAACGCGAAAGATGACGACGTTGTCGACGCCGAGTTTGAAGAAGTGAAAGACAAAAAATAATCGCCCTTTGAACGGGTAATTACTGGCACGGGCGAAGAGGTTTCCTCTCCGCCCGTGCACGCATGTTAGGGGCAGATAAAAAGAGATGGCTAAGCAAGACTATTACGAGATTTTAGGCGTTTCCAAATCAGCGGAAGAGCGTGAAATCAAAAAGGCCTACAAGCGCCTGGCCATGAAATATCACCCGGACCGCAACCAGGGTGATAAAGAGGCCGAAGCCAAGTTTAAAGAGATCAAAGAAGCGTACGAGATCCTGACCGATGCGCAAAAACGTGCGGCTTACGATCAGTACGGCCATGCAGCGTTTGAGCAAGGCGGCATGGGCGGCGGCGGCGGTTTTGGCGGCGGGGCTGACTTCAGCGATATCTTTGGTGACGTGTTTGGCGATATCTTTGGCGGCGGTCGTGGTCGTCAGCGCGCCTCACGTGGTGCTGATTTACGTTACAACATGGATCTCACTCTGGAAGAAGCCGTGCGTGGCGTCACCAAAGAGATCCGTATTCCGACGCTGGAAGAGTGTGATGTCTGCCACGGCAGCGGTGCGAAGGCAGGGACTCAGCCGCAGACCTGTCCAACCTGTCACGGTTCCGGTCAGGTACAGATGCGTCAGGGCTTTTTTGCCGTACAGCAGACCTGTCCACACTGTCAGGGTCGCGGTACGCTGATCAAAGATCCGTGCAACAAATGCCACGGTCATGGTCGCGTTGAGAAAAGCAAAACGCTGTCCGTTAAGATCCCGGCAGGGGTTGATACCGGCGACCGTATTCGTTTAGCGGGTGAAGGTGAAGCCGGTGAACATGGTGCGCCAGCGGGTGATTTGTATGTTCAGGTGCAGGTGAAACAGCACCCAATTTTCGAACGTGAAGGCAATAACCTGTACTGCGAAGTACCGATTAACTTTGCGATGGCAGCGCTGGGCGGCGAAATTGAAGTCCCGACGTTGGACGGTCGCGTGAAGTTAAAAATTCCGGGCGAAACGCAAACTGGCAAACTTTTCCGCATGCGTGGAAAGGGCGTCAAGTCTGTACGCGGTGGCGCTCAGGGCGATCTGCTGTGCCGCGTGGTGGTTGAAACCCCAGTGGGCCTGAACGACAAGCAGAAGCAACTGCTCAAAGATCTGCAGGACAGCTTTGGCGGCCCGACCGGCGAGCAAAACAGTCCGCGCTCTAAAAGCTTCTTCGATGGTGTGAAGAAGTTCTTCGACGATCTGACGCGCTAAGCTTCAGTGTTGAACTCCTCTGAACCTGGGCAAATAGCCCAGGTTTTTTTATCCTCAACGTAATGCCTAATTCGCTATCGATTTTCATGCCTTAATGCCGTGCATGAGAAATATCATTTCTCTTCTTTGATACGCTGTGCTGACAGATGATGCACTGTGATTTTTCTCATCTTGTTAATGCGCATAAACTCCAGCTGTAAACACTATTTCACCTATAAACTGGAGCGTTAATCATGGCTATTTCAAATCATTTAGCTACGTCTGAAGTTGTGCTGCTGGAACTGGAAGTGTTATTGACGGTAATTGCAATTGGCGCCTGGGGAGGTGTAGTCAGCTTTCTGCTGAGAAAAGAAAATAGAGAAAAACGAAGTATTTTCGATAAAATCAGGTATTGCTTAACACAGATGGTTATTTCGTGTTTTACCAGCTTCCTGTTGAGTGCTCTGGCGATTGAAAAAGAGCTCAGCTTTAATATGGTGTTATTGGCCGCTGGCCTTGGTGGTGTCTTTGCTGGACCCATTCTGAAGGTTCTTGGAGATAAGATAAAACGTATGCTTGATAATGCGAAAGCTTAAATATTCTTTTATTCTTTAAGCAGGCTCCTCCATGAGCCGGGGGATAACATAATTGAGTATGTTATGAGACTCGATTTTTCATCCAGCCATAAATAAATTCTTCATTTTGTTGGTTTTTCTCGGCGAGACTCAGATACCAGGCCCCCTGGCTACAATTTAGCGCTTTCACCAATACCTCCTCACCTTCTTTGCCACGTACGGTCAGGTAATATTGCAGCGTTGCCATGGTGTATGGGCCGATTTTTCCGTCCACGACAATATCCTGATAGCTTCTCTCTTCTCGGTTGAGAACATTTAACCAGCGCTGTAACCATAAAACAGGATGATGTTGTCCAATGTTGACTGCCGCATCACATAGCTCAAATGCAATAGATTCGGATAGGTTTGCAACATCTTTAAACCCTGGTTTAATCCAGTAATCCTCTTCGAGGATAGCGTAGGCTTCGCTGCGAGTTAAATCTCGCATATCATTCAAGAACCCATGTTTACGGGCGGTTGCCTCAGTAATTCCCCAGTTGGTTGCACCACCTTTGTCTTTCGGGTTATCAACATAACCCCCTTCCAGTATCAAAATGTTCTCCAGAGTCTTATTCATGATGCGTTTTCCCCAATTGGCCTACATATATCTGACAAGTGCGAATGAAATTGTGAGCAATAAAGTGATTAGAAATATTGCCTGTAATGTTTTATTTTTTATTGCTGGGGAGGTATAGCTGGTTGGGGTATCATTGAAAGTGATATTAATATCATCATTAATTTTTAATCCTTGGCGTGGCAACGTCGTGAACAATTCGTCCAAACCAATTTGTTTTAAATCATGACGTAACAGATAAAGCAGTTGGGTCAGGCTGGCGTCACTGATAAATTTCCCTTTTTGCCCCCAGACGGCTTCTGTTACCATCTCGCGCGTAATCAGATCTCGCTTTGCATTGCGAAGCAAAAAGCTTAAGCATTGTGCCCGCATATGCGTCATTTTTATTATCGTTTTATCTTGTAATGATGTAATTTCTCGTAATGACTCATTATAAATAATCGTATCGTTGATTTTATACTGTTTCATTAATTTATTGCGCCTCACTAACATAATAAGAAAATACAGGTTATCAGTATTTAATATACCGCCTGTAAATCCACTCGTTGGTTAATATCAGACTGTAGGCTAGATTAAGTCCTGAGTGTAGAGGAATCATTTATTGTTAATTTAGATAAACAACAATTGTGATAATGTTTTTATCTTTTTTATTACGGTTGATGTGCGTTTTTTGTACATGCATTTACGCTATGAATCTTGATGGCGAGTCTGATACTTATAAAGTAGGTAATTACAATAGTATTGTTTATTTATAACTTGTTATCTGGTAATTTTATTGTAATAAATTATCCCCGAAGGTAATCTGTTGCCGCGATAAAATTTTCATATTGATACAGGGATACGTGAATGGTTGTTGGAAAGAAACATTACCAAAATCTTGATTTCAACCTGATTAAAGTATTTGATGCTGTTATCACGGAGGGAAATGCAACCCGGGCAGCTCAAAAATTGGAGGTGACGCCAGCGGCGGTTTCTCATGCTCTTGTCAGGCTGCACACCATCTATGACGAAGATCTCTTTATCAGAACCCGAGATGGTCTGGTGCCAACTGTGGCAGGAAAAGATTTGCACCAGGTGTTTCGGCAAGTTATTTCTGCTATCGATGCAACCCTCAATAGCCAACATCACGCCAAAGAAGATAATGAGATCATTATTTTAGGGGGTGATATTATTGAGAGTTACTACTTTTCTGTATTTAATGATTGCGATTTATTCAGTAATTATATTATTAACCACTACTCAGCCAGGAAAAATGAAAAAAACGCGTTAAGTACGATGCTGATAAAGGGACGTATCGATATTTCTTTTGGTCTCACAGCCATTGAACATCATTTGGTAGATGTTCATCTTATTGATTGTATTGAAGACTATGTGTGCATATGTGGTAGTCATAATTTACTGTATGAGTTAGATGCACTGTCGCTGCATAATTTCTATGCCAGTAAACATGCAATGTATCATACGGATATCTTTACCCCAGCAGCGGCGGACGTGGTTGATTTGTATGAGAACACAGTTTTTTGCAAAGGACGCAGGAATGCGGGTTATCATAGTGATTCATTAGTTGGGGTTTTTAATGTTGTGGAACGAAGCGATATGATTGCGCTGGTACCTTTAAATTATGCTTTGTATTTTCGTGATGTCAGAAATTACAAAGTGAAAATTATGCGACCACCCAGTGAGTTTTCATTTAAAAAATTGCCTGTCTATGCCTGCATATCTGTTAAAAGTGAGCGTTATCAAGTAGCAAAAGATTTTATTCTATTACTGCAATCTATTCTTGATAAAAATAAAATGTCATGACATATCCCTATGTCCATTATGAGATGCCTGTTATAGGTTCTAATGATTGACCCAGTGATTAATGAATGAATATGAATGCCAGAACGGAGAAAATAATTAACACAGTAATAAATAGTATGTTTTTACACAACCGCTGATGAAGCCATAATTTCTTCACCGGTTTATTGATAATGATGTCAGCATTAACTTTTACACCTAGCCTCGGGATGGTAGAGAAAAAATCATGCAGACCACATTCTCTGAGATCTCTACGCAATAAATATAATAGCTGAGTCAGGTTTGCGTCGTTCACAAACTGGCAGCGTTCTCCCCATAGAGCCTGCGCAAGCTGTTTCTTGTGAATAACTTCCTCGTGTGAATTTTGGATCATATATCTTAGACATCTTACCCTCATACTTGTCATTATTAATCTATCTGAGCTTTTCAGATTTTTGATTTCATGAGTTTTATCATCATAAGTACATTGATTGTTGATTGTATATATGGTCATGATTCTATTTACCATTGGTTTCCTGTGGGTTCTGCATCGTAGGCGGAGATTTTGTATTCTTCAATAGATGAGAATTGTCTGCACTATGAATTATTTTAATATAGAGCGTTTAATCACGGTTTATGGCGGGAGTTGAGCGTAGCTAATATTCTGTTTTTAGTGGAAGTTGTTATAAAAAGCAATTGCTGTGCTTTTAGTTGTCGTTATTGATTGTGCCAACTTGCCTATACTCTCTATGGCAAATGTCTATGGCAAATGACCGATATGAAATATTTTTAATAAATAGTCGATACAAGAATAGGTTGATGTTCTGTTGAAACGACGCAGAGCTTCACAAACTCATGGCCAAGGCCAGGTGAGATTTGAAGCATGAGCTCGCGCATTGTCCTGCCAGGCACGTTGCCTGAGCAATGAAGATATCATCGTAAAAACCGATCTATTCATCATGGATAATCTAATTTTAACGAGCTTTTTGAGGGTGTAAGATAGTATTTACGAAGTATTCACCCAATAGAGAGAATAAAAGTGAAACATCTGCATCGTTTTTTTAGTAGTGACGCCTCGGGGGGCATCATTCTGATCATCGCTGCCGTGGTCGCTATGCTGATGGCAAATATCGGGGTGACCAGTGGATGGTACCACGCCTTTCTGGAAACGCCCGTTCAACTAAGGGTTGGCGCGCTTGAGATCAACAAAAATATGCTGCTGTGGATCAACGACGCGTTGATGGCGGTGTTTTTCCTGTTGATTGGTCTGGAAGTGAAGCGCGAGTTGATGCAAGGTTCACTGGCCAGCCTGCGTCAGGCGGCGTTTCCGATCATTGCCGCAATCGGGGGCATGATTGTCCCGGCGCTGCTGTATCTGGCATTCAACTATGCCGACCCTGTCACCCGTGAGGGGTGGGCTATCCCGGCGGCAACGGATATCGCTTTTGCATTAGGCGTGCTGGCGCTGTTGGGCAGTCGTGTTCCACTGGCGTTGAAAATTTTCCTGATGGCGCTGGCGATTATCGATGACCTCGGCGCTATCGTCATCATCGCGCTGTTCTATACCAGCGATCTCTCGCTGTTGTCGCTGGGCGTAGCCGCGTGCGCGATCCTCGTTCTGGCGGCATTGAATCTGTGCGGTGTAAGACGCACCGGTATTTATATTCTGGTTGGCGTAGTGTTGTGGACGGCCGTACTGAAGTCAGGCGTGCATGCGACGCTGGCGGGCGTGATCGTCGGCTTCTTCATTCCGTTGAAGGAAAAACACGGGCGTTCACCGGCGAAGCGACTGGAGCATGTTCTGCACCCGTGGGTGGCATACCTGATCCTGCCGCTGTTTGCCTTCGCTAACGCGGGCGTTTCATTGCAGGGCGTTACTGTTGATGGACTGACCTCGGTGTTACCGCTGGGGATCATTGCCGGCCTGTTGATCGGCAAACCGCTGGGTATCAGCCTGTTTTGCTGGCTGGCGTTACGCCTTAAGGTGGCGCAATTGCCGGAGGGAACGAACTTCCAGCAAATTATGGCGGTCGGCATTCTGTGCGGCATTGGCTTTACGATGTCAATTTTCATCGCCAGCCTGGCGTTTGGGAACGTCGATCCTGAGCTGATTAACTGGGCGAAACTGGGGATCCTGATCGGTTCCTTGCTGTCGGCGGTAATAGGTTTCTGCTGGTTACGCACCCGGTTGAACGCGTCAGCCTGACGGGATAACCCTTTTGTGACAATTTTCAGGGAGTGAGTATGTCTCATATAAACTACAACCACCTGTACTACTTTTGGCATGTCTATAAAGAAGGTTCGGTGGTTGGCGCTGCAGAAGCGCTTTATCTGACGCCGCAAACCATTACCGGACAGATTAAAGCGCTTGAGGAACGTTTGCAGGGAAAGCTGTTCAAGCGCAAGGGGCGTGGGCTGGAGCCAAGCGAATTAGGCGAATTAGTTTTTCGTTATGCGGATAAGATGTTCACGTTAAGCCAGGAAATGCTGGATATCGTGAACTACCGCAAAGAGTCGAATTTACTGTTCGATGTCGGTGTGGCAGATGCGTTGTCCAAACAGCTGGTCAGCAGCGTGCTGGATGCCGCAGTTGTTGAAGATGAACAAATCCATTTGCGCTGTTTTGAATCAACGCACGAGATGCTGCTTGATCAGCTCAGCCAACATAAGCTGGATATGATCATCTCCGACTGCCCGATCGATTCAACGCAGCAGGAAGGGTTATTCTCTGTGCGGATTGGCGAATGCAGCGTGAGTTTTTGGTGCACCCAGCCGCTGCCTGAGAAACCATTCCCGGCTTGTCTGGAAGAGCGTCGATTGTTAATCCCCGGGCGTCGTTCGATGCTCGGGCGTAAGCTGCTGAACTGGATTAACTCACAAGGACTGAACGTTGAAATCCTCGGCGAGTTTGACGACGCCGCGCTGATGAAAGCGTTTGGCGCAACGCACAACGCTATATTTGTTGCGCCTACGCTCTATTCGCACAATTTCTATGCCGATGATTCTATTGTTGAAATTGGACGCGTAGAGAATGTGATGGAGGAGTATCACGCCATATTTGCGGAAAGAATGATCCAGCATCCGGCGGTGCAGCGTATTTGCAATGCGGACTACTCGGCATTATTTAAGCTGCAGTAAGCCAGAACGTCATAATCCTTCCGGCTGCGGTGGTTGCCCGCAGCCGGAATCATTCTACAGCCTTAACAAACCCCGGTACTGACCATCTTCGCGGACAAATACCGGTATTCTGTTCAGTGGTGCGGCATAGCGCAGCGTTTGCCCTCCAGAATAACTCTCGCCGGTCGCAAGATCCGTCCATGTTTCCCCTTCTGGTAGCCAAACGTCACGCTCGCGCATACCTTCATGCATGACCGGCGCAATCAGCAGGTCGGGGCCAAAACAGTATTGATCGGTAATCTCCCAACTTGTTGTCTGTTCTGGGAATTCAAAAAACAGGGTGCGCATTACCGGCGCATTGCGTTCGTGCGTTTCCGCCATTACCGCTTTGATGTACGGCTTTAACTTTTCACGCAACGTCAGACAGCCGGTCAACACTTCGCACACCTCTTCACCATAGCTCCACACTTCGTTTGCCGCACCGGTCGGACACTGGGCAATACCATCACGGTAAGGATGTTCTGGTAAAATCTGCGGATCGCGGTTGCCGTGCAGGCGCATCACCGGGCTAAAGACGCCCCACTGGAACCAGCGAATCAGCAACTCATGGAATTTGGGGTCGTGAATATTACCGCCATGAAAACCACCGATATCCGTTGTCCACCACGGTATTCCCGCGATCCCCATATTGAGTCCGGCGGCAAACTGATTGCGTAGCGATCGAAACGAAGAGTGAATATCACCGGACCAGACCAGCGCGCCATATTTCTGGCTGCCGGCCCAGGCGCAGCGCAGCAGGTTGATAACCTGGTCTTCGCCATCGGCTTTCATACCATCAAAAAAAGTTTTGGCGTACATTCGTGGGTAGATATTACCCACTTCCAGTACCGGCCCGGCGTGATAGCGATAGTTGTCGTAATCGTAAACGCTGAATTCAGGTTCGGCTTCATCTAGCCAGAAGAGCGTTACGCCTTTATCGTAATAGTTGCGCTTAGCTTTACCCCAGACGTAATCGCGCGCACCAGGATGGGTGGCGTCAAAAAACGTCGTGTTGCCGAGGAAATCCATATTGATCGGCAATCCGCGTTCCGTTTGCACCAGCCAGCCGTTTTCGCGCATCTCCCGATAGCTCTCGGTGCGATTATCCACCGTCGGCCAGACGGAGACCATCAGCTCAATACCCAGTGATTTTAGTTCGGCGATCATGGCGTCGGGATTGGGCCAGTCGCGCGGGTCAAACATCCAGTCACCCTGGTTAGGCCAGTGGAAGAAATCAATAACGATAACCGAGATGGGCAGGTTGCGTTGTTTATATTCGCGGGCGACCGCCAGCAGCTCTTCCTGGGTTCGATAGCGGAGTTTACACTGCCAGAAACCCATGGCGTAATCCGGCATCATCGGCGGTGTGCCGGTAGCGAGCGCGTAAGCCTGGCTGATTTCCGCGGGGGTATCGCCAGCGGTGATCCAGTAGTCCAGTTGTTCGCTGACCTGAGCTTCCCATTCGGTTACGTTGTGAGCGAACGTTACGCGACCCACTGCCGGGTTGTTCCATAAAAATCCGTAGCCCAGGCTTGAGAGCATAAACGGTACAGAGGCCTGGGAGTTACGCTGTGCCAGTTCCAGAACGCATCCTTTGAGATCCAGATTGGCCTGCTGATACTGGCCCATGCCATAGATTTTTTCCCCTTCGGCGGCTTCGAAGCGGGCTTTAATCGAATATTTTCCTCCCGGAATAGGGCGGAACTCGCGCCCCTCCAGGTTTAGCGCGCTGACGTACTGCCCGTGTGAAGACTCGTCCTCGCCGATTTCACCCCGCAGACGCCAGAACTCCTGTAACAGAGGCTTATGCGGATGGCGGTAAAAGGAGACCTGCCCTTTTTGATTGACGATAGCGGTGATTTTACCGTTGGTCAGCGTAGCCTGGTGGTGCTCATAAACTATGTGGCAGAGGCTTTCTGCGACGGGCTCATTCAATGCCCAGTCTTCATTTCTCATTACCGCGAGATGACGACCGCTGCGTACGCGCAGACTGTTCTCGCCCCAGGGTTCAATCCACAAATAACGATCGTTTTGCTGCCAGACCAGACGACGCGGCTCATGTTGCACAAATGGCATGGTGGTGCCTCCCGTATTTCGAGGGTGAAGGTAAGTTATTGGTTTATAGTTTCCAGATCGTGGCGAATCTTCTCTTCCATCGCTTCGTATTTACGGAAGAAAAGCAGCGGGATCGCCGCGAGTGCGAAGAGCAGGGCGGGCGCCCAGATAAAGGCCCAGGTAATTCCCTCCAGACCTGCAGCATTCTGGGCGTGGTTCGGAACATAGCCAAAACTGTTCATGATCCAGGCGGCGAATGCAGTACCCAAACCACTGCCCATCTTGATGCAAAAAGTACTGCCGAAGGCGATAAGAATGCCGGTAGCCTTGATACCCGTCTTCCATGCGCCGAAGTCGACGGCGAAGCCCAGCATGGCAAACGGCATTGAACAGGCGATACCGCTGCCTATATTGCCAAGTACCCAGGCGGCGATGAGGAAAGGAATGTTGTCCGCAGCCAGCCACATCATGACGCCGCCAAGCGTGGCAACCAGCAGACCACCTACCCATATCCAGGTTTTAGCGAGGTATTTGCTAAAGAATGGAATGGCGATAATAAACAGGATCTGAATTGTCGCCAGGCTGTTAGTCAGCGGAACCAGATCTTTGCGGTCGAGGTTGTAGGTCAGATAGTAGACAATGGTCGTGGAGCGCTGTTGTAGGGCAATCCAGAAGATCAAATTTGCCAGCACCATTAAGATCCATGGCCAGTTACCTTTCATCGCCGCGAAGCTTTTTTTCATCGGCAATCTGGGTTCTTGCTGAATTTTATCCGCATCCATTTCGCGGATATTTTTAAAGGCGAAAAGCGTTAACGAACAGGATATGACGGCAAACAAAATTGCCGTATAAATAAAACCTGCATGGTCGTTTCCATTACCTAAAAATGCAACCAGGGGCAACGCAGTGGCATTCATTAATAACACCCCAATTTGCCCGCCGGTCATTCTCCAGGAATTTAATACCAGACGCTCCTTAGGGGGCAGGGTCATCAAGGGTAATATTGCGCTGAGAGGTGTATTAAGTCCGGTAAATAGAATACTGGCGATCATGTAGGATATTGCTGCATAGATGGCTTTTCCTGTCATACTGATATCAGGAGACCAAAATGACAGCGCGCTAAATACACCAAAAGGCAGCGGTAACCATAAAAACCAGGGGCGGCATTTACCGTAACGCGAACGCGTTTTATCGATGATGATCCCCCAGATGGGGGCGTCTATGCCGTCTACAATACGCGCCAACAGTAGGATAACCCCGGCTACGGCTAGGCTGATACCCGCAACATCGGTGTAGAAATATAAGATGTAGGTTGAACCGAAACAGTACAGCAGATTACCCGCTACATCCAAAGAGCCGTAGCTAATACGCTGCAGTAAAGATAATGATGCTGACCCGCAAGACTGGGTATCCTCAATAACAGAACTCATAATGATAACTCCGATATTGGTGCGATACGCCCAGAAAAACAGCTTTTACTTTCTAAGCAGTAGGGTGTTTTTTATTTTTTGTTGCCAGGAAACGTTCACCTTTGGATTGAAATAGTGGTTAATTGGTTTTGTGAAAAATAGTTAACCCAGGCATCGCGATCAATTATCAAATCTTACTTCAGGATTGCGTTTATTCGTTTTTGGCTAAGTTATTATGTCATTTGTTATGGTGGTCACAATTTCCCCTACAATGAAATTAAAAAAGTTAAACAGTGAAAGAAAATAACTTTCATGTATCTGGTGGGACGGTTGGCTGACAGGAGAAACGGGCAGGAGTGGGGATGAACAAGTTCAGCAAATGAGGGGGCTGTCGAAGCGGGCTGCAAACGACAGACATAAAAAAACCCGCTTGCGCGGGTTTTTTCACAAAGCGACAACAAGCAGGCGATTAAGCCAGTTTGTTGATCTGTGCAGTCAGGTTTGCTTTATGACGTGCAGCTTTGTTTTTGTGGATCAGACCTTTAGCAGCCTGACGGTCCACGATTGGTTGCATTTCGTTAAATGCTTTCAGTGCAGTAGCTTTGTCGCCAGCTTCGATAGCTGCGTATACTTTCTTGATGAAAGTACGCATCATAGAGCGACGGCTAGCGTTGTGCTTGCGGGCCTTTTCAGACTGAACGGCGCGCTTCTTAGCTGATTTGATATTAGCCAAGGTCCAACTCCCAAATGTGTTCTATATGGACAATTCAAAGGCCGAGGAATATGCCCTTTTAGCCTTCTTTTGTCAATGGATTTGTGCAAATAAGCGCCGTTTAAATTGCAGCACTCGTTGCGTAGTGATGGCGCAGGATTCTACCAGCTTGCGTGGCGTGAATACAGCTTTTCCACGAGAAAAATTGTATTAGCGTGCCGCAGAAGGTCTGCAATTTGTTTCATAACAATGAAAACAATCCTCTTTCTGTTTCGTAGAAACAATCGCCGGTTAACGTTGACCGCGGTACAGGGTATACTTTCACGATTTTCACTGTTTTGAGCCAGACATGAAGCTGATACGAGGCATACATAATCTCAGTCAGGCCCCGCATGGGTGTGTGCTGACTATTGGTAATTTCGACGGCGTGCACCGTGGCCACCGCGCGTTGCTGCAGGGCTTACGGGAAGAAGGACGCAAACGCAATTTACCGGTGATGGTGATGATTTTCGAGCCGCAGCCGCTTGAGCTGTTTGCGACGGACAAGTCACCTGCGCGCCTCACCCGCCTGCGGGAAAAACTGCGTTATCTGGCAGAGTGCGGCGTTGATTACGTGCTGTGCGTGCGTTTTGACAGGCGTTTCGCGGCATTAACGGCGCAGACCTTCATCAGCGATCTGCTGGTTAAGCGCCTTGGTGTACAATTTCTTGCCGTTGGCGATGATTTCCGCTTTGGCGCTAGCCGTGCGGGCGATTTCTTGTTATTACAGGAAGCGGGCGCTGAGTATGGTTTTGATATCACCAGCACCCAAACCTTCTGTGAAGGCGGTGTGCGCATTAGCAGCACCGCGGTACGTCAGGCGCTGGCAGAAGATAACCTGCAACTGGCCGAAAGCCTGCTTGGGCATCCTTTTACTATCTCAGGACGCGTCGTTCACGGTGATGAGTTAGGGCGCACCATCGGTTTTCCGACGGCAAATTTACCGCTTCGTCGCCAGGTTTCTCCGGTGAAAGGGGTTTATGCGGTTGAAGTGATGGGACTGGGTGACAAACCGTTGCCCGGCGTCGCCAATATTGGCACCCGCCCGACGGTAGCAGGGGTACGCCAACAGTTGGAAGTGCATCTATTGGACGTTGTAATGGACCTGTATGGTCGCCATATAGATGTAGTGCTGCGTAAAAAAATACGCAGCGAACAGCGATTTGCCTCGCTGGATGAACTAAAAGCGCAGATTGCGCGTGATGAGTTGACTGCCCGCGAATTTTTTGGGCTTACAAAACCGGCTTAATGCCTATACGAGTTTTAAATACGGAACCGAGAATCTGATGAGTGACTATAAATCAACCCTGAATTTGCCGGAAACAGGGTTCCCGATGCGCGGCGATCTCGCCAAGCGTGAACCGGGAATGCTGGCGCGTTGGACTGATGATGACCTGTACGGCATCATTCGTGCGGCCAAAAAAGGCAAAAAAACCTTCATTCTGCATGATGGCCCTCCTTATGCGAATGGCAGCATTCATATTGGTCACTCGGTTAACAAGATTCTGAAAGACATTATCGTGAAGTCCAAAGGACTCACGGGCTATGACTCGCCCTACGTTCCGGGCTGGGACTGCCACGGTCTGCCAATCGAGCTGAAAGTAGAGCAGGAATACGGCAAACCGGGCGAGAAGTTCACCGCCGCGGAGTTCCGCGCCAAATGCCGTGAATACGCTGCTACGCAGGTTGACGGTCAGCGTAAAGACTTTATCCGTCTTGGCGTGCTGGGCGACTGGTCACATCCGTACCTGACCATGGACTTCAAAACTGAAGCCAACATCATTCGCGCGCTGGGTAAAATCATCGGCAACGGTCACCTGCACAAAGGTGCGAAGCCGGTGCACTGGTGCGTTGACTGCCGTTCCGCGCTGGCGGAAGCGGAAGTTGAGTATTATGACAAAACCTCCCCGTCCATCGACGTGGCGTTCCACGCTGCCGATCAGGACGCGGTGAAAGCGAAATTTGGTGTTTCTGACGTCAACGGCCCGATCTCACTGGTTATCTGGACCACCACCCCGTGGACGTTACCCGCGAACCGCGCAATTTCTCTGGCGCCTGATTTTGACTATGCGCTGGTGCAGATTGACGGGCAGGCCGTGATTCTGGCGAAGGATCTGGTTGAAAGCGTCATGCAGCGTATTGGCGCGGCTGAATACACTGTTCTTGGCACGGTGAAAGGCGCTGAACTGGAACTGCTGCGCTTTACCCATCCGTTTATGGGCTTTGACGTGCCGGCAATTCTTGGCGATCACGTTACGCTGGATGCGGGTACCGGTGCGGTCCATACCGCTGGCGGTCACGGTCCGGATGACTACGTCATCAGCCAGAAATACGGTCTGGAAATCGCTAACCCGGTTGGCCCGGACGGCGCATACCTGGCGGGTACCTATCCGGAACTGGACGGTGTGAACGTCTTTAAAGCTAACGACAAAATTGTTGCGCTGCTGAGTGAAAAAGGCGCGCTACTGCACGTTGAGAAGATGCAGCATAGCTATCCGTGCTGCTGGCGCCACAAGTCGCCGATCATCTTCCGCGCGACGCCGCAGTGGTTCGTCAGCATGGATCAGAAAGGTCTGCGTGCGCAGTCGCTGAAAGAGATCAAAGGCGTGCAGTGGATCCCTGACTGGGGTCAGGCGCGTATTGAATCGATGGTTGCCAACCGTCCTGACTGGTGTATCTCCCGTCAGCGTACGTGGGGTGTGCCGATGTCTCTGTTTGTTCACAAAGACACTGAAGAGCTGCATCCGCGCGCTGTCGAACTGATGGAAGAAGTCGCCAAACGCGTTGAAGTTGATGGCATTCAGGCGTGGTGGGATCTCGATCCGAAAGATATCCTCGGCGACGAAGCTGACCAGTATGTCAAAGTCCCGGATACGCTGGACGTGTGGTTCGACTCTGGTTCAACCCACTCATCCGTCGTGGACGTGCGCCCTGAGTTTGCAGGCCATGCGGCCGATATGTATCTGGAAGGCTCTGACCAGCACCGCGGCTGGTTCATGTCCTCTCTGATGATCTCCACCGCCATGAAAGGCAAAGCACCTTATCGCCAGGTACTGACCCACGGTTTCACCGTTGATGGTCAGGGCCGTAAGATGTCCAAGTCTATCGGTAACACCGTTTCTCCGCAGGATGTGATGAACAAACTGGGCGCGGATATTTTGCGTCTGTGGGTCGCTTCAACCGACTATACCGGTGAAATGGCCGTTTCTGACGAAATCCTGAAACGTGCTGCCGACAGCTATCGTCGTATCCGTAACACCGCGCGCTTCCTGCTGGCGAACCTGAACGGGTTCGATCCGGTAAAAGATATGGTGAAACCGGAAGAGATGGTGGTACTGGACAGGTGGGCGGTAGGTTGTGCGCAAGCGGCGCAGGAAGAGATCCTGAAAGCTTACGAAGCCTATGATTTCCACGAAGTGGTACAGCGTCTGATGCGCTTCTGCTCTGTAGAAATGGGTTCGTTCTACCTCGACATCATCAAAGACCGTCAGTACACCGCGAAAGCGGACAGTGTAGCGCGTCGTAGCTGCCAGACTGCGCTGTTCCATATTGCAGAAGCGCTGGTTCGCTGGATGGCGCCGATCATGTCCTTCACCGCCGATGAAATCTGGGGCTACCTGCCGGGCGATCGTGAGAAGTACGTCTTTACCGGGGAATGGTACGAAGGTCTGTTTGGTTTAGGCGAAACCGAAGCGATGAATGACGCCTACTGGGACGAGCTGCTGAAAGTGCGCGGCGAAGTGAACAAGGTCATCGAGCAGGCGCGTGCGGATAAGAAAGTCGGTGGTTCTCTGGAGGCGGCAGTGACCCTGTACGCTGAACCAGAACTGGCGGCGAAACTGACCGCGCTGGGCGAAGAGTTGCGTTTTGTTCTGCTGACCTCCGGTGCGACGGTTGCGGATTATGCAGCGGCTCCTGCTGATGCTCAGCAGAGCGAACTGCTCAAAGGTCTGAAAATCGTTCTCGGCAAAGCCGAAGGTGAGAAATGCCCGCGCTGCTGGCATTACACTACCGACGTCGGCCAGGTGGCGGAACACGCAGAAATCTGCGGACGCTGTGTCAGCAACATCGCCGGTGATGGCGAACAACGTAAGTTTGCCTGATGAGTAAGCCTCTTTGTTCAACAGGACTACGCTGGCTGTGGCTGGTGGTAGTCGTGCTGATTATCGATTTAGGCAGCAAATACCTGATCCTCCAGAACTTTGCTCTGGGGGATACGGTGTCGCTGTTTCCGTCGCTTAATCTGCACTACGCGCGTAACTATGGTGCGGCGTTTAGCTTCTTAGCTGACAGCGGCGGCTGGCAACGTTGGTTCTTTGCCGGTATCGCTATTGGTATCTGCGTTATCCTGATGGTGATGATGTATCGCTCGAAGGCAACGCAGAAGCTAAACAACATCGCGTATGCATTAATCATTGGCGGTGCGCTGGGCAACCTGTTCGACCGCCTGTGGCACGGCTTCGTGGTTGATATGATTGACTTTTACGTCGGCGACTGGCATTTCGCGACATTCAATCTGGCCGATACAGCTATCTGTATCGGGGCGGCATTGATTGTTCTCGAAGGCTTCCTGCCGTCGAAAGAGAAAAAAGCCGCATAAAAAAATGCCGGATGGCGCTATGCTAATCCGGCTTACAATATACTGCGATCCTTGTAGGCCCGGTAAGCGTAGCGCCACCGGGCAAACAGGCGGCAGCAATTTTAAAGAGCAACCTGCATGTCTAAATCAGTACAGAGTAACAGTGCGGTGCTGGTGCACTTCACCCTTAAGCTCGACGATGGCTCCACCGCAGAGTCAACCCGCAATAACGGCAAGCCTGCGCTGTTTCGCCTGGGCGACGGTTCTCTGTCTGAAGGACTGGAACAACACCTGCTGGGGTTAAAAGAAGGTGATAAAACCACTTTTGCTCTGGAACCGGATGCCGCCTTTGGCGTGTCAAGCCCGGACTTAATTCAGTATTTCTCGCGTCGGGAATTTATGGACGCGGGTGAGCCAGAAATTGGCGCTATCATGCTCTTTACCGCAATGGACGGCAGTGAGATGCCTGGCGTGATCCGCGAAATTAACGGTGACTCGATCACGGTTGATTTCAACCATCCGCTGGCCGGGCATACCGTTCATTTTGATATTGAAGTGCTGGAAGTCGAACCGGCACTGGAGGCGTAAAATGCAGATCCTGTTGGCCAACCCGCGCGGTTTTTGCGCTGGTGTAGACCGCGCTATCAGCATTGTGGAAAACGCGCTGGCTATTTACGGCGCGCCGATTTATGTCCGTCATGAAGTGGTGCATAACCGCTATGTGGTGGATAGCCTGCGCGAGCGCGGTGCTATTTTTATCGAGCAAATCAGCGAAGTGCCGGATGGCGCGATCCTGATTTTCTCCGCTCATGGCGTATCTCAGGCGGTACGTAACGAGGCCAAAGGCCGTGACCTCACGGTTTTTGATGCGACCTGCCCGCTGGTAACGAAAGTGCATATGGAAGTTGCCCGCGCCAGCCGTCGCGGTGAAGAGTCGATTCTTATCGGCCACGCTGGTCACCCGGAAGTCGAAGGCACAATGGGCCAGTACAGCAACCCGCAAGGGGGAATGTATCTGGTTGAATCACCGGAAGATGTGCTGAAACTGGACGTCAAAAATGAAGGCAAATTATCCTTCATGACGCAGACCACGCTCTCCGTCGACGACACCTCTGACGTCATTGACGCGCTGCGCCAACGCTTCCCGAAAATTGTCGGGCCGCGCAAAGACGATATCTGTTATGCCACCACCAACCGTCAGGAAGCGGTTCGCGCGCTGGCGGAACAGGCTGATGTTGTGCTGGTGGTCGGCTCGAAAAACTCCTCTAACTCCAACCGTCTGGCTGAACTGGCCCAGCGAATGGGGAAAGCAGCGTATTTGATTGACGATGCGACCGACATCCAGGAAGCGTGGGTGAAAGAAGCTACGTGCGTAGGCGTGACGGCCGGAGCCTCGGCGCCGGATATCCTGGTGCAAAACGTGATTGCTCGCCTGCAAGAGCTTGGCGGTGGAGAAGCTATTCCGCTGGAAGGCCGTGAAGAAAACATTGTTTTCGAAGTACCGAAAGAGCTGCGTGTGGATGTTCGTGAAGTAGAGTAAGTCTTTCCGGTTACGATTATGAGAAGATGCCAGACTTAACGTCTGGCATTTTTTTATGGAGAAACCATGCGCTTACCGATCATTCTTGATACCGATCCCGGCATTGATGATGCCGCCGCTATTGCCGCCGCGCTGTTTGCCCCTGAGCTGGATCTGCAACTAATGACCACGGTAGCAGGCAATGTGTCGGTGGAAAAAACCACCCGTAATGCGTTGCAACTGCTGCACTTCTGGAATGCGGATGTTCCGCTGGCGCAGGGAGCATCGATGCCGCTGGTGCGACCGCTGCGTGATGCCGCTTCCGTACACGGCGAGTCCGGTATGGAAGGGTATGAGTTTGTCGAGCACGATCGCCAGGTGATGGCAAAACCCGCCTTCCAGGCGATTCGCGATGCACTGATGCATGCCCCGCAGCCCGTGACGCTGGTGGCGATTGGCCCGCTGACCAACATTGCGCTGCTGCTGACCCATTATCCTGAATGCGTATTCAACATTCAGCGTCTGGTGATTATGGGGGGGTCAGCCGGGCGCGGGAACTTCACGCCAAACGCCGAGTTTAATATTGCTATCGATCCCGAGGCTGCCGCGAAAGTTTTCCAGAGCGGGCTGGAGATTGTGATGTGTGGGTTGGATGTCACTAATCAGGCCATGCTCGCCCCAGACTATCTGGCGACGTTGCCTCAGCTTAACCAGACGGGAAAAATGCTGCACGCGCTGTTTAGCCATTACCGTAGCGGCAGCATGAATACGGGGCTGCGAATGCACGACCTGTGCGCTATTGCCTGGCTGGTGCGCCCAGAACTGTTTACCCTGCAGCCGTGCTTCGTGGCGGTTGAAACCCAGGGCGAATATACCTCGGGTACGACGGTGGTGGATATTGAAGGGCGTTTGGGTCATTCGGCAAATGCCCAGGTCGCGCTGGGCCTTGACGTTGAGGGGTTCCAGCAGTGGGTGGCAGAGGTGCTGGCGCTGGCGCCATGAGGCTGTGATCCGGCCCGCAATATGCAAACAGAATTAGCAGGTTAATCGATTAATCTGCTAATCTTACCCTGTTGTTCTCCTCGGGCCGGAGACACATATGAACCTTTCTTTTATCCAGCCACCGCAGGTGGCGTGGGCAAGCGGCGCTTTGGCCGATGGCCCGTTATTGCGCAAATCCACCCGTATTCAGGATCTTACTCACGTTTTTGCCGATGAAAGCGCCCGTCAGCAACTGGCTGGCGAGCAGGTCGTGTATGACGTTGAGATGCTGGATACATCTCCCGCAGATGGTGAACTCTACACCGGCGTTACTCATCTTTATCCTGGCCGGGTCGGCTGCGAATATTTTATGACCCGCGGGCATTTCCATGCGCGCCGCGAACAGGGGGAAGTCTATTTTGGCTTGCGTGGCACCGGTTTGCTGCTGTTGCAAACCGAACAGGGCGACACGAGGCTGGAAAAGGTATTCGCCGGATCCGTCCATATTATCCCTGGCTTTACCGCACATCGGTTAATCAACACCGGGGAGGAGGTGCTGTCGGCGCTCGCCGTATGGCCGGGGATTGCGGGACATGATTATGCGGCGCTTGCCAGGGGCTTCAGAATAAGAGTCTTTGAAGAAAATAAGAGGGTTCAGGCGAAGGAGGTACAGAATGGCTGACTTAGCGCATTCTTACGGCCTCGATATGACGGTTCATCATTGCCCGCTTGGTTTTAGCTATGGGGATGAGGTTACCGGGCCGATGCCGGAAATTCGTCAACTCGATGACATCCGCGCCTCGCTGCGCGATCCATACTGTGAAGGGCCGCAAGAGGTGTATGCCATTGCGATGGATGTGGCGCGAATGCAGGATCGTGAAGAGTTGAAAAAGCGGATGCTGTTGTTTGGCGTGGTGACCTATGCGGCGGGACGGCTGGGGGAGGAGCCGGTGCGTAGTCAGGGACATATTCATCGTATCAGTCAGCACAGCGGCTGGTCCCCGCCGGAGCTTTACGAAATCTGGCAGGGAAAAGCGATAATCTATATGCAGGAGTATGTTGAGGACGACCCGGGCCGCTGTTTCGCTGTGATCGCTGAACCCGGTGAGAAAGTGCTGGTACCACCCGGTTGGGGACATGCGACCATATCCGCAGACCCGAATGTACCGTTAACTTTTGGCGCGTGGTGCGATCGTGAATATGGTTTTGAGTACGAGGCCGTTCGTGCGCATAAAGGGTTGGCGTGGTATCCGTTACTGCAGGGAAACAACGTTATCTGGCAGCATAATCCGCGTTACACTCCTGGACGACTGCAGGCCGTAACGCCCCGACAATATACCGAGCTTTCGATTACTTCCGCACCTGTTTACCAGCAATTCATCGAGGACCCGGCGCGTTTTCAATTTATCTCGCGCCCGGACAAGCACCCTGAGTTGTGGCAAAACTTTCATCCATAAAATAACCGGGGTATAGCCCCGGTACTGATTTTGCCGGATAAGCGGATGCGCCATCCGGCAAATGACAGGCACATGTGAGAGGCTACCCTGCAAACAGGCCCGTGGCGACGCCGATGGCGGCCAGTATCAACAGTAAAATCATCGCTTTCACTGGCGACACACCACGTTTGGCCATCAGATACCAGGTGCCAAGCACCACAATCAGCGGCAGTAACTGCGGGAAGATACCGTCCAGCATTTGTTGAACGTGGATATTCACCCCATCTTTGGTAATAAATTCCAGCCCGGTACCCAGTTTAACGTAGCTTGCCGCCACGCCTCCCATAACAAACACGCCCAGCAGCGATAACGCTTCTCGCAGACGGGCAGACTTGCTGCTCACCAGCATTTCCACCGAGCCGGAACCCATCTTGTAGCCTTTCAGGAACAGGAACCACGAACCGGGAATGATGATAGCCAGCCAGGCAACAGTATAAAACAGCGGCCCCAGAATGTTACCGCCGGCCGCCAGGGCCATACCGATGCTGAGCAGGATAGGGATCAACATGCCAGGGATCATTGAATCGCCGATCCCGGCAATAGGCCCCATCAGACCAACCTTCAGGGTATTGATGGTCTCCCCATCGATCGGCTCACCGTTCGCTTTTTTCTCTTCCAGCCCCAGCACCATGCCATTTACGATCGCGCCTATCTGGGGTTCCGTATTATAGAACGAGGCGTGGCGGCGCAGCATCTCAGTACGCTGGGCTGCGTCGGGATAGAGCTTTTTCGCCACCGGGAGCATACTCAGGCAAAAGCCAAAAGATTCCAGACGTTCAAAGCTCATCGATGACAAGTTGTGCATCATCCATGCGCGCCAGCAGCGGCGAAGATCTTTACGTGTAAGTGTACGTTCTTCCATCAGAATTCATCCTCATCATCATCGGCTACCGACTTTGCATTCGCGGCCTGCGGCGGTTCCGGTTTGTAGTTGTAATGGATCAACGCCAGCAGCGAACCGACGATCACCAGCGCGACCATGTTGAGTTTTATAAAGACGATGCAGACAAAACCGACGAGGAAGTAGATCAGCATGGTGTAGTTTTTGATGATCTGCTTGAGCAAAATCGCGATCCCGACGGCGGGTAAAATGCCGCCCAGTACGTTCATCGTCGACAGAACAATTTTCGGTAAACTGTCCATAAAACCGCTGATGTATTGTGCCCCGAAGTAGACTGCAATAAAGGTCGGTACAAAGCGCAGGACAAAGTTTGTCACCTGTGGCCAGATGGCGCTGTTCAGGTAAATGCCGCGTTCGTCGCCCCGTTCCAGCGCCACATCTGCCCGGTGATTCCAGAAGGAGTTCAGTACCATCATCGCGTTAAACAAAATGGTTCCGGCGATACCGATGGTGGCTGCCAGCGCAACCGCGACCTCGGGGCCTTTTCCGGAAAGGATCCCTAAAGCAATTGCCGGATAAGCCACAAAGTTGAGGTCGGCGGGCATCGAACCGCCGGGTGTAACCATCGCGATATACACCGCCTGAACCGCAACGCCAATCATGATCCCGGTTTTAATGTCGCCGAGGATAATCCCGACCAGCATTCCGGAAATCAGCGGGCGGGTGATCAGGTACCAGCCGCCGGTCAGTCCCAGCAGCCAGGGGCTGCTGAGGGCGCCGAGATAGCAAAGTATGCCAATCAACGTAGCTTCGATAATCATCGTGCGCTCCTTATTTCAGCTTCTGACGTGCGTCCTGCCAGCTGTAGCAACTGGCATCAGGAACCAGGCGAAACTCAACCAGGTGCCCATGCTGCGTCAGCCAGTCAAAGGCGGCAATTTCATCCCCGTTGACCGACTGATTCGGGCCGATGGTGGTGGTATCAGCACGGGCACTCATTGGACCCACATTAATCTTGCCGTTGGCATTTTTCAGGCTGATACCGGCTTCTTCAATGCGTTTGAGCGTCATGGGGGATTTGCCAATGACGAAATAACGCTTCTCGCTGGCAATGACTTTCGGCAGTTTTTCAATCGCGGTGGCCGTATCAAACAACCAGACTTTGGTGTCCTGCACGGCGCCTTTCATCACCGAAGAGAGCAGAGGGTCGGCCGCGACGGCGTCGTCTATCGCGACAATTCCGTCACAGGGCAGCTCTTTGGCCCAACGTGTCACGAGCTGCCCATGGATTACGCGGTCATCGATACGTACAAAAGAAATACTCATAGTGGTTTCCTTTAAAAATCGTCGGACTGAACGGATAAAACCGGGGCGGCTTTAATCAGCGTGGGTACCGTCAACGCCAACAGCTCGACGGCTGCGGCGTGAACGTCCGTTAAATGGCAGATCTCCTCGCTTTGTAACAGCATCGGGAAATTAACTCCCGCTACCACGGCAACGGGAGGAACCGTTTGTGCAGAAAACGCATGATGGCAGGCGACATTCCACGGCGTACCGCTTTGCATGTCACACAGCACCAGAACGCCGTCAGCGTCTTTCCCGGCACTTGCGAGAACCTGAGAGAACGTCTGTTTAAACCCTTCGATACCTGCCTGTTCGCTCAGCGTGACGGGATAAACATGTGGTAATTCTCCGTAAACCATACGACCGCTGGCGAGAAGCGCGTCCGCCAGGGGACCATGGGTGGCAACAATAACGTTAATCATGCGCTTATCCTCTGACCCAGGCCTTAATCGTGGCTAGCTGTTGTCCGATGCCTTTGCCAAACGGCGAAATGCGATACTCTCCAACGGCGGCTGGGATGATAAAGGTCTCTGCATAGTTGACGACAAACGGGGCAAACGCGCCGCTCGGGCTTTCGACAACGGCCTGCGCGCCTTCGACCAGGTTCAGGACGTTTACGCCGCCATGGGTATGGTGAGTGACCGGTGCCGTAAACCAGTGGCGGCGCGTTTCGATAAATTCGCGTTCGTGCATTCCGGTTCTTTCTTCTCGCCAACCTTCTCCTTCAGCGAGGGGTTCAATACGGTTGACCAGGTTGTCGTGTACCCATTGCGTGTCACGCTGCCAGTCAATAACCTGCTGACCGTGATCCAGATGTACCGGGCGCGGTAAGCCGTCTAACCCTAAGCGACCCCAGTCCCACAGTTTGAAAGTGAAAATATACGGCGTTGCGCTGATCTCCAGCACCATGGTGCCTGCTCCCGAACAGTGAACGGTTCCGGCGGGGATCAGGAAGTGATCGTGTTTATGCGCAGGGATCTGATTCACGAATCGTTCATCATCAAACGTTTTTTCACCACGACCCGCGGCACGCAGATCGTCGAGCATATCCTGCGGCGCGATCCCGGTTTTGGTGCCGAGATACACCACGGCGTCCGGCTCGGCTTCGAGAATGTAATAGCTCTCATCCTGGGTATAGTGCATGCCAAACTGCTGCTGAATGTATTCGGTGAGCGGATGAACCTGAAAGCTCAAATTCTGACCGCCAATGGTGTCAAGAAAGTCAAAACGGATAGGGAATTCCGCGCCAAAGCGCGCATGGACTTTTTCGCCTAACAGGGGGCGGGGACAGGTCAGCACCAGATCCTGAGAGGGGATCTCGATCCGCACGTTGCCAAAACGCAGTAATAGGCTGTTTTCCTCGGGCACGCAATCAAAACACCACGCGTAATTGGGGGCTGAGGGATCGAGATCGAAGCGTTGTTTCATCCATTGCCCGCCCCAGACGCCGGGGTCAAAGAAAGGGGCAACGCGAAACGGTTGTTGGGTGGTTTGTTGCAGACCGGCGCGTAGCGCGTCGCCGCTGACCATCGCAGGACTATTTTCTACCGTGGTATCGAGCAAATAATCGGCGCGTTTGAGTAACGGCGTTTTGTGTTTGTCGAAGACCCGCCATTCAATGAAAAAAGCACGTTTGTAACGACGAAGAATATCTTCATCCTGGTTTTCTGCCCCCCAGTTACCCAGCCCGTTATGGCGCATGCGTTGCTGAATTTCCCAGCGCGGAAGGTCAGCATAAACCAGCACGTCACCCGGGTGCGCCAATGCAGCGCCAGAGCCGTATACCACGACCAGTCCTTCACTAACGGCATCAATCTGTTGGCGGAGCTGGCTGAGTTTGTCGCTATCAAAAAATTCATCCAGGTGATGACAGGAAAGCACGCCGAATACGCGATCGTCGGTCAGGTTACGTGCCAGTAAATCATGCAGGGCCTGCTCATCGCGACGAGCGGATTCAATATTCAGTACCAGAGCGGTATCAAACGTCCTGATAAGCTGTTGCTCCAGCTCGTCAAGCCGCACGCCCGGATAGCAATCCACGATCAATACGGTTTTGGCTGCGCCAGAAACCCTGGTGTTAAGCACAGAATGGATTGACGACCAACCCTGCCAGGCGTGGTTGTCATAGCCCTGAACGTTAACCTCAGGGTATTTATTATAGGTTGTACGCATTTTCTTTCTCCGTGTTGGCTTATTTAAGATTAATCGATTAACCTTGTTTTCATAGTGTGGTTAACGCGATTAACCCGCCATAATCAGAATCCAGTGCGGTGAAATACGCGTTAGCGTGATGTGAATCACAGGTAAAAAGACAAGATTTCGGTTATTCGATTAACCTTCGTAATAAATCAGGAGAAGTCATGACAACAGTCACGTTGGCGCAGGTAGCTGAACGCGCGGGAGTCTCCACGGCAACCGTTTCAATGGTGTTGCGTAACCGGGGGCGCATTTCTCAGGGCACGCGTGACCGGGTGCTCAAAGCGCTGGATGATGCTGGGTACGTTTATAACCAAACTGCCGCCAACCTGCGTAACCGGAGCAGTAATCAGGTCGGATTGTTGTTACACGATATCACTAACCCTTTTTACGGTGAGATGACGGCAGGGCTAAGCCACGAGATGGAACGGCATGACCTGCTGTTGTTTCTGGCAAACAGCGAAGAGTCAGGAGAGCGGCAGCAAAAATTTGTTGATTCGTTGATGCGCAATAATGCCTGCGGCATGGTGCTCTGTGCGGCGCGCGAAACGCCGACATCCTTCTTTGAAGCGCTGAAAAGGCGCAATATTCCCGCCATCATGGTGGTCCGTCCCCTTAGCGATCCTGATTTTGATTTTGTGGGCACCGATAACTTTCTCGGTACGCAAATGGCGACCACCCATTTAGTCAAAATGGGGCACAAGAATATTGCGTTTATTGGCGGAAGCCCAAGTTCCGGCAGCCGGGCGCAGCGTATCGGCGGATTCACCAGCACATTGCTGGAGCATGGAATATCGCCGAATCCGCAATGGATTGTGGCGACGCAGGCCAGCCAAATTGACGGCGCAAAAGTGGCGGAGTCTCTTCTTCTGCGTTTCCCGCAAATTACCGCCGCCGTTTGCTATCAGGATATCGTGGCGCTTGGGGTCATGCAGGCATTGCGTAAGATGGGGCGTGAACCAGGACGCGATTTTGCGCTGGTGGGGTTCGATGACATCACCGAAGCGGCGCTGGTACAACCTGCGCTCACCACCGTGTCGGTGGCGGCAAAAGAGATAGGTCGCAAGGCTGGAGAGCTACTTTACAGTCGCATTCAGGGAAATGACGAACCACCGAAACGTATTATTCTGCCGCCTGCGCTGGTGGTCAGAGAATCATGTGGTTTTAGCTGATCGTCATGCCTTTTACTGATATCTCTGCCTGTTTATCATTAAATTCTAATTATCGACGTTTTCGGCTGGCGGCGCAGCGTTGCGCTGGTTAATCTGAAAACGATTTACGTAAAATTAACAAAAGAGAATAGCTATGCATGATGCACAAATCCGCGTTGCCATCGCGGGAGCCGGAGGACGCATGGGGCGTCAGTTGATTCAGGCCACTCTCGGCATGGATGGCGTACAGCTCGGCGCGGCGCTGGAGCGCGAAGGATCTTCCTTACTGGGAAGCGATGCTGGAGAGTTAGCGGGAGCCGGGAAAACGGGCGTTACCGTACAAAGTAGCCTTGAAGCGGTGAAAGATGATTTCGATGTTTGCATCGATTTTACCCGCCCGGAAGGCACGCTGGCGCATCTGGCGTTTTGCCGCCAGCACGGTAAAGGGATGGTGATTGGCACCACCGGCTTTGATGACGCAGGTAAACAGGCTATTCGCGATGCCGCGCAGGAGATTGCTATCGTTTTCGCCGCGAACTTTAGCGTTGGCGTCAATGTCATGCTTAAGCTGCTGGAGAAGGCGGCGAAAGTGATGGGTGATTACACCGATATTGAGATTATTGAAGCCCACCACCGCCATAAAGTGGATGCGCCGTCAGGCACTGCGCTGGCGATGGGCGAGGCGATTGCCGGGGCGCTGGATAAAGATTTAAAAGAGTGCGCGGTCTATTCGCGTGAAGGTTACACCGGTGAGCGCGTACCGGGCACGATCGGTTTTGCCACAGTGCGGGCGGGGGATATCGTCGGTGAGCATACCGCGATGTTTGCCGATATTGGCGAGCGTATTGAGATCACGCATAAAGCGTCCAGCCGTATGACCTTTGCCAATGGCGCAGTGCGATCGGCGATTTGGCTGAAATCAAAGTCAAATGGTCTTTTTGATATGAAAGATGTGCTTGATTTACGCAATTTATAGCTTTTATTACCCTTCGTGATGTGGTTATTGTAATCATAATTATTTGATTACATAGGGCAATATTTTATTGCCCTTTTATTTTTTTGCTTTTAAGTGTATTTTTTCTTTTAATCTGGCATTTGTCTGTGTTTTGTTGAGTTATTCTGTTATCTCAATGTAAATTTTGACCAAATGGTCCACTTTTTTCTATCATACTTCATGTTTTTACACTCTTTGCCTGCCGCAAGCGTTTTCCACCCCGAGTTAGCTGATCTTTTTGCCTGTTAAATCGTGTGATTTATCCCAGTGGCGTAAAATAATAATAAAAAATGCCCTTTTGGGTAGACTTTTACGTGGGCTATCTCTAGAATGCCGCCGTTTGCCAGAAATCCATAGGTAAGCAAATTTGCATTGATTCATGAGGTGTTAATGAATTAATATGCAAATAAAGTGAGTGAATATTCTCTGGAGGGTGTTTTGATTAAGTCAGCGCTATTGGTTCTGGAAGACGGAACCCAGTTTCACGGTCGGGCCATAGGGGCAACAGGTTCGGCGGTTGGGGAAGTCGTTTTCAATACTTCAATGACCGGTTATCAAGAAATCCTCACTGATCCTTCCTATTCCCGCCAAATCGTCACTCTTACTTATCCTCATATCGGTAATGTCGGCACCAACGAAGCCGATGCAGAATCTTCTCAGGTACATGCGCAAGGCCTGGTCATCCGCGACCTGCCGCTGATTGCCAGCAACTTCCGCGATACTGAAGACCTCTCTTCTTACCTCAAACGCCATAACATTGTGGCGATTGCCGATATCGATACCCGTAAGCTGACGCGTTTGCTGCGTGAAAAGGGCGCACAAAACGGCTGCATCATCGCGGGCGATAACCCGGATGCGGCGCTGGCACTGGAAAAAGCGAAAGCCTTCCCGGGTCTGAACGGTATGGATCTGGCGAAAGAAGTGACCACCGCGGAGCCTTATAGCTGGACGCAGGGGAGCTGGACGCTGGCCGGTGACCTGCCGGAAGCTAAATCCGCCGATGAACTGCCGTTCCACGTTGTGGCTTACGATTTCGGCGCCAAACGTAACATTCTGCGTATGTTAGCGGACCGCGGCTGCCGCCTGACGGTGGTTCCGGCGAAGACCTCCGCAGAAGACGTGCTGGCGATGAATCCAGACGGCATTTTCCTGTCCAACGGCCCTGGCGACCCGGCGCCGTGCGACTACGCGATTACCGCGATTCAGAAATTCCTCGAAACCGATATTCCGGTATTTGGCATCTGCCTCGGCCATCAGCTGCTGGCGCTGGCGAGCGGTGCGAAGACCATTAAGATGAAGTTTGGCCACCACGGCGGCAACCATCCGGTAAAAGATATTGATAACAACACCGTGATGATCACCGCGCAGAACCACGGTTTTGCGGTCGATGAGGCTTCCATGCCTGCCAACCTGCGCGTGACCCATAAGTCACTGTTCGACGGCACCCTGCAGGGGATTCATCGTACCGACAAACCGGCGTTCAGCTTCCAGGGTCACCCTGAAGCGAGCCCTGGCCCGCACGATGCCGCACCGCTGTTCGATCACTTCATCGAACTTGTAGAGCAATACCGTAAGACCGCTAAATAATCAGGAGCTGAGAAGACAATGCCAAAACGTACAGACATAAAAAGCATCCTGATCCTCGGCGCGGGTCCGATTGTTATCGGTCAGGCGTGTGAGTTTGACTACTCCGGCGCGCAGGCGTGTAAAGCGCTGCGTGAAGAGGGTTACCGCGTTATTCTGGTGAACTCCAACCCGGCAACCATCATGACCGACCCGGAAATGGCCGATGCCACCTACATCGAGCCGATTCACTGGGAAGTGGTGCGTAAAATCATCGAAAAAGAGCGCCCGGACGCGGTGCTGCCAACCATGGGCGGTCAGACGGCGCTAAACTGCGCGCTGGAACTGGAACGTCAGGGCGTACTGGCTGAGTTCGGCGTGACCATGATTGGCGCGACGGCAGATGCCATTGATAAAGCGGAAGACCGTCGTCGCTTCGACATCGCGATGAAAAAAATTGGTCTTGATACCGCGCGTTCAGGCATCGCCCACACCATGGAAGAAGCGCTGGCGGTTGCCGCTGACGTTGGCTTCCCGTGCATTATCCGCCCTAGCTTCACCATGGGCGGCACCGGCGGCGGTATCGCCTACAACCGCGAAGAGTTCGAAGAAATCTGCGAACGTGGTCTGGATCTTTCCCCAACCAACGAGCTGCTGATTGATGAATCGCTGATTGGCTGGAAAGAGTACGAGATGGAAGTGGTGCGTGATAAAAACGACAACTGCATCATCGTCTGCTCCATCGAAAACTTTGACGCAATGGGTATCCATACCGGTGACTCCATCACCGTAGCACCTGCCCAGACGCTGACCGACAAAGAATATCAAATCATGCGTAACGCCTCGATGGCGGTACTGCGTGAAATCGGCGTGGAAACCGGCGGTTCTAACGTCCAGTTTGCGGTAAACCCGAAAAACGGCCGCCTGATTGTCATCGAGATGAACCCGCGTGTATCCCGTTCTTCTGCGCTGGCATCTAAAGCCACCGGTTTCCCGATTGCGAAAGTCGCCGCCAAGCTGGCGGTGGGCTATACCCTCGACGAACTGATGAACGACATCACCGGCGGCCGTACTCCGGCTTCATTTGAGCCGTCCATCGACTACGTTGTGACCAAAATTCCACGCTTCAACTTCGAGAAATTCGTTGGCGCTAACGACCGTCTGACCACGCAGATGAAATCTGTCGGTGAAGTGATGGCGATTGGCCGCACCCAGCAGGAATCGCTGCAGAAAGCCCTGCGCGGTCTGGAAGTGGGCGCGACCGGCTTCGACCCGAAAGTAAGCCTCGACGATCCGGAAGCATTGACCAAAATCCGCCGCGAGCTGAAAGACGCGGGCGCTGAGCGTATCTGGTACATCGCCGATGCCTTCCGTGCGGGCCTGTCCATCGATGGCGTGTTCAACCTGACCAACATCGACCGCTGGTTCCTGGTGCAGATTGAAGAGCTGGTGCGTCTGGAAGAAAAAGTCACCGACCTTGGCATCAACGGCCTCGACGCTGACTTCCTGCGCGTACTGAAGCGTAAAGGCTTCGCTGATGCGCGTCTGGCGAAACTGGCCGGCGTACGCGAAGCGGAAATCCGCAAGCTGCGTGACCAATTTAATCTGCACCCGGTCTACAAGCGTGTGGATACCTGTGCGGCAGAATTTGCCACCGATACCGCCTACATGTACTCCACTTATGAAGATGAGTGTGAAGCGAATCCGTCCGTCGACCGCGACAAGATTATGGTACTGGGCGGTGGTCCAAACCGTATCGGCCAGGGTATTGAGTTCGATTACTGCTGCGTACACGCCTCGCTGGCGCTGCGTGAAGACGGTTACGAGACCATTATGGTCAACTGTAACCCGGAAACGGTTTCTACCGATTACGACACCTCTGACCGCCTGTACTTCGAGCCGGTCACGCTTGAAGACGTACTGGAAATCGTGCGCATCGAGAAGCCAAAAGGCGTCATCGTGCAATACGGCGGCCAGACCCCGCTGAAGCTGGCGCGCGCGCTGGAAGCGGCGGGCGTACCGGTTATCGGCACCAGCCCAGATGCCATCGACCGCGCGGAAGACCGCGAGCGTTTCCAGCAGGCGGTTGACCGTTTGAAGCTGAAACAACCGGCGAACGCTACCGTAACCGCCATTGAGATGGCCGTTGAGAAGGCGAAAGAGATTGGTTACCCGTTGGTGGTGCGCCCGTCCTACGTACTTGGCGGCCGCGCGATGGAAATCGTCTACGACGAAGCCGACCTGCGTCGCTACTTCCAGACTGCGGTCAGCGTTTCTAACGATGCGCCGGTGCTGCTGGACCGTTTCCTTGATGATGCGGTTGAAGTGGACGTGGATGCTATCTGCGACGGCGAAATGGTGCTGATTGGCGGCATCATGGAGCACATCGAACAGGCGGGCGTGCACTCTGGCGACTCCGCATGTTCTCTGCCAGCGTACACCCTGAGCCAGGAAATTCAGGATGTGATGCGCCAGCAGGTGCAGAAACTGGCCTTCGAGCTGCAGGTTCGCGGTCTGATGAACGTCCAGTTTGCCGTGAAGAATAACGAAGTTTATCTGATTGAAGTGAACCCGCGTGCGGCGCGTACCGTTCCGTTCGTCTCCAAGGCAACTGGCGTACCGCTGGCAAAAGTCGCGGCGCGCGTGATGGCCGGGAAAACGCTGGCACAGCAGGGCGTAACTAAAGAAGTTATCCCGCCTTACTACTCGGTGAAAGAAGTGGTGCTGCCGTTCAACAAATTCCCAGGCGTTGACCCGCTGTTAGGGCCAGAAATGCGCTCTACCGGGGAAGTGATGGGCGTGGGCCGCACCTTCGCGGAAGCGTTCGCCAAGGCACAACTGGGCAGTAGCTCCACCATGAAAAAGCAGGGTCGTGCGCTGCTCTCCGTTCGCGAAGGCGATAAAGAGCGCGTGGTTGACCTGGCGGCGAAGCTGCTGAAGTTTGGCTTCGAACTTGATGCGACGCACGGGACCGCGATTGTGCTGGGCGAAGCGGGTATCAATCCACGTCTGGTGAACAAGGTGCATGAAGGCCGTCCGCACATTCAGGACCGTATCAAGAATGGCGAATATACTTACATCATCAACACCACCGAAGGTCGTCAGGCGATTGAAGACTCCAAGCTGATTCGCCGTAGCGCACTGCAGTATAAGGTGCATTATGACACTACCCTGAACGGTGGTTTCGCGACGGCGATGGCGCTAAATGCTGACGCTACCGAGAAGGTGACCTCGGTTCAGGAAATGCACGCGCAGATCAAAAAGGCATAAAAAAAGGGTCCGGTGATAATTGCGTTAACCGGACCAGCAATATAATTTTGAAAGGGTTTCTGTAAAGAAACCCTTTTTTAATCTCGTGTAAGGTCATTCCTGGCCAAATGCGCTTTCATAACCACATTTTCAATGTAATAAGCACGATGTTGCTCACACTAATCAACATTCAAGTCGCATACTATCTTTTATATCCACAATTTTAATATGGCTTAGTTTTTATTAATTTGGACAGGCCGTAGCCAGATTTTTAATTTGTGAAATGGTGTGCTTATGTGTGAAAAATATGTTGAAAGACCGCTTTATTTGTTAATCGCTGACTGGATGATGGCTGAGGATCGTTGGATCACCGCAAAGGAAATTTCCCGCCATTTTGATATTGAACACTGCAAAGCAATTAATACGCTCTCTTATATTCTGTCGGAAGTGGGAGAAATTGTTTGTGAAGTTAAGATGATCCCTAATCAGATTGCGGGCCGTGGTTGCCAGTGCCAGCGTCTGGTGAAAGTCATCAGTATTGATTCTCACCTCTACAGACGATTGAATCACAATTTGCAGGAAAAAAAGGTGAGCATGGCGAAAACGCCGCGCCTGTCAGCGGTTCCTCCAACAGAGCTCAACCGTGAGCAGAAATGGCAGATGATGCTCTCCAAGAGTATGCGTCGCTAATTGTCAGTTTGCCTGATGGCGGCATAAACGGTGATTGACTCACAGGCCGGATAAGCGTGAGCGCATCCGGCATCAATTATTGTGCTGATTTTGGTTTCACGTCCGTCGTGCCTTTCAGGCGCGGCCGGTTTTTTTCGACCCGCGTTAAAGGCTGCGTTTCGTGTAGGCCTGTCTGGCAGCGGATAGCAAGGTCCTGATACTCTTTCGTGTTCAGCCGTTTCCAGTGAAGTTCCTGGTCCGTGACTTCGCGTAGAACGCGAACCGGTGAGCCAACCAGCATCTGCCTTGCCTCCCCCTGAAATCCGGCTTTGACAAAGCTCATGGCGGCGACAATGCTCTCTTCGCCAATCACCGCGCCGTCCATAATGACGCTGTTCATACCGATCAGCGCATCTCTGCCCACCACGCAACCGTGCAGGATCGCGCCATGGCCGATGTGTCCATTTTCATGCACGACGGTATCTGTGTCGCAGTAGCCATGCATGATGCAGCCATCCTGCAGATTAGCGCCTGCCTCCAGGATCAAGCGTCCATAGTCTCCGCGCAATGACGCGTGCGGACCAATATAAACTCCAGCCCCCACAATGACATCGCCAATCAGCACGGCGCTGGGATGGACAAAAGCATCCGGATGTACCACCGGAATCAAACCCTCAAAGGCGTAGTAGCTCATCGTTTTATCTCGGTTTTATGGCCGGATAAGCGAAGCGCTATCCGGCATTGGCACATTAACGACCTTTCCATACCGGATCGCGTTTTTCGGCAAACGCCTGCGGTCCTTCGAGCGCATCTTCCGAGTGCAGCACCGACGGATAGTGCTTTAGCACGCCGCTGCGGATGTAACGGTAGCCTTCTTCCACCGGCATTTCGCTGGTCGCACGGTAAATCTCTTTCAGTGCGGCAATAGCGAGCGGGGCGCTATTTACCAGCTGCTGCGCCAGTTCGCGTGCGCTATCCATCAGTTCGCTCTGGCTGACAACGCGGTTGACGATACCCCAACGCAGCGCTTCTTCGGCGCTCATTCGCCTGCCGGTCATCACCATTTCGTTGACAATAGCCGGTGGCAACAGTTTAGGCAGACGCAGTACGCCGCCGCTGTCAGGCACGATCCCGAGCTTGGCTTCCGGCAGCGCGAAGCTGGCGTTTTCCGCACAGACGATAAAATCCGCCGCCAGCGCCAGCTCAAAACCACCGCCAAACGCATAACCGTTTACCGCGGCGATGACTGGTTTATCGAGGTCGAAAATTTCGGTTAAACCGGCGAAGCCGCCTGGGCCAAAATCGGCATCCGGCGCTTCACCTTCAGCCGCCGCTTTTAAATCCCAGCCTGCAGAAAAGAATTTCTCACCACCGCCGGTGATAATCGCTACGCGTAATTCCGGGTCGTCACGAAAATTAAGAAAAGCTTCCCCCATGGCAAAGCTGGTTTTCGCGTCGATGGCATTGGCTTTAGGCCGGTCGAGGGTAATTTCCAGGATCGAGCCGTTACGGGTCAGATGTAATGATTCACTCATAGTTCATCTCCAGATAAATAGGTTTCCCGGCAGGAGGAATTCCGGCCGGAAGGCTTATTTCAGATTTTTTTTGATTATTTTTCCTGAACAATTACGCGGCAGGTCGGCTCTGATCTCCATAAAAGAGGGAACCTTGAATTTCGCCATATTGTTTTCACAGAAGCTGAAGAACTCAGCTTCGCTTAATGTTTCACCTTCATTAAGGACGATAAACGCTTTGATGGCTTCATCACGGATCGAGTCTTTAATACCAACCACCACAATGTCCTGAATTTTCGGATGCGCAGAAATAATATTTTCCAGTTCGACGCAGGAGACATTTTCCCCGCCGCGTTTAATCATGTTGCAGCGCCTGTCGACGAAATAAAAAAAGCCGTCTGCATCCTGGTAACCTGAATCTCCGGTATGTAACCAGCCCTCAGGTTCCAGCGCTTTGGCGGTAGCCTCCGGCTGGGCGTAGTACTCTTTGAAGATTGTTTTGCCCGGCACGCCTTTAATGCAGATTTCGCCAATTTCTCCGGCGGGCAGGGGACGGTTGTGATCGTCACGGATTTCGGCTTCATAGCTAAAACCTACGCGACCAATAGAGGGCCAGCGCCGCTTGTCTCCGGGACGGTCGCCAATAATACCGACGATGGTTTCAGTCATGCCGTAGGAGGTCAGCAGCCTGACGCCAAAGCGTTCGGTAAAGGCGTCTTTTTCCTGCGCAGATAAATTGAGATAGAACATGACTTCGCGCAGGTGATGCTGTCTGTCGGTTGGTGCGGCAGGTTGTACCATCAGCGTTCTGATCATCATCGGAATGCATTCGGTGACCGTCGCCTGATATCTACGCACCTGATCCCAGAACGCTCTGGCGCTGTACTTCTCCAACAGCACAAAGGTGCTGCCTGCGGAGAATGCCGCCATAGCCGCCGTACACTGGCAGTCGATATGAAAAGCGGGCATCACCGTCATATAGACGTCATCATCGCGCAGAGCGATTTGCCAGGAAGTGTAGTAGCCTGCAAAACGCAGGTTGTAGTGGGTAATCACCACCCCTTTAGGCCGCGAGGTGGTGCCTGAGGTAAACAGAATTTCCGCCGTATCGTCAGTGGATAACGCGGGCGTATAGCACAGCGTGGTCGACTGGCTGGCCTGCAGTTGGGTAAAGTGGCTCACGCCGTCGTCAACCGGAAGCTGCTCGCCAATCAGACAGATATGATTCAGCGGAGTGGTATTTTCCAGCCGTATCTGGCGGTACATAGGATAAAACTGGGCGCTGGTGACCAGCATGCTCACCTGGCTGTTTTGCAGGATCCAGGCGCTTTCTTCGCCCAGTAAGCGGGCATTAATCGGCACCATAATGGCGCCAATTTTTGCCAGCCCAAACCAGCAAAAGATGAATTCCGGACAGTTATCCAGATGCAATGCGACCTTATCGCCCTTGCGGATCCCTAAGGAATGGAAAAGGTTTGCCGTGCGGTTAATCTCTTCATTGAGCGAGGCATAGCTAAACTGCCGAACGATTCCTTCGCAGGATTCGAAAATTAACGCCGTTTTATTTCCGTACACCCCGGCCAGGTCGTCCCACATCTGACGTAAGTTTTGTCCGCCAACGATATCCATATTGCTTTATCCACTGAAATCAGGCGTGAGCGCCAACCAACGAGCGGGTCAGCGCGTCGCGTTTATTCCTCAACTCTGGCCAGGCCTTTGCCGACCAGCTCATTTATGTCTGCTTCGCTATAACCGATGTTTTTCAGAATGGCGGCGGTATCCATGCCGTGTGATGGCATGCCACGCCAGATTTTCCCCGGGTTGTTTTTAAATTTCGGCATGATGTTCGGCCCTTTGCAGGTGCGACCGTCCATCGTCTGCCACTGAGTAATGGATTCACGGGCAACGTACTGCGGGTTGCCTTCCAGTTCCGGAATGGTCAGCACTTTCGCGCAGGCGATGTTCAGCTCAGCAAAGCGCGCCTGGACTTCGGCGATGGTGTGCGCTGCCAGCCAGGCGTCCAGTTTCTCTTCCACGAGCGGGCCGTATGGGCATTCCACGCGATGAATAAGCTGGGTACCTTCCGGGACTTCTGGTGTACCAAGAATGTGGGCGAGGCCAATATCCTTGAAGCACTCGTTGATTTGCGTGATGCCGACCAGTTCCATGACGATATAGCCATCGGCGCATTTATACAGGCCGCAGCCAGCGTAATACGGGTCTTTGCCTTTGGTCATGCGTGGGCAAATTTCGCCGCCGTTGAAGTAGTCCATCATGAAGTATTGCCCCATGCGCAGCATTACTTCGTACATGGCGATATCAATGCTTTCGCCTTTACCCGTTTCGCGTACTTTGTGCAGGGCCGCCAGCGCTGCGGTCGTTGCGGTCATCCCGGAGAAGTAATCGGCGGTGTACGGGAAGGCGGGCATTGGCTGATCAACGTCGCCGTTTTGAATCAGATAGCCGCTAAACGCCTGCGCGATGGTGTTATACGCCGGAAGATTGGTGTACTCCTCGGTACCATACTGGCCAAAGCCGGAAAGGTGGGCGATAACCAGCTTCGGGTTATGTTCCCACAGCACTTCATCGGTAATACCGCGGCGGGCAAAGGCCGGGCCTTTACTGGCTTCAATGAAAATATCGGTGGTTTCCATGAGCTTCAGAAACGCTTCCCGGCCTTCATCTTTGAAAATATTCAGCGACAGGGCGTGCAGGTTACGGCGTGAGAGCTGCGGATAGTTAGGCTGTACGCGGATAGTATCTGCCCATGCGACGTTTTCAATCCAGATAACCTCAGCGCCCCATTCGGCGAACATTTGTCCGGCGAACGGACCGGCAATTTCGATCCCTGAAAAAACGACGCGTACCCCGGCAAGTGGGCCAAAGGCTGGCATGGGTAAATGATGCATAATTTTTCTCCTGGCATTTATGGGTGTCCATGTAGGCCGGATAAGGCGCTCGCGCCGCCATCCGGCATTGATTGCCTGATGGCGACGCTAAAGCGTCTTATCAGGCCTACAGGTTGCGTCGTTCTAGCGGTATTGCTTGAGTACCGCACGACCCAACGTCAGGATCTGCATTTCGTCAGAACCACCAGAAACACGGTCAACGCGCAGGTCGCGCCAGAAGCGCGTGATGCGATGGTTGCCCGCGATACCTACTCCGCCCAACACCTGCATGGCGGTATCGACCACTTCAAACGCGGCATTGGCGCAGAAGTATTTGCACATTGCCGCGTCGCCTGAAGTAATGGTGCCGTTATCCGCTTTCCATGCGGCTTCCAGCAGCATGTTTTTCATGGAATTCAGTTTGATCGCCATGTGCGCGAACTTCTCCTGAATCAGCTGGAAACGGCCGATAGTTTCGCCAAACTGTACGCGCTGATTGGCGTAGCGCGCCGCATCTTCAAAAGCGCACATTGCCGTACCGTAGTTGGTCAGCGCGACGAGGAAGCGTTCATGGTCAAACTCTTCTTTCACGCGGTTGAAGCCATTACCTTCCCGACCGAACATGTCTTTCTCGTCCAGTTCAACGTCGTCAAAGGTGATTTCACAGCAGCTGTCCATGCGCAGACCGAGTTTCTCCAGCTTGTTGACCTTGATACCCGCTTTGCTCATGTCAACGAACCACTCGGTGTAAACAGGTTTATCCGGCGATGCGCCATCCCTCGCCATCACCACGATGTACGGGGTATAGGCGCTGCTGGTGATAAAGCACTTACTGCCATTAAGATAAACCTTACCATTTTTACGTGTATAAGTGGTTTTCAGGCTACCAACATCCGATCCCGCTCCCGGTTCGGTGATGGCAGAGTTCCACATCTGCTTACCCGTTCCCTGGAACGCCATGATTTTATCGATTTGCTCCTGAGTCCCTTCACGCAGGAACGTGTTAAAACCGCCCGGCAACTGGTACAGCACATAGGTTGGCGCGCCCAGGCGTCCGAGCTCCATCCAGACGGCGGCGACGGTGACAAAACCCGCTTCCAGTCCACCGTGTTCTTCCGGAATCAACAGGCTATCAATGCCCATATCCGCCAGCGCTTTTACAAAACGCTCAGGGTAGACGCTGTCGCGATCGCACTCGGCAAAATAAGCTTCCCAGTTCTCACTGGCCATCAGTTCACGAATACCAGCGACAAACAGTTCCTGCTCGTCATTTAAGTTGAAATCCATCTTTCAGCCTCTTGATCAATTGGGTTAATAAGAATTACTTGTCTTTCCAGTGCACTTTGGCGTCTTTAATAAAGGACAGCGTCACCATGATGTTGACGAAGAACAGCGGACATCCTCCGGCGATAATCGCGGTCTGTATCGGCTTCAGCCCGCCCAGCGCCAACAGAACGATACCGATGATGCCGACCAGAATGGACCAGCCGATACGCACTAACAGCGGCGGTTCTTCGCCGTCGCGAACTTCGCGACAGGTGGACATCGCCAGGGTGTAAGAGCAGGCGTTAATCAGCGTTACGGTGGCAATGAAGCAGAGGATGAAGAAGCCCCACATGGTGGCGGTGCTAAGCGGTAAAGCTGCCCAGGTTTCGATAATGGCGCGCGCCACGCCGTGTTGTTCAATCAGCTGCGGGATGTTGAGAATGTTTTTATCCATCAGCAGCAGCGTGTTGCTGCCAAGGACAGTCCACAGGATCCAGGTCGAAGCAGTCAGGCCCAGTACCATCCCGAAGCACAGTTCACGTACGGTACGACCGCGAGAAATACGCGCCAGGAAGATACTCATCTGGATGGCGTAGATGACCCACCACGCCCAGTAGAAGACGGTCCAGCCCTGCGGGAAGCCGCCTTTGCCGATGGCATCGGTGTAGAACAGCATGCGCGGCAGATACATCAGCAGCATGCCGACCGAGTCGGTGAAGTAGTTCATGATGAAGCTGGCGCCGCTGACGATAAACACCCAGCCCAGCATCAGGAAGCTCAGGTAGCTACGCACGTCGCTGGCGATTTTGACTCCCTTTTGCAGGCCACAGGCCACGCAAATAGCGTTCAATATGATCCAGCAGGTAATGATGATGGCGTCGAGTTGCAGCGTATGCGGAATACCGAACAGCCATTGCATACACTCGGTGACCAGCGGCGTCGCCAGACCGAGGCTGGTACCCATCGCAAAGATCAGCGCCACCAGGTAGAAGTTATCGACGATCGTACCGAACAGCCCTTTCGCATGCTTTTCGCCCACCAGCGGCACCAGCGTGGAGCTGGGGCGGATGACGTCCATCTTGCGCACAAAGAAGAAGTAGGCGAAGGCTACGGAGAGGAAGCTATAGGTTGCCCACGGCAGAGGTCCCCAGTGGAACAGGCTGTACGCCAGGCCCAGTTCCTTTGCGCCCGTGGAGTTAGGGGCGAGGGCAAACGGCGGGGTGGAGATGTAGTAGTAGATCTCGATGGAACCCCAGAACAGCACCGCGGCGGATGTACAGGAAGCGAACATCATAAAAATCCAGCTGGCGGTACTAAACTCGGGTTTTTCGTCGCCTAATTTCTTTTTCGAATACGGGCCAAAGACCAACCAGAACCAGCCGAAGAGCATGACGACCATATACCATTCAAATGCCCAACCCCAGACGTTGGTGACATAACTGAATACCGCATTAATAACGACGTTAGCCGCGTCCAGATCTCTTACTGTTAGCCAACAAAGTATTCCGACTATTATTAATGGCGGAAAAAAAACCTTCGGTTCAATTCCCGATTTTCTCTTTTCATTTTTCATAAGTGAATTCCAGTGTGAAAACGAAATTTATTTAGCGTGCCCGTGCATGATCGTTTGTTTATTTATTATTAATGATTTGTTGATAACTTTTTAACCTCTGGGAGCGCCTCAGTGAGTAACTCATAATGGGTATTCATTTCCGGCTATTCCGTTATCACGGTCACACTTTTTTATGCTGGCTATTTTGTTGGTGTTTTCTTGTTTTTTCTTTATTAATTATATGCTTAGTGTTGATTTTTTAACTTTTTTAAGTGACCGGCGTTCAATATTGTTGAACCAGTAAACAATATTGAAAATTTTCGTGTTTGACATGATTCTTTCAATATTGGTGAGGCATGTAACACTATTGAAAGTTACGAATTTCAATGTGTGACATTTTCAATATTGGTGATTAATGTTTTATTTCCGAATTAAAGAGCGTGATATCTGTATTTAACACCGCCGATATAAATACGTTTCCTTCATGATTTCTGGAGATGCAATGAAGATAATTACTTGCTACAAATGCGTACCTGATGAACAGGATATTGTGATTAATAATGCTGATGGTTCTCTCGATTTCAGCAAAGCAGATGGCAAAATCAGCCAATACGATCTGAATGCGATCGAAACGGCCTGTCAGTTGAAACAACAGGCAGGAGAGGCCCAGGTTGTCGCCATGAGCGTTGGCGGCAAAGCGCTGACTAATGCAAAAGGGCGCAAAGATGTGCTCTCCCGTGGCCCGGATGAACTGATTGTTGTTATCGACGCTCAATTCGAGCAGGCGCTGCCGCAACAAACGGCCAGCGCGCTGGCTGCCGCCGCGAAAAAGTCAGGTTTCGATCTGCTTATTTGCGGTGACGGTTCTTCCGATCTTTATGCTCAGCAGGTTGGTCTGCTGGTGGGCGAAGCGCTGAACGTTCCGGCGATTAACGGCGTGAGTAAAATCCTCTCTCTTACCGACAGCACGTTGACGGTAGAGCGTGAACTGGAAGATGAAGTTGAAACGCTAAGCATCCCGCTCCCGGCGGTGATCGCAGTTTCTACGGATATCAACACCCCACAAATCCCTTCTATGAAAGCCATCCTTGGCGCAGCGAAAAAACCGGTTCAGGTCTGGTCGCCTGCAGACATTGGGTTGAACAGCGCGCAGGCGTATTCCGAACAACAGGTTGCTGCGCCGAAGCAGCGCGAGCGTCAGCGCGTTGTCATTGAAGGCGACGGTGAAGAACAGATTGCCGCGTTTGTCGAGAATCTTCGCAAAATCATTTAATTATCAGGGGATGTTATGAACAAATTTTCCAGTATCTGGGTATTCAGCGATACCCCTTCTCGTCTGCCGGAACTGATGAATGGTGCGCAGGCTTTAGGTGAAAAAGTTAACACGTTTGTGCTCAGCGATGAGGACGGCGCGACGGCATGCCATTTAGGCGCGGAACATGTCTGGCTGCTCAGCGGCAAACCCGAAGACCGTATGGTTGAAGACTACGCCGATGTGATGGCCGAGACCATTCGTCAGCACAGCGAGGACGGCGCGGTGCTGCTGCCGAATACGCGTCGGGGCAAGCTGCTAGCGGCAAAGCTGGGCTTTCGCTTGTCGGCTGCGGTCTCAAATGACGCCAGCGCAGTTGCAGTGCAGGACGGAAAAGCGGCGGTCAAACATATGGTCTACGGCGGCCTGGCGATGGGAGCAGAAACAATCGCCTCACCGTTTGCCGTGATCACGCTCAGCAGCGGAACATTTGATGCGCAGCAACCGGATACCGCCCGCAGCGGCGAGGTGCACACCGTGCAGTGGCAGGCTCCGGCCATTGCCGTGACGCGTACAGCCACTCAGGCGCGTCAGAGCAACAGCGTCGATCTCGATAAAGCCCGTCTGGTGGTCAGCGTGGGGCGCGGTATCGGCAGTAAAGAAAATATCTCGCTGGCAGAAGCGCTGTGCCAGACGATTGGCGCTGAGCTGGCATGTTCCCGCCCGGTGGCGGAAAACGAGAAGTGGATGGAGCATGAACGCTACGTCGGCATCTCCAACCTGATGCTTAAGCCTGAACTGTATCTGGCCGTGGGGATCTCCGGGCAGATCCAACATATGGTCGGCGCCAACGGCGCACAGACGATTTTCGCCATCAACAAAGACAAAAATGCGCCGATTTTCCAGTATGCAGATTATGGCATCGTTGGCGATGCGCTGAAGATCCTGCCTGCGCTGACGGCTGCCTTAGCGCGTTAAACCATTCGGGCAGGATGCGAAGGTATCCTGCCGCTGACAGGAGTACGTATGTCCGAAGATATCTTTGATGCCATCATCGTGGGTGCAGGTCTGGCGGGTTCGGTTGCGGCGCTGGTGCTGGCTCGGGAAGGCGCACAGGTGCTGGTTATCGAGCGCGGCAATTCTGCTGGCGCGAAGAATGTCACCGGTGGGCGCATGTATGCGCATAGCCTGGAGCGCATCATTCCCGGTTTTGCTGAGCAAGCTCCCATTGAACGCATCATCACCCACGAAAAACTCGCCTTTATGACCGACAAAGGGGCGATGACCATCGATTACTGCAATGGTGAAGAGGCCGCATCGTCGCAGGTTTCTTATTCCGTCTTACGCAGTAAATTTGACGCCTGGCTGATGGAGCAGGCCGAAGAGGCGGGCGCTCAGCTCATCACCGGTATTCGCGTGGATAACGTTGTGCAGCGCGAGGGTAAAGTCGTGGGCGTGGAAGCCGACGGCGATATTCTGGAAGCTAAAGTGGTGATCCTCGCCGACGGGGTGAATTCTCTGCTGGCTGAAAAGCTGGGTATGGCAAAGCGCGTGGAGGCATCGCATGTTGCCGTCGGCGTAAAAGAGCTGATCGAACTGCCAAAATCGGTAATTGAAGATCGTTTCCAGTTACAGGGGAACGAAGGCGCAGCCTGCCTGTTTGCCGGTTCGCCAACCGATGGATTGATGGGCGGTGGCTTTCTTTATACGAATGAAACGACCCTTTCTCTGGGACTGGTCTGCGGCCTTCATCATCTGAAAGACGCGAAAAAATCGGTCCCGCAAATGCTGGAAGATTTCAAACAGCATCCGGCAGTAGCCCCGCTGATCGCCGGTGGCAAGCTGGTGGAATATGCCGCGCATGTTGTTCCGGAAGCCGGTATCAATATGCAGCCAGAACTGGTGGGTGACGGCGTCCTGATTGCCGGTGATGCTGCCGGAATGTGTATGAACCTCGGCTTTACCATCCGCGGTATGGATCTCGCCATATCCGCAGGCGAAGCGGCGGCGAAAACGGTGCTCTCCGCAATGAAGCGCGATGATTTTAGCAAGCAGTCGTTGGGCGAATATCGTCAGCATCTCGACGAGGGTCCGATGCGCGATATGCGCATGTATCAGAAGCTTCCCGCTTTCCTTGATAACCCACGCATGTTTACCGCCTATCCTGAAATGGCGGTCAGTATCGCGCGCGACCTGTTCACCGTGGATGGTTCCGCTCCGGTGCCAATGCGCAAAAAAATCCTGCGCCATGCGAAGAAAGTGGGCTTCATCAACCTGATGAAAGATGGCCTGAAAGGAGTGACCGTATTATGACATCTCCCGTCAATGTGGACGTCAAACTGGGCGTCAATAAGTTCAATGTGGATGAAGACAGCCCGCATATCATTCTCAAAACCGAACCTGATAAACAGGCGCTGGAAGTGCTGATTAAGGCCTGTCCGGCTGGACTGTATAAAAAGCAGGACGACGGCAGTGTGCGTTTTGATTACGCCGGGTGCCTGGAGTGCGGAACGTGCCGCATTCTCGGACTTGATACCGCGCTGGAAAAGTGGGAATACCCGCGCGGAACCTTTGGCGTGGAATTTCGCTACGGCTAATAAGTACGAGGTTGTGCCCCCGTAGGCCGGATAAGATGCGGTAGCATCGCCATCCGGCAATCATGTGGCGCCAATGCCGGATGGCGGCGTAAACGCCTTATCCGGCCTACAGATGACGCTTTGCCCGTGTTGAAACAGGAAGTCGCTATGCAGCAGCCCAGGAACTTTGATGACATCAAATTTACCTCTATTCACCGCCGGATAATGCTGTGGGGAAGCGGTGGGCCGTTTCTGGATGGTTATGTGCTGGTGATGATTGGCGTGGCGCTGGAACAGCTCACGCCAGCATTGAAACTGGACGCACAGTGGATTGGTCTGCTAGGCGCTGGCACGCTCGCCGGTCTGTTTGTGGGGACGTCGCTGTTTGGCTACATTTCCGATAAGGTCGGGCGGCGCAAAATGTTCATCATCGATATTATCGCCATTGGCGTGATATCGGCGGCAACCATGTTTGTCTCCTCGCCCGTTGAGCTGTTGGTGATGCGCGTGCTAATCGGCATTGTGATTGGTGCTGATTACCCGATCGCTACCTCGATGATTACCGAGTTCTCCAATACCCGCCAGCGCGCTTTTTCCATCGGTTTTATCGCCGCGATGTGGTATGTCGGCGCCACCTGTGCCGACCTGGTCGGTTACTGTTTGTATGATGTTGAGGGTGGATGGCGCTGGATGTTGGGCAGCGCGGTGATCCCTTGCATTTTGATTCTGATTGGACGTTTCGATCTTCCTGAATCCCCGCGCTGGCTGCTGCGTAAAGGGCGGGTGAAAGAGTGCGAGGAGATGATGATCAAACTGTTCGGCGAACCGGTGGTGTTCGACGAAGAAGCGCCGCAGGAGACGCGCTTCTTACAGCTGTTTAATCGCCGTCATTTCCCGTTTGTTCTGTTTGTCGCCGTTATCTGGACCTGTCAGGTGATCCCGATGTTCGCCATCTATACCTTCGGTCCGCAGATTGTTGGGTTGCTGGGGCTTGGTGCCGGGAAAAGCGCCGCGTTGGGCAATGTGGTGATAAGCCTGTGCTTTATGCTGGGGTGCATTCCTCCCATGTTCTGGCTCAATAGCGCGGGCCGCCGACCGCTGTTGATTGGCAGCTTTATTATGATGACGCTGGCGCTGGCCGTGCTGGGGTTAATCCCTGATATGGGGGCGTGGCTGGTGGTGCTGGCGTTTGCCGTATACGCGTTTTTCTCGGGGGGACCAGGAAACCTGCAGTGGCTATACCCGAACGAACTGTTTCCTACCGATATTCGCGCGTCTGCCGTCGGGGTGATAATGTCGTTAAGCCGCATCGGCACTATTGTTTCAACCTGGGCCCTGCCGGTATTCATTAGCAAATACGGCATCAGTAATGTCATGCTGATGGGGGCGGGAATTTCGCTGATTGGCCTGCTGGTGTCGATTGCTTTCGCGCCGGAAACGCGGGGGCTGACGCTGGCGCAAACCAGTCAAATGACGATTCGCAGTAAGCCCGTGACCAGGACAGGCTATTAGGAGTGTTCTGTATTTTTCCTGCAACTCAGTCAGTTAGCCTACAGTTAATTGGGTATTTTACTGAAAACAACTGAAAAGCAGGGAGAACACCATGCAAAAACATATCCTGATCACGTCTATTTTTACCGCAGCAGCACTGTTTACCGTAGCCGGTTGTTCCTCAAACCAGGCGGTGAAAACCACCGATGGCAAAACAATCGTCACTGACGGCAAACCGCAAGTCGATGATGATACCGGCCTGGTATCGTACAAAAATGCGCAAACGGGTAAGACGGAGCAGATTAACCGCGACCAGGTTAAAGATATGAGCGAGCTGGACAACTAACTCAGATTTTTCCATTTATCTACTCAATAATATTGACTGTTAGCCTGTGGATTAACTGACTAAACTCACTGTTATTACAATAATGCAGTGAAACAGGCTAATCATGATCCTCATCATTTATGCGCATCCCTATCCGCAGCACTCGCATGCGAATAAGCGGATGCTTGAACAGGCAAGGACGCTGGAGGGCGTGGAGATCCGCTCGCTCTACCAGCTCTACCCCGACTTCAATATCGATATTGCCGCTGAACAGGATGCGCTGTCGCGCGCTGATTTGATCATCTGGCAGCATCCGATGCAGTGGTATAGCACACCTCCGTTACTCAAGCTGTGGATGGATAAGGTCCTTTCGCACGGTTGGGCGTACGGTCACGGTGGAACTGCGCTCCACGGCAAGCATTTGCTATGGGCAGTGACCACCGGCGGCGGTGAAAACCACTTTGATATTGGCTCCCATCCTGGATTTGATGTGCTCTCCCAGCCCTTACAGGCAACGGCGCTTTATTGTGGCCTCAAATGGCTGCCGCCGTTTGCGATGCACTGTACGTTTATCTGCGATGATGAAACCCTGCAGGCGCAGGCGCGTCATTACAAACAACGTCTGCTGGAGTGGCAGGAGGTTCATCATGGATAGCCATACGCTGATACAGGCGCTGATTTATCTCGGCTCGGCGGCACTGATTGTCCCCATCGCCGTGCGGCTGGGGCTGGGGTCGGTGCTGGGGTATCTTATCGCCGGATGTATTATCGGACCCTGGGGTCTGAGGCTGGTGACGGACGCCGAATCAATCCTGCATTTTGCGGAGATCGGCGTGGTGCTGATGCTGTTTGTTATCGGCCTGGAGCTGGATCCGCAACGTTTGTGGAAACTGAGAGCCTCGGTGTTCGGCGGCGGCGCGCTGCAGATGGTGGTTTGCGGTGGTCTGATTGGTTTGTTCTGTATGTTCCTTGGCCTGCGCTGGCAGGTAGCGGAACTGATCGGCATGACGCTGGCGCTTTCCTCCACGGCCATCGCTATGCAGGCGATGAATGAACGTAACCTGATGGTGTCGCAACTGGGGCGTAGCGCATTTGCCGTGCTGCTGTTCCAGGATATCGCCGCTATTCCACTGGTCGCGATGATCCCATTACTGGCGGCGAGCGGCGCATCAACAACGCTTGGGGCGTTTGCATTGTCTGCCCTTAAGGTGGCGGGCGCGCTGGTATTGGTGGTGGTGTTGGGGCGTTATGTGACACGTCCGGCCTTACGTTTTGTCGCCCGCTCGGGCCTGCGGGAAGTGTTCAGTGCCGTTGCGCTGTTCCTCGTGTTTGGCTTCGGTCTGCTGTTGGAAGAGGTTGGACTGTCGATGGCGATGGGGGCATTCCTGGCCGGTGTGCTGCTGGCGAGCTCTGAGTATCGCCACGCGCTGGAAAGCGATATTGAGCCGTTTAAAGGGTTGTTGCTGGGACTGTTCTTTATCGGCGTGGGGATGTCTATCGACTTTGGTACGCTGATTGATAATCCCTTGCGTATTATCATCCTGCTGGTCGGTTTCCTGGTTATCAAAACCGTCATGCTGTGGCTGATAGCGAAACCGTTGCAGGTGCCGAATAAGCAACGTCGCTGGTTTGCCGTATTATTAGGGCAGGGCAGTGAATTTGCCTTCGTGGTGTTTGGCGCGGCGCAAATGGCAAACGTGCTTGACCCTGACTGGGCGAAATCTCTGACGCTGGCGGTGGCGCTGTCGATGGCGGCCACGCCGATTTTACTGGTGATTTTGACGCGTCTGGAAAAATCGGCGACCGGTGAAGAGCGGGAGGCCGATGAAATTGACGAGGAACAGCCGCGGGTGATCATCGCCGGGTTCGGGCGTTTTGGCCAGATAACCGGTCGTCTGTTGCTGTCGAGTGGGGTCAAAATGGTGGTTCTTGACCATGACCCGGACCATATCGAAACGCTGCGTAAATTCGGCATGAAGGTATTCTATGGCGATGCGACCCGGATGGATCTGCTCGAGTCTGCCGGGGCGGCTAAAGCCGAAGTCATTATTAACGCTATTGACGATCCGCAAACCAGCCTGCAACTGACCGAAATGGTGAAGGAGCATTTCCCGCATCTGCAAATTATTGCCCGTGCGCGCGACGTGGATCATTACATCCGGCTGCGCCAGGCGGGCGTGGATATGCCGGAACGTGAAACCTTTGAAGGCGCACTGAAGACCGGACGCCTGGCACTGGAAGGGCTCGGGCTTGGCCGCTATGAAGCGCGAGAGCGGGCCGACGTATTCCGCCGCTTCAATACGCTGATGGTTGAGGAGATGGTGAAAGGGGAAAATGACGCGACTTCCCGCGCGGCGGTTTATAAACGCACCAGCGCAATGCTGAGTGAAATTATTGCGGAAGATCGTCAGCACTTATCGTTGATTCAACGCCATGGCTGGCAAGGCACGGATGAAGGTAAGCATACGGGCGACGTCGCCGATGAGCCGGAAGTGAAACCGTCAGCATAGGGTAAAAAATGTGATGTTCTGCAAACTTTACTGCTAATTGGCTGTTTTTGAACTACTGTAATGCTGGCGTACCACCTTAAATAGGTCGGTTCGCCAGCAGAACGGAAAATTTTCATGCTCATCCTCTTTCCGCCAGTCGACGAAAGATTGCGCTTTCCGTATAGTGGCGACAATTTTTTTGTATCCGGGAAACATTCAATGATCAGTCTGATTGCGGCGTTAGCGGTAGATCGCGTCATCGGTATGGAAAACGCCATGCCGTGGAACCTACCTGCCGATCTCGCCTGGTTTAAACGTAATACCTTAAATAAGCCGGTTGTCATGGGACGCCACACCTGGGAATCCATCGGGCGACCGTTGCCTGGGCGTAAAAATATCGTCATCAGCAGCAAGCCAGGCACCGACGATCGCGTGCAGTGGGTGAAGTCTGTTGATGAAGCGATTGCGGCCTGCGGCGATGAACCTGAAATTATGGTGATTGGCGGTGGACGTGTGTATGAGCAGTTCCTGCCGAAAGCGCAGAAACTGTATCTGACGCACATCGATGCGGAAGTTGAAGGGGATACGCATTTCCCGGACTACGAACCGGATGACTGGGAATCGGTGTTCAGTGAATTCCACGATGCCGACGCGCAAAACTCCCACAGCTATTGCTTCGAGATTCTGGAGCGTCGTTAATTTGGGTGCCTGATGGCAGATTCGTAGGCCGGATAAGGTGCGAGCACCGCATCCGGCAGACGACTATCAGGCGTTGACCGCCTCGCCGGGATCCAGATTCAAATGGCGATTTGATGGCTGCACGAAGTACTGTTTGTCTTCCCAACGCAGACAGGTGAGATCGCCTCCCCAGCAACACCCCGTATCCAGCGCGTAAATACCTGCTGGCGTGCCTTTGCCCTCCAGCGATGCCCAGTGCCCGAAAGCAATGCTATAGGCTTCACTGACTGGGCCTGGAATGGCAAACCACGGCTTCAGCGGGGCTGGCGCATCTTCTGGCGACTCTTTGCTGTACATATCCAACTGACCATTGGGAAAGCAGTAACGCATGCGGGTAAACGCATTGGTAATAAAACGCAGGCGGGCCAGACCGGTCAGTTCCGGGGTCCAGTTGTTTGGCATGTCGCCATACATCGCATCCAGGAAGAAGGGATACGAATCGCTCGACAATACGGCTTCAACATCGCGAGCACAGTCCTTCGCCGTCTGCAGGTCCCACTGTGGGGTAATCCCTGCGTGCGCCATCACCAGTTTCTTCTCTTCATCTACCTGCAACAGCGGCTGGCGGCGGAGCCAGTTAAGCAATGCATCAGCATCCGGTGCTTCAAGCAGCGGCGTAAGCCGATCTTTTGGTTTATTCCGACTGATGCCGGCAAACACGGCCAGCAGGTGTAAATCGTGATTGCCGAGGACTAACCGTACGCTGTCGCCCAGCGATTTAACGTAGCGTAAAACGTCTAACGACCCTGGCCCACGGGCGACCAGATCGCCGGTGAGCCATAAGGTGTCTTGTTCTGGATTAAAGTCTACCTGGTGCAGCAAGGCTACCAGTTCATCGTAACAACCGTGAACGTCGCCAATGAGGTATGTTGCCATAGCTATTGTTTTAATGAATGAGTGTAGGAACGGCGAGTCGGAACACGGGAATGTCGATGGTAAAGGCGATTCCTTGCTCATCAATCATTTCGTAATGACCCTGCATGGTGCCCAGCGGCGTTTCAATCACTGCACCGCTGGTGTACTGGTACTCTTCGCCAGGTTCGATGTGGGGCTGAACGCCAACCACACCTTCGCCCTGAACTTCGGTTTCGCGACCATGACCATTGGTGATCAGCCAATAACGCCCCAACAGCTGCACAGGCGCTCGCCCCAAATTGCGGATAGTCACGGTATAAGCAAAAACGTAACGTTCATCATCAGGTGAGGATTGCGCCTCAATGTAGACGCTTTGTACCTGAATGCACACTCGGGGCGAATTGATCATGTTTAACTCTCCTTCGATGGCGCGTTTTCTGACAGATAGTTAGCCATCCGGCAGTATTGCGCGACAGAGATATTTTCCGCTCGCATCGCCGGATCAATGCCCAGCTCTGTCAGTACTTCAACGCTAAACAGGTTACCGAGGCTGTTACGCACCGTTTTACGGCGCTGATTAAACGCTTCGGTGGTAATACGGCTCAGCACACGGACATCTTTAACCGGGTACGGCATTGTCGCGTGAGGGACCAGACGCACGACGGCGGAATCGACTTTAGGCGCAGGCGTAAATGCAGATGGCGGCACTTCAAGTACCGGGATCACATTGCAGTAATACTGCGCCATGACGCTTAATCGACCATACGCTTTACTGTTTGGCCCTGCAACCAGACGATTGACCACCTCTTTTTGCAACATGAAATGCATGTCGGCAATGGCATCAGTATAGGTAAAAAGATGGAACATCAGCGGCGTGGAGATGTTGTACGGCAGGTTGCCGAATACGCGCAGCGGCTGACCCATCGTTTGTGCCAGTTCGCCAAAGTTCATGGTCATGGCATCTTGCTGATAAATCGTCAGCTTTGGCCCTAAAAACGGGTGTGTTTGCAGGCGTGCGGCGAGATCGCGGTCCAGCTCAATGACCGTGAGCTTGTCCAGGCGTTCGCCAACGGGTTCGGTCAATGCTGCCAGGCCCGGGCCGATTTCGACCATAGCCTGACCTTTCTGCGGGTTGATAGCAGAGACAATACTTTCGATCACAAATTGATCGTTGAGGAAGTTTTGCCCGAAACGTTTACGGGCTAAGTGGCCCTGATGGACTCGATTATTCATTAGTATTAACAATCATTTTGATGGCGAGATTAAGCGCCGTAATAAAACTGCCGACATCTGCTTGCCCACGACCCGCAAGTTCAAGTGCGGTGCCGTGATCGACGGATGTGCGAATAAAGGGCAGGCCCAGCGTGATATTCACACCGCGACCAAATCCCTGGTATTTTAGCACGGGGAGACCCTGATCGTGGTACATTGCCAGCACGGCATCCGCGTGGTCGAGATATTTGGGCTGAAACAGCGTATCTGCGGGCAGCGGACCGTTTAATTTCATCCCTTGCGCACGCAGTTCATCGAGTACCGGAATGAGGGTGTCTATCTCTTCCGTTCCCATATGACCGCCTTCACCAGCATGCGGGTTTAAACCGCACACCAGGATATGCGGATCGGCAATGCCGAACTTGGTGCGCAAATCATGATGCAAAATGCCGATCACTTCCTGAAGCAGGCCGGGCGTAATAGCATCGGCAACGGCTCTGAGCGGCAAATGCGTGGTTGCCAGGGCAACGCGCAGCTCTTCCGTCGCCAGCATCATGACGACTTTCTTTGCCTGTGAGCGCTCTTCAAAAAACTCGGTATGCCCGGTAAACGGGACGCCTGCGTCATTGATTACACCCTTGTGAACCGGACCGGTGATCAGCGCCGCAAACTCACCTTGCAGACAACCATCGCAGGCGCGAGCCAGCGTATCCACTACATATTGCCCGTTCTCTACCGCCAACTGACCCGCGACAACAGGTGCCCGCAGCGCAATCGGTAACAGCGTCAATGTGCCTGCTGATTGCGGTTTGGCTGGGATATCTGGAGAGTATGGGAGGAGTGAAAGCGGTAAACCGAGCATCGCTGCCCGGTCACTGAGGAGTGCTGCATCCGCACAGACAACGAGTTCTACAGGCCACTTGCGCTGGGCGAGCTGAACCACCAGGTCCGGGCCAATCCCGGCGGGTTCGCCGGGAGTGATAACAACGCGTTGAGTACGAGTCATTAGTTGCTCAGAACTTTAACGTAGGCGCTGGCGCGCTGTTCCTGCATCCAGGTTGCTGCTTCTTCCGAGAATTTACGGTTCATCAGCATACGGTAAGCTCTGTCTTTCTGCGCCGCGTCAGTTTTATCAACGTTACGCGTGTCCAGCAGTTCGATCAAATGCCAACCGAAAGAGGAGTGCACCGGGGCGCTCATCTGGCCTTTATTAAGTTTGGTCAGCGCATCGCGGAAAGCAGGGTCGAAAATGTCCGCTGCAGCCCAGCCCAGATCGCCGCCCTGGTTAGCAGAACCGGGATCCTGAGAAAACTCTTTAGCCGCTGCCGCGAAGGTAGTTTTACCGCTCTTAATATCTGCCGCGATTTGTTCCAGCTTCAGACGCGCCTGTTGATCGGTCATGATCGGCGACGGCTTAAGAAGAATGTGGCGGGCGTGGACTTCAGTCACGGAGATGCTCTGGCTTTGGCCACGCATGTCGTTCACTTTCAGGATGTGGAAGCCGACACCTGAACGAATTGGGCCGATGATATCGCCTTTTTTCGCGGTACTTAACGCCTGGGCGAAGATACCCGGCAGCTCCTGAATACGTCCCCAACCCATCTGGCCGCCTTTCAGCGCCTGTTGGTCGGCTGAATAAGTGATGGCCAGTTTGCCGAAATCGCTACCGTTACGCGCTTCATCAACAACCGAGCGCGCCTGGCTTTCAGCCGCGTTGACCTGGTCGGAAGTTGGGTTTTCCGGTAATGGGATCAGAATGTGGCTCAGGTTCAGCTCGGTGCTGGCATCGTTCTGGTTGCCGACCTGCTGTGCCAGGGCATCCACTTCCTGAGGCAGGATAGTGACGCGACGGCGAACTTCGTTATTACGCACTTCAGAGATGGTCATCTCTTTGCGGATCTGGCTACGATAGGTCGAATAACTTAAGCCATCCTGTGCCAGACGGCTGCGCATCTGATCCAGCGTCATGTTGTTCTGCTTGGCGATATTGGCGATAGCCTGATCCAACTGCTCGTCAGAGATTTTCACACCCATCTTCTGACCCATCTGCAGGAGGATTTGATCCATGATCAAACGTTCCAGGATCTGATGACGCAGCGTGGCATCGTCCGGTAACTGCTGACCAGCCTGACCTGCATTAAGTTTTACTGACTGCATTAAGCCATCGACGTCGCTTTCCAGAACGACGCCGTTATTGACGACGGCTGCGACTTTATCGACTACCTGTGGGGCAGCGAAACTGGTATTCGCGATCATGGCGATACCGAGAAGCAGCGTTTTCCAGTTCTTCATACTTTTTCCATTTCAATTAACCGCAATGCGGATTACGTTGTAAATCAATCAGATCATAAAGAGCTTTGATACGGCAAAATGTTCGAACGCAACATTTGGTTGGTGCCGAGACCGTAGTTGGAGCTCAGGCCGCGCAGTTCGATATTAAAGCCGATCGTGTTGTCATAAACTGCATGTTTCTGAGTGTCATCCCAACCGTTCAGCTTACGTTCGTAGCCGAAGCGAATGGCGTAACAGCAGGAGTTGTACTGTAGGCCCAGCATGGAGTCCGCTTCTTTGTTCACGTTGGTGTCGAAGTAGTAAGCTCCGACAATCGACCAGCGATCGGCGATCGGGAAGCTTGCCACTGCGCCCACCTGCGAAATCCCGTTTTCATACTGGGCGTTAGTTACATCACGTGAAGGTACAGCGGCCTTAATGTACTCTGGGCTGGCATAACGGTAGTTCAGCTGCAGCATACGGTTTTCGTCGCGGCGGTATTCGATACTGCTATTGCTGGTTGCGATGCTATCCAGACGCGTGTCGTACTGGATCCCACTGCGTAAACCCCAGCGATCGGAGATGCGCCAGTAGGTATCGCCCGCCCATACCAGTGAGCCCGTTTTGTCGTCATTCTCCCATTCTGTATGGTCATCGCCGGTGCGAGACTCGGTGAAATAGTAGATTTGACCCACAGAAATATTAAAACGTTCAACGGCTGCGTCATCATAAACGCGAGATGTGACCCCGGTCGTCACCTGATTGGCGGAAGCGATACGGTCCAGACCACTATAAGTGCGGTCACGGAACAGGCCGCTATAGTCAGCTTGCAGCAGGGATGAGTCATAGTTATTGATATGACTTTGGTTGCGATACGGTACGTACAGGTACTGCGCGCGCGGCTCCAGCGTCTGGGTATAGCCCGGCGCTAGCATTTGCATGTCACGCTCAAATACCATCTTGCCGTCAACTTTAAACTGCGGCATGACGCGGTTGGCTGACTCGTCGAGCTTGTTAACGTTACTCGGGTTATTGTTGTACCAATCCAGATTGGTCTGCTGATAGTGTGTCGCCAGCAGCTTCGCTTCGGTATTGATACTCCCCCAGTTATTCGACAACGGCAGGTTAATCGTCGGTTCAAGGTGAACGCGGGTTGCTTCCGGCATGTAGTCCTTGGTGTTAACGAAATGCACCGCCTGGCCATAAATGCGGGTATCAAACGGACCAACGTCATTTTGGTAGAAGTTGACATCTAACTGCGGCTCAGCGGAGTAGCTACTGTTGTTCTGATCAGCGAAGACCTGGAACTGCTTGGTCGATACCGTGGCGTCAAAGTTCTGTACCGCGTAGCCAACGCTGAATTTTTGCGTGGCGTAGCCGTCGGTACTGGAACCATATTTATTATCGAAGTCGTTAAAGTAGCTGGAGTCGCTGACTTTGGTGTAGTCGACGTTGAAACGCCACACCTGGTCCATCACGCCAGAGTGCTGCCAGTAGAACAGCCAGCGACGTGAATTGTCATCTCTCGGATTTTCATCCTCGAACACTTTATCGGAGTTCAGATAATCGAACTCCATCAGGCCCGCACCAGCCTGAGTGAGGTAGCGGAATTCGTTCTCCCACATGATCCCGCCACGACGGTGCATATAATGCGGCGTGATAGTGGCGTCCATATTGGGCGCAATGTTCCAGTAGTACGGCAGGTAGAACTCAAAATAGTTCTTGGTAGAATATTTTGCGTTCGGGATCAGGAAACCGGAACGGCGCTTATCACCAACGGGCAACTGTAAATAAGGACTGTAAAAGATCGGAACCGGACCCAGTTTAAAGCGGGCGTTCCAGATCTCCGCGACCTGTTCTTCACGGTCATGAATGACTTCGCTACCGACAACGCTCCAGGTATCGGAACCTGGCAGACAGGAGGTGAAGCTACCGTTTTCCAGAATGGTATAGCGGTTTTCCCCACGCTGCTTCATCAGGTCGGCTTTTCCGCGCCCCTGACGGCCTACCATCTGGTAATCACCTTCCCAGATGTTGGTATCTTTGGTATTCAGGTTAGACCAGCCCTTCGGCCCCTTCAGAATAACCTGATTATCATCATAATGGACATTGCCCAGCGCATCGACGGTACGTACTGGCTCCGGCTGGCCATCGGCTTGCTTCTGGTGAAGCTGCACTTCGTCTGCCTGCAGGCGGCTATTACCCTGTGCGATGTCCACGTTGCCGGTAAACACCGCGTCATCCGGGTAATTCCCTTTGGCGTTGTCGGCATTGATGGTGACGGGTAATTCATTGGTCTCGCCCTGTACCAGAGGACGGTCATAGCTTGGCACGCCCAGCATACACTGTGAGGCGAGATCGGCTGCCAGGCCCTGATGGCTATAGAGGGCGCTGGCAATCATGGTGGCCAGAAGAGTGGGAATACGTTTTTTCATACGTTGTATTTATTGTTCCATCATCAGTAGCGTCGCGCGTGACAAACGGTCACAGCCTAACTTATCTCATCTTCACTTCGCTAGTATTAATCCTGCCCATTTTATACCCGCCACCTTTCAAGCTGCATCGTCGTTGTCTTCCTCGTTCACCCCAGTCACTTACATGGGTAAGCTCCAGGGGACTCACTACGTTGCCGCCTTGCTGCAACTCGAAATCCAACGGGTATAGCGTTTGTGGTGTTAGGCACGGCATTGAATGACAGGTATGATAATGCAAATTATAGGCGATGTCCCACAATTGACCGCAGCCGCAAATCGGTAAAAGCACCTTATATTGTGGGACATAGCCTGGCTGAGAGCATAAAGGTTTGGGGAGTCTATGCAGTATTGGGGAAAGATAATTGGTGTAGCCGTGGCCTTAATGATGGGCGGCGGCTTCTGGGGTGTGGTTCTGGGCCTGTTAGTTGGCCACATGTTCGACAAAGCCCGCATGCGCAAAATGGCGTGGTTTGCCAACCAACGTGAACGCCAGGCGCTGTTTTTTGCCACCACTTTTGAGGTGATGGGGCATCTGACCAAATCCAAAGGTCGCGTCACGGAAGCCGATATTCATATCGCCAGCCAATTGATGGATCGGATGAATTTGCACGGTGATTCGCGCACCGCCGCGCAACACGCCTTCCGGGTGGGAAAATCGGATAATTACCCATTACGTGAAAAGATGCGTCAGTTTCGCAGCGTCTGTTTTGGTCGATTCGATCTGATCCGCATGTTTCTGGAGATTCAGATCCAGGCGGCATTTGCCGATGGGTCGTTGCATCCTAACGAGCGTGAAGTGCTGTATGTGATTGCTGAAGAGTTGGGGATCTCACGTACCCAATTTGATCAGTTCCTGCGTATGATGCAGGGCGGCGCGCAGTTTGGCGGCGGGTATCAACAGCAGTCCGGCGGCGGTGGCTGGCAGCAGGCGCAACGCGGCCCGACGCTGGAAGATGCCTGTAATGTACTGGGAGTGAAAGCGACCGATGATGCGACCACCATTAAGCGCGCATACCGTAAGCTGATGAGCGAGCACCATCCGGACAAACTGGTGGCGAAAGGCCTGCCGCCAGAAATGATGGAAATGGCGAAGCAAAAAGCGCAGGAAATTCAAAAAGCTTACGAGCTGATTAAGGATCAAAAAGGATTCAAGTGATTGAATTGCCGGATGCGGCTAGCGCCTTATCCGACCTACGTTAATGAATGTAGGCCGGGCAAGCGAAGCGCCCCCGGCATAAATTGGCTCAGAATTTAAAAATCCGCCGGGACTTTAAACGTCATACTGTTGCCGTATTGGGGATGGGTGATGGTTAACATCTCTGCGTGCAGCAGCAGGCGCGGTGCTAACGCCAGGGCTTGTGGCGGGGCGTAGAAGCGGTCGCCCAGGATCGGATGCCCTAATGCCAGCATATGCACACGCAGCTGGTGGGAGCGTCCGGTAATGGGTTTGAGCACAACCCGGGCGGTATTATCCGCCGCGAACTCCACCACCTCATACTCGGTCTGCGCCGATTTTCCGGTCTCATAACACACTTTCTGCTTTGGCCGGTTCGGCCAGTCGCAAATCAGCGGTAAATCAACCAGTCCCTCGGCAGGAGCGGGATGCCCCCACACGCGCGCAACATACTGTTTCTTCGGCTCACGTTCGCGAAACTGGCGCTTTAGTTCGCGCTCTGCCGCTTTCGTTAGCGCCACTACAATCACGCCGCTGGTGGCCATATCCAGACGATGTACGGATTCAGCCTGCGGATAATCGCGCTGAATGCGCGTCATCACGCTGTCTTTGTGCTCATCCAGACGGCCCGGCACGGACAACAAGCCGCTCGGTTTGTTGACCACCATAATGTGCTCATCCTGATACAGGATAACCAGCCAGGGTTCCTGCGGCGGATTATAGTTTTCCATCCCCATGTATGGCTCCGTTACTGATGCGTCACGACGATCAGGCGCAGGGCATCCAGACGCCAGCCTGCCTGATCCAGGCTTTCCATCACCTGTTGACGGTTGCTTTCAATTGCGCTGAGTTCGTCATCACGGATATTCGGGTTAACGGCGCGCAGCGCTTCCAGACGGGAGAGTTCTGCCGTCAGCTTCTCGTCCGCTTCTTTACGCGCCGCGTCGATCAACGCGCGGGCCGATTTTTCCACCTGCGCTTCGCCGAGTTGCAGAATGGCATGAACATCCTGCTGGACGGCGTTGACCAGTTTACTGCCGGTATGGCGGTTAACGGCGCTGAGTTGACGGTTAAAGGTTTCGAATTCAACCTGCGCGGCAAGGTTATTGCCGTTTTTGTCCAGCAGCATACGTACCGGCGTTGGCGGCAGGAAACGGTTTAACTGCAGCTGTTTCGGCGCTTGCGCTTCCACAACGTAGACCAGTTCAACCAGCAGAGTACCGACCGGTAACGCTTTGTTTTTCAACAACGAAATGGTGCTGCTACCGGTGTCGCCGGAGAGGATCAGATCCAGACCATTGCGGATCAGCGGATGCTCCCAGGTAATAAACTGTGCGTCTTCACGTGACAGGGCGACATCGCGCTCAAACGTAATGGTGCAGCCATCTTCCGGCAGTCCAGGGAAATCTGGCACCAGCATATGATCGGACGGTGTCAGCACGATCAAATTGTCGCCACGGTCATCCTGATTAATACCAACGATATCAAACAGGTTCATCGCGAAGGCGATCAGACTGGTATCGTCGTCCTGCTCTTCAATACTTTCAGCAAGCCGCTGAGCTTTTTCGCCGCCGTTCGAATGGATCTCCAGCAGGCGATCGCGCCCTTGCTCCAGCTGTGCTTTCAGCGCGTCATGCTGTTCGCGGCAGGTCTTGATCAGATCGTCAAAGCCATCGGTGTTTTCTGGCTCAGCCAGGTAGCCGATCAGATTGTTATAGACTGTGTCATAGATGGTGCGTCCGGTCGGACAGGTGTGTTCGAACGCATCCAGACCTTCGTGGTACCAGCGCACCAGCACGGATTGCGCGGTTTTTTCCAGGTATGGAACGTGGATCTGGATATCATGCGCCTGACCAATACGGTCCAGACGACCAATACGCTGTTCCAGCAGGTCCGGGTTGAACGGCAGATCAAACATCACCAGATTGCTGGCGAACTGGAAGTTACGCCCCTCGGAGCCGATTTCAGAGCACAGCATCACCTGGGCGCCACTATCTTCTTCGCTAAACCAGGCCGCCGCGCGGTCACGTTCAATGATCGACATCCCTTCATGGAACACGGCGGCGCGGATACCTTCACGCTCGCGCAGTACCTGCTCCAGTTGAAGCGCGGTGGTGGCTTTCGCGCAGATGACCAGTACTTTTTGCGAGCGGTGGCTGGTCAGGTAGCCCATCAGCCATTCCACGCGTGGGTCAAAGTTCCACCAGGTGCCGGTGTCGCCTTCGAACTCCTGATAAATCTGTTCCGGGTAGAGCATGTCGCGCGCCCGGTCTTCCGCACTCTTACGCGCGCCCATAATGCCGGAGACTTTAATCGCCGTCTGGTATTGGGTTGGCAACGGTAATTTGATGGTATGCAGTTCGCGTTTCGGAAAGCCTTTCACACCGTTACGGGTATTACGGAACAGCACGCGGCTGGTGCCGTGGCGGTCCATCAGCATCGAAACCAGCTCCTGACGTGCGCTCTGGGCGTCTTCGCTGTCGCTGTTTGCCGCCTGCAATAACGGCTCAATATCCTGTTCGCCAATCATGTCGCCTAACATGTTCAGCTCATTGTTGCTCAGCTTGTTGCCAGCCAGCAGCATGGCGACGGCGTCGGCGACCGGACGGTAGTTTTTCTGTTCTTCAACAAACTGGGCGAAATCGTGGAAACGGTTTGGATCCAGCAGGCGCAGGCGCGCAAAGTGGCTTTCCAGGCCCAGCTGTTCAGGCGTTGCGGTCAGCAACAGGATACCCGGCACGCGCTCTGCCAGTTGTTCAACGGCCATATATTCACGGCTGGGCGCGTCTTCGCTCCACACCAGGTGGTGGGCTTCATCAACGATCAGCAGATCCCATTCGGCGTCACAGAGGTGCTCCAGACGCTGTTTACTGCGACGGGCAAAGTCCAGCGAGCAGATAACCAACTGTTCGGTTTCAAACGGGTTGTAGGCGTCGTGCAGCGCCTCTGCATAACGCTCATCATCGAACAGCGCAAAGCGCAGGTTGAAACGGCGCAGCATTTCGACCAGCCACTGGTGCTGTAGCGTCTCCGGGACGATGATTAGCACGCGTTCTGCAGCGCCGGAAAGTAGCTGTTGATGCAATATCATCCCGGCTTCAATGGTTTTACCTAAACCAACTTCATCAGCCAGCAGAACGCGAGGAGCATGGCGGCGGCCAACATCATGGGCAATGTTGAGCTGGTGGGGGATCAGGCTGGTACGTTGACCACGCAAACCACTCCATGGCATACGGTACTGCTCGCTCTGAAATTTACGCGCGCGATAGCGCAGCGCAAAGCGGTCCATACGGTCAATCTGACCGGCAAACAGGCGATCCTGTGGTTTGCTGAATACCAGTTTGCTGTCGAGCAGCACTTCACGCAGCGTTACACCGGTTTCTTCTGTATCAAGGCGGGTTCCGATATAGGCAAGCAGGCCGTTTTCTTCTTTTACTTCATCGACATGCAGTTGCCAGCCTTCATGGCTCGTTATCGTATCACCAGGATTGAACATCACGCGGGTCACGGGGGAATCACTGCGCGCATACAGACGGTTTTCGCCCGTCGATGAGAAAAGTAAAGTGACGGTTCGCGCATCCATGGCGACAACAGTACCAAGTCCCAATTCGCTTTCTGTATCGCTGATCCAGCGTTGACCAAGTGTAAAAGGCATATATGTTCGGCTCTATATCTTTAATTGCAGGCAATACTCGTCATTTTCCGGGCTAATCCCCGTTATTGAGAGCATACGACCCCGCTACCAGGCTAATAAATCAGTGGTAGTGGTGTTAAATGGGTCCAGGAATGGAAAGGGCGCTATGGTACTGGATGGCGGCGGTTTCGTCACGCGTCAAAATAACCCCAGTTGTCCTGTGAGTAGTGTAGCAAAATTATCGTCAATAAAGGGAAGAATTCCCTCGGCGACCGGCTGGATCTGACGGGTCAGATAATGCTCATAATCGAGAGCAGACTGCTGATAATCAACAGGTTCTGGACCATTAATCGTCCAGACATATTTAATCGTACCGCGATTCTGATACTGCGGTGGACGCCCCAGTTTGACATTCTGCTCATCGGCTAGCCGCGCAGCGCGCACGTGTGGCGGAACATTGCGCTGGTATTCGCTCAACGGGCGGCGCAGACGCTTACGGTACACCAGTTGTTCATCCAGTTCACCCGCCATCAGACGGTCGATAGTCTCGCGAACGAACTCCTGATAGGGCTGGTTACGAAAAATTCGCAGGTACAACTCCTGCTGAAACTGCTGGGCCAGCGGTGTCCAGTCGGTTCGTACCGTTTCCAGCCCCTTAAACACCATGCGCTGCTCAGCGCCCGCCTGAATCATCCCGGCGTAGCGTTTTTTGCTGCCGGTATCTGCACCGCGAATGGTTGGCATCAGAAAGCGACAAAAGTGGGTTTCAAATTCCAGTTCCAGCGCGCTGGTCAGGTTTTGTTGCTTTAGCGACTGCGCCCACCAGTCGTTGACATAGCTCACCAGCTCACGGCCAATCCGGGCGGCATCCTCTTCTGAGTGCGCCTTTTTAAGCCAGACAAAGGTCGAGTCGGTATCGCCATAGATAACGTCGTAACCCTGAGCTTCAATCAGCGCTTTGGTCTGACGCATGATCGCGTGACCGCGCATGGTGATAGACGAAGCCAGCCTCGGGTCGAAAAAACGGCAGGCGGTGGTGCCAAGCACGCCGTAAAATGCGTTCATGATGATTTTCAGCGCCTGCGAGAGCGGCTTATTGCCATGGCGTTTGGCTTCATCGCGCCCATGCCAGATCTGGGTAACGATTTCCGGCAGGCAATGTTTTTCGCGTGAGAACCAGGCGTCAAGGAATCCTTCGGTGCTGTGCTCCGGATCCGGATGTGCCATCCCTTCAATAAGTCCCACCGGATCGATCAAAAATGTACGGATAATTGACGGGTACAGACTTTTGTAATCCAGTACCAGCACGGAGTCGTACAAACCCGGGCGTGAGTCCATTACGTAGCCGCCGGGGCTGGCGTGTGCGGGAACCTCCCCCAGATTTGGCGCCACGTAACCCGCCCGGTGCATTCGCGGCAGGTAGAGATGGCCGAAGGCGGCAACGGAGCCGCCATGCCGGTCGACCGGCAGGCCATTGACCGTCGATCGTTCCAGTAGAAATGGCATGATCTCGGTTTTATGAAAAATACGCGTGACCAGCTCACAGTCTTTGAGGTTGTAGGTGGCGAGCGCGGGCTTATCCTGGGCAAACCGGCGATCGATTTCGTCCATCCTGTCCCAGGGATTATCAATTGACTTCCCTTCGCCCAGCAGCTCCTGCGACACCGTCTCCAGCGAAAATGACGAGAAATTCCAGAATGCGGATTTGAGCGCCTCGATGCCGTCGATAATCAGGCGACCTTTAGCCTGTGCGAAGAACACGCCGTTTTTGAAGCCATGCTCGCGCCACTCCAGCTCGCTATGATCACGACCAAAACGCAGAGGAATACGGTAACGTTCGGCATGCTTTTGCAGGACGCGTAAATCGAATTGCACGACGTTCCAGCCGATTATCACATCGGGATCGTGACGGGCAATCCAGTCGTTAAGTTTTTCCAGCAACAGCGGGCGGCTTGCGACGTACTCGAGTTCAAAATCCAGCGCTGAGGCGTCGCCGTTTTCCGGGCCGAGCATGTAGACAATACGCTGCCCACAGCCTTCAAGACCGATACAGTAGAGTTCGCCGTGGCGCGTGGTTTCGATATCCAGCGATACCCATTTCAGCGGCGGTCGATAATCCGGGTTCGGCTTCAGCCGGGCATTAACCAGCGTGCCATTATGTCTGTCGCCTTCAACCCAAACAGGGGACGTGATAAAGCGCTCCATCAGATACCGCTCCGGCGGGCGCACGTCAGCCTCATAGACAGTAACCGCGTTTTCGCGCAGCAGTTTTTCCAGGCGCATAAGCTGGCGATGTGAGCGGCAATACAGGCCGGAAACGGACTGGCGGTGGAAGTCTTGCAACTGAAGCGGCGTCAGGCGATAGCCGTTTTCAGTGCGTAATAATGATGTTACGCGAGGAACCTGACTGCCAGGAATAAACGCCACCGACTCCTGAGGCGCGAGCGTGACTTGCAGCGGCCCGTCGTCTGTAGCCAGCCAGAATGAGACCTCAGTTCCCTGCGGGGTGTCCCGCCAGTGCCGGGTTAAAATAAAGCCTGCCTGCGCCACGCTGCGTATCCATTAAAAAACCAGGCATTATTATAGCCTGGTTTACATGATTGTACTGTTATTTTGTACAGTTAAAAATGAACGTTGCAGGAAGTTGCCGCAACAGTAAAGGCAAAACTCCCTCTGCAGTAAAGTGTTACAGGGTCGGGTTTGGTATTGAATAAATGAATGCCGCTCTTGAATATTTTCCTTTGAATTATTTTATTGGCCTGTCATGGCTATTTGTATTTACTATTTCTTTGTGGTTATGTATTTTTCATAAGTTGGAAGTCCGCATCAGGATTTTTGTGTCATTTTCGGAATTGTGCTCATCCAGTTTTGTTACTTATCCCTCGGTTCAGAGAAAATTGTCCCTATTTTTATTTGTTTTTATTCATGGTTAGTGTAACTATTTTAATCGAAACATTCGGGTTGTCAGGTTGAATATAATATATTTATATGGCTTGCTATTGTCTGGATAAAAACGGATTTTCAGTTCGATTTCGTCGGGAATATCTCTCTGTATAATTTGATTTTTATCGCTTAATATAATTTTATTCATCTGATAGCTCGAGTGTTTTATATCAATAGCTTGGGTGTGTTGTATGATGGAGAGGTATTATGAATGTTTATACTCAGGCGTTACAGGTAGGATATGATCACTATCTCTTCGTGAATACTCAGTTATCTAATCCTACAATTAAGTCGGTAAGTCGATACATTGAGTATAGAACGTGGTCAGGGCAAATCTGGCGTACTGAGGTTATTGAACGAGGGAATGCTTTTTTTCACTGGCAAGGACATGACAGAATAAATGGGCATCGTGATACGGTTATTAATTACTTATTGAACGGACAACGCTGGCAATCAACAATTGCAGATTATATTTTCTTTCATTCACTGGATGGGGAGGATACTCTGGGACATTATGATAACGTGATTAAATACGTTTGTGCTAATAATTGTATGTATCGCAGTTCGTTTGCAGAATATATAACGGAATAAAAAGAAAGCGCGCCACTCTTTCCGGGCGCGCTTGTATTAATTTCACTGCCCATAGTAGGCTTTTGCGCCGTGTTTGCGCAGGTAGTGTTTATCCAGCAGGGTTTGTTGCATATCCGGCAACTGTGGCGCGAGTTGACGGCAGAAGATCCCCATATAGGCGACTTCTTCCAGCACAATGGCGTTATGCACCGCATCCTCGGCATTTTTTCCCCAGGCAAACGGACCGTGAGAATGCACCAGCACGCCAGGCATCTGCGAAGCGTCAATGCCTTGTTTCTCAAAGGTTTCAACGATCACGTTACCGGTTTCCCACTCATATTCGCCGTTGATTTCGTCCTCGGTCATTTTCCGCGTGCAGGGAATAGAACCGTAGAAATAATCCGCATGGGTGGTACCCGTGGCCGGAATCGACTGACCGGCCTGCGCCCAGATGGTTGCATGGCGTGAATGAGTATGAACAATACCGCCAATGGTTGGGAATGCCTGATACAGCAGACGGTGCGTCGGGGTATCGGAAGAGGGTTTCTTCGTACCTTCTACAACTTCACCGGTAGCGATACTGACGACGACCATATCTTCTGCGGTCATTACGCTGTAATCGACCCCGGAAGGTTTGATCACAAACACGCCGCGATCGCGATCGACAGCGCTGACGTTCCCCCAGGTCAGGGTGACCAGATTGTGCTTAGGTAACGCCAGATTGGCTTCCAGTACCTGACGTTTGAGATCTTCTAACATGATGCTCTCCGATGAATCTTGCCGGATGGCGCTATGCTTATCCGGCCTACAAATCGCACAGCCCTGTAGGCCGGATAAGGTGTCTACGCTGCCAACCGGCAGTTGTTAACGTTTGAAGCCGTAATACACTTCGTTCCAGCGCAGTGCGTCCTTAAAGGCCGGCAGACGGGTATCGTTGTCGATCACTGCGATCTCGATATCGTGCATTTCAGCGAACTGGCGCATATCGTTCAGATCCAGCGCGTGGCTGAACACGGTGTGGTGCGCGCCACCGGCGAGGATCCAGGCTTCAGATGCGGTTGGCAGATCCGGCTGTGCCTTCCACAGCGCGTTAGCCACCGGCAGTTTCGGCAGGGAGTGCGGCGTTTGCACCGTGTCGATGCAGTTAACCAGCAGGCGAAAACGATCGCCGAGATCGATCAGGCTGGCAACCACTGCCGGGCCGGTTTGGGTGTTGAAGATCAGACGGGCGGGATCGTCTTTACCACCAATGCCGAGATGCTGTACGTCGAGGATCGGTTTCTCTTCCACCGCGATGGTCGGGCACACTTCCAGCATGTGGGAACCGAGCACCAGATCGTTGCCTTTCTCGAAGTGGTAGGTGTAATCCTCCATAAATGAGGTGCCGCCCTGCAGACCGGTTGACATCACCTTCATGATGCGAAGCAGAGCGGCGGTTTTCCAGTCGCCTTCGCCCGCAAAGCCGTAGCCTTGCTGCATCAGACGCTGTACGGCCAGACCCGGAAGCTGTTTCAGGCCGTGCAAATCTTCAAATGTGGTGGTGAAGGCGTGGAATCCGCCCTGTTCCAGGAAGCGCTTCATCCCCAGCTCAATACGGGCCGCTTCCAGTACGTTTTGACGCTTTTCACCGTGGACTTGCGTCGCCGCCGTCATGGTGTAGGTGCTTTCATATTCATCGATTAGCGCGTTGATTTCGCCATCGCTAATTGCGTTCACTACCTGCACCAGATCGCCCACGGCCCAGGTATTTACCGAGAAGCCGAACTTGATCTGCGCAGCGACTTTATCGCCATCGGTGACCGCAACTTCGCGCATATTGTCGCCAAAACGGCAGACTTTCAGATGGCGGGTATCCTGTTTGGACACGGCCTGGCGCATCCAGGAGCCAATGCGTTCGTGCGCTTGTTTATCCTGCCAGTGACCAGTGACCACGGCATGCTGCTGACGCATACGTGCGCCGATGAAACCGAACTCACGGCCGCCGTGCGCGGTCTGGTTCAGGTTCATAAAGTCCATATCAATGCTGTCCCACGGCAGGGCGGCGTTGAACTGGGTGTGGAGCTGCATCAGCGGTTTGTTGAGGATAGTCAGACCATTAATCCACATTTTTGCCGGGGAGAAGGTATGCAGCCAGACCACCAGGCCTGCGCAGCGATCGTCATAGTTGGCATCACGACAGATAGCGGTAATTTCGTCAGGTGAAGTACCCAGCGCTTTTAATACCAGTTTGCAGGGCAGTTTAGCTTCAGTATTCAGTGCGTTAACAACGTGCTCGGCATGTTGGGTTACCTGACGCAGGGTTTCAGGGCCATACAGATGCTGGCTACCAATCACAAACCACACTTCATAGTTATCAAAAATCGTCATTGTCGTGTCCTTAATGTGTCAGGGTTGCCTGGTCTACCGGGGCTTGTTGCGCCGGAGCGGCAGTCGGAAGGTATTGTTGTTCAGCGCTTACTGCCCATTGCTGATAGCGGCGGTAAAGCTGTTCAAAACGTTGAGCCTGCTCTGGGCGAGGTTGCAGCGTGTTTTCCACGGCGCTTGCCATTTGTTGCTGCGCGGCTGGGATATCGGCGTGTACTTTCGCGGCAACGGCGGCGAAGATTGCCGCACCGAGCGCACAGCACTGGTCTGAAGCGACAATCTGCAGCGGACGGTTTAGCACGTCACAGCAGGCCTGCATGATGACCGGGTTCTTACGGGCGATACCGCCAAGCGCCATGACGTTGTTAACCGCAATGCCTTGTTCGGTGAAGCATTCCATGATGGCGCGTGCGCCAAAGGCCGTGGCGGCAATCAGACCACCGAACAGCGCCGGCGCGTCGGTTGCCAGATTCAGATCGGTAATTACGCCTTTCAGACGCTGGTTGGCATTGGGCGTACGACGACCGTTGAACCAGTCGAGCACCACCGGCAGATGATCAAGCGATGGATTTTTCGCCCAGGCTTCGGTGAGCGCAGGCAGCAGCTGTTTTTGGCTGGCTTTAATCTGTGTTTTCAGCTCCGGGTGCTGCGCGGCAAGCTGTTCCAGCGGCCAGCTCAGCACGCGGCTAAACCAGGCATAAATATCGCCGAATGCAGACTGACCCGCCTCGAGGCCAATAAAATGTGGCACCACGCTGCCATCAACCTGGCCGCAAATGCCTTTCACCGCGCGTTCGCCAACGCTGTGTTTGTCGGCAATCAGAATGTCGCAGGTCGACGTGCCGATGACTTTCACCAGCGTATTGGGCTGTGCGCCCGCGCCGACCGCCCCCATATGGCAGTCAAAAGCGCCGCCGGCAATCACCACGCTTTCCGCTAACCCCAGACGCTGTGCCCACTCGGCGCACAGGGTGCCAACCGGCAGGTCGGCCGTGAAGGTATCGGTAAACATTGGGTATTGCAGATGGCGGTTGAGGATGGGGTCAAGTTCGTCAAAGAAGCTGGCTGGCGGCAGACCGCCCCAGCTTTCATGCCACAGGGATTTATGCCCGGCGCTGCAGCGACCGCGGCGAATATCCTGCGGGCGTACGGTGTTGGAGAGCAGGGCCGGAACCCAGTCGCACAGCTCAATCCACGAGACCGCAGCTTCGGCAACCGCGTGGTCCTGGCGAGTCACATGCAGGATTTTGGCCCAGAACCATTCGCTGGAATAAATACCGCCGATATAGCGGGAGTAATCGCTCTTGCCCGGCGTGTGGCACAGGCGGGTGATTTCTTCAGCTTCTTCTACTGAGGTGTGATCTTTCCACAGAACAAACATTGCATTTGGGTTTTCCGCGAACTCCGGACGCAGCGCCAGTACGTTGCCGTCGGCATCGATGGGGGCCGGGGTTGAACCGGTACTGTCAACGCCAATGCCGACCACTTCCGCGCGTTGTTCCGCGCTCAGTTCGGCCAGTACGGTTTTCAGCGCCGCTTCCATGGATTCAATGTAGTCGCGCGGATGATGGCGAAACTGGTTGTTCGGGCCGTCGCAATACTGCCCTTGCTGCCAACGTGGGTACCACTCTACGCTGGTGGCGATTTCTTCACCGGTGGCACATTCCACTGCCAATGCGCGTACTGAATCACTGCCAAAATCGAGGCCAATTGCAATCGCCATCGTCTTACTCCATCCAAAAATACGGGTATGGATAAACAGTAGTGAGTGGGGATAAAAACCGTCAGGCAGGATCCGCTAATCTTATGGACTAAAATGCTGTGGGATCACAAAGTGTGACGCTGTGCAAATAATCAATGTGGACATTTCTGCCGTAGTTATAGACACTTTTGTTAGCTGATTTTGACGTTGGCCCAGTACATGTTTTTTACAAATTGCTTTTCACAAGCGGGGTTGATGGTCCATTACCGCAAACACTGCGGCACGCAGGGGCGACGCCGATGATATCTGGCGTTATATGGACAAATTGTTTCTTAGCAGAATATAGGGAGTATTGAAATTATGGCTGAAACGCAAAACGATCCCTTGCTGCCAGGCTATTCGTTTAACGCGCATTTGGTGGCCGGATTAACCCCCATTGAGGCAAACGGGTACCTGGATTTTTTTATCGACAGACCGCTGGGGATGAAGGGTTATATCCTCAATCTCACCATCCGTGGCGAAGGGGTTATTAATAATCAGGGCAAGCAGTTTGTCTGCCGACCTGGTGATATTTTGCTGTTTCCACCTGGAGAAATTCACCATTATGGACGTCATCCTGACGCCAGCGAATGGTATCACCAGTGGGTTTACTTTCGCCCGCGCGCTTACTGGCAGGAGTGGCTGGCCTGGCCGGCCATTTTTGCCCAGACCGGTTTCTTTCGTCCGGATGAAGCGCATCAGCCGCATTTTAATGAACTGTTTGGGCAGATAATCAACGCCGGACAGGGAGAAGGCCGCTATTCCGAACTGTTAGCGATTAATTTACTGGAGCAGTTATTGCTGCGACGGATGGAAGCTATTAACGAATCGCTGCACCCGCCCATGGACAACCGCGTACGCGATGCCTGCCAGTACATCAGCGATCACCTGGCGGACAGTAATTTTGACATCGCCAGCGTCGCGCAGCATGTCTGCCTGTCGCCTTCCCGCTTGTCGCATCTCTTCCGCCAACAGCTTGGAATTAGCGTATTAAGCTGGCGTGAGGATCAGCGCATCAGCCAGGCAAAGCTATTGCTGAGTACCACACGTATGCCGATCGCCACCGTCGGGCGCAATGTTGGCTTTGACGATCAGCTCTATTTTTCTCGTGTTTTCAAAAAATGTACCGGCGCCAGCCCGAGCGAGTTTCGCGCTGGATGTGAATAAAAAGTGAATGATGTGTCCTGAAAGTTGTCATAACTCGCAATCTATTCAGACAATTGATGGCTTGACGAAGTTGAGAAGGGTTATCAAAATCCCTGATTCGTAAATCTGACGGACACATTATGCAAGCATTGCTTGAACACTTTATTCTCCAGTCCGCCTTGTACTCTCTGATCGCCGTACTTCTGGTGGCCTTTTTGGAGTCGCTGGCGCTGGTTGGCCTGATTCTGCCCGGGACCGTGATGATGGCGGGGCTGGGGGCGCTGATTGGCAGCGGCGAACTGAACTTCTGGCATGCCTGGCTTGCGGGCATCATTGGTTGCCTGTTGGGGGACTGGATCTCCTTCTGGTTGGGTTGGCGCTTTAAAAAGCCGCTGCACCGTTGGTCGTTTATGAAAAAGAACAAGGCGTTGCTGGATAAAACCGAGCACGCGCTGCATCAGCACAGCATGTTTACTATTTTGGTGGGCCGTTTTGTCGGGCCGACGCGTCCGCTGGTGCCAATGGTGGCGGGCATGCTGGATCTGCCTGTCGCTAAATTTATCGTCCCGAACATTATTGGCTGCATCCTGTGGCCGCCGTTCTACTTCTTGCCGGGGATCCTGGCGGGGGCGGCAATTGATATTCCTTCTGATATGCAGAGCGGAGATTTCAAATGGTTGCTGCTGGGGACGGCGCTGCTGCTATGGGTGGGCGGTTGGCTGTGCTGGCGGCTGTGGCGCAGTGGTAAAGCGGCTGTCGATCGCCTAACTGCGTATTTCCCCCGCAGCCGTTTGCTGTATCTGGCGCCGTTGACGCTCGGGATCGGCGTGGTCGCGCTGGTGGCGTTACTGCGTCATCCGCTGATGCCGGTGTATATCGATATTCTGCGCAAAGTTGTGGGTTACTAGCGATTCCTTTGCCGGATGGCGGCTTCGCCTTATCCGGCAACGCACTATGCTTTAATGCCCAGCAGCGCCGAGGCGCTGACCTGACCGCGTAATAACTCATCCGTTTCGCCCTGCCAGGCGATGCGCCCGTCGGCGACCACAACCGATCGGGGCGCAATTCGCGCCGCATCTTCTACGCTGTGAGAAACCATCAGCAATGTAAGCTGTTTCTCGCGACAGACCTCGGCGACCAGCGTTAACATCTCCTGGCGCAGCGCAGGATCGAGCGCAGAGAACGGTTCATCGAGCAGCAAAATGGGTTGTTCTCGCACCAGGCAACGCGCCAACGCCACGCGTTGTCGCTGTCCGCCGGAAAGCTCACCGGGGAGGCGCTCCAGCAAAGAGTCGATCCCCATTTGCTGGGCGATGTGGCGCATTTTCTCCCGCTGAAGCGCGTTCAGCTTCAATCCCGGATTAAGGCCCAGGCCAATGTTTTGCTGCACGCTCAGGTGGCTGAACAGGTTATTTTCCTGAAACAGCATGGAAACGGGGCGGCGTGAGGGCGGCGTGGCGGTGTGATCTTCACCTTCAATCATCATCGTGCCGCTGGCTGGCGTGAGAAAGCCGGCAATCAGATTCAGCAACGTACTTTTCCCGGCGCCGCTGGGCCCGAGGACCGCTACCTGCTCGCCGCGCGTGACCGACAGCGTAAAGCGCATGGGCAAATGGTGATAAAGCCATGTGATATCAATCAGTTTTAACATTTCGACCCGGCAATTTTTCAATAACGGTAAACAGCGTAAAGCACAGGATCAGCAGTAATAACGCCGTAACCGCGCCATCCTGACTGCGATAAGAGCCAATCTGCTGATATAAATAAAACGGCAGGGTGCGGAAATCCTCATTACCAAATAACGCCACCACGCCAAAATCGCCAATCGACAGCACGCAGGCAAAAGCCATCGCCTGCGCCAGCGGACGCTTCAGGGCGCGCAGTTCAACCACTTTCAGCCGCGACCATCCCTCTATTCCCAACGACTGGCACAACATACTGTAGCGCGCAGTGACGTCACGCATTGGGTTTTCCAGCACTTTCAGCGCGTAAGGGATCGCCATCAGCGCATTGGTAAAAATGACAATGCCGTCGGCAGATTCGGGGAGCCCAATAGTATTATTGAGCAGCAGAAAGAAGCCGGTAGCTAGCACGATACCCGGCATGGCGAGGATCATCATGCCGCTCAGCTCCAGCATTTGACCTGCCAGCACCTGCTGTCGGGCACGTAGTTCACGGCTGCTCCATAACAGCATCATGGTGAGTACAATGCACAACGCTCCTGCCGCCAGCGCAATGCGCAGCGAGGTTACCAGCGCCTGCCACAGTACAGGTTGCCTAAGAACATCCAGCATATGGCGGTTAAAGCCATCGACAATCACCGCCAGCAGCGGCGGCAGTAACAGCAGCAGGGCCAGAATAATCAGCAGAGCGTCTGTCAGGCGGCTGTGCAAACGATCGTCGGGATCGCGCCAGCCCTGAACCAGCGTGGTGCCGGGAGCAATAGCGCGGCTCAGACGTTGGCTGAGCAGTACCAGCGCTAAACAACAAACCATCTGGATCAACGCCAGCATGGCTGCACGACCGGGATCGTAATCAAAGTTAAGCGCCTGATAAATCGCCAGCTCGATGGTGGTGGCCTGCGGCCCGCCGCCCAGCGACAAAACGGTGGCGAAGCTGGCGAAACAGAGCATAAAGATGAGCGCCGCCACGGGAAGGATCTGACGGCGTAGCCATGGCCATTCAACAAAGCGGAAGAAATGCCAGCCGCGCATACCCAACTGAGCGGCTAACTGTCGTTGTTCGCCGGGAATATTTTCCAGTGATTGCAACAGCAGACGACTGGCCATCGGCAGATTGAAAAAGACGTGCGCCAGCAGAATGCCCTGTAAACCGTATGGCGAAAAGGTCCATTCCAGCCCCAATGTATGCCAGAGCGAGGCCAGCCAGCCCTGACGACCATAGACGCTAAGAATACCGAAGACCGCCACCAGCACTGGCAGGATTAACGTCATCGCGCACAGGCGCAGCAGCGCCAGACGTCCAGGAAAACGACGACGATAGAGCGCTCTGGCCAGGAAAATCGCCGGGATGACCGACAGCACTGCGGATAAAAAAGCCTGCCAGAAAGAAAAGCGCACCACGTGCCACAGGTAGTCGTCCTGCCACAGCGAGAGCCATTCTCCCTGCGGGGCGTTAAACCACAGTGCCAGAAACGCGGCCAGGGCCACGGCCACCATCAGCGTGGCGGCGGTAAGCCCTGGAACCAGCCAGCCGGGAATTAACGGCTGACGGCGCGTTGCCATTCGCTAATCCATACCTGGCGTTGAGCTGCAACCTGCTGCGGCGTAAATTCCAGCGCGGTGGCTGGTTTATTCAGTTGCTCGAATCTTGGCGGCAGGGCGACCTGCGTTACCGGATACATCCAGTTGCCGGTCGGAATCGCATTCTGAAATGCCGGAGACACCATAAACTTCAGGAATTTCTCGGCCAGTTCCGGCTGCTTGCTGGCCGCGGTACGAGCGGCGGCTTCCACCTGCAAATAATGGCCCTCGCTAAAGTCGGCTGCGGCGTAGTTGTCTTTTTTCTCGGCGATGATGTGATAGGCCGGAGAGGTGGTATAACTGAGCACCAGATCGCTTTCACCTTTCAGGAACAGGCCGTAGGCTTCGCTCCAGCCCTTGGTGACGGTGACGGTTTTGGCTGCCAGTTTCTGCCACGCCTCTGGCGCTTTATCGCCATAGACTTTCTGCATCCATAGCAGCAGACCCAGACCAGGCGTGCTGGTGCGCGGATCCTGATAAATGACGCGCCATTTCTGGTCGCTTTCTACCAGTTCTTTCAGACTTTTGGGCGGATTCTTCAGCTTGTTCTTATCGTAAACGAAGGCGAAATAGCCGTAGTCAAACGGAACGAAGGTATCGTTTTTCCAGCCGCCGGGCACGTTAACGGCGTCACCTGGTACACCGCTTTTGGCGAACAATTTGGTTTGCGTTGCGGCTTCCAGAAGGTTGTTATCCAGACCCAGCACGACGTCGGCTTTGCTGTTTTTTCCTTCCATGCGCAGGCGGTTAAGCAGTGAGACGCCATCTTCCAGCGCGACCAGTTTCAGCTCGCAGTTGCAGTCAGCTTCAAAGGCTTTTTTGATTGTCGGGCCTGGGCCCCAGTCAGCTGCGAACGAGTCGTAGGTGTAGACGGTCAGTACAGGTTTAGCGAAGGCAGGCGCTGCGCACAGCAGTAAAAGCGGAAGACATTTTTTAAACACTTTGCACCTCAAGAGTTGGGTGGCAAAGGACTTGAGGAACTGACTCAAATCCCTTCGCCGGCATTATCCGGATCAGGTTCGACGGGTATCTCTCAGCCCATACGCAGATCGAATGATTTTGTGTATGTTTTTTATTTAGCACCCCGTTGAGAACGGCGTTAGTGTAATGATTTTGTTGCTCAGCAGCAATTAAGGATCCGGCGGTGCAAACCACGCCGATTTAAAATCAAACCAGCCTAGAGTATTCATGCGTAGCCCGCGCATACTGCGCTGGCCCTGAATGATCAGCCAGTGGTGGATCAACGGCACAATGGCCTTTGTCGCGAGCATCTGTTGGCACCATGCCGCCAGGCTCATTTCGCCCGTTCGCCAGCGGGCGGCATCGTTTTCCCAGTCCCGCGAGATACAGTTTTGCAGTAATGGGACTTCGCAGAGATGCGCGAACAACGAGAAGTCCAGCGGTAGGGTAAAGTTGGCGCTGTTGAGCCAGATATCGCTAACTATTTCACCCGCATGCCATTGATCGTAGTCGATCTCCTGAATATTCAACTGTACCTGATGTTCCGCCAGCAGCGTTTTCATGATCTGCGCGATAATCCGGTGTTCGATGTGATCGCGATAGTAAGTGAGAGTCAGCGTTTCCAGTCCGGCTGGTTTTTCACCATGGCCGGGTCTGGCATGGTGCCAGCGGGGAAGCAAACCGTAGGCGGGGAACCACAGTCGTTGGTACTGTTCGTCGGCGTGGCAGATTAAATGGGTTGGCGAGAGAACGCGGCTAGCCCACTCGCGGACCTCCTGATTAGCGCCACGGTGGGTGCGCGTATCAAACAGCAGGTAGTAGCAGCCTTCTTCGAGCCGGCTCTCGATTGCCTTTTCATCCTCCGTGGGGCCTTTTAGCGTCAACCCGCCGCCAGGCTCTTCGCCGATGTCGGGCAGCACCCAAACGTTAACTTCGTCGATCAGCGCCCGGTAGCCAAAGTAATCATCAAATGCGTGAATCTTCAGTTGGTTATTGGTATTGCGAATCACCGCATATGGGCCAGTGCCAATCGGGTGACTGGAGAAGTTATTTAACGTTTCCCATTCTCGCGGCAGGATCATGGCGGGGACTTGCCCCAATAACCAGGGAAGCCAGCGGTCAGGCTGGGACAGATGGATATCCAACGTCCAGGCCGTGGGCGAGACGATTTGCGTGATGTGTGAGTACAGCGGCAGAGCGTTAATGCGCGTCAGCGAGGCGATGACATCTTCCATTTCCAGTTCGCGGCCATGATGGAAATGGATCCCCGGGCGCAGGAAAAATCGCCAGTGTAAAGGTGAAATCTGCTGCCAGTGATGGGCGATGTCCGCTTCCAGTTCCCCATTTTCCTCATTTACCCGTATTAGGGCGCTGAAGATTTGCCGGGCGATATGGGTTTCGGAGCGGCGCAATGCCGTACCCGGAAGCAGGTTGTGCATGGGACGATAATAGAGAACGCGCATGATGTGTCGACCCTGGCGAAAACTGCGGCCGAGGTGGGAAACCAGCATCTGCCGTACGGCCGTTTTGTCACCGACCAGTTGCACCAGTTGATCGATGCGATCCTGTTCCAGCAGGTCTTCTGCCCGCTGCTGCTGGAGCGCCAACCCGGTATAGAGGAATGTCAGGCGCGAGCGTTTACCTCGTCCAACTTCGGCTTCCCACGTTAACCAGCCGCGTTCCTGCATGGTATTAAGCAGCGTACGCATATGGCGGCGCGAGCAGCTCAGAAGCTCCGCCAGCTCGTTAAGCGTCGTGTCTTGCGTTTTGCCGTCGCAGCATTGCCACAGACGGATGAACTGTTGTTGCAAACGACCAGAAGACATAAAAGGGGAACTCCTGCGGAAAACTCAGCAATTTTATAATCCCTATATTAAGCCAATAATAAATTCCGATGAAGCGATGAGACAACGAAGGGGTCATCTATGCGTCAGTTCTGGTTGGAGTACTTTACCGCGACGGAAAAATCGTCCTGGTTGGCTTGCCTGAGCGCACCGCAGCGCTTAAAGATGCTCGAAGAGCTGATGCAGTGGGAGGTGACAGCCTGACTCCTGAATTGGGAATTGCAGACATCATGTGTGACTGAGTATTGGTGTAAAATCACCCGCCAGCAGATTTTTTCTGCTGGCTTTTTTCGTTTCAGCTGCGCTTAAAAGGAAAGATATGCTCTGGATTATGACCATGGGACGGCGCCTCAACGGCGTTTACGCGGCATTTATGCTGGTCGCTTTTATGATGGGCGTGGCGGGGGCATTACAGGCCCCCACGCTGAGCCTGTTCCTGAGCCGTGAAGTCGGGGCGCAGCCATTTTGGGTCGGGCTGTTTTACACCGTCAATGCGATTGTCGGGATCGTTGTCAGCCTGGGTCTCGCGAAACGATCCGACAGCCAGGGCGATCGGCGCAAGCTGATCATGTTCTGTTGCCTGATGGCAATTGGCAACGCGCTGCTGTTTGCGTTTAATCGCCACTATCTTACGCTGATCACCTGCGGTGTGCTGCTGGCCTCGCTGGCGAATACCGCGATGCCGCAGCTGTTTGCGCTGGCGCGAGAATATGCTGATAACTCCGCGCGTGAAGTGGTGATGTTTAGCTCGGTGATGCGTGCGCAGCTTTCACTGGCATGGGTGATTGGACCGCCGCTGGCCTTCATGCTGGCGCTGAATTACGGCTTTACGGCGATGTTTTCCATTGCCGCAGGGATTTTTGCCATTAGCCTGGTGCTGATTGCGCTGATACTGCCGTCCGTCGCGCGGGTGGAGCAGCCTGTAGATGTGCCGCTCGAACACACTGGCGGTTGGCAGGACAAAAATGTGCGCATGCTGTTTATTGCCTCCACGCTGATGTGGACCTGCAATACCATGTACATCATCGATATGCCGCTGTGGATAAGCCTTGAGCTGGGCTTGCCGGACAAGCTGGCCGGGATCCTGATGGGAACGGCGGCTGGGCTGGAAATTCCGGCGATGATTCTGGCGGGCTATTACGTGAAGCGCTTTGGTAAACGGCGAATGATGATCGCGGCAGTTGCGGCGGGCGTGCTGTTTTATCTGGGTTTAATCTTCTTTCACAGCCGTACGGCGCTGCTGGTGCTGCAACTGTTTAACGCGGTATTTATCGGTATTATCGCCGGGATAGGCATGCTGTGGTTTCAGGATTTGATGCCCGGACGAGCGGGGTCAGCGACCACACTATTTACTAACAGTATTTCAACGGGAGTCATCCTGGCGGGAGTGATTCAGGGAGCTGTTGCGCAAAGCTACGGCCACTTTGCCGTCTATTGGGTGATTGCGGCAATTTCTGTCGTTACGCTGGTGATGACCGGGCGGGTGAAGGACGTCTAATCATGTTGCCGGATGCGCTGCGCTTATCCGGCCTACAGTTGGAGTGCGTTTGTAGGCCGGATAAGCGCAGCGCATCCGGTATCGCAATGACTAGCGCATAAACGCTGGCTGCTTGTCTTCATACTCGGTGATGGCCGCTTCATGCTGCAGCGTCAGCCCGATGCTGTCCAGACCATTCAGCATGCAGTGGCGGCGGAAGTCGTCGATTTTAAAGCTGTAGGACTTATCGCCTGCTTTCACCACCTGCGCCTGGAGATCCACTTCAAATTTGATCCCCGGGTTGGCTAACACCAGCGCGAACAATTCATCTACCTGCGCGTCGCTCAGGGTCACCGGCAACAGTTGGTTATTGAAACTGTTGCCGTAGAAGATGTCGGCGAAGCTTGGCGCGATCACCACTTTAAAGCCGTAATCGGTCAGCGCCCATGGCGCATGTTCACGTGAAGAGCCGCAGCCAAAGTTTTCCCGTGCCAGCAGAATTGAGGCGCCTTTATATTCCGGGAAGTTCAGCACAAACTCTGGATTAGGCTGTTGCCCCTTTTCGTCCAGGAAACGCCAGTCGTTAAACAGATGTGCGCCAAAACCGGTGCGCGTAACCTTCTGCAAAAACTGTTTAGGAATAATTGCGTCGGTATCAACGTTGGCGGCATCCAGTGGGACAACCAGGCCGGTATGCTGGGTAAATTTCTCTGCCATGGTAGTTTCCTTATTTGATGCTGCGAATGTCGGCAAAATGACCGGTGACGGCGGCAGCGGCAGCCATGGCCGGACTGACTAAGTGCGTACGACCACCGCGGCCCTGACGACCTTCAAAGTTACGGTTGCTGGTGGATGCGCAACGCTCGCCAGGGTTCAGGCGGTCATTGTTCATGGCCAGGCACATGGAACAGCCAGGCAAACGCCATTCAAATCCTGCTTCGATGAAGATCTTGTCCAGACCTTCCGCTTCCGCCTGCGCTTTCACCGGACCAGAACCCGGCACTACCAGCGCCTGAACGCCAGGCGCGACTTTACGTCCTTTGGCGATTTCCGCCGCGGCACGTAAATCTTCAATACGCGAGTTGGTGCAGGAACCGATGAACACTTTATCGATAGCCACTTCAGTTAAAGGAATGCCCGGTTTCAGCCCCATATACGCCAGCGCTTTTTCAGCCGATGCGCGCTCAACGGGATCGGCAAATGAAGCCGGATCGGGAATATTATCGTTCACCGAGATGACCTGACCCGGGTTCGTACCCCAAGTGACCTGCGGCGCGATCTCTTCTGCCTGCAGAGTAACGACGGTATCAAACGTTGCATTGTCGTCGGTTTTCAGCGTTTTCCAGTACTCTACCGCGTGGGCGAAATCCTCGCCTTTCGGTGCGTGTAAACGACCCTGCACATAGTTAAAGGTCGTTTCATCCGGTGCGACCAGACCCGCTTTGGCGCCCATTTCAATGGCCATGTTGCACAGGGTCATGCGGCCTTCCATGCTCAGCGCGCGGATGGCTTCGCCGCAAAACTCAACGACGTGTCCGGTACCGCCTGCGCTACCGGTTTTACCGATAATCGCCAGTACGATATCTTTAGCGGTAATGCCAGGCGCTGCTTGACCGTTGACTTCAATCTTCATGGTTTTGGCGCGCCCCTGTTTCAGGGTCTGCGTTGCCAGAACGTGTTCAACCTCAGAGGTGCCAATACCAAAGGCCAGTGCGCCAAATGCGCCGTGTGTGGCGGTGTGGGAATCGCCGCAGACGATGGTCATACCCGGCAACGTTACGCCTTGCTCAGGTCCCATCACGTGGACGATACCCTGATACGGGTGGTTCAGGTCGTACAGTTCGACGCCAAATTCATTGCAGTTTTTGATCAATTCCTGCATCTGAATACGCGCCATTTCGCCGGAGGCGTTAATGTCTTTGGTCTGCGTGGAGACGTTGTGGTCCATGGTGGCGAAGGTTTTACCGGGCTGGCGCACCTGACGTCCATGCGCGCGCAGGCCATCAAACGCCTGCGGAGAGGTCACTTCATGCACCAGATGCCTGTCGATATACAACAGCGGGGTTTCGTTTTGCGCTTCAAAGACAACGTGCGCATCAAACAATTTTTCGTATAACGTTTTAGCCATGATTACACCCCTTCTGCGACGTAACGGGCAATGATGTCACCCATTTCATCAGTACCGACTGCGGCAGCGCCACGGGCTAAGTCACCGGTGCGAATGCCTTCTTCTAATGCGCGATTGATGGCGCTCTCAATAGCGGTGGCCGCATCATTGGCATCCAGGCTGTAGCGCAACAGCAGCGCCAGCGACAGGATTTGGGCGATAGGGTTGGCAATGTTTTTTCCGGCGATATCCGGGGCGGAACCGCCTGCGGGTTCGTACAGACCAAAGCCCTGCTCATTCAGGCTGGCGGACGGTAACATACCCATTGATCCGGTGATCATGGCGCATTCGTCAGACAGGATGTCGCCAAACAGGTTGGAGCACAACAGCACGTCGAACTGGGACGGATCTTTAATCAACTGCATTGTCGCGTTGTCGATGTACATATGCGCCAGTTCAACGTCTGGATATTCATTCGCAATTTCATTGACGATTTGGCGCCACAGAATCGATGTTTGCAGTACGTTGGCTTTATCAATCGACGTGACTTTGCGGCGGCGCTGGCGAGCGGATTCAAATGCGATACGCGCAATACGCTCGATCTCAAAACGGTGATAAACCTCGGTATCAAATGCTTTTTCATGTTGACCGCTGCCTTCGCGGCCTTTTGGCTGACCGAAGTAGATCCCGCCGGTCAGTTCGCGCACGCACAGGATGTCGAAACCGTTCGCGGCGATATCTGCCCGCAGAGGGCAAAATGCTTCCAGACCCTGGTACAGCTTAGCCGGGCGCAGGTTGCTGAATAATTTGAAATGCTTACGTAATGGCAGCAGCGCGCCGCGTTCAGGCTGCTGGTTTGGCGGCAGATTTTCCCATTTCGGACCGCCAACGGAGCCAAACAGAATGGCGTCAGCTTGCTCACAGCCTTCAACCGTTGCAGGCGGCAGCGGCTGACCGTGGTTATCAATAGCGGCACCACCCACGTCGTAGTGGCTGGTGGTAATACGCATGTTAAAACGGTTGCGGATTGCGTCCAGTACCTTCAGGGCTTGCGCCATCACTTCCGGGCCAATACCGTCACCCGGCAAAACAGCAATATGATAATTCTTCGACATCACACGGTTTCCTTGTTGTTCTCGTTGTTCTGAGCTTTGCGTTGCAATTCTTTTTCGACTTCTTCGGCGCGCCAGATGTTATTCAGCACATGAACCATCGCTTTAGCAGAAGATTCGACGATATCCGTAGCCAGACCGACGCCGTGGAAACGACGACCGTTATAGTTGGCCACGATATCTACCTGACCCAGCGCATCTTTACCGTGCCCTTTGGCGGTCAGGCTGTATTTCACCAGTTCAATGTTGTATTCAGTCACACGGTTGATGGCCTGATAAATGGCATCGACCGGACCGTTACCGTTCGCCGCTTCGGCTTTGACTTCTTCACCGCAGGCCAGCTTGACGGAGGCGGTGGCAATGTCATTTGAGCCGGACTGTACGCTGAAGTAATCCAGACGGAAATGCTCCGGCTCTTCCTGCTGTTTATTGATAAAGGCCAGTGCTTCCAGGTCGTAATCAAATACCTGACCTTTTTTATCCGCCAGCTTCAGGAACGCGTCGTACAGGTTGTCCAGGCTGTATTCATTCTCTTTATATCCCATCTCGTCCATACGGTGTTTCACCGCGGCGCGTCCGGAACGGGAAGTCAGGTTCAGTTGCACCTGGTTCAGGCCGATGGATTCAGGCGTCATGATTTCGTAGTTTTCACGATTTTTCAGCACGCCGTCCTGATGGATGCCGGAGGAGTGGGCAAACGCCCCGCTACCGACAATGGCTTTGTTGGCCGGAATAGGCATATTGCAGATTTGGCTGACTAACTGGCTGGTGCGCCAGATTTCCTGGTGATTAATACGAGTCTGTACGTTCAGGATATCTTTGCGCACTTTGATCGCCATGATCACTTCTTCCAGTGAGCAGTTACCGGCGCGTTCGCCGATGCCGTTCATCGCACCTTCCACCTGGCGAGCACCGGCGTGGACGGCTGCCAGCGCGTTGCCGACGCCCAGGCCTAAGTCATCATGGGTATGTACGGAGATGATGGCTTTATCGATATTCGGTACGCGTTCATACAGACCAGAAATGATTGCCCCAAATTCGAAAGGCATAGTGTAGCCAACGGTATCGGGGATATTAATGGTTTTGGCACCCGCATTAATCGCCGCTTCAACCACGCGGGCCAGGTCGGCGATAGGGGTTCGTCCAGCATCTTCGCATGAGAACTCCACGTCATCCGTATAATTACGCGCACGCTTAACCATGTAGACAGCGCGCTCGATCACTTCATCCAACGTGCTGCGTAATTTCGTCGCGATATGCATCGGCGAAGTGGCGATAAACGTATGAATGCGATAAGCCTCGGCGACTTTCAAAGATTCTGCGGCAACGTCGATATCTTTTTCTACGCAGCGTGCTAAGGCACAAACGCGGCTGTTCTTAACCTGACGAGCGATGGTTTGTACGGACTCAAAGTCACCCGGTGAAGAGACCGGGAAACCGACTTCCATCACGTCAACGCCCATTCGTTCGAGGGCCAGCGCAATCTGCAGTTTTTCTTTCACACTCAGGCTCGCCTGTAACGCCTGTTCACCGTCGCGTAAGGTGGTATCGAAAATAATGACTTGCTGGCTCATGGTTTAGGTCCTTGGTCTTTAGGGCGCCTTGCTTCGAGCATAAAAAAACCCGCGCAACGGCGCGGGTTTTTTGTCTTAACTGGAGCTGACTTAATGCTGAATGTCGTCCACCAGTCTACCGCGCAACGAAGGTGCGTTTAGTAGTAGTAGACCGTTGAAACGAGCAATGTAAGTCATCAATCAAGCTCCAGGCGAATGCGATATGCTTTTAGTGGTACTGGATATGAAGACTGATGTCAACCCCATCCCTCGGGAAGGCTCTGATTAAGGGATGAAATTTCTGCAAAACTTAAGCGAATTGTGCTGAATTTTTCGGGGTATATAAAATTAATCCGCTGATGGCTGAACATACTTTTCACGGTTTGACATATTTGAGCATATTTATTTGCATTTATTGTAACGATGAATCGAAGAAAACTACTCTATTGAGATTTTATATCTTTATGATTTGCCTGTTCTTATAGCAACTCTGAATGTGTTAAGCCAGCCTGACGCCACATAATTGATAAATTAATGTTAACTTTTAATGTATTAATAATATAAACATTTAATTAAAACTTAAATACGTATTCACGGTGCGTATGATTGTGTATTCGTCGTGCTTATGGTTATATTGTTTTTGAAATTTAAACATATGAATCATCGTGCAGTGACCTCTGCCACACTGCGCTCGCATTGGTCTTTTGTTCATTTAGGTTTGTGCCTTTATGTTTTCCTAATTTTAATGTTTTTTCTTTTTCTCATTTTATATGCATGGTAAATCATATTAACGGAGATTATTTCTTCACTCCGTCTGGGAAAAGGGAGTTTAGAGTGACAGTGGAGTTAAATATGCCAGAAGTAAAAATAATAGATAAAACGAATCTTATAGAGATGGGTAAGCCACAGCTTCGTATGGTTGATCTCAATCTATTAACCGTTTTCGATGCGGTGATGCAGGAACAAAATATTACCCGTGCCGCGCATACGTTGGGGATGTCGCAACCCGCTGTCAGTAATGCGGTCGCGCGCCTGAAGGTCATGTTTAACGATGAGCTTTTTGTTCGATATGGACGCGGGATACAGCCTACAGCAAGAGCTTTTCAGTTGTTTGGCTCTGTTCGCCAGGCATTGCAATTAGTGCAGAATGAACTGCCTGGTTCCGGCTTTGAACCTGCCAGCAGTGAGCGTGTTTTCAATCTCTGTGTATGTAGCCCGTTGGATAATATTCTTACTTCATTGATTTATAATCGAGTTGAGCAAGTCGCACCGAATATTAATGTCGTTTTTAAATCTTCACTCAATCAAAATACTGAGCATCAATTACGTTATCAGGAAACTGAGTTTGTTATTAGCTATGAAGAGTTCCGTCGTCCAGAATTCTCCAGTATTCCATTATTCAATGACGAAATGGTGTTAGTGGCGAGTAAAAAGCATCCGCGTATTAGTGGCCCATTGCTGGAAAGCGATCTCTATAATGAACAGCATGCCGTGGTTTCCCTCGATCGCTTCGCATCATTCAGCCAGCCGTGGTATGACACAACGGATAAACAATCCTGCGTGGCTTATCAGGGAATGGCATTAATTAGCGTGCTTAATATTGTGTCGCAAACGCATCTGGTTTCTATTGCGCCGCGTTGGTTGGCAGAAGAGTTCGCCGATTCTTTAGAACTGCAAATATTGCCTTTACCTTTAAAATTGAATAGCCGCACATGTTATCTTTCATGGCATGAGGCTGCGGGTCGCGATAAAGGACATCAATGGATGGAAGAGCTGTTGGTCTCCGTCTGCAAGCAGTAGCAGTTGGCAGAATAAATCGGGGGATACATCTGGTTTATTCTGCTTTTTTCTTTATGTCTGAAATTTTATGCTGAACTCTACTTTTTATATATACCCTGACCTGTAAAAAAATAGAGTAATTGCTGTAAGTCTCCCTTTTTAAGCGATTATTTATCATATCAATTGCTTATGATGGTTTAATTCTCCATTTATTCGATTCTTTCCTCCGTTTTATTCTAATTTACTCCAGTGCCACCCCTTCGGAGTCAATTGCCATGCGTCATCGTCAGCGGTTAATGTGTTGTTAAACCGTAATTCATTATAAGAGTGAGGCAAGCCATGGAGATGTTGTCTGGAGCCGAGATGGTCGTCCGATCGCTCATCGATCAGGGTGTGAAGCAGGTATTCGGTTATCCCGGGGGGGCCGTCCTCGATATTTATGATGCGCTACATACGGTCGGCGGTGTTGATCATGTGCTGGTCCGTCATGAACAGGCCGCGGTACATATGGCTGATGGCCTGGCGCGCGCCACGGGGGAAGTCGGCGTTGTTTTGGTCACCTCCGGACCGGGGGCAACCAATGCAATCACCGGGATTGCAACGGCATATATGGATTCCATTCCACTGGTGATCCTCTCCGGACAGGTTGCCACCTCCCTGATTGGCTACGATGCCTTTCAGGAGTGCGACATGGTGGGCATATCCCGCCCGGTGGTAAAACACAGCTTCCTGGTTAAACAAACGGAAGACATCCCGCAGGTGCTGAAAAAAGCCTTCTGGCTGGCGGCAAGCGGTCGTCCGGGACCGGTGGTAGTGGATTTGCCGAAAGATATTCTGAATCCGGCGAAAAAACTGCCTTACAGCTGGCCGGAGTCTGTAAGTATGCGTTCATATAATCCGACAACGACCGGACATAAAGGTCAGATAAAACGTGCTCTGCAAACGCTGGTAGCGGCGAAGAAACCGGTGGTCTATGTGGGCGGTGGCGCGGTGAATGCCGCCTGCCACCAACAGCTGGGGCAGATTGCCGAAGCACTGAATCTGCCGGTTGTTTCCTCGCTGATGGGGTTAGGCGCGTTTCCGGCCACGCATCGCCAGGCGCTGGGTATGTTGGGCATGCACGGTACTTACGAAGCCAATATGACCATGCATCATTCCGATGTGATCTTTGCCGTCGGCGTTCGCTTCGACGATCGAACGACCAATAACCTGGCCAAATATTGCCCGAATGCGACCGTACTGCATATCGACATCGATCCGACCTCCATTTCAAAAACCGTCACGGCGGATATTCCGATTGTGGGCGATGCTCGCCTGGTGCTGGATCAGATGCTTGAGTTGCTGGAGCAGGAAAAATCACAGCAGCCGCTGGATGATAACCGTGACTGGTGGCAACAGATTGAACAATGGCGCGCCCGTCAGTGCCTGAAATACGACACGCAAAGCGAAAGTATTAAACCACAGGCGGTAATAGAAACCATCTGGCGTCTGACGAAAGGGGAGGCATATGTGACCTCTGATGTTGGTCAGCATCAGATGTTTGCCGCACTTTACTATCCGTTCGATAAACCACGCCGCTGGATTAACTCAGGCGGCCTCGGCACCATGGGATTCGGTTTACCCGCGGCGTTGGGGGTGAAAATGGCGCTGCCCGATGAAACGGTGGTGTGCGTGACCGGAGATGGCAGCATTCAGATGAATATCCAGGAGCTGTCGACGGCGCTGCAATATGAACTGCCGGTGCTGGTGCTCAACCTTAACAACCGCTATCTCGGCATGGTCAAACAATGGCAGGACATGATCTACTCCGGGCGCCACTCCCAGTCTTACATGCAGTCGCTGCCCGATTTTGTACGCCTTGCCGAGGCTTATGGGCATATTGGTATCCAGATTAATCATCCAGATGAACTGGAGAGCAAGCTGGGCGAAGCGCTGGAACATGTGCGTAACCATCGTCTGGTGTTTGTCGATGTCACCGTCGATGGCAGTGAGCATGTCTACCCGATGCAGATTCGTGGGGGCGGGATGGATGAAATGTGGTTAAGCAAAACGGAGAGGACCTGATTATGCGCCGGATATTATCAGTATTGCTGGAAAACGAGTCGGGTGCATTGTCGCGTGTGATTGGCCTCTTCGCCCAGCGTGGATACAACATTGAAAGCCTGACCGTCGCGCCGACTGACGATCCGACCTTATCGCGGATGACGATTCAGACGGTTGGGGATGAGAAAGTCCTGGAGCAGATCGAAAAGCAGCTTCACAAGCTGGTGGATGTTCTGCGCGTCAGCGAACTGGGGCAGGGCGCGCACGTTGAACGAGAAATCATGCTGGTGAAAATCCAGGCCAGCGGTTATGGCCGGGAAGAGGTGAAACGTAACACGGAGATTTTCCGCGGGCAAATCATCGACGTTACGCCGTCGATCTACACCGTACAACTGGCGGGCACCAGCGATAAGCTGGATGCGTTTCTGGCAACCCTGCGTGAAGTCGCCAAAATTGTGGAGGTTGCCCGCTCCGGCGTGGTGGGACTTTCTCGCGGCGATAAAATTATGCGCTAACGTGCAGGGATAACGTAGGCCTGATGAGGCGCGCTAGCGTCGGCATCAGGCAATAATACCTTGCCGGATGGTGCTAATGCTTATCCGGCCTGGGCGAGAAGCATTGGCTATCGGTTGCTTTTTTTTTGCGAAATCAGCAGTAACCAGAGACAAAAGCGGTTGCCGCAGTCATTATTCTGCGCTTAGATGTTAAGAAGTTTAACCCATGCCATCTAAAAGGTTATGGTTTGTACATTTTACGCAAGGGGCAATTGTGAAACTGGATGAAATCGCTCGGTTGGCCGGCGTTTCGCGAACGACTGCAAGCTACGTTATTAACGGCAAAGCAAAGCAATATCGCGTAAGCGACAAAACGGTCGAAAAAGTCATGGCGGTGGTGCGTGAGCATAATTACCACCCGAACGCCGTGGCGGCCGGGCTACGTGCTGGACGCACACGTTCTATTGGGCTTGTGATCCCGGATCTCGAGAACACGAGCTATACCCGGATCGCAAACTATCTGGAGCGCCAGGCGCGTCAGCGCGGGTATCAACTGTTGATTGCCTGCTCTGAAGATCAGCCGGATAACGAAATGCGTTGTATTGAGCATCTTTTACAACGCCAGGTTGATGCCATTATTGTGTCGACCTCCTTGCCGCCTGAACACCCGTTCTATCAGCGCTGGGCGAACAGTTCATTCCCGATTGTGGCGCTGGACCGCGCGCTGGATCGCGAACATTTCACCAGCGTGGTGGGCGCAGACCAGGATGATGCCCAAATGCTGGCGGAGGAGTTACGTAAATTCCCTGCTGAAACCGTGCTCTATCTGGGGGCGCTCCCTGAATTATCCGTCAGTTTCTTGCGCGAACAGGGTTTCCGTACCGCATGGAAAGACGATCCGCGTGAAGTGCATTTCCTCTATGCCAACAGCTATGAACGTGAAGCGGCCGCGCAGTTGTTTGATAAATGGCTGGAAACGCATCCAATGCCTCAGGCGCTGTTTACCACGTCGTTTGCTCTGCTGCAGGGAGTGATGGATGTGACCCTGCGTCGCGACGGGCAGTTACCGTCTGATTTGGCGATTGCGACGTTTGGCGACCACGAACTGCTCGACTTCCTGCAGTGCCCGGTACTGGCGGTAGCGCAGCGTCATCGCGATGTTGCTGAGCGCGTGCTGGAGATTGTGCTGGCAAGCCTGGATGAGCCGCGAAAACCAAAACCAGGATTAACGCGTATACGGCGTAATCTGTACCGTCGCGGTATACTTAGCCGTAACTAAGAGCCTCAATTGATGATGTCGGCGGGATAAGCCTCTGACGTCATCAATTATTCCATTCTCAGAAATAACCGCATTATAATTAAGAATATTCTTTAGAATTATCTGAAATTGATTCTTAAATTATGCCGAATTAAAAATGCAACTCTCCATTTTGGGGTTATTGAGAAGTAACGACGCGTTACGGTTGTATTATTTTGTTACATGCTTGTAGGGATTTGCCGAATTAACAAACACTTTGCTGCTGCGTTGCGGCAATCTCACCTTCACCTCGCTCCTGTGCGGCGTACAGACTGATTAACTGGTACTGTTATCTCGCTGCATATTGTCCTAAAATGCCGCTCGCGTCGCAAACTGACACTTTATATTTTCTTTTGATGATATTCAGTTGTTTTAAACAATCATGAGTTGTTGGATTTTTTTCTTACAAATATTCATGACGTTAATTTGCTTCGTTTGCTGTACGGAATTTGTTCAACGCTGATATTAGCCGTAAACAATGTGTTTTTTGCTCCGCTAAGCGCCGTGACTTGCTTGACAAGGTTTTCCTCCGCTCCGTAAACTCCTTTAAGTGGGAATTTGTGGGATAAAGTGGTAATCGGGGGTGAGGCTGGCATGTTCCGGGGAGCAACGTTAGTTAATCTCGACAGTAAAGGGCGCTTATCCGTGCCTACCCGTTATCGGGATCAACTGCTCGAGAGCGCTACCGGTCAAATGGTTTGCACCATTGACATCCATCACCCGTGCCTGCTGCTGTACCCCCTGCCTGAATGGGAAATCATCGAACAGAAGTTATCGCGTCTGTCTAGCATGAATCCAGTTGAGCGTCGCGTACAGCGTCTGTTGTTGGGTCATGCCAGCGAATGTCAGATGGATAGCGCTGGTCGCTTATTGATAGCGCCCATTCTGCGTCAACACGCAGGGTTAACGAAAGAAGTGATGCTGGTTGGGCAGTTCAATAAGTTTGAGCTGTGGGATGAAACGACCTGGTATCAACAGGTCAAGGAAGATATCGACGCTGAGCAGTCTGTTACCGGCGCGCTGTCGGAACGATTGCAGGATTTGTCTCTATAAAATGATGGAAAATTATAAACATACAACGGTGTTGCTGGATGAAGCCGTAAACGGCCTGAATATTCGTCCAGACGGCATCTACATTGACGGGACATTTGGTCGCGGTGGTCACTCACGTCTGATCCTCTCCCAGCTTGGCGAAGAGGGACGTTTACTGGCCATCGATCGCGATCCGCAGGCTATTGCCGTTGCACAGACGATTACCGATCCCCGTTTTTCCATCGTCCATGGACCTTTTTCTGCGCTGGCTGACTACGTCGCCGAGCGCGGACTGACCGGTAAGATCGACGGGATTCTTCTCGATCTTGGGGTTTCTTCTCCGCAGCTTGACGATGCTGAGCGCGGATTCTCATTTATGCGTGACGGTCCGTTAGATATGCGAATGGACCCGACACGCGGTCAGTCAGCGGCCGAATGGCTGCAAACCGCCGATGAAGCAGACATTGCCTGGGTGATCAAAACCTTTGGCGAAGAGCGCTTCGGCAAACGCATTGCTCGCGCCATCGTGGAGCGCAACCGCATCGAACCAATGACCCGCACTAAAGAGCTGGCAGAGGTGATTGCGGCGGCAATGCCGGTGAAAGACAAATTCAAACATCCCGCGACCCGTACCTTCCAGGCGGTGCGCATTTGGGTGAACAGTGAACTGGAGGAGATAGAGCAGGCGCTAAAAAGCTCGCTCAGCGTGCTGGCACCAGGTGGTCGCCTTTCGATAATCAGTTTCCATTCGCTTGAAGATCGCATTGTGAAACGCTTTATGCGCGAACAAAGCCGTGGTCCTCAGGTTCCGGCTGGAATACCGATGACCGAAGCGCAGATCAAAAAACTGGGCGGCCGTGAGTTAAGAGCACTAGGCAAGATGATGCCGGGTGAAGAAGAGGTAGCTGAAAATCCTCGTGCCCGTAGTTCAGTTCTGCGTATTGCAGAGAGGACGAACGCATGATCAGCAGAGTGACAGAAGCCCTCAGCAAAGTTAAAGGATCGATAGGAAGCAACGAGCGCCATGCCTTGCCTGGCGTGATCGGTGACGATCTTTTGCGGTATGGGAAGCTGCCACTCTGCCTGTTCATTTGCATTATTTTGACGGCGGTTACCGTCGTGACAACAGCACACCATACGCGGTTACTGACCGCGCAGCGTGAGCAGCTGGTTCTGGAGCGAGATGCGCTGGATATCGAATGGCGTAACTTGATCCTTGAGGAGAACGCGCTCGGCGACCATAGCCGTGTTGAACGGATCGCAACGGAAAAGCTGCAAATGCAGCATGTTGATCCCTCACAAGAAAATATCGTAGTACAAAAATAAGGATAAACGCGACGCATGAAAGCAGCGGCAAAAACGCACAAACCAAAACGCCAGGAAGAACAAGCCAACTTTATCAGTTGGCGTTTTGCGTTACTGTGCGGCTGTATTTTGCTGGCACTGGGTTTTCTGCTCGGGCGCGTTGCCTGGCTGCAAATCATCGCGCCGGACATGTTGGTGCGTCAGGGCGACATGCGTTCTCTGCGCGTCCAGGAAGTGTCTACGTCACGCGGGATGATTACCGACCGCTCGGGTCGTCCGCTGGCGGTGAGCGTTCCGGTGAAGGCGATTTGGGCCGACCCGAAAGAGGTGCATGATGCAGGAGGCGTGAGCGTTGGTGAACGCTGGCGGGCGTTGTCGACTGCCCTGAACCTCCCACTCGATCAACTGGCTTCCCGCATTAACGCCAACCCGAAAGGGCGCTTTATCTATCTGGCGCGTCAGGTAAACCCTGACATGGCTGACTACATCAAGAAACTGAAGCTGCCAGGTATTCATCTGCGCGAAGAATCCCGCCGTTACTATCCTTCCGGAGAAGTGACCGCTCACCTCATCGGCTTTACTAACGTCGACAGTCAGGGGATTGAAGGCGTTGAGAAGAGCTTCGACAAGTGGCTCACCGGGCAACCGGGCGAACGTATTGTACGTAAAGACCGTTATGGCCGCGTCATTGAGGATATTTCCTCTACCGACAGTCAGGCGGCGCATAACCTTGCGCTAAGCATTGATGAGCGTTTACAGGCGCTGGTTTACCGTGAACTGAATAACGCGGTGGCGTTTAACAAGGCGGAGTCAGGCAGTGCGGTACTGGTGGATGTGAACACCGGTGAAGTGCTGGCAATGGCCAACAGTCCGTCTTACAACCCGAATAATCTCACCGGTACGCCGAAAGATGCGATGCGTAACCGTACCATTACCGACGTGTTTGAGCCGGGTTCTACCGTCAAACCGATGGTGGTGATGACGGCGCTGCAGCGTGGTGTTGTACGTGAAAATACCGTACTTAACACCATCCCTTATCGAATTAATGGTCACGAAATCAAAGACGTGGCGCGTTATAGCGAATTGACCCTCACCGGGGTTTTGCAGAAGTCGAGTAACGTCGGTGTTTCCAAGCTGGCGTTAGCGATGCCGTCCTCAGCGTTAGTAGACACTTACTCACGTTTTGGGCTGGGAAAAGCGACCAATTTGGGGTTGGTCGGAGAACGCAGTGGCTTATATCCTCAAAAACAACGGTGGTCTGACATAGAGAGGGCCACCTTCTCTTTCGGCTACGGGCTAATGGTAACGCCGTTACAGTTAGCGCGAGTCTATGCAACGATCGGCAGCTATGGCGTATATCGTCCGCTGTCGATCACCAAAGTTGACCCTCCGGTTCCTGGCGAGCGTATCTTCCCGGAATCAACCGTGCGTACCGTGGTGCACATGATGGAAAGCGTGGCGCTGCCCGGCGGCGGCGGCGTGAAGGCGGCGATTAAAGGTTATCGTATCGCCATTAAAACCGGTACGGCGAAAAAAGTAGGCCCGGATGGCCGCTACATCAACAAATACATTGCTTATACCGCAGGCGTTGCGCCTGCGAGTCAGCCGCGCTTCGCGCTGGTTGTTGTTATCAACGATCCGCAGGCGGGTAAATACTACGGTGGCGCCGTTTCCGCGCCGGTCTTTGGTGCCATCATGGGCGGCGTACTGCGCACCATGAACATCGAGCCGGATGCGCTGACAACGGGCGATAAAAATGAATTTGTGAATAATCAAGGCGAGGCAACAGGTGGCAGATCGTAATTTGCGCGACCTTCTTGCTCCATGGGTGCCGGGTGCACCGGAGCGAGCACTGCGGGAGATGACGCTTGACAGCCGTGTGGCTGCATCGGGCGATCTCTTTGTCGCAGTATTGGGTCATCAGGCGGACGGGCGTCGGTATATCCCGCAGGCGATAGCGCAAGGTGTGGCTGCCATTATTGCAGAAGCAAAAGATGAAGCTACTGACGGTGAAATCCGTGAAATGCACGGCGTGCCGGTTATCTATCTCAGCCAGCTTAACGAACGTTTATCTGCACTGGCAGGCCGTTTTTACCACGAGCCTTCTGAAAAAATGCGTCTGGTCGGCGTGACCGGGACCAACGGTAAAACCACCACTACCCAATTGCTGGCGCAGTGGAGCCAACTGCTTGGCGAAACCAGCGCGGTAATGGGAACAGTAGGCAATGGCCTGCTGGGCAAAGTGATCCCGACGGAAAATACTACCGGCTCAGCCGTTGATGTCCAGCATGTGCTGGCGGGGCTGGTTGCGCAAGGCGCAACGGTTGGCGCGATGGAAGTGTCTTCACACGGTCTGGTTCAGCATCGCGTGGCGGCGCTGAAGTTTGCCGCATCAGTATTTACTAACTTAAGCCGTGATCATCTTGACTACCACGGCGATATGGAACATTACGAAGCGGCGAAATGGCTGCTGTATTCCACGCACCAATGCGGTCAGGCCATCGTCAACGCGGATGATGAAGTCGGTCGTCGCTGGCTGGCCAAACTCCCGGATGCGGTTGCCGTTTCGATGGAAGACCACATCAATCCGAACTGTCACGGTCGTTGGTTAAAAGCGGTTGACGTGAATTATCACGACAGCGGGGCAACGATTCGTTTTACCTCCTCATGGGGTGACGGCGAAATTGAAAGCCACCTGATGGGCGCGTTTAACGTCAGCAATCTGCTGTTGGCGCTGGCGACGCTGCTGGCGCTGGGATATCCGTTAGCTGATTTACTGAAAACGGCGACACAATTGCAGCCGGTTTGCGGGCGTATGGAAGTGTTCAGCGCGCCGGGTAAAACCACCGTTGTGGTTGATTATGCCCATACGCCAGATGCGCTGGAAAAAGCGCTGCAGGCGGCACGTCTGCACTGTGCTGGCAAACTGTGGTGCGTCTTTGGTTGCGGCGGCGATCGCGACAAAGGCAAACGCCCGTTGATGGGCGCGATTGCTGAAGAGTTTGCTGATGTTGTCGTGGTGACCGATGACAACCCACGTACTGAAGAGCCGCGCGCCATTATTAACGACATTCTGGCGGGGATGCTGGATGCCGGACAGGCGAAGGTAATGGAAGGTCGCGCAGAAGCGGTGACAAATGCCATTATGCAGGCGAAAGAAAATGACGTGGTGCTGGTGGCCGGTAAAGGTCATGAAGACTACCAGATCGTTGGTTCACAGCGCCTCGACTATTCTGACCGCGTCACGGCAGCGCGTCTGCTGGGGGTAATCGCATGATTAGCGTAACGCTCAGCCAACTGGCGGAGATCCTCCGTGGCGAATTAAAAGGGGCCGATCTGACCCTTGATGCGGTGACAACCGATACGCGTAAAGTGACGCCGGGCTGCCTGTTTGTGGCGCTGAAAGGCGAACGCTTTGACGCCCACGATTTTGCCGACAAAGCGCAAGAGAGCGGGGCGGGTGCGCTGCTGGTCAGCCGTCCGTTGGACATCGATCTGCCGCAGCTGATTGTTAAAGATACGCGTCTGGCGTTTGGTGAACTGGCCGCGTGGGTTCGCGCCCAGGTTCCGGCGCGCGTTGTTGCGCTGACCGGCTCTTCCGGGAAAACGTCCGTCAAAGAGATGACGGCGTCCATTCTGAGTCAATGCGGCAACACCCTATATACCGCGGGCAACCTGAACAACGACATCGGCGTACCGATGACGCTGCTGCGCTTAAACAACGATTACGACTATGCCGTAATTGAGCTCGGCGCCAATCATCAGGGGGAAATCGCCTGGACCGTTGGTCTGACACGTCCGGAAGCGGCGCTGGTGAACAACCTGGCCGCCGCGCATCTGGAAGGCTTCGGCTCTCTGGCCGGTGTTGCAAAGGCAAAAGGTGAGATTTTTACCGGCCTGTCAGCGAACGGTATCGCCATTATGAATGCCGACAACAACGACTGGCTGAACTGGCAAAGCATCATCGGCGATCGCAAAGTCTGGCGCTTCTCGCCGAATGCGGCTAACAGCGACTTTTCGGCGGATAACGTTCATGTGACCTCACACGGCACAGAGTTTTCGCTGCAAACGCCAACCGGAAGCATTGATGTTCTGCTGCCGCTGCCGGGTCGTCACAACATTGCTAACGCCCTGGCGGCGGCTGCGCTCTCTATGGCGGTAGGCGCGACGCCAGAGGCGATCAAAGCGGGCCTGAAGGATCTGCAAGCGGTGCCGGGGCGTCTGTTCCCGGTTCAACTGGCAGAAAATCAGCTGCTGCTGGACGACTCCTACAACGCTAACGTCGGCTCAATGACCGCAGCGGTACAGGTGCTGTCCGAAATGCCCGGCTACCGCGTGCTGGTGGTTGGCGATATGGCAGAGCTTGGCGCGGAAAGCGAAGCCTGCCACGTACAGGTAGGTGAGGCTGCAAAGGCTGCAGGTATCGACCGGGTGCTGAGTACAGGGAAACTGAGTCAGGCAATTAGCCATGCCAGCGGCGTTGGTGAGCATTTTGCGGATAAAACCGCGCTGACCGCGCATCTTAAGGCGCTGATTGCAGAACATCAGATCATGACGATTTTAGTGAAGGGTTCACGTAGTGCCGCCATGGAAGAGGTAGTACGCGCATTACAGGAGAATGGAACATGTTAGTTTGGCTGGCCGAACATTTGGTCAAATATTATTCCGGCTTTAACGTCTTTTCCTATCTGACGTTTCGCGCCATCGTCAGCCTGCTGACCGCGCTGTTCATCTCTTTGTGGATGGGCCCGCGCATGATCGCCCGCTTGCAAAAAATGTCCTTTGGACAGGTCGTACGTAACGACGGTCCGGAATCACACTTCAGTAAACGCGGTACGCCGACCATGGGCGGGATTATGATCCTCACCGCGATTGTTATCTCCGTACTGCTGTGGGCATACCCGTCGAATCCATATGTATGGTGTGTGCTGGTGGTATTGGTCGGTTACGGCATTATCGGTTTTGTCGATGACTACCGTAAAGTGGTACGCAAAGACACCAAAGGCCTGATCGCGCGCTGGAAATACTTCTGGATGTCGGTGATTGCGCTGGGCGTGGCTTTTGCGCTGTATCTGGCCGGTAAAGATACCCCCGCCACCGAGCTGGTGGTGCCATTCTTTAAAGACGTGATGCCGCAACTGGGACTGTTCTACGTCCTGCTGGCGTACTTTGTGATTGTGGGGACTGGTAACGCGGTTAACCTCACCGACGGCCTTGATGGTCTGGCGATTATGCCGACCGTGTTTGTGGCCGCGGGTTTTGCGCTGGTGGCCTGGGCGACCGGTAACATGAACTTCGCCAACTATCTGCACATTCCTTATTTACGTCATGCCGGCGAACTGGTGATCGTCTGTACGGCGATTGTCGGCGCGGGCTTAGGCTTCCTGTGGTTTAACACCTATCCGGCGCAGGTCTTTATGGGCGACGTCGGATCGCTGGCGCTGGGCGGCGCGCTGGGCATTATTGCCGTGCTGCTGCGTCAGGAATTCCTGCTGGTGATCATGGGCGGCGTATTTGTCGTAGAAACCCTGTCGGTCATTCTGCAGGTTGGCTCCTTTAAGCTGCGCGGACAGCGCATCTTCCGTATGGCGCCGATTCACCATCACTATGAACTGAAAGGCTGGCCGGAACCGCGCGTAATTGTGCGCTTCTGGATTATTTCGCTGATGCTGGTGCTGATTGGCCTGGCAACGCTGAAGGTACGTTAATCATGGCTGATTACCAGGGTAAAAAAGTCGTCATTATCGGTCTGGGTTTGACCGGGCTGTCCTGCGTGGATTTCTTCCTGGCGCGTGGCGTGACGCCGCGCGTAATGGATACCCGCGCGACGCCACCTGGTCTGGACAAATTACCGGAAGCGGTTGAGCGTCATGTTGGCAGCCTGAATGATGACTGGCTGCTGGCCGCCGATCTCATCGTCGCCAGCCCTGGTATCGCCCTGGCGCATCCTTCACTGAGCGCCGCCGCCGATGCGGGAATTGAAATTGTTGGCGACATTGAGCTGTTCTGTCGCGAAGCGCAGGCGCCGATCGTTGCGATCACCGGTTCCAACGGGAAAAGTACTGTTACTACGTTGGTAGGCGAGATGGCGAAAGCGGCCGGTGTGAACGTGGGTGTTGGCGGTAATATCGGCCTGCCCGCGCTGATGCTGCTGGACGACGAACGTGAGCTGTATGTTCTGGAACTGTCGAGCTTCCAGCTGGAAACAACCTCCAGCTTACACGCCGTAGCCGCCACCATTTTGAACGTCACCGAAGATCATATGGACAGATATCCGTTTGGCTTGCAGCAGTACCGTGCGGCCAAACTGCGCGTCTATGAAAACGCGCAAATCTGCGTGGTCAACGCTGATGATGCGCTGACCATGCCGATTCGCGGGGCGGATGAGCGTTGCGTGAGCTTTGGCGTCAACATGGGTGACTATCACCTGAACCGTCAGCAGGGCGAAACCTGGCTGCGGGTGAAGGGGGAAAAAGTCCTCAACGTGAAAGAGATGACGCTTTCCGGCCAGCATAACTATACCAATGCCCTGGCCGCGTTGGCGCTGGCGGATGCTGCGGGTCTGCCGCGGGCGTCGAGTCTGAAAGCGCTGACCACGTTTACCGGTCTGGCGCACCGTTTTCAGACCGTGCTTGAGCACAACGGCGTGCGCTGGATTAACGATTCTAAAGCCACCAACGTGGGCAGCACTGAGGCCGCGCTGAATGGCCTGCATGTTGATGGTACTTTGCACCTGCTGCTGGGCGGCGACGGGAAATCCGCTGACTTTATGCCGCTGCAACGTTACCTGACCGGCGACAACATTCGTCTGTACTGCTTTGGTCGTGATGGCGCGCAGCTTGCCGCTCTGCGACCTGACGTTACGGAACAAACTGAAACCATGGAGCAGGCAATGCGCCTGCTCGCACCGCACGTGAAACCGGGTGATATGGTGTTGCTGTCGCCCGCCTGCGCCAGCCTCGACCAGTTCAAGAACTTTGAGCAACGCGGTGACGTCTTTACCCGCCTGGCGAAGGAGTTGGGTTGATGCGCTTATCTCTCCCTCGTCTGAGAATGCCGCGCTTACCGGGACTGGGTGTCCTGGCGTGGATCTTCGCGGCACTTAAAGGCTGGGTGATGGCTTCGCGTGATAAAGACGCGGACAGCCTGATCATGTATGACCGCATGCTGCTGTGGCTGACCTTTGGTCTGGCAGCGATCGGCTTTGTGATGGTGACATCGGCATCGATGCCCGTAGGGCAACGTCTGGCGGGCGATCCTTTCCTGTTTGCCAAGCGTGACGCGCTGTACATCTTCCTCGCGTTCTGTCTGGCGATGGTGACGCTGCGTCTGCCGATGGAGTTCTGGCAAAAATACAGTACGACGATGCTGATAGCCTCGATCATCATGCTGTTGATCGTGCTGGTGGTGGGTAGTTCCGTTAACGGTGCGTCGCGCTGGATTGCGCTGGGGCCGTTGCGTATTCAGCCTGCGGAATTTACCAAGTTGTCGCTGTTCTGTTATCTCGCCAACTACCTGGTGCGTAAAGTTGATGAAGTGCGTAACAACCTGCGCGGCTTCTTAAAACCAATGGGCGTGATCCTGGTGCTGGCTATTTTGCTGCTGGCACAGCCTGACCTGGGTACGGTGGTGGTGCTGTTTGTCACTACCCTGGCGATGCTGTTTCTCGCCGGTGCGAAACTGTGGCAGTTCATTGCCATCATCGGCATGGGGATTTCCGCGGTTGTGCTGCTGATCCTTGCTGAGCCGTATCGTATTCGCCGCGTAACCTCCTTCTGGAACCCATGGGAAGATCCGTTCGGCAGTGGCTACCAGCTGACGCAATCGCTGATGGCTTTTGGTCGCGGTGAGGTTTGGGGGCAAGGCTTAGGTAATTCCGTCCAAAAGCTCGAGTATTTACCGGAAGCGCACACCGACTTCATCTTCGCCATTATTGGGGAAGAGCTGGGTTATATCGGTGTGGTATTGGCACTTTTAATGGTATTCTTCGTCGCTTTTCGCGCGATGTCGATTGGCCGTAAGGCGCTGGAAATAGATCACCGTTTTTCAGGCTTTTTAGCCTGCTCCATTGGGATCTGGTTTAGCTTCCAGGCACTGGTAAACGTCGGCGCTGCAGCAGGTATGCTGCCAACCAAAGGTCTGACGTTGCCGCTGATCAGTTATGGTGGTTCCAGTTTGTTGATTATGTCGACGGCCATCATGTTTTTGTTACGTATTGATTATGAAACGCGTCTGGAAAAAGCCCAGGCGTTTACACGAGGTGCACGATGAGTGGTCAACCGAAGCGGTTAATGGTGATGGCAGGCGGTACCGGCGGGCATGTGTTCCCGGGGCTGGCGGTCGCGCACCATTTAATGGCCCAGGGCTGGCAGGTTCGTTGGCTGGGCACCGCCGATCGTATGGAAGCGGACTTAGTGCCGAAACACGGCATTGAAATTGACTTTATTCGCATCTCCGGATTGCGTGGCAAAGGCGTCAACGCGCTGCTAGCCGCGCCCGTGCGTATTTTTAACGCCTGGCGTCAGGCGCGCGCCATCATGAAGCAGTTTAAGCCTGATGTGGTGCTGGGAATGGGTGGATATGTGTCCGGCCCTGGCGGACTGGCTGCCTGGTCCTTAGGCATTCCGGTTGTACTGCATGAACAGAACGGCATTGCAGGGTTAACCAATAAATGGCTGGCGAAGATTGCAACGAAGGTGATGCAGGCCTTTCCCGGTGCTTTCCCAAATGCGGAAGTGGTGGGCAACCCTGTACGCACCGACGTGCTGGCGCTGCCGTTGCCCGAAACGCGTCTGGCCGGTCGTGAAGGTCCGGTTCGCGTGCTGGTGGTCGGTGGATCGCAGGGCGCACGTGTTTTGAACCAGACGATGCCGCAGGTTGCCGCAAAGCTTGGCGATGCGGTAACTATCTGGCATCAGAGCGGCAAAGGCGCGCAGCAGACCGTCGAGCAGGCGTATGCCGACGCGGGACAACCGCAGCACAAGGTTACTGAGTTTATTGATGATATGGCAGCGGCCTATGCGTGGGCGGATGTCGTGGTTTGTCGCTCAGGGGCGCTGACGGTGAGCGAGATTGCCGCCGCAGGTTTACCCGCGCTGTTTGTGCCGTTCCAGCATAAAGACAGACAGCAGTACTGGAATGCGCTGCCGCTGGAAAAAGCGGGCGCCGCCAAAATTCTCGAGCAGCCGCAGTTTACTGTGGATGCCGTCGCCAGCACCCTTGCCGGGTGGTCGCGAGAAACCTTATTAACCATGGCAGAACGTGCGCGCGCCGCATCCATCCCGGATGCCACTGAGCGCGTGGCAAATGAAGTGAGCCGGGCTGCCCGGGCGTAATTGTGGTGATGCCTTTTGCATCGCATGAACTAAGAAGTTAATGGCTAAAGAATGAATACACAACAACTGGCAAAACTGCGTTCCATCGTGCCCGAAATGCGTCGCGTTCGGCACATCCACTTTGTCGGCATCGGTGGTGCTGGTATGGGCGGTATTGCCGAAGTTTTGGCCAATGAAGGTTATCAGATCAGCGGTTCTGACTTAGCGCCGAATCCGGTGACGCAGCAGTTGACGAATCTGGGCGCCACGATTTTCTTCAACCATCGCCCTGAAAATGTGCGCGATGCGAGCGTAGTGGTGGTCTCCAGCGCCATTTCTGCGGATAACCCGGAAATTGTTGCGGCGCATGAAGCGCGCATTCCGGTGATCCGTCGTGCGGAAATGCTGGCGGAGTTAATGCGTTTTCGTCACGGCATCGCTATTGCCGGTACGCATGGTAAAACCACGACCACGGCAATGGTCTCCAGCATTTACGCGGAAGCGGGCCTGGATCCCACTTTTGTCAACGGCGGTCTGGTGAAGGCCGCGGGCGTTCACGCGCGCCTGGGACATAGCCGTTATTTGATTGCGGAAGCGGATGAAAGCGATGCGTCGTTCCTGCATTTGCAGCCGATGGTGGCGATTGTCACCAATATCGAAGCCGACCATATGGATACCTACCATGGCGACTTCGAAAATTTAAAGCAGACGTTTATTAATTTCCTGCATAACTTGCCGTTTTATGGTCGTGCGGTGATGTGCGTTGACGATCCGGTGATCCGCGAGCTGTTACCGCGAGTTGGTCGTCAAACCACAACCTATGGTTTTAGTGATGATGCCGATGTGCGCGTTGAAGATTACCAGCAGATTGGCCCACAAGGGCACTTCACGCTGGTGCGTCAGGGGATGGCCGATTTACGTGTGACGTTAAACGCGCCGGGCCGCCACAATGCGCTGAACGCCGCGGCTGCGGTGGCGGTTGCGACGGAAGAAGGTATTGAAGATGACGCTATTCTGCGTGCGCTGGAGAGCTTCCAGGGTACCGGACGTCGTTTCGACTTCCTCGGCGAATTCCCGCTTGAGCCAGTGAACGGTAAAACCGGGACCGCGATGCTGGTCGATGATTATGGTCACCACCCAACGGAAGTGGACGCCACGATTAAAGCCGCGCGTGCGGGCTGGCCCGACAAAAATCTGGTCATGCTGTTCCAACCGCACCGGTTTACGCGTACACGCGATCTGTATGACGACTTTGCCAACGTGCTGACCCAGGTCGATGCGCTGTTGATGCTGGACGTGTACGCCGCGGGCGAAGCCGCGATTCCGGGGGCCGACAGCCGCTCGCTGTGCCGTACGATTCGTGGTCGCGGTAAGATCGATCCGATTCTGGTATCCGATCCGGCCCTGGTGGCAGAAATGCTGGCACCAGTATTAACCGGCAACGATCTGATTTTGGTGCAGGGCGCTGGAAATATCGGCAAAATCGCGCGTTCCTTAGCTGAAATCAAACTGAAGCCGCAAAACCCGGAGGAAGAACAACATGGCTGATAAAATCGCGGTCCTGTTAGGGGGAACCTCCGCAGAACGTGAAGTTTCGCTGAATTCCGGCGCGGCCGTACTGGCAGGGTTACGCGAAGGTGGTGTTGATGCCCATCCGGTTGATCCTAAAGAGGTCGATGTCACTCTTCTGAAATCTATGGGTTTTCAGAAGGTGTTTATTGCGTTGCATGGTCGTGGCGGGGAAGATGGCACGTTGCAGGGCATGCTGGAGCAAATTGGCCTGCCATATACCGGCAGCGGCGTCATGGCTTCCGCAATTTCGATGGACAAACTGCGCAGCAAGCTGCTGTGGCAGGGCGCAGGTTTACCCGTCGCACCATGGGTTGCATTGACCCGCGCTGAGTTCGAAAAAGGTCTTAGCGATGAAGCAGTTACAAAAATTTCTGCGTTAGGTTTGCCGCTGATTGTGAAGCCAAGCCGTGAAGGCTCCAGCGTAGGGATGTCAAAAGTTGAAGAAGAAAATGCTTTGCAGGGTGCATTAGCATTGGCTTTTCAGCATGATGAAGAAGTACTGATTGAAAAATGGCTCAGTGGCCCGGAATTTACAGTTGCGATACTCGGCGAAGAAATTTTACCGTCAATACGTATCCAACCCGCGGGAACCTTCTATGATTATGAGGCGAAGTATCTCTCTGATGAGACACAATATTTCTGCCCTGCAGGTCTGGAAGCCGAACAAGAGGCCCGTTTGCAGGAATTAGTCCTGAAAGCATGGACCGCATTGGGCTGTAAAGGTTGGGGTCGCATTGACGTCATGCTGGACAGCGATGGCCAGTTTTATCTGCTGGAAGCCAATACCTCTCCAGGTATGACCAGCCACAGCCTGGTGCCGATGGCGGCACGTCAGGCAGGCCTGAGCTTCTCGCAGTTGGTGGTAAGAATTCTGGAGTTGGCGGACTGATATGTCGCAGGCTGCGCTGAACACGCGAAACGGTGATGAAGAAGAAGTAAACTCCTCACGCCGCAATAATGGAACGCGTCTTGCAGGAATACTGTTCCTGCTGACAGTGCTGTGCACCGTGTTTGTCAGCGGCTGGGTAGTGTTGGGGTGGATGGAAGATGCGCAGCGTTTGCCATTGTCAAAACTGGTGTTAACCGGCGAACGGCATTACACGCGCAATGACGATATCCGTCAGTCCATCCTTGCGCTGGGCGCTCCGGGTACCTTTATGACTCAGGATGTGAACATCATCCAGAGCCAGATTGAACGTCTCCCCTGGATAAAACAGGCGAGCGTCAGAAAGCAATGGCCTGATGAATTGAAGATTCATCTGGTTGAATATGTGCCAATAGCGCGTTGGAATGACCAACACATGGTGGATGCAGAAGGAAATACGTTCAGCGTCCCAACCGGTCGGGCCAATAAGCAGGTATTACCTATGTTGTACGGACCGGAAGGCAGCGCAAGTGAAGTGTTGCAAGGGTTCCGTGATATGGGGCAGGTGCTGGCTAAGGATAGATTCACCCTGAAGGAAGCGGCGATGACCGCGCGTCGTTCCTGGCAGTTGACGCTGAATAACGATATTAAGCTCAATCTGGGCAGGGGCGATACGATAAAACGTTTGGCTCGCTTTGTGGAACTCTACCCGGTTTTACAGCAGCAGGCGCAAACCGATGGCAAACGGATTAGCTACGTTGATTTGCGTTATGACTCAGGAGCGGCAGTAGGCTGGGTTCCCTTGCCTCCTGAGGAATCTAATCAGCAACAGAATCAGGCACAGGCAGAACAACAATGATCAAGGCGACGGACAGAAAACTGGTAGTTGGACTGGAGATTGGCACCGCGAAGGTAGCCGCTTTAGTAGGGGAAGTTCTGCCCGACGGTATGGTCAATATCATTGGCGTGGGCAGTTGCCCATCGCGAGGTATGGATAAAGGCGGGGTGAATGACCTTGAGTCAGTGGTGAAGTGCGTACAACGCGCCATTGACCAGGCTGAACTGATGGCAGATTGCCAGATCTCCTCTGTGTATCTGGCGCTTTCCGGTAAGCATATTAGCTGTCAGAATGAAATTGGTATGGTGCCCATTTCCGAAGAGGAAGTGACGCAGGAAGATGTGGAGAACGTGGTACATACGGCAAAATCCGTACGCGTTCGCGATGAACATCGTGTTCTGCACGTTATTCCGCAGGAATACGCCATCGATTACCAGGAAGGTATCAAAAATCCGGTCGGTCTTTCCGGCGTGCGTATGCAGGCAAAAGTCCATCTTATTACCTGCCACAACGACATGGCGAAGAATATTGTCAAAGCCGTTGAACGTTGTGGCCTGAAAGTTGACCAACTGATTTTTGCCGGGTTGGCAGCCAGTTATTCCGTGTTGACGGAAGATGAACGTGAACTGGGTGTCTGCGTGGTGGATATTGGTGGTGGTACAATGGACATCGCCGTTTATACTGGCGGGGCGTTGCGCCACACTAAAGTGATCCCTTATGCAGGGAATGTCGTGACCAGCGATATCGCGTATGCCTTCGGTACGCCGCCGAGCGATGCAGAAGCTATCAAAGTGCGCCATGGTTGCGCACTGGGTTCCATCGTCGGTAAAGACGAGAGCGTTGAAGTGCCAAGCGTGGGGGGGCGTCCACCGCGTAGCCTGCAACGTCAGACCCTGGCAGAGGTCATTGAGCCGCGTTATACCGAGCTGCTCAACCTGGTCAACGAAGAAATTTTGCAATTACAGGAACAGCTTCGCCAGCAGGGTGTGAAACATCATCTGGCGGCGGGGATTGTGTTAACCGGCGGTGCTGCGCAAATTGAAGGTCTTGCGGCCTGCGCACAGCGCGTGTTCCATACGCAAGTACGTATTGGCGCACCGCTGAATATTACCGGTCTGACGGATTATGCTCAGGAGCCGTATTATTCCACGGCGGTGGGGCTGCTTCACTACGGGAAAGAATCCCATTTGAGTGGTGAAGCTGAAGTTGAAAAACGCGTAACGGCATCAGTTGGCTCGTGGATCAAACGACTCAATAGCTGGCTGCGAAAAGAGTTTTAATTTTTAAAGAGACCAACGCACATTCACGGTCTCAGGCGACAGGCACAACGGAGAGAGAAACTATGTTTGAACCTATGGAACTTACCAATGACGCGGTGATTAAAGTCATCGGCGTCGGCGGCGGCGGCGGTAATGCCGTTGAACACATGGTGCGTGAGCGCATCGAAGGTGTTGAATTCTTCGCTGTGAATACCGACGCTCAGGCGTTGCGTAAAACGGCGGTTGGACAGACCATTCAGATTGGTAGCGGCATCACCAAAGGTCTGGGCGCGGGTGCAAACCCGGAAGTCGGTCGTAATGCGGCAGACGAAGATCGTGAAGCTCTGCGTGCAGCGCTTGACGGCGCAGACATGGTGTTCATCGCAGCTGGCATGGGCGGCGGTACCGGTACCGGTGCAGCGCCAGTGGTGGCTGAAGTAGCAAAAGATTTAGGTATCCTGACCGTTGCCGTCGTGACTAAGCCTTTCAACTTTGAAGGCAAGAAGCGTATGGCATTCGCAGAGCAGGGTATCACCGAGCTGTCCAAACATGTGGACTCTCTGATCACTATCCCGAACGACAAGCTGCTGAAAGTGCTGGGTCGCGGTATCTCCCTGCTGGATGCGTTTGGCGCAGCGAACGACGTGCTGAAAGGCGCGGTTCAGGGTATCGCTGAACTGATTACTCGTCCGGGTCTGATGAACGTCGACTTTGCAGACGTGCGCACCGTGATGTCCGAAATGGGCTACGCGATGATGGGCTCCGGCGTGGCAAGCGGTGAAGACCGTGCAGAAGAAGCGGCTGAAATGGCTATCTCTTCTCCGCTGCTGGAAGACATCGATCTGTCCGGCGCGCGTGGTGTGCTGGTCAACATTACTGCGGGCTTCGACCTGCGTCTGGATGAGTTTGAAACCGTGGGTAACACGATCCGTGCATTTGCATCGGATAACGCGACTGTGGTTATCGGTACCTCTCTGGATCCGGATATGAACGACGAACTGCGCGTGACCGTTGTGGCGACTGGAATTGGTATGGACAAGCGTCCTGAAATCACTCTGGTGACCAACAAGCAGGTACAGCAGCCGGTAATGGATCGTTACCAGCAGCACGGTATGGCGCCGTTGACGCAAGAGCAGAAACCGGTAGCGAAAGTGGTTAACGACAATACGCCGCAAACCACGAAAGAGCCGGATTATCTGGATATCCCAGCATTCCTGCGTAAGCAAGCTGATTAAGAATTAGCTGGAATTTGGGAATTGTGGCTCTTTGTGCTAAACTGGCCCACCGAATGTATAGTACACTTCGGTTGGATAGGTAATTTGGCGAGATTATACGATGATCAAACAAAGGACTCTTAAACGTATCGTTCAGGCGACTGGCGTCGGTTTGCATACCGGCAAAAAAGTCACCCTGACATTACGCCCTGCGCCGGCCAACACCGGGGTCATCTATCGTCGCACCGACTTGAATCCTCCGGTAGATTTCCCGGCCGATGCCAAATCTGTGCGTGATACCATGCTCTGTACGTGTCTGGTCAATGAGCATGATGTGCGGATTTCAACCGTAGAGCACCTTAATGCTGCTCTGGCGGGCTTAGGTATCGATAACATCGTTATTGAAGTTAACGCCCCGGAAATCCCGATTATGGATGGCAGTGCCGCTCCGTTCGTTTATCTGCTGCTTGATGCAGGTATTGAAGAACTGAGCAGCGCCAAAAAATTTGTTCGCATCAAAGAGACCGTTCGTGTCGAAGATGGCGATAAGTGGGCTGAGTTTAAGCCATACAATGGTTTTACGTTGGATTTCACCATCGACTTTAACCATCCGGCAATCGACTCCAGCACGCAGCGCTACGCGATGAACTTCTCTGCGGATGCGTTCATGCGCCAGATCAGCCGCGCGCGTACTTTCGGCTTCATGCGTGATATCGAATATCTGCAGTCCCGCGGCCTGTGTCTGGGCGGCAGCTTCGATTGTGCCATCGTTGTTGACGATTATCGCGTATTGAACGAAGACGGCCTGCGTTTTGAAGACGAATTCGTTCGTCACAAAATGCTCGACGCGATTGGTGACTTGTTCATGTGTGGTCATAACATTATTGGTGCATTCACCGCGTATAAATCCGGTCATGCATTGAATAACAAACTGTTGCAGGCGGTCCTGGCAAAACAGGAAGCCTGGGAATATGTGACCTTCCAGGACGATGCAGAACTGCCACTGGCGTTCAAAGCACCTTCGACCGTACTGGCATAATAACTATACACAAAATCATTCAAGTTGCATCAAGGCGGCAACTGAACGAATCCGCAGGAGCGTACACTAGTACGTGACTGGGGTGAGAGAAAGCAGCCAACAAAGGGGCAGCTTGAAAGATGAAGTGTATACCTGTCGCATAAATTCGACTGGTTAATCTGGCACTCTCTCCGGCCAGGTGAGCCAGTCGTTTTTTTTATCTTCCGATTGCAAACCACCTTCTCTGAAGCGACTTTTCCCACAGGTAGATTAAAATACCGTTCGATCGCTGCTTTCTTAAGCATATTTACCCGCGACTTGCGTCATTACTGCTGTGGTGCGAACGCATTAATGGTAATATTTGTGCGCAAAAATGGTTTTGCATTTGTAACCCCAAACGCAGGGTATATCAGGTGGCAATAACGTGAGTGGAATACTGACGCGCTGGCGACAGTTAGGCAGACGGTACTTCTGGCCGCATCTCCTGTTGGGGATGGTCGCGGCTAGTTTTGGCCTGCCCGCGCTCGGTAATGCTGCTGAACCTAATACCCCTGCGAAGGCGACCGCCAGCAATCACGATCAAGGCGCTAAAGTTAACTTTAACCAGCTTGCTTTGCTGGAAGCGACCAATCGCCGCCCGAATTTTACCGTCGACTACTGGCATCAGCATGCTATTCGTACGGTTATTCGCCATCTTTCTTTTGCTATGGCCCCTCAGGCGCTACCCGTTGCCGAAGAGCCGTTGCCAATCCAGGCGCACCATCTTGCGTTACTGAATACGCTCAGCGCGATGCTGACGCAAGAAGGCAGACCGCCCGCGACCGTGAGTCGCGTGACATACGCCCATTTTACCTCTCAGGCCGCGTTTAGCGTTCCGGTCTGGATCAGTCAGCTGCAGGGAATCCGCGCTGGCCCTCAACGCCTCAGCTAAAAAAGAACCTTCCAACTTATAATTTTTGACTCCGCAATGCGGGGCGTTTGAGATTTTATTATGCTAATCAAATTATTAACAAAAGTATTCGGTAGCCGTAACGAGCGTACGCTGCGTCGTATGCGCAAAGTGGTCAATGTCATCAACGCAATGGAACCGGAGATGGAAAAACTCTCCGATGATGAGCTGAAAGCGAAGACCGCTGAATTCCGCGCCCGTCTGGAAAAAGGCGCCAGCGTTGAGAGCCTGATCCCGGAAGCATTCGCGGTGGTCCGCGAAGCGAGTAAGCGTGTGTTCGGCATGCGCCACTTCGACGTTCAGCTGCTGGGCGGTATGGTCCTGAACGATCGCTGCATCGCGGAAATGCGTACAGGTGAAGGTAAAACCCTGACCGCCACACTGCCTGCCTACCTGAACGCATTAAGCGGGAAGGGCGTACACGTGGTTACCGTGAACGACTACCTGGCTCAGCGTGACGCCGAAAATAACCGCCCGCTGTTTGAATTCCTCGGCATGACCGTGGGTATCAACATGTCTGGCCTGCCTGCGCCAGCCAAGCGTGAAGCCTACAATGCCGATATTACTTACGGTACCAACAACGAATACGGCTTTGACTACCTGCGCGACAACATGGCGTTTAGCCCGGAAGAGCGCGTTCAGCGAAAACTGCACTATGCGCTGGTCGATGAAGTCGACTCCATCCTGATCGATGAAGCGCGTACACCGCTGATCATTTCCGGTCCGGCTGAAGACAGCTCGGAAATGTATAAAAAAGTGAACAAAATCATCCCGCACCTGATTCGTCAGGAGAAGGAAGATTCCGACACGTTCCAGGGTGAGGGCCACTTCTCCGTTGATGAGAAAGCGCGCCAGGTTAACCTGACTGAACGTGGTTTGGTGCTGATTGAAGAACTGTTGGTTAACGAAGGCATTATGGATGAAGGCGAGTCGCTGTACTCTCCGGGCAACATTATGCTGATGCACCACGTGACTGCCGCGCTGCGCGCACACGTACTGTTTACCCGCGACGTTGACTACATCGTGAAAGACGGTGAAGTGATCATCGTCGACGAACACACCGGTCGTACCATGCAGGGCCGTCGCTGGTCCGATGGTCTGCACCAGGCCGTTGAAGCCAAAGAAGGCGTAGATATCCAGAACGAGAACCAGACGCTGGCATCTATTACCTTCCAGAACTACTTCCGTTTGTACGAAAAACTGGCCGGTATGACTGGTACAGCAGACACTGAAGCCTTTGAATTCAGTTCCATCTACAAACTGGATACCGTGGTTGTGCCGACCAACCGTCCGATGATCCGTAAGGATTTACCGGATCTGGTGTACATGACCGAAGCGGAAAAAATTCAGGCGATCATTGAAGATATTAAAGAACGTACCGCAAATGGCCAGCCGGTGCTGGTGGGTACTATCTCCATTGAAAAATCGGAAGTGGTCTCTAACGAATTAACTAAAGCCGGTATCAAGCACAACGTCCTGAACGCTAAGTTCCACGCCAGCGAAGCGGATATCGTTGCTCAGGCGGGTTATCCGTCAGCCGTGACTATCGCGACGAACATGGCGGGTCGTGGTACCGATATCGTACTGGGCGGTAGCTGGCAGGCGGAAGTTGCCGAGCTGGAAAACCCGACTCCGGAACAAATTGCGCAGATCAAAGCAGAGTGGCAGGTTCGCCATGATGCGGTGTTAGCCGCCGGTGGTTTACATATTATCGGTACTGAGCGCCACGAATCTCGTCGTATCGATAACCAGCTGCGTGGCCGTTCGGGTCGTCAGGGTGATGCGGGTTCTTCGCGTTTCTATCTGTCGATGGAAGATGCGCTGATGCGTATTTTTGCCTCTGACCGCGTGTCCGGCATGATGCGTAAACTGGGTATGAAGCCAGGTGAAGCGATTGAACACCCGTGGGTAACTAAAGCGATTGCTAACGCGCAACGTAAAGTGGAAAGCCGTAACTTCGACATTCGTAAGCAACTTCTGGAATATGATGACGTTGCCAACGACCAACGTCGCGCAATCTACACCCAGCGTAACGAACTGCTGGACGTAACTGACGTTAGCGAGACCATCAACAGCATCCGTGAAGATGTCTTCAAAGCGACGATTGATGCCTATATTCCGCCGCAGTCTCTGGAAGAAATGTGGGATATCCCGGGTCTGCAGGAACGTCTGAAAAACGACTTCGATCTGGACATGCCGATTTCAGAATGGCTGGATAAAGAGCCTGAGCTGCATGAAGAAACGCTGCGTGAACGTATTCTGGCAAACGCTATCGAAGTTTATCAGCGTAAAGAAGAAGTTGTGGGCGCGGAGATGATGCGTCACTTCGAAAAAGGCGTGATGCTGCAAACTCTCGACTCTCTGTGGAAAGAGCACCTTGCGGCGATGGACTACCTGCGTCAGGGTATTCACCTGCGTGGTTATGCGCAAAAAGATCCGAAGCAGGAATACAAGCGTGAATCCTTCTCTATGTTTGCATCAATGCTGGAATCACTGAAGTACGAAGTGATCAGCACCCTGAGCAAAGTTCAGGTACGTATGCCTGAAGAAGTAGAAGCGATGGAGCAGCAGCGTCGTGAAGAAGCTGAACGTTTAGCGCAGATGCAGCAGTTGAGCCATAAAGGTGACGATTCTGCCGCGGCAGAAGAGCTGGCAGCACAAACCGGCGATCGTAAAGTGGGTCGTAACGATCCGTGTCCTTGCGGTTCTGGCAAAAAGTACAAACAGTGCCATGGCCGTCTGAGCTAATAAAATAACTTACTGAAAAGGCGCAGAATTCTGCGCCTTTTTTATGGACGATGAAGATGAAAATATTGCAGATCGCCGTCGGGATTATTCGTAATCAGCACCATGAAATTTTCATAACTCAGCGTGCGGCTGATGCCCACATGGCAAATAAGCTGGAGTTTCCCGGCGGAAAAATTGAAGCGGGTGAAACGCCAGAGCAGGCGCTGATTCGCGAGTTACAGGAAGAAGTGGGCATTACGCCGACCCATAGCTCGCTGTTCGAAAAGCTGGAGTATCAGTTTCCGGACCGGCATATCACTCTGTGGTTCTGGCTGGTTGAAAGCTGGGAAGGCGAACCATGGGGAAAAGAGGGGCAACCAGCGCAGTGGATTGCGCAAGCTGCTCTAAATGCGGAAGATTTTCCGCCGGCGAATGCGCCGGTCATTGAAAAGCTGATTGCTGGCTAATGGTGTTCGTAGGCCGGATAAGGCAACGCCGCATCCGGTAAATTATTAACGGGGCGCAATGCTTGCCCGGCCAACCGTTTTAGCGCAATTACTTCTGCTCTTCACTCCAGTCATCGCTTTCCGACAGATCGCCAGAGCTTGGGATGCGTTTCTCTTCCGCGGCCCACTCACCCAGATCGATTAACTGGCAGCGTTTGCTGCAGAATGGGCGAAACGGACTGACTTCAGCCCATATCACGGGTTTGCCACAGGTTGGGCAGTTGACGATAGTTTGTTCAGACATGTTGACTCCTTAACAGCACGCCAGCTCAAAATCGAGACGCTCAGGCACCTGGCCATTTTCGCTATCCAGCGGCATAAAGCGAATGGCAAAACGGCTCTTATGACCAGAAATTTGCGGATAAAGCTGCGAATCAAGCGGCAGCTGCAAGCGCAGCAGATCGGCATCTTCGCCGTTGTCCTGGTAAAAACCATTCAGGCTGGTTTGCTTACGGAACGGCGCAGAGTTGCGAATCAAATCCAGCACCAGTGCTAGCGCCTGATTGAGCGGATTCAGGCTGGCAAGCCAGGCTTCAACCTGCGCGTCGCGTTGCGGCTGTGGTAAATGCAACCAAATATGCAGGGTTGGCAAATCGAAACTACAGCACCCGCCAGGAATGCTTAAACGCTGACGCACGAGGCCAATCAGACGATCTTCGCGTAGTGTCTGTCCAATACGCGGGGCCGAAATCAGAACGCTGCCCGCGCTTTTTAACTGCTGGCGCAATGCGTCGATCCTGCTTTGATCGACGCCGGGAACTTCAACCCAGGCCTGGAGTTTTCGCTGTTGTCGCTCTAACTCTTTGAGGAGTTCGGTGCGGACTTCACCGCGTTCAAAGACATCCAGTAAATCGCCGATATTACGGAAAAAATGCAGTGCGCCTGCATGGTCTGTAATAGGTAAATTAACGGAGAGCTGTTGGATTAAAAACTCAATGCGCAGCCATGTACGCATCTTCTCATTGAGAGGGTGTTCAAAAAGGACCTGGGTGTGCATTACGGTTTTTCCTGTGAGACAAACTGCAACGCGCATTGCAAATAGAGCGCGTGCAGGCGGGCGACATCCGAGGCGATGGCTTCCGGTGCGCCATTATTATCAATAACATCGTCTGCCACGGCCAGACGCGCTTCACGCGTTGCCTGGGCAGCAAGAATTTGTTCAACATGCTCACGCGTGACGTCATCGCGCTGCATCGTGCGTCTGAGCTGTGTCTCGGGGGTAACATCCACCACGAGTACACGGTTGGCTTTTTTATACAGCGAATTTTCTACCAGCAACGGTACAACCCACAACAGATAAGGGGAGGTCGCTTGCTGAAACTGGCGCTGCGTTTCCTGCTGAATAAGCGGATGAAGCAGGGCATTTAGCCAGCTTTTCTCCTCAGGATTGGAAAAAATACGTTCGCGTAAAATGCGCCGCTGCAACGATCCGTCCGCGGCTATAACCTCGGAACCAAAATGTTCTTCGATCGCCTTAAGGGCAGGTGTACCGGGTTCAACCACCTGGCGCGCAATAATATCTGCATCAATGACGTTTATTCCGAGGTCAGCGAACGCATTTGCAACGGTACTTTTACCACTGCCAATGCCGCCGGTTAAGGCTACCGTATACCTCATAGATGCAGATCCTGGAGTTTGAGTTTGATTATCAAACAGTTAAAAGTTAAGCGTGCGAAGGCGAGGCTGTTGCAGGATTAACCTACTATTCGCCAGGTAAATTTATGGGATTGTAGCGTAAAAAAAGAGAATTTCGCAGTCTTGCGCGGCATTGATTAGTGCGTATGATAGCGTCACTGGAGTTGTGAGTTTCGATTTTTCGCCATTAACCCCAGGAATCCGCACATGCGTATCGAAGAAGATCTGAAGTTAGGTTTCAAAGACGTTCTTATCCGCCCTAAGCGTTCTACTCTCAAAAGCCGTTCCGATGTTGAGTTGGAGCGTCAATTTACCTTTAAGCATTCAGGTCAGACCTGGTCCGGCGTCCCCATTATTGCGGCGAACATGGACACTGTCGGGACGTTTGCCATGGCAACGGCACTGGCATCCTTCGACATCCTGACCGCTGTGCACAAACACTATTCTGTTGAAGACTGGGCTGCCTTTATCGCGCAGAGTTCTGCCGATGTGCTCAAACACGTGATGGTTTCAACCGGTACCTCTGACGCAGATTTCGAAAAAACCAAACAGATTCTGGCGCTTAACCCAGCGCTGAACTTTATCTGCATTGACGTGGCAAATGGCTACTCAGAGCATTTTGTTCAGTTTGTGTCGAAAGCGCGTGAAGCATGGCCGACAAAAACAATTTGTGCGGGCAATGTGGTCACCGGCGAAATGTGTGAAGAGCTGGTACTTTCCGGCGCGGACATTGTTAAAGTCGGCATCGGCCCGGGTTCTGTATGTACCACGCGTGTAAAAACCGGCGTTGGCTATCCACAGCTTTCTGCGGTTATTGAATGTGCCGATGCAGCCCACGGTCTGGGTGGCATGATTGTCAGCGACGGCGGCTGCACAATGCCGGGTGACGTGGCAAAAGCGTTTGGCGGCGGCGCGGACTTCGTGATGCTCGGCGGCATGCTGGCCGGTCATGAAGAAAGCGGCGGCAAAATTGTCGAAGAGAACGGTGAGAAATTCATGCTGTTCTACGGAATGAGCTCTGAATCAGCCATGACGCGTCACGTTGGTGGTGTTGCGCAATACCGTGCAGCGGAAGGTAAAACCGTTAAGCTGCCTCTGCGTGGCCCGGTTGATAATACCGCGCGTGATATCCTCGGCGGCCTGCGTTCTGCCTGTACCTATGTTGGTGCTTCTCGTCTGAAAGAACTGACCAAACGTACAACGTTTATTCGCGTACAGGAACAAGAAAACCGCGTTTTCAATAGCCTGTAAAAACAGGTCGTTCTGTGAAATGCCTGATGGCGTTACGCCGCCATCAGGCATTTGAATCTATCCCACCCCGCTCATCGCATCTCCCAAATGGAAAATCGGTAAATACATCGCGACGACCAGCGTACCGATGATAAGCCCCGTAATGACCAGCAACGCAGGCTCAAGCAGCGCGGCCAGATTCTCCGCCTGAGACAACGTTTTCTCGCCGTGGTGATGTGCGAGATTGCGCAGCATGGCATCCAGTGAGCCGGAAGCTTCACCTGTTCTGACCAGTTGTATACACAATGGGCTGAATTCACCGCAATTTTTAAGCGCTAACCAGACCGGTTTTCCGGCGCTGATGTCGTGGTGTGCCCGCGCTAAGCGCTGTGACCAGAAAGGGTTGTCCAGCGTTTCAGTCACGCTCTCAAGACCCTGCAAAAAGGGAATTCCTGCATTTTGCGTTAACGCCAGCACGGTGAAGATCTGCGTGAGTTTTTGGCCTCTCACCATCGGCCCTATAATCGGCAGACCGAGCAGTAATGTCTGGCGCAGAATAAGCCAGTACGGTTTCTGCTTTATCAAATAATATACAGCAACCGCGACCAGGCTGAATGCTCCGATCAGCCCTCCCCATTGGCCGCTAAAGTGCGCGATGGCAATAATCCACTGAGTGAGTGCTGGTAGCGGAGTGTTAAACGTCCGGTAAATGGCGGCAAACTCAGGGAGTACAAATTGCAGCATCGCAAACACGACCATTACCGCCATCGTGATAATGATAATCGGATAGCGCAGGGCTTTTTTTACTTTATCGGCAAGTTGCTGTTGATTCTTCTGCTGACGGGCGAGTTCAAAACAGCAGTCGTCCAGCTTCCCCGTAAGCTCTCCGGTGCGGATCATTGCCTGATAAAGAGGCGGAAAAACGTGGTGCCATTGCGACAGAGAGGTGGAGAGAGAAATGCCCTGCTCCATATCGTGAGCCAGCGTGCGCAGTAGCGCCTGCCACTGACGGCTGGGATGCTGTTCAGCCAGCAGGGTTAGGCCTGCCGAGAGCGTTAACCCGGCTTTTAGTAATGTTGCCAGTTGGTGTATGGTTTCGGCGCTTCGTTCACGGCTCCAGTGTGAGGCTTTGGCGCGCATACGGTTTATACGTAGCGGTGTAATACGCTGTTGCTCGAGAGCAAGCATTAATGAGGGGCGGGTATCGGCCCACAATACACCTTCCAGCGGTTGACCTTCGTTGTTAATGCCTTGCCAGCGCCAAAGCTGTTTAGCTGACATGAGGCATGCCCAGTACGCGTATCAGCTCTTCAAATGTCGTTAGCCCTTGTTCGACTGCCTGGCAACCAGTTTCGAAAAGCGTACTCATCCCCAATTGCTTTGCATCTGACTCCACTTCTTCTGCGGACGTACCGTTGGCGATGCTCTGGCGCAATGCCGGCGTAACGGGGAGTACTTCAAACAATGCCGTACGACCATAAAATCCTTGATAGCAATGTTCACAGCCAGTGGCCTGCCAATGTGGCAGTGGCGCAGGCCATATCGCTTCCGGGAGCGCGATCGGCGTTTCCAGTCGTTGTCGGCAATGGGGACACAATTTTCTCACCAACCGCTGCGCAATGACGAGCGTCAGCGCGGAGGCGATCATCCAGCGTGCGACCCCCATTTGCTGCAGGCGTATCAGCGTTTCAGTGGTGGAGTTAGTGTGCAGTGTTGATAGAACCAAATGACCGGTTTGTGCGGCTTTTAGGGCTATTTCAGCCGTTTCGCCATCGCGGATTTCACCCACCATGATAATGTCGGGATCCTGGCGCAGCAGCGCGCGTAATACGCCCTGAAAAGTGAGACCGGCGCGAGGATGAATTTGCGTCTGGTTAAGACCTGCGATCGGGATTTCTACCGGATCTTCTACGCTACAAAGATTCATATCCGGGGTGTTTCGGGTTTGCAGCGCACTGTACAGCGTGACTGTTTTACCGCTCCCGGTCGGTCCGGTGACCAGAATCAACCCCTGAGGCTGCTGTAACGCGTGCGAAAATGCGCCCAGTTGCGCGTCCTGCATTCCTAGCGCGGCGATCTCCAGCGTTTGATCGACCTGATGCAGTAGCCGCAGCACTACTTTTTCGCCATAGCGACAGGGCAGGGTGGCGATGCGAAACGAGACCGGCTCTCCAGAAATCTCAACGGTAAATTGTCCGTCTTGCGCAAGTCTGTGCTCGGCAATATCCAGACTGCCTAAAACTTTTAGTCTTGCAGTGATAGCGATGCCCATCTCAGTTGTGACTTCCGGTAAAGCATGCAGTACGCCATCTACACGTAATCTGATTCGGTAGTGATTTTCCGCTGGCTCAATATGAATATCAGAAGCCCGTTGCACCAGAGCAGAATGAAACGTCTGATTCAGCAGGTCTGCTGCGCTGGCGCTGCTTTTGGTGACTACAGCCGGGAGCATGTTCCGCGGCGTATGCGTGTGGCCTTCCATTTGCTGACGCGTCCAGCAGACAATGTCTATACGTCGGGTGGTGGCAAAATGCAGCGCGTCCAGAAGTTCGTGGGACGGGGCATCCACGACGGCGATGTGCACCACTTCATTGTCTGCATCCAGTAATATTCCCTGATAACGTTGGCACAGTGCCGTAAGTTGGGTGGTATTCATCTCTTTTCCTTAATTGGTGTCGAAACGGAAAACGTCTTCACAGGCTTGTTGCAGTGCGCTGTCATTCTGGATGACGCAGTTACGACTCCAGCCAGTAATGCCGTTGGCATTGTCCCAACCTGGCGTCATGGTGATGGTTAGTCCGTTCAGACTTTCTTGTCCGCTGAGGCTGACCACCCCTTTTTCAACGCTCATGGCGGAGACATAACGGGTAGTGGCTGGAGAAGGGATGCCATTCGTTCCGGCATCGCAGGTTGCTGTTCCGCCATGCTCAAGCGCACAAAGCTCAACCGCCGTGCGATAGGGAACAAAGGTTTGCAGCATGTCTGTCAGCGCAGCTTTGCGCAGATAGTTTTGATAGGCCGGAATGCCGATGGCGCTAAGGATGGCAATAATGCCAATGACCACCATGAGTTCGATAAGCGTGAAGCCGCGTTGCTTGTCCATCGTTCGCTCCTTGAGTTAGCTGGCGCTACTTTGGCAAACGGTCGGGGTCACGGCGAGAGGCAAAAAACAGAATGGGAAGGCGGGTTCCGAGGATCTTTACGAGATTACAGAATCAAACAACGTATTTGCGAAGAGGCTCGAAGAAACTGCCGGATAGCGGCGAAAACGCCTTCTCCGGCATGCAGAATGGCCCGATAAGCGAAATCACTACCGGGCTAAACCATCAGTATTTAGCGAAAACGCATCGAGAGATCGAGTGCGCGAACATGCTTGGTCAGTGCGCCAACAGAGATGAAATCCACGCCGGTTTCGGCAAATTCGCGCAGCGTTTCATAGGTGACGTTACCCGACACTTCCAGACGCGCCTGGCCGTTGGTGCGTTTGACCGCTTCACGCATTTGGTCAGTTTCGAAATTATCGAGCATGATGATGTCGGCCCCGGCTTTCAGCGCGTCATCAAGTTCATCCAGGCTTTCCACTTCGACTTCAACCGGCACATCCGGGTGCAGCCAGAAGGCTTTTTCAACGGCCTGACGTACTGAGCCAGAAGCAATAATGTGGTTTTCTTTAATCAGGAAAGCGTCAGAAAGCCCCAGGCGATGATTCGCGCCGCCGCCGCACAATACGGCGTATTTCAGGGCGGTGCGCAGCCCAGGCAGGGTTTTACGCGTGTCCAGCAACTGGGTTTTTGTTCCCGCCAGCAGGTCGACGTATTTACGCACTTCGCTCGCCACACCTGAAAGGGTCTGCACAAAATTAAGCGCGGTACGTTCGCCGGTCAGCAGCACGCGGGAAGGGCCGTCCAGTTCAAACAGCGGCTGATTGGCCTTGATGCTGTCGCCATCTTCAACATGCCAGGTGATGTTGACATCATCGCCAGCCAGTTGAATAAAGACTTCCTCCACCCAGCGTTTTCCACAAAAAACGCCATCTTCGCGGGTGATCACGGTGGCGTGGGAGCGCATATCTTCGGGCAAAAGCTGTGCGGTGATATCGTTATTGGCATCAACTTCTCCGCCTAAATCTTCACGCAGCGCCTGAGCTACAGCGGCAGGGATATCCAGATTTATGCGTTCCAACAGCGCGTCACGTCGGTAGTCAGGGTTATAGCGGCGAGGCGGCATGATAAAACTCCAAATTGCTAACGAATCATAAGGTGGAAACATGCTACCCTGAACCTGATATGAGCACCACCAATAAGGAGATTCTGCATGTTGTTAGACGAGGGCTGGCAGAGGCGCGACGCGTACCCTCTCCTCATTACGATTGCCGCCCGGATGACGAAAACCCTTCTCTGCTGGTGGTGCATAATATCAGCCTGCCGCCCGGCGAGTTTGGCGGACCGTGGATTGATGCGCTGTTTACCGGCACGATTGATCCTAATGCCCATCCTTATTTTGCCGGGATCGCCCATCTGCGCGTGTCGGCCCATTGTTTAATTCGCCGTGATGGTGAAATCGTTCAGTATGTCCCCTTTGATAAACGCGCCTGGCATGCTGGCGTGTCGAACTATCAAGGGCGCGAACGCTGTAATGATTTTTCAATTGGTATTGAGCTGGAAGGGACGGATACGCTGGCCTATACCGACGTGCAGTACCAGCAACTGGCAGCCGTGACCAATGCCCTGATTACGCGTTATCCGGCTATTGCTAACAATATGACAGGACATTGCAATATTGCGCCCGAGCGTAAGACCGATCCCGGGCCCTCTTTTGACTGGGCAAGGTTTCGCGCCCTGGTCACCCCCTCGTCGCAAAAGGAGATGACATGACGCTGTTTACAACATTACTGGTGTTGATTGTTGAACGCCTGTTTAAGCTGGGTGAGCACTGGCAGCTTGATCACCGGGTTGAAGCATTTTTCCGCCGGGTGAAGCATTTCTCAATGATGCGTACCGTAGGCATGGCCCTGATTGCGATGGGGGTGACGTTTCTGTTGCTGCGCGCACTTCATGGACTGCTGTTTAACGTGCCCTTGCTGGTGGTATGGATCTTAATTGGCTTGCTGTGTATTGGGGCTGGCAAAACGCGTCTTCATTATCATGCCTATCTGAACGCGGCGGCTCGCGATGACGCTCACGCCCGTGAGGCGATGGCCAGCGAGCTGACGCTTATCCATGGTGTTCCGCCGGACTGTGATGAGCGTGAGTTCCTGCGCGAACTGCAGAACGCGCTGTTATGGAACAACTTTCGCTTTTATCTGGCGCCGTTATTCTGGCTGATTGTCGGTGGCCCGTGGGGACCGGTAACGCTGGTGGGTTACGCCTTTTTACGTGCCTGGCAGTCCTGGCTGGCGCGCTATCAGACCCCGCACCAGCGTTTGCAATCGGGTATTGATGCGATCCTGCATGTGCTGGACTGGATCCCAGTGCGTCTGGCGGGCGTGGTCTATGCGCTGTTAGGACACGGCGAGAAGGCGTTGCCAGCCTGGTTTGCATCGCTTGCCGATCTACATACTTCGCAATATCAGGTACTAACGCGCCTGGCGCAGTTCTCTTTGGCGCGTGAACCCCATACCGATAAAGTCGAAACGCCAAAAGCGGCTGTTTCAATGGCGAAGAAGACTTCGTTTGTGGTGGTGGTGGTCATTGCGCTGCTGACAATTTATGGAACACTGATCTAGCGATTGTTGCCGGATAGCGGCATAACCGCCTTATCCGGCCTGGCGCATATGTAGGCCGGATAACGGCGCAATGACTCAATACGTATCCGCTGGCGGCACGCCAAAATCAGGCATCCCGTTTTCGTCCCAGCGCACGAGCTTCAGGCGAGTGTGGCGGTTTGGATCGTACAACGGATCGCCTTCAATTTCGGTGTAATTTCTCGCGTGGTACACCAGCACATCCTCACCTTCCGGCGTTTGCGTAAAGCTGTTGTGTCCCGGTCCGTACTGGCGGTTTTCGTAGCTGGTGGAAAAGACCGGGCGTGGTGATTTGTGCCAGTTCTGCGGGTTGAGCGGATCGGCGTTGAGGTCAATCCACAATAATCCCATACAGTAGTTCTCATCGGTGGCGCTGGCCGAATAGCTGATAAACAGCTTGTCGCCGTGAACCATGACAGCCGGACCTTCGTTGACCCAAAAACCCCGGCATTCCCAGTCATACTCTGGATGGCTGAGCATGACCGGATCGCCTTTAATCGTCCATGGATTTTCCAGCTCAGCGAGATAGATATTGGAGTTGCCGGCGATATCGGGAGATTTTTGCGCCCACAGATACCACTGTTTTCCCTGGTGATGAAAGGTGGTGGCATCAAGCGCAAAGGTATCAAACTGTGTCTTAATCTGGCCTTTCTCTGTCCACTTGCCTGCCAGCGGATCGGTGTCCGCACATTCGAGCGCAAACATACGGTGCTGGAACATCCCCAGCTTGTCGAGCACCTGTGTGTGGGTGGCGGCAAAATAGATGTACCATTTACCAGCCAGATGATGGATCTCAGGCGCCCAGATGAGTTGGCTCATGGGGCCGCTTTCTGGTTTGCGCCAGACGACAACCGGGACGGCGGTGCGCAGCCCTTCCAGCGTGTCAGCGCGACGGAGCTCCAGTCGATCGTATTCGGGCACTGAAGCAATGAAATAGTAGTGGCTACCGTCACGTAAAATAAACGGGTCGGCACGTTGTTCAATAAAGGGATTAGGCCACTGATTCATTAGGCTTTCCTTACGGTTTCAGTCGTTTTTATATCGTGGTATTCATTCAGTTCACGGTAGTTGGCACGACGCTTTTCTAAATCTGCCTGGATTTGCTGCATAAACTCGCGGTCAACTTTCAGCAGACGAACCACGCCTGCGGTAATCAGGTAGCCTACGCCTGGTATGATGGTAAACAGCAGCATAATACCGTTAATGGCGGAGTCGCTTTGCGCTTTCGCCCCTGCGTCGTAGCCGTACCAGGAGAGCAGGAAGCCAACCATCGCTCCGGCAATCGCCAGGCCCAGTTTCAGGAAGAACAGGTTGCCGGAAAAGCTGATTCCGGTGATGCGTTTACCGGTTTTCCACTCGCCGTAGTCATCGACATCCGCCATCAGCGACCAGTGCAGTGGGGAAGGGATCTGATGCAGAATGTTGAGCAGGAAGTAGAGCACCATAATCATCATGGTGGCTTTTGGATCGAAGAAGTAAAACGCGCCGGAGAAAATCGCCAGGATGATATTGGTCCAGAAGAAGACTTTCAGTTTGCACCAGCGATCGGTTAACACCTTTGCCAGCATGCTGCCGATCATCATGCCGACAACGCCAAGGCTGATAAACAACGTGGCAAACTGCGTGCTTTGCTGCATAACCCAGGTCACGTAGTACATAGTGGCGGCCATGCGAATAAAGCCCGGACAGACGTTGCACAGGGTTAACAGCAGAATTTTTACCCACTGATCGTTCTTCCACACGTCCTTCAGGTCTGCTTTTAAGTCGTCGTTAGTCGGGACCGCAGGACGGACGCGCTCACGCACAGTTGCAAAGCAAAACAGGAACATACACATACCGATGAAGGCAAGGACCGCCATCGCCATCTGATAGCCTTTGGCTTTGTCTTCCCCACCAAACCAGTCAGCCATAGGCAACAGGGTGAGGGACAGCAGCAGGGTTGCAATACCGACCAATACAAAGCGATATGACTGGCAGGCGACGCGTTCCTTTGGATCGTTGGTGATGACGCTGCCGAGCGAGCAGTAAGGAATGTTGATTGCCGTATAGGTGATAGAGAGCAGGAAGTAAGTGACGAACGCATAGATAACTTTGCTGTTATATGTCCACTCAGGGGTGGTAAACATAAGTACGCATGAATAATGCGTAAGGGAAAGCCATCCACAAAAGCCATGGACGAAATCGACCATATTTGCTGCGGGTGCGGTCGGCCATCGCGCCCATTATAGGGTCAGTAACGGCATCGATAACGCGTACTGAGAGCAGTAATACGCCGACCATGGCAGGCGCAAGACCAAAAATATCTGTATAAAAATAGTTAACAAACAACATGATGGCGCCAAATATGATGTTGCATCCGGCGTCGCCCATTCCATAGCCGATCTTTTCTTTCACCGTGAGCTTACTGGTTTCCATCAACTGCACTCCATTAATGAGATATGGAGAGAATTATTGTCTGGCACCGTTGTTTTTGCGTTGCAGGATAACGCCGCTGATATGGACTAAACAGTCGTGAGTGGGAAAGTGTGAGGCAGGTAACAACCCCCACCCGATGCAGGTGGGGGAGGGAGAATTAATGCGCTTTAACCGCGCCAGCGGTTTTCTGCTTGCACAGGTAGCCGATGCCAAGAATGGCAATCCATACCGGAATTAAGTATACCGAAATCGCCATACCCGGCGTCATCAGCATAATCACCAACACCGCAGCCATGAAAATCAGGCACACCCAGTTACCCAGCGGATAAAGCAGCGCCGGGAAGCGTGTGGTAACGCCTTGCTGCTGTTTGGCTTTGCGGAACTTCATGTGCGCCAGGCTGATCATTGCCCAGTTGATCACCAGTGCGGAAACCACCAGCGCCATCAGCAGGCCAAAGGCGGATTCCGGCGCCAGATAGTTGATCAGTACGCACAGCGCCGTAACCAGTGCGGAGACCAGAATGGTGTTTACTGGTACGCCGCGTTTGTCGACGTTCATCAGCGCTTTTGGCGCATTGCCTTGCTGTGCCAGACCGAACAGCATACGGCTGTTGCAGTATACGCAGCTGTTATAGACAGAAAGGGCGGCGGTCAACACTACGATGTTCAGGGCATTAGCAACAAAGGTGTCGCCCAGCTCGTGGAAAATAAGGACAAACGGGCTGGTATCAGCCGTGACGCGCGTCCACGGCATCAGGGAAAGCAGAACCGCCAGCGAACCTACATAGAAAATCAGGATACGGTAGATAACCTGGTTGGTTGCTTTGGGAATGCTTTGCTCCGGGTTATCGGCTTCTGCCGCGGTGATCCCGACCAGCTCCAGCCCACCGAAAGAGAACATAATAATAGCCATCATCATCACCAGACCGGTGAATCCATGCGGTAGGAAGCCCCCCTGGTCCCACAGGTTACTGACGCTGGCCTGCGGACCGCCGTTGCCGCTAAACAGCAACCAGCCGCCGAACAGGATCATCGCAACCACGGCAATGACTTTAATAATGGCAAACCAGAACTCCATTTCGCCAAACACTTTCACGTTGGTCAGGTTGATGGCGTTAATCAGCACGAAGAAGGCCGCCGCAGAAACCCAGGTTGGGATCTCTGGATACCAGAATTGGATATATTTACCCACGGCTGTCAGTTCAGCCATGGCAACCAGCACGTACAGAACCCAATAGTTCCAGCCAGAAGAGAAGCCTGCGAAACCGCCCCAGTATTTATAAGCAAAGTGGCTAAAGGAGCCTGCAACCGGCTCTTCAACCACCATTTCACCTAACTGACGCATAATCAAAAAGGCGATAAAGCCGGCAATAGCGTAACCCAGAATAATACCCGGTCCTGCAGACTGGATAACGGATGCGCTACCGAGGAATAACCCGGTACCAATCGCGCCACCCAGTGCGATTAGCTGTATATGGCGGTTCTTAAGACCGCGCTTGAGCTGATCGCCATGCTGTTGACTTTCCATCATTAAACCTCGTGTGTGGTTTTACTCTTCATATTTCGAGTACTTATTTTTTGAACTACGCAGTAATGCGTGTGTAAGTTTGCAATTCCGTTTGTTGTATTAATTAGTTTACAGATGCTTTAGATAAAATGTTGCCTTAAGACTTTTGTCTTGATCAGAATAATGATATGCGAGCGCGAATGCACCTGCTTTGTGCGGGGAAGATGACGAGTTGAATAAAAAGAAACCATTTGTAAATACGAGTTTATCTACCACAAAATTTCCGTTTTGAATTTCTATTCATTAATTGTGGTTGATACGTCGATAAATAAGCAGGTGAATCGGTTCAGATGAGATAATATTTCGTTTCAATTCCGTTAAAACTACCCCGTGGTGGGTAAATTTAACATTTGTGCATAGTTACATGTTTGAAACGTTATTTCTGTAATGTTGTTAAAATATGCCCCCTTTACTGATTTCAATCAAAACCTGTATGGACAGAAGGTGAATACTTTGTTACTTTAGCGTCAAGAACATGAAATTGGTAAGACCAATTGACTCCGGGCAAATGGCTTAAGACAGGAAATCATGGCCTACAGCAAAATCCGCCAACCAAAACTCTCCGATGTGATTGAGCAGCAGCTGGAGTTTTTAATTCTTGAGGGGACACTTCGCCCCGGAGAAAAACTCCCACCGGAACGCGAGCTGGCAAAACAGTTCGACGTCTCCCGCCCCTCCTTACGCGAGGCGATCCAACGCCTTGAAGCGAAGGGGTTACTGCTTCGTCGTCAGGGCGGTGGCACTTTTGTTCAGAGCAGCCTGTGGCAGAGCTTTAGCGACCCACTGGTAGAGCTGCTCTCCGACCATCCTGAATCCCAGTTTGACCTGCTTGAAACGCGCCATGCGTTGGAAGGTATTGCAGCTTATTACGCTGCACTGCGCAGCACGGATGAAGACAAAACGCGTATCCGTGAACTCCACCATGCAATCGAGCTTGCGCAACAGTCCGGCGATCTTGACGGCGAATCTGATGCGGTACTTCAGTATCAAATTGCTGTCACCGAAGCGGCACACAATGTAGTGCTGCTCCATTTGCTAAGGTGTATGGAGCCGATGTTGGCCCAGAACGTTCGGCAAAACTTCGAATTGCTGTATGCGCGTCGCGAGATGCTGCCGCTGGTAAGCAGTCATCGTACCCGTATCTTTGAAGCAATCATCGCCGGGAAGCCTGAAGAAGCGCGTGAAGCGTCTCATCGTCACCTGGCATTTATCGAAGAGATTCTGCTGGACAGAAGCCGTGAGGAAAGTCGTCGTGAACGCGCCTTACGCCGTCTGGAGCAACGAAAGAATTAGTGATTTTTCTGGCAGAACGTTAACCAGAAGATGTTGTAAATCAAGCGCCATATAAAGTGCGCGGCAACTAAACGCAGAACCTGTCTTATTACGCTCTCTGACGAGAACGTAATGGGACAGGTTCCAGATAACTCAACGTATTAGATAGATAAGGAATACCCCCATGTCAGAACGTTTCCCAAATGACGTGGATCCGATCGAAACTCGCGACTGGCTACAGGCGATCGAATCGGTCATCCGTGAAGAAGGTGTTGAGCGTGCTCAGTATCTGATCGACCAACTGCTTTCAGAAGCCCGCAAAGGCGGCGTGAAAGTAGCGGCAGGTGCAGGGGCCAGCAATTATGTAAACACTATTGCCGTTGAAGATGAACCGGAATACCCGGGCAATCTGGAGCTGGAACGTCGTATTCGTTCTGCTATCCGTTGGAACGCCATCATGACCGTACTGCGCGCGTCTAAAAAGGACCTCGAGCTGGGTGGCCACATGGCATCCTTCCAGTCCTCCGCAACGGTATATGATGTTTGCTTCAACCACTTCTTCCGTGCACGCAACGAGCAAGATGGCGGCGATCTGGTGTACTTCCAGGGCCACATCTCTCCGGGCATCTACGCACGCGCATTCCTGGAAGGTCGTCTGACTGAAGAGCAGATGAACAACTTCCGTCAGGAAGTACATGGCAAAGGCCTGTCTTCCTACCCGCACCCGAAACTGATGCCGGAATTCTGGCAGTTCCCAACCGTATCTATGGGTCTGGGCCCAATCGGTGCCATCTACCAGGCTAAGTTCCTGAAATATCTGGAACACCGTGGCCTGAAAGATACCTCTAAACAAACCGTTTACGCCTTCCTGGGCGACGGCGAGATGGATGAGCCAGAATCTAAGGGCGCTATCACCATCGCGACCCGTGAAAAACTGGACAACCTGGTCTTTGTTATCAACTGTAACCTGCAGCGTCTTGATGGCCCGGTAACCGGTAACGGCAAGATTGTTAACGAACTGGAAGGCATCTTCGCGGGTGCTGGCTGGAACGTTATCAAAGTCATGTGGGGCGGTCGTTGGGATGAGCTGCTGCGTAAAGACACCAGCGGTAAACTGATCCAACTGATGAACGAAACTGTTGACGGCGACTACCAGACCTTCAAATCCAAAGATGGCGCATACGTACGTGAGCACTTCTTCGGTAAATACCCGGAAACTGCAGCCCTGGTTGCTGACTGGACTGATGAGCAGATTTGGTCTCTGAACCGCGGTGGTCACGATCCGAAGAAAGTTTACGCTGCACTGAAAAAAGCGCAGGAAACCAAAGGCAAAGCAACTGTAATCCTCGCCCATACCATTAAAGGTTACGGCATGGGTGACACCGCTGAAGGTAAAAACATCGCTCACCAGGTTAAGAAAATGAACATGGACGGCGTGCGTTATATCCGCGACCGTTTCAACGTTCCTGTGACCGACGAGCAGGTTGAAAACCTGTCTTACATCACCTTCCCGGAAGGTTCTGAAGAGCACACTTATCTGCACGCTCAGCGTCAGAAACTGCACGGCTACCTGCCTGCTCGTCAGCCGAACTTCACCGAGAAGCTGGAACTGCCAGCTCTGGAAGACTTCGGTGCGCTGCTGGAAGAGCAGAACAAAGAAATCTCCACCACTATCGCTTTCGTTCGTGCCCTGAACGTGATGCTGAAGAACAAGTCGATCAAAGATCGTCTGGTTCCGATCATCGCTGACGAAGCGCGTACTTTCGGTATGGAAGGTCTGTTCCGTCAGATCGGTATCTACAGCCCGAACGGTCAGCAGTACACCCCGCAGGACCGTGAGCAGGTTGCTTACTATAAAGAAGACGAGAAAGGTCAGATCCTGCAGGAAGGTATCAACGAACTGGGTGCTGGCGCATCCTGGCTGGCTGCTGCGACCTCTTACAGCACCAACGATCTGCCGATGATTCCGTTCTACATCTACTACTCCATGTTCGGGTTCCAGCGTATCGGCGACCTGTGCTGGCAGGCTGGCGACCAACAGGCTCGCGGCTTCCTGGTAGGGGGTACTTCTGGTCGTACTACGCTGAACGGCGAAGGTCTGCAGCACGAAGATGGTCACAGCCATATTCAGTCTCTGACTATCCCGAACTGTATCTCTTACGATCCGTCTTACGCGTACGAAGTTGCAGTCATCATGCACGATGGCCTGGAGCGTATGTACGGTGAGAAACAAGAGAACGTTTACTACTACATCACCACGCTGAACGAAAACTACCACATGCCGGCAATGCCAGCAGGTGCCGAGGAAGGTATCCGTAAAGGTATCTACAAACTCGAAACCCTCGAAGGTAAGAAAGGTAAAGTTCAGCTGCTGGGCTCCGGTTCTATCCTGCGTCACGTGCGTGAAGCAGCACAGATTCTGGCGAACGACTACGGTGTAGGCTCTGACGTTTACAGCGTAACTTCCTTCACTGAACTGGCGCGTGATGGCCAGGATTGTGAGCGCTGGAACATGCTGCACCCGATGGAAACTCCGCGCGTTCCGTACATCGCTCAGGTGATGAACGACGCTCCGGCAGTAGCATCTACTGACTATATGAAACTGTTTGCCGAACAGGTTCGTACTTATGTACCGGCTGATGATTATCGCGTACTGGGTACTGACGGTTTCGGTCGCTCTGACAGCCGTGAAAACCTGCGTCACCACTTCGAAGTTGATGCTTCCTACGTGGTTGTAGCGGCCCTGGGCGAACTGGCTAAACGTGGCGAAATCGATAAGAAAGTGGTTGCAGACGCAATCATCAAATTCAACATCGATGCAGATAAAGTTAACCCGCGTCTGGCGTAAGAGGTAAAAGAATAATGGCTATCGAAATCAATGTACCGGACATCGGGGCTGATGAAGTTGAAATCACCGAGATCCTGGTCAAAGTGGGCGACAAAGTTGAAGCTGAACAGTCGCTGATCACCGTAGAAGGCGACAAAGCCTCTATGGAAGTTCCGTCTCCTCAGGCTGGTATCGTTAAAGAGATCAAAGTCTCTGTTGGCGACAAAACTGAGACCGGCAAACTGATCATGATTTTCGATTCCGCCGATGGTGCAGCAGCCGCTGCACCTGCTCCGGCAGAAGAGAAGAAAGAAGCAGCTCCGGCAGCAGCACCTGCCGCCTCAGCAGCGAAAGAAGTACACGTACCGGACATCGGTGGTGACGAAGTTGAAGTTACCGAGGTCATGGTTAAAGTGGGCGACACCGTTGCGGCTGAGCAGTCTCTGATCACCGTAGAAGGCGACAAAGCCTCTATGGAAGTTCCGGCGCCGTTCGCAGGTACTGTTAAAGAGATCAAAATCAACACCGGCGACAAAGTGTCTACCGGCTCGCTGATTATGGTCTTCGAAGTTGCGGGCGCAGCGCCTGCTGCAGCACCGGCTCAAGCGGCAGCTCCAGCAGCAGCGGCGGCTCCGGCAGCTTCTGGCTCGAAAGAAGTTAACGTACCGGATATCGGCGGTGACGAAGTTGAAGTCACTGAAGTGATGGTTAAAGTGGGCGATAAAATTGCCGCTGAGCAGTCACTGATCACCGTAGAAGGCGACAAAGCCTCTATGGAAGTTCCGGCACCGTTCGCGGGCACCGTGAAAGAAATCAAAATCAGCACCGGCGACAAAGTCAAAACCGGTTCTCTGATTATGGTCTTCGAAGTTGAAGGCGCAGCGCCTGCTGCCGCTCCTGCGCAAGCCGCAGCTCCGGCTCCGGCCGCTGCACCGGCTCAGGCTGCTAAACCAGCCGCGGCGCCAGCAGCGAAAGCGGAAGGCAAATCTGAGTTTGCTGAGAACGACGCTTACGTTCATGCAACGCCGCTGATTCGTCGCCTGGCGCGCGAATTCGGTGTGAACCTGGCGAAAGTGAAAGGTTCTGGCCGTAAAGGTCGTATCCTGCGTGAAGACGTTCAGGCTTACGTGAAAGACGCTATCAAACGCGCCGAGTCTGCACCAGCTGCGGCTGGTGGCGGTATCCCGGGCATGCTGCCCTGGCCGAAAGTGGACTTCAGCAAGTTTGGTGAAATCGAAGAAGTGGAACTGGGCCGTATCCAGAAAATCTCTGGTGCTAACCTGAGCCGTAACTGGGTGATGATCCCGCACGTTACGCACTTCGACAAAACTGATATCACCGATCTGGAAGCGTTCCGTAAACAGCAGAACGCGGAAGCTGAAAAACGTAAACTGGACGTGAAATTCACCCCAGTGGTCTTCATCATGAAAGCCGTTGCCGCCGCTCTGGAACAGATGCCACGCTTCAACAGCTCCCTGTCTGAAGACGGTCAGCGCCTGACCCTGAAAAAATACATCAACATTGGTGTTGCGGTGGATACGCCGAATGGTCTGGTTGTTCCGGTCTTCAAAGACGTGAACAAGAAGAGCATTACCGAGCTGTCTCGTGAACTGACCACCATCTCCAAGAAAGCACGTGATGGCAAGCTGACCGCTGGCGAAATGCAGGGCGGTTGCTTCACCATCTCCAGCATCGGTGGCCTGGGTACTACCCACTTCGCGCCGATTGTGAACGCGCCGGAAGTGGCTATCCTCGGTGTCTCCAAGTCCTCTATGGAGCCAGTGTGGAACGGTAAAGAGTTTATGCCGCGTCTGATGATGCCGATTTCGCTCTCCTTCGACCACCGCGTAATCGACGGTGCGGATGGTGCGCGCTTTATCACCATCATCAACAACATGCTGTCTGACATTCGCCGCCTGGTGATGTAAGCGAAAAAGCCGGCCCGACGGCCGGCTTTTTTCTGGTAATCTCATGAAGTCAGTGAGGTTATTGTGCGAAAGACAAATCGGTTGCCGTTTGTTGTTTCAAAATTGTTAACAATTTTGTAAAATACGGGCGGATAGAACGACCCGGTGGACGACGGGTATAAATTAAGAGGTCATGATGAGCACTGAAATCAAAACTCAGGTCGTGGTACTTGGGGCAGGCCCTGCAGGTTACTCTGCTGCCTTCCGTTGCGCAGATTTAGGTCTGGAGACCGTCATCGTAGAACGTTACAGCACCCTCGGTGGTGTTTGTCTGAACGTCGGCTGTATCCCTTCTAAAGCGCTGCTGCACGTAGCAAAAGTTATCGAAGAAGCCAAAGCGCTGGCTGAACACGGTATCGTTTTTGGCGAGCCGAAAACCGATATCGACAAGATTCGTACCTGGAAAGAAAAAGTTATCACTCAACTGACCGGCGGTCTGGCTGGTATGGCCAAAGGCCGTAAAGTGAAAGTGGTTAACGGTCTGGGTAAATTTACCGGGGCTAACACCCTGGAAGTTGAAGGCGAAAACGGCAAAACCGTGATCAACTTCGACAACGCGATCATCGCGGCGGGTTCCCGTCCGATCGAACTGCCATTCATTCCGCATGAAGACCCACGCGTGTGGGATTCCACCGATGCTCTGGAACTGAAAACTGTTCCTAAGCGCCTGCTGGTAATGGGCGGCGGTATCATCGGTCTGGAAATGGGTACCGTGTACCATGCGCTGGGTTCAGAGATCGACGTGGTTGAAATGTTTGACCAGGTTATCCCGGCTGCCGATAAAGACGTGGTTAAAGTCTTCACCAAACGCATCAGCAAGAAATTCAACCTGATGCTGGAAACCAAAGTGACCGCCGTTGAAGCGAAAGAAGACGGTATCTACGTTTCCATGGAAGGCAAAAAAGCGCCTGCTGAAGCTCAGCGTTACGATGCGGTGCTGGTGGCTATCGGTCGTGTACCGAACGGCAAAAACCTCGATGCGGGCAAAGCTGGCGTGGAAGTTGATGACCGTGGCTTCATCCGCGTTGACAAACAACTGCGCACCAACGTCCCGCACATCTTTGCTATCGGCGATATCGTCGGTCAGCCGATGCTGGCGCACAAAGGTGTTCACGAAGGTCACGTTGCGGCTGAAGTTATCGCCGGTAAGAAACACTACTTCGATCCGAAAGTTATCCCATCCATCGCCTACACTGAACCAGAAGTTGCATGGGTTGGCCTGACTGAGAAAGAAGCGAAAGAAAAAGGCATCAGCTACGAAACCGCGACCTTCCCGTGGGCTGCTTCGGGCCGTGCTATCGCTTCTGACTGCGCAGACGGTATGACCAAACTGATCTTCGACAAAGAATCTCACCGTGTTATCGGTGGTGCGATTGTCGGCACCAACGGCGGCGAGCTGCTGGGCGAAATCGGTCTGGCGATCGAAATGGGTTGTGACGCTGAAGACATCGCGCTGACCATCCACGCTCACCCGACTCTGCACGAGTCCGTGGGCCTGGCGGCAGAAATCTTCGAAGGTAGCATCACCGACCTGCCAAATCCGAAAGCGAAGAAAAAGTAATCTCCCGCTTTTGTGAATACGCCTCTTCGGAGGCGTTTTTTTTGCCTGAAAGCTACCAGTTTTGGTAGTCATGTTATTGATATTTCCACTAAAAAAAACTGCGCAACTGCCGATACTTTTTTCGCCATTGTGTGGCTACTGGCTGCACGGAGAAGAGGCTCTGGACTCTCTATTACACGAAAAAAGGAAAATACATGTCTTTAAAAAAAATCGCGGTTGTTGGCATGGTTGTCGCGACAATGACGCTGACCGGTTGTGGTGCGATGACCACTGCCGTTAAAAAACGTAACCTCGAAGTGAAAACGCAGATGAGCGAAACCATCTGGCTGGAGCCTTCCAGCGAGAAGACCGTCTACATTCAGGTAAAAAACACTTCTGATAAAGACATGAGCAACCTGCAAACCCTGCTGGCAAACGATTTGTCCGCGAAGGGCTATAAAGTGACCAGTTCACCGGACAGCGCCTACTACTGGGTGCAGGCGAACGTACTGAAAGCAGACAAAATGGATCTGCGCGAAGCTCAGGGCTTCCTGAAGACCGGCTACGAAGGGGCGGCGGTGGGCGCTGCGTTGGGTGCGGGGATTACCGCCTATAACAGCAACTCCTCCGGTGCGGCGCTGGGTGTTGGCCTGGCGGCGGGACTGATCGGTATGGCTGCTGATGCTATGGTGGAGGATGTGAACTACACCATGGTTACCGACCTGCAAATCTCCGAACGCAGCAAAGCGAAAGTGACAACGGATAACGTTGCTGCTCTGCGTCAGGGCACGTCTGGCATTAAGCTGCAAACCAGCAGCGCGCAGGGCGATCGCGCAAAATACCAGACCCGCGTGGTGTCGAATGCTAACAAAGTGAATCTGAAGTTCGAAGAAGCGAAACCGGTTCTCGAAGCGCAGCTGGCGAAATCCGTCGCTAACATCCTGTAATCTGTTGTAAGTTGCCGGGTGGCGGTTTCGCCTTACCCGGCCTCCTAACTTTTCGCCTCTGGGGATCAGGGTGCTACGGGCTGCCAGTTTTTATCCGGATGGTATGCGGTTAACGCCTGAGCTTTCTGCTGCGACTCCTCGCCAAGATCCGCCTGGTAGACCTTGTCTTCACCGTTAATGATAAAACTCATGACACCGGTGTGATCGTAGCTGACGGGCCAGGCAACCATCGCAAAGCCGCTGGCTTTATCGGGAAGGATACGGAAATGATAGCCGTGATAGCCCGTACCTGGCTCCGGTGGGCTAAAGGCCGGGCCTAGCGGGCTGGGGGCTTCGCCGGGCGAAACAGGCCAGTACAGACCGTCTTTTTTCCCTTCAGAACTGACAATCTTTTGCGCGTATTTTTGGTTCATCGCAAAGTAGCTTTGCTGAGCATCTACATAGGCGTGTAATGCTTCAATCGCGGAAAGTTCGTTGCGCCCAATCTCACGAGTCAGGATCTCTTCCGCCGCTTCCTTGATATCAAATTGCCAGCCAGAAGTGGTTTTAACAACGGGGATCGGCAGTTGCCAGTCGCTGTCTCCGACCACCAGATGCGCGGTATTGCCGTCGACGATGGTGTTATGGCGAACCTTCCAGTCGCGCAGGAAGCGATCAACCGCATCAGGATCAACGCCTTCCGGCGGCAGAAACTCGCGCCAGTTTTCCCCAAGCAGGTTGTTCATCGCGCTTTCATTTTGTTCGCTGATAGCGCTTGCCAGGGCATCGGTCGCCTGGTCTGGCGTACTGAAGGATTGCTGTGCCATCGCGGTGGCCGAAACCATGAACAACACCATTCCACTGAGTAGTTTATTTTTCATGTCGGCTCCCTTAACGATGACGGAATTCACGGTGTTCAGCACGACCGCCGGAAAGCTGGCGAGATGGCTGGTTGCGGGCGACCTGTCTGCTTTGAGCACCTCGCTGCTGCTGCGCCTGCCAGCTGGCGGAGCGACTGTCGTTGCCGCTCAGTGCATTAGCGCGTGGCTGGCTGGTCCGCTGTTGAAGATTACGCTGCTGCACATTGCGTTGCTGCGCTGGTTGCGTGATCCGTTTCTCCTGGCGTTGGGTCGCGGCCTGGCGATTTTCGCGCTGCTGAGTGTTCGCCCGTTTCGCCGTTTGCGGTTTGGTATCGTAACCCCGGTAGTTATTACGCTGGGAAATTTGCTTCAGCTGTTGGCTGGATGCCTGACGCTGGGCGTCTCTCGTGCCCGTACGCGCCGTTTGCGGGAATGTTTTCCCCGTTGATTTTTCCATCTGGCTCAGGGCTGCCTGACGCTGGCTATCACGGTTGACCGGTCTTTGCTGGGTTGAGCTTAAACCCGTTGCCGTGTTAGTGGGGTGAAAGCGGTTATTAAGCTGGTTGTTAGGGTACGGCACGCCCTCGCGATAGGCCGGGTTATGCTGCCAGGTACGGTTAGCGTCCGTCAGCCGTTGTCCACTGATTTTATTGAAGTTATCAACGTTGATATTAATGTTGTTATCACCATTGCGGTTATAACCGCCATGGTTATCCCAGTCATCGTTATGATGGTGATCGTCGTCATCCCAGTCGATATTGCTGAAGATGGCATAGGTTGTGGCAACACCGAGGCTGAAGCCTAAACCGTTCACGAAGCTGTTGCCAAACTGCTCACCGGGCGTTGGCGGCAGATAGGTTGGCGGATAGGCGGTGTTCGGCCAGGTACCGTAAACCGTATTCGGGTTATAGGTGGGAACGTACACTACCTGTGGATCGGCGGATTCAATTTTGATTACCGTTGGAGCCGGTGGGGCCGTCGATTGAACTGTTACTCCTTCTTGAGTTTGGGTACGAGGAGGAGGCACATTTTTCACACTCGTGGTGACTGTCTGCTGCGGTGTCGATTGCAACGCACCGGTCTGTTGCGCCAGCGCACGCAGGCGTTGCACGGAATCCATAACATCTTTCGGCTGCGCAAGGAAAGCATCGCCCAGGCTTTGTACCCACGGCGGATTTTCACCCATCAGCGACATCAGTTGCGGAAATGCGACCAGTGATTTCACGCTGGGATCCCAGGGTTGGCTGGCAACGGCCTGAATGGCGGCATCACCCTGCATTTTGGGGTTGTCTTTTGACCACTGCGCGGCCTGGATGACGTTGGCTGGGTAGGTTGAGGCCATCAAAATCTGCGACAGCAGTGAATCCGGATAGAGCGCGATAGGCGCAACCCACTGATCGATTTGTGCCGCCGTGTACGTAGGTGTTGCAGCAGGTGCTGGGGCGGCTGGGGCAGGGGCCTCTACGGGAGCCGGAGCCGGCGCTGACGGTTGTTGTGCGACGGGGGCTGGAGCTGCGGGCTCCGTTGCGCGACTTTTAACGAACATCACGCCAGAGGCGGCAAACAGCCCGGCACTGCACAGAAGGACAAGCAGGTGTGGCTTAAAGGGCAACTTCATAAAATGACTCCAACGAGACAAGTGCTGTGCCGTGAGGCGTTCCTGTTGTCGCGAGTATTATTCACCCGTGTTAGACAGTTTTGACTTTTATTGGGGATTCACCCGGTAGGTCCGGAAAAAGAGTGTGAAGATTTATTACACAATTATATCTGATGGCTGAAAAGTCGCTGGAATATTCAGCAGGTCACGCTTGAAAATCAACCGTTTCAGGGCGGTTTCAGGTAGCCTTAATGGCCTCCCGCCTTGTCGCTATACCATTCTTAACGATTCAGCCAATTTTTTATGTTGCTTTTTTGTAAACGGATTAACACTTAATGAAAATCCTGTTATTGTGCCTTATGCGGTACCGGGCATTTACCCTACTAACTACTGTCTCACAGGAGCGTGAAGAGAATCGCCCATCTACAAAAGCGCCGCATTATGACAATGAGAGCGAGGAGATATCGTCGTGCTAGAAGAATACCGTAAGCACGTAGCTGAGCGTGCTGCCCAGGGGATTGTGCCAAAACCTTTAGACGCAACCCAAATGGCCGCACTTGTCGAGCTGCTGAAGACCCCGCCTGTGGGCGAAGAAGAATTCCTGTTAGACCTGTTGATCAACCGCGTTCCTCCTGGCGTAGATGAAGCCGCGTATGTTAAAGCTGGTTTTCTCGCTGCCGTCGCGAAAGGCGACACTACCTCCCCGCTGGTTACGCCAGAAAAAGCCATTGAACTGCTGGGCACCATGCAGGGTGGTTACAACATTCATCCGCTGATTGACGCGCTTGACGATGCAAAACTGGCGCCGATTGCCGCCAAAGCGCTCTCTTCAACGCTGCTGATGTTCGATAACTTCTACGATGTAGAAGAAAAAGCCAAAGCGGGCAACGAATATGCGAAGCAGGTAATGCAGTCCTGGGCCGATGCCGAATGGTTCCTGAACCGTCCAGCTCTGGCTGAAAAAATCACCGTTACCGTCTTCAAAGTGACCGGTGAAACCAACACCGATGACCTCTCTCCGGCTCCTGACGCATGGTCTCGCCCGGATATCCCTCTGCACGCGCTGGCGATGCTGAAAAACGCCCGTGAAGGTATCGAACCGGATCAGCCGGGCGCGGTAGGTCCGATCAAACAGATCGAAGAACTGCAGAAAAAAGGCTACCCGCTGGCTTATGTGGGTGACGTTGTCGGTACCGGTTCTTCGCGTAAATCCGCTACCAACTCCGTACTGTGGTTCATGGGCGATGATATTCCGCATGTGCCGAACAAGCGCGGCGGCGGTCTGTGCCTCGGCGGTAAAATTGCACCTATCTTCTTCAACACCATGGAAGATGCGGGCGCGCTGCCAATCGAAGTGGATGTGTCGAACATGAACATGGGTGACGTGATTGACGTTTACCCGTTCAAGGGCGAAGTACGCAACCACGAAACCGGCGAACTGCTGGCAAGCTTTGAGCTGAAAACCGACGTGCTGATCGACGAAGTGCGCGCTGGTGGCCGTATTCCGCTGATCATCGGTCGTGGCCTGACCACCAAAGCGCGCGAAGCGCTGGGCCTGCCGCACTCAGACGTCTTCCGTCAGGCGAAAGACGTGGCGGAAAGCAGCCGCGGCTTCTCTCTGGCACAGAAAATGGTGGGTCGCGCCTGCGGCGTGAAAGGTATCCGTCCGGGCGCGTACTGCGAACCGAAGATGACTTCCGTGGGCTCCCAGGATACTACCGGCCCGATGACCCGTGACGAACTGAAAGACCTGGCATGCCTGGGCTTCTCTGCTGATCTGGTGATGCAGTCTTTCTGTCACACCGCCGCGTATCCTAAGCCGGTTGACGTGACCACACACCATACGCTGCCGGACTTCATTATGAACCGTGGCGGCGTGTCGCTGCGTCCGGGTGATGGCGTTATCCACTCCTGGCTGAACCGCATGCTGTTGCCGGATACCGTCGGCACCGGCGGTGACTCCCATACCCGTTTCCCGATTGGTATCTCCTTCCCGGCGGGTTCCGGTCTGGTAGCGTTTGCCGCGGCGACCGGCGTGATGCCGCTGGATATGCCGGAATCCGTTCTGGTGCGCTTCAAAGGCAAAATGCAGCCGGGTATTACCCTGCGCGATCTGGTACACGCCATTCCGCTGTACGCGATCAAACAGGGTCTGCTGACCGTTGAGAAGAAAGGTAAGAAAAACATCTTCTCTGGCCGCATCCTTGAAATCGAAGGTCTGCCGGATCTGAAAGTCGAGCAGGCGTTCGAACTGACCGATGCCTCCGCTGAACGTTCCGCTGCCGGCTGTACCATCAAACTGAATAAAGAGCCGATCGTTGAGTATCTGAACTCTAACATCGTGCTGCTGAAGTGGATGATCGCTGAAGGCTATGGCGATCGCCGTACGCTGGAACGTCGTGTGCAGGGGATGGAAAAATGGCTGGCGGATCCGCAGCTGCTGGAAGCCGATGCTGACGCAGAATATGCGGCGGTGATCGACATCGATCTGGCGGATATCAAAGAGCCAATCCTGTGTGCGCCGAACGATCCGGACGATGCGCGCCTGCTGTCTGACGTGCAGGGCGAGAAGATCGACGAAGTGTTCATCGGCTCCTGTATGACCAACATCGGCCACTTCCGTGCCGCCGGTAAGCTGCTGGATGCGCACAAAGGCCAACTGCCGACGCGTCTGTGGGTGGCTCCGCCAACCCGTATGGATGCGGCACAGCTGACCGAAGAAGGCTATTACAGCGTGTTCGGTAAGAGCGGCGCGCGTATTGAGATCCCGGGCTGTTCCCTGTGCATGGGCAACCAGGCGCGTGTGGCTGACGGCGCAACGGTAGTGTCCACCTCTACCCGTAACTTCCCGAACCGTTTAGGTACCGGAGCGAACGTCTACCTGGCTTCTGCTGAGCTGGCGGCGGTTGCGGCGCTGATTGGTAAACTGCCGACGGCGGAAGAGTATCAGACCTATGTGGCGCAGGTGGATAAAACTGCCGTAGATACCTACCGTTATCTGAACTTCGACCAGCTGTCTCAATACACCGAGAAAGCCGATGGTGTGATTTTCCAGACCGCGGTGTAATGCGCTAACGCGTTTTGTTTAAAAACGCATCAATGCCCGGAGAAGTCTGCTTCTCCGGGCATTTTTATTTCTATTCCTTATACCCGCTACGCTTTTTTTCTGCCGCGCTGCTGCGATAATTACAGCAAGGCGCAATGCGGTATTGGCGCATTGCCGGGAGCAGAGGAAGACATTATGGATTACGAATTTCTGCGCGATATTACCGGGGTGGTAAAAGTGCGTATGTCCATGGGCCACGAGGTGGTGGGGCACTGGTTTAATGAAGAAGTGAAAGAGAACCTGGCCTTACTGGATGAAGTGGAACAGGCGGCGCGTGCGGTGAAGGGCAGTGAGCGCTCCTGGCAGCGAGCAGGGCATGAATACACGCTCTGGCTGGATGGTGAAGAGGTGATGGTTCGTGCCAATCAGCTGGAGTTCACCGGAGATGAAATGGAAGAAGGGATGAACTACTACGACGAAGAGAGCTTTTCACTTTGCGGCGTAGAGGATTTTCTTCAGGTCGTGGCCGCATATCGTGAATTTGTGCAACAGCGTTAATTCATGCGGAGCCAGCGGGCTCCGCTATGCCTGTTACTTCACGTACGCCAGCAGGCTTAACGAGTCACGCGCCAGCGCTTTGCATTTTTTTGCCGTTGGGATACCGATACCGCTGAGATCGCGATAGCTGTCTTCACCCAACGCTTTCATATTGAAGGTGTCGTAATTACTCAGGTCCCACTGGTTTTGCTGGGCAAAAAAGACCAGTGCGCGACGAATCTGCCCGTTAGGCAAATTCTGGTATCCACAGTCATTTTTCAGAAAAACAAAAACTGCCGTTAAATCGGCCATATCTTCGGCTTCGGACTCACTCAGCGCGTAGCTATTTGCGCATACGGCCATCAGGCTGCCGAACAAAACTGTTCTGAAAAACGTCTTCATTGCTTCTACCACTGCATCACGGAATTTAAACGTTAGCACACTGCGAGCGAAGCGACGACCTTTATTATTAGCCGTTCACTTGACCTTCCCGTAAGGGGAAGGCTTATGCTTAAAAGATAGCCTGCTTAAGCTGCTGAATATAAGGAAGTGATTATGCAACGTCGTGATTTTTTAAAGTACTCCGTGGCGCTGGGCGTCGCGTCAGCGTTACCTTTGTGGAGCCGGAGCGTATTCGCCGCAGACCGTCCCGCATTACCCATTCCAGACCTGTTAACCGCCGATGCTTCTAATCGCATTCAGTTGATTGCACAAGCCGGGCAGTCGAGCTTTGCAGGTAAAACTGCTACCACATGGGGATATAACGGCAACTTGCTCGGGCCAGCGGTCAAGCTGAGCAAAGGGCAGGCGGTCACGGTGGATATCCACAACCAGCTTGCCGAAGAAACGACGTTGCACTGGCACGGGCTGGAAATCCCCGGAGAGGTCGACGGTGGGCCGCAGGGCATTATCCCGGCGGGCGGGAAACGTTCAGTGACCTTCACGCCGGATCAGCGCGCGGCAACCTGCTGGTTCCACCCGCATCAGCATGGGAAGACTGGTCGCCAGGTGGCGATGGGTCTGGCCGGACTCGTGTTGATTGAAGATGAAGAGATTCGCAAGCTGCTGCTGCCTAAGCAGTGGGGCATTGATGATGTGCCGGTGATTATTCAGGACAAACAGTTCTCTGCAGATGGTCAGGTTAACTATCAACTCGACATCATGACCGCTGCCGTCGGCTGGTTTGGCGATACGCTGCTGACCAACGGGGCGATTTATCCTCAGCATGCGGCACCGCGCGGCTGGCTGCGCTTGCGTCTGTTGAATGGTTGTAACGCGCGCTCATTGAATATTGCAGCCAGCGACAATCGTCCTTTGTACGTTATTGCCAGCGATGGCGGACTGTTGGCGGAGCCGGTAAAAGTGACCGAACTACCTATGCTGATGGGCGAACGCTTCGAAGTGCTGGTGGATGTGAGCGACGGTAAAGCATTTGATCTGGTCACTCTGCCTGTCAGCCAGATGGGCATGGCGATTGCGCCATTTGATAAGCCGCACCCAGTGATGCGCGTTCAGCCGCTGCTGATTACCGCTTCCGGCACGCTGCCGGATACGCTGACGTCTATGCCCGCGCTGCCATCGCTTGAGGGGCTGACGGTGCGCAAACTGCAATTGTCTATGGATCCGATGCTCGACATGATGGGCATGCAAATGCTGATGAAGAAGTACGGCGCTCAGGCTATGACGGGTATGGATCATGGGAAAATGATGGGCCATATGAACAATGACAATATGGGTCACGGGAATATGAATCATGGCAATATGAACCACGGTGAGATGGGGAATATGCAGCATGGCGACATGGGCAACATGAAGCATGGAACATTCGATTTCCATAATGCCAATCGGATTAATGGCCAGGCGTTTGATATGAATAAACCGATGTTTGCCGCGGCGAAGGGGCAGCATGAGCGCTGGGTGATTTCCGGTCAGGGCGACATGATGCTGCATCCGTTCCACATTCACGGCACGCAGTTCCGCATTTTGTCTGAAAATGGCAAAGCGCCTGCCGCGCACCGCGCGGGATGGAAAGATACGGTGCGGGTAGAAGGCGGCGTGAGTGAGGTTTTGGTGAAGTTTGACCACGACGCGCCAAAAGAGCATGCCTATATGGCGCATTGTCATCTGTTAGAGCATGAAGACACCGGGATGATGCTCGGTTTTACCGTATAAACAGCGGCGGATAGCGGTGGAGCTATCCGCTAAATGTTTATTCCAAAAACGGATTATTACCCTATCGTCCAGTAGAAGCATGCATATACTGATGAGGTTAATCACTCATCACGAGGTATTCATGACCCTTTTGCGTAAAATACTGACGGCATCTTTTATTATGCTTCTGGCTGTTTCGGCACAGGCTGCGATGAAGATGGAACGCCAACAGATTTCAAACCTGAATTTAAGCCTTGAAATTCCGCAGACGCTCACGCCGATGCCGGACGAAATGGCAAAAATCAAATACCCTTCTGAAAACCGTCCACAGGTGATTTACGGTGACGAACGCGGTAAGGCGTCTTTAGGTATTACCGCCGGGCGCAACGCGTTGCCTGCCGCTCAGTTGGATGTGGCAAAGGATGCGACGCTGAAGATGCTGACCAACTTCAACCCGCAGGCCGAACCTGTCACGGTTGACGGGCATAAAGCGTGGCTGATTACCTTCCGTTCTCAAGCGCCGGATACTGAAATTCTCAATATGCTGCTGATTACCTCGCAAAACGAGAAAGCGGTGCAGGTCTCCTTCAATATGACCAAAGATCTGGTGGCTCAGTATCAGGAAGCCGCAAAAGCGTCGTTACTGTCACTGAAGTTTGAATAAAAAAACGCCCGCTGAATAGCGGGCGTTTTCCATTTTACTTCGCGTCGTCCGGCAACGCATATGCCACGATATAATCGCCCATCTTCGTACCAAATGAGCCGTGGCCCCCAGCGGAAATCACCACATACTGCTTACCGTTCACTTCATAGGTCATCGGCGTTGCCTGACCACCGGCCGGCAGACGGCCCTGCCACAGTTTTTCACCGTTACTCATGTTGTACGCACGCAAATAGTTATCCGCCGTCGCGGCGATAAACAGCACGTTCCCCGCGGTGGAGATAGGTCCGCCCAGCATTGGCATCCCCATATTGAACGGCACCGGAACCGGCATTGGGAACGGCATGCTGTCCTGCGGCGTACCTATACGTTTTTTCCACACCACGTGATTGGTTTTCAGGTCCACCGCGGAGATATAACCCCATGCTGGCTGCTTACACGGCAGGCCAAATGGTGAAAGGAACGGATTGAGCGTTACGCCGAACGGTACGCCGTATTGCGGCTGAATACCGGACTCCGTGCCTGTACCTTTGGCGTCTTTTGGCGGTTCCATTGGGTTGCCGGGACCGCGTGGGATCAGCTTCGAAACAAACGGCAGCGCCATTGGGTTGGCAATGGCGACCTGACGGTTAGGATCAACAGAGATGCCGCCCCATTCGAACATGCCGAGATTACCCGGGAACACCAGTGTGCCCTGCTCTGAAGGTGGGGTAAAAATGCCCTCATAGCGCAACTGATGGAACATTACACGGCACACCAGCTGGTCAAACATGGTTGCGCCCCACATATCCGCGCCACTGAGATCTTTATGCGGACGGAAGCTGAGGTCGGAGAACGGCTGGGTTTTGCTGACATAATCACCTTTGGCTGCCCCTTGCGGCACCGGTTTTTCCGGGGCTGGCACCACCAGTTCACCATTACGGCGATCGAGCACAAAGATATTACCGGTTTTTGCCGGGGCATAAATGACCGGAACTTTCTCTCCGTTGACGTTGATATCCGCCAGAGTTGGCTGCGCCGGTAAGTCCATATCCCACAGATCGTGGTGAACGGTCTGATAGCTCCAGGCCAATTTCCCGGTAGTGGCATTTAACGCCAGGATGGAGCTGGCATAACGTTCCTGCTCCGGTGTGCGGTTACCGCCCCAGATATCCGGCGTGGTGACGCCCATGGGCAGATATACCAGATCCAGCTTCGCGTCGTAGGCCGCAGGCGCCCAGGAGTTCGGCGAGTTAAAGGTGAAGGTATGTTCATCCGAAGGGATGAAATTAGGATCTTTGGCGCCTGGGTCGAACGCCCACAGCAGCTTACCGGTATTCACATCGAAGCCACGGATAACGCCGGAAGTTTCGCGGGTGGAGAAGTTATCAGTCACCGACCCGGCAATCACAATGGTTTTATCAGTGATGATGGGCGGTGATGTTGGCTCATACAGACCCGGCGTGGTATCCGGCATATTGGTCTGCAGATTCAAAATGCCTTTATTGGCGAAGGTTTCACACAGCTTGCCGGTCTCGGCATTCAATGCAAACAGTCGCCCATCATTGACCGGTAAAAGGATACGGCGCGGACAGTCGGCCATCACCTCTGCTGAAGCCGTATCCGGTCTGGCTTCATGATAGGAAACGCCGCGACAAGTTACGTGCTGGAAGCTGGTATTGGTATTAAGTTGAGGATCGAAATGCCACTTCTCTTTACCGCTGGCCGCGTCCAGGGCAAACAGTCGCTGGTGGGCGGTACACAGAAAAAGGGTATCGCCTACTTTTATGGGCGTAACTTCATTGGTGATTTCACCGGGATCGTTGGGTTGTTTTAAATCCCCGGTACGAAATACCCAGGCTTCTTTCAACTGATGAACGTTGTCTGCGTTGATTTGTTTCAACGGAGAGTAGCGTTGACCTTCCTGATTGCGACCGTAAGCCGGCCAGTCTTCATCGGCAACCGGAGAGATAGCCTCAGCCTCGGTGGCATCAGCACTCAGCATACCGTGAACCTCTTGTGGGTCGTTGAAGCCAGCCCAGGTCAGGATACCGCCGCTAATCAGCAGGGCCACCACCAGCCCCGCTACTGCGCCACTGGAAGGGATAATCAGGCGACGCCAGACGAAAGGCAGGATAAGCCAGATACCAAAGAAGACCAGGATGTCGCTACGCGGCGTCAGCGCCCAGAAATCAAAGCCGACCTCCCATACGCCCCAAATCATGGTGGCGAGAAGCAGGGCGGCATACAGCCAAAGGGCAGAGCGTTTACTGCGCCATAACAGAAGCGCCACACCGAGCATGGCGAGGCCCGCGATCGGGTAATACCAGGAGCCGCCAATGGCGACGAGCCAGCCTCCGCCAATCAGGAGATACAGTCCACAAAGTGCCGCGAACACGGCGCTCAGGGTCACGATAAGCCGTTGAGAACGTACGTTGTTATTTGCCATAAAAAATACCATCACATGTGTTATTTCTTTAATAGCAGTTAATTATAGGAGCTAAAACGCGTGACCATTGTCACATTATGAACTTTATCAACAGATGCCGCGTATGAATGCTTTTGCTGGTATACTGCGTGCCTTGCGCTTAGATGCTGGCTTATTAAAAGTAAGCATTAAGTGATTTGTTTTTAAATCATATGGTTAGAGATATGAAACATACTGTTGAAGTCATGATCCCGGAAGCGGAGATCAAAGCGCGTATTGCTGAACTGGGACGTCAAATTAATGAACGTTACAAGGACAGCGGCAGCGATATGGTGCTGGTTGGTCTGTTACGCGGCTCATTTATGTTTATGGCGGACCTGTGCCGTGAAGTGCATGTCTCCCACGAAGTCGATTTCATGACTGCATCCAGCTATGGCAGCGGCATGTCTACCACGCGCGATGTTAAAATCCTGAAAGACCTGGATGAAGACATTCGTGGCAAAGACGTGCTGATTGTTGAAGACATCATCGACTCCGGCAACACGCTGTCCAAAGTGCGTGAGATTCTGAGCCTGCGCGAGCCGAAATCCCTGGCTATCTGTACGCTGCTGGACAAACCTTCCCGTCGCGAAGTGGATGTTCCGGTTGAGTTTATCGGATTCTCTATTCCAGATGAGTTTGTTGTCGGCTACGGCATTGACTATGCCCAGCGTTATCGCCATCTGCCGTACGTTGGCAAAGTGGTGCTGCTGGACGAGTAATGTCGGGAGCGCCTGGTGGCGCAGGTTTGTAGGCCGGGTAAGGCGTAGCCGCCTCCCGGCAATGTCACATTATTTATGGTTGATGTGTTTCTGACTAAGGTTAGACAACCCCTGGCGATAACGCTGCTCCAGCGTTTCGCGACTGGTGGCGGTGACGTCCAGATCGCGCAGCAGGCCATCATGAATACCGTAAGCCCAGCCGTGAATGGTAACTTTCTGACCGCGCTTCCAGGCTGAACGCATAATGGTTGAGTGGCCCAGGTTATACACCTGCTCCATGACATTAAGTTCGCACAGGGTGTCCATGCGACGTTCCTGCGGCATTTCGCCCAGCAGTGAGCTGTGTTTAAACCAGATATCGCGAATATGCAGTAACCAGTTATCAATCAGCCCCTGTTCTTTATTTTCAATAGCCGCCTGGACGCCGCCGCATCCATAGTGGCCGCATATAATAATATGTTCCACTTCCAGCACATCCACCGCATACTGAACCACTGAGAGACAGTTCAGGTCGGTGTGAATAACCAGGTTGGCCACGTTACGGTGAACAAACAGTTCACCCGGTTCAAGACCGGTTAAACGCTCAGCGGGAACGCGGCTATCGGAACATCCAATCCATAGAAAACGCGGATTCTGCGCATGTGTCAGGGTTTCAAAAAATCCGGGATCTTCTTCTACCAGCATCTTTGACCATAGTGCATTGTTGCTGATGAGTGTATCTATGTCTTTCATGGAGTTGTACGACCCGAAGCCAGATAAATTCGATGGGCTAATATAGGGTAACTCCAGCATTAATTAAACTATATATAAAATGTCAGAACGTAAGGTAAGTAAAAAACCATGACCATTGCTCTGGAACTTCAACAACTTAAAAAAACCTATCCCGGTGGCGTTCAGGCGCTACGCGGCATAGATTTGCAAGTCGAAGCGGGTGATTTTTATGCGCTTTTAGGCCCTAACGGCGCAGGGAAGTCCACCACCATCGGGATAATCAGCTCGCTGGTGAATAAATCCTCCGGGCGGGTGAGCGTCTTCGGCTACGATCTTGAAAAAGATACGGTTAACGCTAAACGCCAGCTTGGGTTAGTACCGCAGGAGTTTAACTTTAACCCGTTTGAAACCGTGCAGCAGATCGTGGTCAACCAGGCGGGTTACTACGGCGTTGAGCATAAAGAGGCGGTCAAACGCAGCGAATTATATTTAAAGCAGCTCGATTTATGGGAAAAACGTAACGAGCGCGCGCGCATGCTTTCCGGTGGGATGAAGCGCCGTCTGATGATTGCCCGGGCGCTGATGCACGAGCCAAAATTACTTATCCTGGATGAACCGACGGCGGGCGTCGACATTGAGCTGCGCCGTTCAATGTGGGGCTTTTTAAAGGATTTAAACGATAAAGGCACCACCATTATTCTGACCACCCACTATCTCGAAGAAGCGGAAATGCTGTGTCGCAATATCGGCATTATTCAGCACGGCGAGCTGGTGGAAAATACCTCGATGAAGAGCCTGCTCTCCAAGCTGAAATCCGAAACCTTTATTCTCGATCTGGCGCCGAAAAGCCCGCTGCCAAAACTGGAAGGTTATCAGTACCGGCTGGTGGATACCTCCACGCTGGAAGTGGAAGTTCTGCGTGAACAGGGGGTCAACAGCGTGTTCTCACAGCTGAGCGCCCAGGGGGTTCAGGTATTGAGTATGCGCAACAAGGCGAACCGACTGGAGGAACTGTTTGTTTCCCTGGTGCATGAAAAACAAGGAGATCGCGCATGATGCAGCTTTACTGGGTAGCGCTGAAAAGCATCTGGGCGAAAGAGATCCACCGCTTTATGCGGATCTGGATCCAAACGCTGGTTCCTCCGGTCATTACCATGACGCTCTATTTTATTATCTTCGGTAATTTGATCGGCTCGCGTATCGGTGAAATGCACGGTTTTAGCTACATGCAGTTTATCGTGCCGGGGCTGATTATGATGGCGGTGATCACCAACTCGTACGCTAACGTGGCATCGTCATTCTTTAGCGCCAAGTTTCAGCGCAATATTGAAGAACTGCTGGTCGCCCCGGTGCCGACGCACGTGATCATCGCCGGTTTTGTCGGCGGCGGCGTGGCGCGCGGCCTGTGCGTAGGCATTCTGGTCACCGCTATCTCACTGTTCTTCGTGCCGTTCCAGGTGCACTCGTGGGTCTTTGTAGCGCTTACGCTGGTGCTGACGGCGGTGCTGTTCTCGCTGGCCGGATTGTTGAACGCGGTTTTCGCTAAAACCTTTGACGATATCAGCCTGATCCCGACCTTCGTGCTGACGCCGCTGACTTATCTGGGTGGCGTGTTCTATTCGTTAACGCTGCTGCCGCCTTTCTGGCAGGGACTGTCGCATCTGAACCCGATTGTCTACATGATTAGCGGTTTCCGCTACGGCTTCCTGGGTATTCATGATGTTCCGCTGGTCACCACGTTTGGCGTGCTGGTGGTATTCATTGCGGCGTTTTACCTGCTGTGCTGGTACCTGATTCAGCGCGGACGCGGCCTGCGTAGCTAATTCTTTCTTCCTCTCCCTGGCCGGGAGAGGAAGACTTTTGATGCTTATCACCATTACCGATTTATCACCCTGATAAACTACTTGCCTGCTAAGGAGGTAGGCAATGTTAGGTTGGGTAATTACCTGTCATGACGATAAGGCACAGGACATGCTACATCGTCTGGAGAAAAAGTACGGCCCGTTGGTCCAATGCCAGGCGGTAAGCTTTTGGCGTGGACTCAGTTCGAATATGCTAAGCCGCATGATGTGTCATGCCCTGCATGCCACCGACTCAGGCGAGGGCGTGATCTTCCTGACAGATATGGCCGGGGCCGCGCCTTACCGCGTCGCTTCGTTAATGAGCCACAAACATTCCCAGTGTGAAGTGATTTCAGGTATCAGCTATCCATTGCTTGAGCGAATGATTTCGTCGCGGGAATCGATGAGCAGTTCTGCGTTTCGCGATTGCATCGTCGCGCTTGGCGGGCCTGAAGTCTCTAGTCTGTGGCACCAACAACAGAAAAATCCCCCGTTCGTGTTGAAGCATGATTTGTATGAGTATTAATCATTGGTATTGATGGCGCTTTTGCTACAATAGCCGGGGTTTCTCGCCTCGGTTATCTCATATGGTTATGCGCGTTCTGCTTGTTGTAGTGCTCCTGTTCTCTGGCAGCGTCGCCGCGGCTTTGCCTGCTCGCTATATGCAAACCACCGAAGCGGCCGCCGTATGGGCGCAGATTGGCAATAAGATGGTGACGGTCGGGAATATTCGCGCCGGGCAGATCCTTGCCGTTGAGCCCATCGCGGCAGACTATTACGAATTTACCTTTGGCTTTGGCACCGGATTTATTGATAAGGGACATCTGGAGCCGGTTCAGGGGCGGCAGAAAGTTGACGATGGTCTGGGCGATCTCAATAAACCCCTCAGCAATCAAAGCCTGGTGACCTGGAAAGATACGCCGGTGTATAACGCTCCGGATGTCGGTAGCGCTCCGTTTGGCGTGCTGGCGGATAATCTGCGATATCCGGTTATCAGCAAGCTTAAAGACCGTCTCAACCAGACCTGGTACCAGATCCGCATCGGCGGCAGACTGGCCTACATTAGCGCGCTGGATGCGCAGGAAGACAACGGTATCCCGGTGTTAACCTATCACCATATTCTGCGCGATGAAGAGAACACCCGCTTTCGTCACACCTCCACGACAACCTCCGTACGCGCCTTCAGCAACCAGATGGCCTGGCTCCAGGACCGCGGCTATACCACGTTGACGATGTACCAACTGGAAGGCTACATCCGCAACAATATGAACCTCCCGGCGCGGGCGGTGGTGCTGACTTTTGATGATGGGCTGAAGTCGGTGAGCCGTTATGCTTACCCGATTCTGAAGCAGCACGGCATGAAGGCAACGGCGTTTATCATCTCCTCACGCATCAAGCGCCACCCGCAGAAGTGGGATCCGAAATCGCTGCAGTTTATGAGCCTCTCTGAACTGAACGAGATCCGCGACGTGTTCGACTTCCAGTCGCATACTCATTTTTTACATCGGGTGGATGCCAATCACCGGCCAATCCTTTTGAGTCGCAGCTATCACAACATTCTGTTTGATTTTGCCCGTTCGCGCCGGGCGCTGTCCCAGTTCAATCCTCACGTCCTGTATCTTTCCTATCCGTTTGGCGGTTATAACGCTACGGCGGTAAAAGCGGCTGGCGACGCGGGATTCCACATGGCGGTCACCACGGTGAGAGGGAAGGTTAAGCCGGGGGATAATCCGTTCTTATTGAAAAGACTTTATATTTTAAGAACGGATTCGCTGGAGACGATGTCGCGGCTGATAGTCAATCAGCCGCAGGGGTAAGGGCTGTCAGGCAACCTGTACCGGAATGGCTTTCGCGGTACGCTTCATCTCGTTGTCGCCTTCAAAGTAGGCGACTTTCGGACGCCAGGTACGGGCTTCTTCATCAGACATGGTGACGAAGCTGGCGATAATCACAATGTCGCCAACTTCAGCACAGTGCGCCGCCGCGCCGTTCACCGAGATGATTCTGGAGCCGCGTTCAGCCGCAATCGCATAGGTTGAGAAACGTTTACCGTTGGTCACGTTCCAGATATCAATAGCTTCGTTTTCCAGAATACCAGAGGCATCGAGAAAATCCTGGTCGATGGCGCAGGAGCCTTCGTAGTGCAGGTCCGCCTGCGTAACTTTTACGCGGTGGAGCTTGCCTTGCAGCATGGTGCGAATCATAACTTCTATACCCTGTCGTTTACCTTGGCTAAGCAGGCGCGAGTGGCCTGCTTTGAGAAATTCTCAGGCAGTATTGCCTGATTTTTAACCCGTGTCTACTGGGCTAATGTAACGCTTTGATTATCGATAAGGCGCGCCTGACCCAGCCAGGCGGCGGCGAGAATCACCGCGCGTTTACTGGTTTCCGTCAGCTCCAGCAGGGTGTCGGCATCACGAATCTGAATATCGTCGGCGCGAAAGCCTTTTTCATTCAGTTCCTGCTCGGCAATGGCAATAATCTCTTGCAGCTCACGATTACCCGCAATCAGTTTTTCAGCGATGCCGTTCATCACTTTGTGCAAACCCGGCGCAATTTTACGCTGCTCTGCGGTCAGATAACCGTTACGCGAGCTAAGCGCCAGACCGTCTTTGGCGCGAATAATCGGCACGCCGACGATCTCAATGTCATAACCCATATCCGCCACCATTTTGCGGATCAGCGCCAGCTGCTGGAAATCTTTCTCACCAAAGCAGGCGATATCTGGCTGGATCAGGTTAAACAGCTTGCTGACGATCGTGGCAACGCCACGGAAGTGGCCTGGACGGCTGGCGCCTTCCAGCATGGTGGAGAGGCCGGGAACATCAACGAAAGTCTGGCCTTCCAGACCCTGCGGATAGATTTCTTCCACGGCTGGGGCAAATACATAATCGACTTTGCGCTTGTTCAGCTTTTCGCAGTCTTCCTGCAGCGTGCGCGGATAACGCACCAGATCGTCCGGCCGGTCAAATTGCATCGGGTTGACGAAAATGCTGACGATGACCACATCGGCCCGGGCTTTTGCTTCATCGACCAGCTTCATATGGCCATCGTGCAGGTTGCCCATGGTGGGAACCAGGGCGACGCGTTTGCCTTCCTGACGCAGACGACGAATATGCTGGCGCAGCAGCGGCAGGGTTTCGATAATTAACACACCTTGACTCCTTAATGGAAACTGTGTTCTTCGCCCGGATAAACGCCGGACTCCACTTCAGCCATATACTGCCGCACTGCGGCGCGCATGTCGCCCGCTTCGGCAAGGAAATTTTTCGCGAATTTTGGAATATGACCGCCGGTGATGCCAAACGCATCGTGCATCACCAGGATTTGCCCGTCGGTGACGTTACCTGCGCCAATACCGATAACCGGAATCGACAGCGCCTCAGTGACGCGCTTCGCCAGCTCAACCGGCACGCACTCCAGCACCAGCAGTTGAGCGCCGGCGGCTTCTAAGGCCAGCGCGTCGTCCAGCAGTACCTGTCCGGCGTCGCCGCGACCCTGAATTTTATAGCCGCCGAAGATATTCACCGACTGGGGGGTTAATCCCAGATGACCGCAAACCGGCACCGCGCGTTCGGTGAGCATTTTTACGGTATCCGTAAGCCAGGTGCCACCTTCGATTTTGACCATATTCGCGCCCGCGCGCATCACGATGGCGGCGTTTTCAAATGCCTGCTCCGGAGTGGCGTAAGCCATAAACGGCAGGTCGGAGAGCAGCAGGCAGTTGGGCGCGCCACGGCGCACGGCGCGGGTGTGGTAGGCAATGTCTTCCACGGTGACCGGCAGGGTGGAGTCGTGCCCCTGTACCGTCATGCCCAGCGAATCGCCAACCAGCATCACGTTGAGGCCAACATCGGCGAACAGTTTAGCAAAGCTATAGTCGTAGGCAGTGATTGTTGCGAAGCGCTTTTTCTCTTGTTTGCATTTCTGCAGCACAGCGATAGTAGTGGGTTTGCTCATAACCTCTCCGGCCATAATATTGATGAATAGAATGGGCGCATTGTAGGGGAATGAAGCAGAAAAGCGTTAGCCCTTTGTGGGAATTCCCGACGGTGTTCCGTCGGGAATATGTTTAGGGAACTGGCTGTTGTGAACGGACCGTGGCGTTATTCGTATTTTACATTCACTAACACACGGCTGCTTAACTCACCTGGCGTCACCGTGCCGCTATCAAGGATTTTTTGCATTCTGGAGTAAAAGGTCCAGCTGGTATCGCTGTAGGCCGTTGCGTTAAAGGTTGCTCGCGATGTGCCATCCGTATTCAACACATTCTTACGCGGGGCGTCCGTGGTAAAGATCACCACGCCGACGTTGTCTGCTCCGCCTGCGCTCTGAATAAGCTCGTTGGCAAACACCTGCTGATTGCCCGCGGCAAACTGCCCGCTTTGCGGCGTGAATTCAAACGTCACATTGGTCATGGCTCCGTCGCTGACCGGGCAACTCAGGAGCTTAATGGAGAACTCTTCTCCCCCCTTATAGTCGCTTTCGGCGGAAATGCCGTCAGCGAAATAGGCGGGACCTACGGTTGCGAAATTTACCGTTCCACTGCCATTAATTTCTATCTGGCAGGTATCCTTCTGCACGGTGGCGGTGAAATCCACGTTGGTGTCGGCATACAGCGGCGCGACAACCAGGGCTGTTGCCAGCCCTGAAATTAACGCGGAGAGTGTGAATCTACGCAAACGCATCATGGCGATTACCGTTACTGGTAAGTAATGGTGAAAATAGTTGAAGCCAGAAAATCACCCGCAGTCAGCTGAGAAAGTAGCGTTGACCCAGTGGATACCGGCACCAGACGCGCGCTTAGCGGATAATCCAGAGGCGTGGTAGATGTCGCAGTTGAGAGATCGATAGTATGCAGGTCTGTTGCAGCATGGCCACAGTAGAACCGTACGCTATCCGCGCCTTCTGGCGTTGCTGTCGTCCAGATTTCCAAACCGGTTTTAGCTGCCTTTGTTGCTGATGCTGAGGCGTTGGCAAACTCGGGGTTATCGGAGTTGCCTCCAGCGCACTTTCCTTCCGCCGCTTCAATCTTTAGTGTCGCCGTTTTATCTTTTAACCCGGCGCAGTCGCTAAAGCGCAGGCTAAAAGGTTTTGATTTGCTTTTAGCCCAGACTTCCGAGATATACACGTTGCCCAGACCAATCGTAGCGGTGGCTGTCCCGCCGTCAACCACCGATGCTGAACAGGTGCCGGCGGTGATATTGGCTTCTACGGTTAAATCCAGGCTTGCCGTGCCGTCGGCCTGCGCCAGGGTGGAAACGCCCGTACCCATCGTTGCCAGTGCGCCAAAAATTAACCCGCGCAAAAATTGTTTTTTCATTATCATCGTCCCTGTTATTGATAAGTGAAGGTAAAGGTCGCTTTGGAGCTGAATGCGCCGGTGGTACCCGCGCCATCCGTCAGTTCGCGCAGCGCCACGGTCATTTCAAGGGCGTTGTTAGTGCGCTCCTCAGGAGACCAGGTGAGGGTACTAGAAGCACCCGGCGTCATATAGGTTTCACCGCTGGTGCTTTTACGCTTAAAGCCCATGCCAATATTGGTGGCGGCACCGGTTTCGAGGGATTCATTTTTAATAAAATTGCCGCTGGCGGATGCGGATGTCGCCAGTGTGGTGGTGATACTGGTCATTGAACCGGCACATTCGCTGGAGACAAACTTAAAGTTCTTCTGCGACTCTGCTGATTTCTTAACGATCTTATCCAGACCGACGTCGCCCACCGTTAACTTATAGCCGTTGGTGGCGTCGCCGGAAACTGATGAACCATCCAGCGCGGCAATGGTCATGTTACAGGTGGTGCCCAGTACGGTGGCGGTGAAGTCGACGTTCACTGTTTCCGCCTGGCTGGTCAGCGGAAACAGTACCGCGAGTACGGAGGCAGCTAAAAAGCGCTTATTCCTTTTCATTGGGGATTCCATTTACATTGTGGTTGATGACACGACACGTAATGTTGTCTAACAGTAGGGTCTGGCTGGCGCCGACCGTTTGTTGTGTTGCCGGCAACTGGAAGATTGCCTTACAACGGGTTGGCTGGTTGTTTTCGAACCAGTTCACCGAAAGTTCGCCGCTGTCGCTAATGCCGCGAACAAATGCCTGGCCGCCCTGGCCCATATTGCCGATCTGCACGTCGTTCTCGTAAACTTCAGCGCCGAATGGAATGGTTTTACCATCGTCGCGCGTCATGTTGAGAATGGCTGAACGCCCTTCATCGGTTTCAAAACTGGCGAAAACGACCGCGCCATCGCGTGGAACCAGGGTGGCGCTGGTGCTCTTGAGCTCGACGTCGTTATCCATTGTGTCAATGTCGAGGTTGACCTGGTTTTCACGGTAGGCCGTCAGCGAGTTCGTTGCGCCGTAACCCCAGCGGTCAATGGTGCTGCTGCCGCCGTTAATTTTGGCGCCTTTAGCGCCAGGGGCTTTCACCAGCACGATGGCATCGTTGTTGCCGAAGCTGTCGCTGGAGAAGGTCAGACCGCCGCTGTGCAGTACAAAGCCGCCATTGGTGGAAAGCGAGTACTGACGGTTGCTGTCGTTATTGGCGGAGGCAGAGGCCGAAATATCACCCCACGGCGACTGGTAGCTGGTGTAGCCGCCGACATCAGAGATGTTCTTACCCTCTTTTTGCATGGTGTAGCCGGTGTTGACGCTGTAGTTGAACTTGTTGTCTTCACTGCTGCCGCTACTATTCATGCTGAGCTGGTGCCCACCGTTAAAATCGGTACGCATCTGGGTGCTCAGGTTATTGAAGCCTGAGCGGTGATGTTCACCGCCCAGCAGGTTTGCCAGCGGTATGTTGAAGTTGATATAGAGCGAATCATCCTTCTGACCCTCTTCATCCCAGGTGCGCTGCAGGTTGATGCTCATGCTGCCCCAGGAGAAGCCTTTTCCGTAGCCCATGCTGTAATCGCTGCGGCTTTCATTGCTCGCCCAATAGTCGGTCCAGGTGGCTGACAGATAAAATGAACCGTAATCAACCTCAGCCGACTGCAAAGGCTGGTTCATGCTGACGGTGACCTGATTCTTCATGCGCGAGAAGTTATTCATGGTGTCTTGCTCGGCATCTTCACCTTTGAATTTGGCGTCGTCGATAAGCTCGATAGCATCATTCAGGCCGAGATAGTTTTGCGTCGAATAACGGTAAGCCGCGACGTTGAACGACGTATCGGTCGCTTCAATCAGTTTGTTCCACGTTACGCGATAGCTTTGTCCCTGATAGGTTTTGTCGTCCGGGATTTCCGCGCGCGAGTGGGTTACGTCGACCGCCAGCGCGCCAAAGGACGTGTTCAGGCCGAGGCCGAAGAGCCCTGCAAGGTAGTTATTATCCGTGGCCTGAACGCCGGTGTAGGCCGTCAGCACGTTGTTCAGACCGTAGTAGTACGAACCCTGTGCCATATTGGGCTTGTCGTGAAGTTCGTCGTTATTGACCTCACCGACGCTCAGATCCCAGCGCCCGACGCCCGGACGCTGCATCTGCATAACTGAAGAGAACGGCTGAGAGAAGGTGCGTTTGCTGCCGTCGGCTTCTTCGATGGTGACGACCAGATCGCTACCGTAGCCGGACGGGCTGATATCGTTGATTTCGAAAGGTCCCGGCGGGACGGTCGCTTCATAAATCTTGTAGCTGCCCTGAGTGATGGTCACTTTGGCGTTGGTGTTGGCGACGCCACGGATGATCGGCGCGTAGTTAGCCAACTGCGAAGGCAGCATGCGGGTGTCGCTATACAGACGCGCGCCGCGAATACTCACCGAGTCGAAGGTTTCGCCGGTGGTATAAGCTTCGCCGACGATCAGCTGTGAGCGTAGCGCCGGCAGGTCGCGCTGCAGATAACGGTTCTGATAGTCGAAATTACTGTCGCCATCTTTCGTCCAGTTATAGTTGCCGCTGGCGCGCAGGCGCCATGCGCCGAGGTTGATACCGGTGTTAAATGCGGCGTACAGGCTGTCGTTGTCAGTACCATTGCTGGTGCTGTGGTAGCCGTTAAGGTTATAGGAAAATAACGCCGCCGGAATACCGCTTTCCCACAGGGACGGTTCAACATAGCCAGAATAACCTTTGATCAGCCACGCCTGTGGAATGGAGACATCCAGACGCTGCTCACCCATATCAAAGCTCACGTTTGACTGATCGATAAGCGCCGGAAGATTTAAACAGTCTTCCTCTTCTTCATTACCTTTCTTCAGAATGGCCTGCTCACCGGAGAGTTCTGGCTGTTTGATATGCAACTGCGCCAGGTTTTTTGACGTCAGGCAGGCTTGCGCACTCTTTTTACCGGTATCAATAAACGGTATCGACAGGGTGGCAACCGCTTTTTCGTTAACGTAAACCTTTACATTGTAGATCCCCGCTGGCGTTGGGTTGCCATCGGCATATTTACTGATATCAATCGTTGAGGCACTGCTCCCCATCAGGAAGGTACTGTCATATTCAACGCTTTCGGCAGTTAAACCCGACTGGCTATAAAACAGTGCGCAGCAAACCGCCAGCAGCGTTTTTTTCGGCATCTTATTTTTATGAGGAACGTTTTGCACCGTCTTTTCATCCTGCGTTTTGATTAATTGATTACAGAGAAACGGAACCTTCGATCATGCCGCCGTAATCATTAATGGCGTGGTAGTCCAGCTTGCCTGAGGTGGCGTTTTGCAGACCTTTAACGCTGAAGGATGCTTTACTCAGAGGTGCAACCATGGTGGCGTCGACGGTGTAGCGTTTTCCGCCAACCGTAACGACGGCATCATTAAACGAAACGTAGTAAGGGGTTGGGTTATTCACCTGCACGGCTGCTTTGCCTTGTTCATTCCCCATCTGCCACTTCAACTGTTTGGTGGCTTCGGCAGGTGAACCCTGAAGACCTGCAGGGCGGTAAAACAATTTGATGCGAGTGCGGAAGGCTAACTGCAGTAAATTTTTGTTTTCTTCTTTGCTGGTGTCGGCTTTAGGCGGCACTTCCAGCACGTTGAACCAGAACACGCTTTCGCGGTCTTTTGGCAATGCGGTGGCCTGGGTATACATGATTTTTACGGATTGACCGCGTTTGGGTTCAATTCGTGAAACCGGAGGTGTGGAGACGAAAGGCGCCTTAATACTGCCCGGATCGCTGTTTTCATTCCCCATATCAATCCAGTTTTGCACCAGTAATGGGCGAGTCCCTTTGTTTTCCAGGCGAACACTGACATCTTTTTTATTTTCATCATAAATGATGCGCGTGCCGGAAATAATGATATCGGCATGGCTGATATTACTAAATAAGCTTCCTGCAAGTACCAATGTGGTAAGCGTTTTCTTAAAATTCAACATGAGCATTCCTTGCTTGTAGTGAGTTGGATGTTTATAAATCAATGACGGGGGAGTGATTGCTGTAGTCATCACTACCCCGTTATTACATGACGTGTTAATAGAAAATGAATCCTGAATACTACATGGTGCTATTAACGATCGTCTTATTACCTGTTTATTTCATCGTTTAAAAAAACGATTACTGATAGGTAAAGGTATACATTGCGTTGGTGGTAACGTGACCTGGGGTTACTGTATCAGTACCGTTCGCTTTAACGTAAGAAGCTACGAAGTTATAGGTCGCGATTTTGCCTTCACTGAAGGTGGCTTCGTGAACGTCTGCACCATCAACTTTCATCAGCGTTTTGGTGACGTCGTCATGGATAGCGATGTTTACGTTCTTCGCAGCAGCCATGCCAGCAGCAGTCAGGTTGGTGTCGTTATCCAGAGTCCCTTTGGTGTTACCAAAAGCAGAGACCATTGACAGACTAGCCTTAGTACCGGTGGTCACTTCGGCAGCATCTTTACAGTTCAGAATGATGGAGAAAGGTTCTGCTTTTGCGCCGTAAGTAGAATCAGCGACTTCAGTGGTGATATCAGCAGGTGTTGCGGTCTCCAGATAGACGTTACCATCGGTGGACTCGTCACCACGGCTGGTGGAAACCACTTTAGAACAGGTTGTTGCGCTCACTAAACCGTGAAAATTAATCTGGCCGCCTTCTGCATCCGCTGCCATTGCTGAAGTTGAACCCATTGCCATAACCATGGCTGCTGCCAAAATTGCTTTTTTCATTACTGTATCCTTACAGGATTTGAAATATTAGATAATTGCTATTTTGCTATATTAAATAGCAGGGGCATATTTTAGCTGTTGGTAATGTTTTGTAAAATAATTTGGATTTATGGATTTGGTAAAATCATTTAATTTTGGCATTATTTTGGGGAAATTCTCATTTGGTTCTTTTTGTCATATTTTTACAGAATATGGTTTTTTGTAAGGGGGCGCAGAAACTAATCAATAATTATTCTTTAATAATAATTATTTTACATGGGTTGTAGTGGAAGAACGTGTATAAATTAGTTTTGCTGAAAACGAAATGTAGTTTAATTAATATGGAAAGTGTTTTTCCCGTAATTAACTTTGTTATATAACGCTACTACCAGCGTGCAGGGCAGGGGGAGGTTTGCTGGACGAGCAACGCAAGTGATTGTTGATCATCCGGGAAGATAAGCTCTGGCGCAATTTCGTATAACGGCCACAGCATAAAACCACGGTTTTTCATGTCGTAGTGCGGCACAGTCAGACGGTCGGTGTTAATCACTTCGTCGCCAAACAGCATAATGTCGAGGTCCAGCGTGCGTGGCCCCCAGCGTTCAGCTTTGCGCACGCGGCCCTGTTGCAGTTCAATACGCTGAGTATGGTCCAGCAATGCTTCGGGGGCGAGGGCGGTTTCCAGCGCCACGGCGGCGTTCAGGTAGTCTGGTTGATCCTGCGGACCTAACGGCGGTGTGCGGTAAAACGAGGAGATTGCCACGATGCGGCTGTCGGGAATGTCGCCAATCGCTTTGACGGCAGCATTAACCTGCTCCAGTGGGGAAGCGAGGTTACTGCCGAGGGCGATATATACCCGTCGTGTTTCAGGCTGCATCTGCGTCGCCGCCTTGATGCAACCCGAAATCCATTGGGTATACGTGATGGGTCATGCGGAACCTTCGCGACGCGGCGCGCGTTTACGCGGGCGACGATGACGACGGCGTACGTCTGGCTCTTCATCCAGTTCGTTCAGCATGCCTTTTTGTTCCGGCGGCGCTGAAACCTGGAATTCACCCCACCATTTCGCCAGTCGTTGCAGTTCGGCATTGTTTTCTACTTCGGCGCGCAGGGCCAGCAGATCGTAAGCGGCGCGGAACTTCGGATGCTCCATCAGCTTCCAGGCGCGTTTACCCTGACGACGAGACATGCGTAGCTGCAGCTGCCAGATATCGCGGGTCAGCGAGGTCAGACGTTTTGGTATAGCCAGAGAGCGGCAGGCTTCGTCCAGCACGTCGTTCATTGCCAGCGCGAATGCGTCGTAGTAGGCCAGACCGCTTTCCTGCGCAATTTTCTGTGCGGCTTCCAGTAACGGATACCAGAACATGGCGGCGAACAAGAACGCCGGGTTAACGCGCATATCATTGTGAATGCGGTTATCGGTATTCTTCAGTACCTGGGCGATGATGCGTTCCATCGGGCTGTCACCGTCTTCGGTGAAATAGCGCGTAATGGTTGGGAACAGCGGCTGGAACAGGCTGTACTCACGCAGTTTTTTATAGGTTTCATACCCATAGCCCGCTTGTAACAGCTTAAGCGCTTCTTCGAACAGGCGTGCGGGGGGAATATCGTTAAGCAACGTTGCCAGACGCGGGATCGGCTCTGCGGTTTCCGGGCTGATACGCATGTCGAGCTTGGCGGCAAAGCGCACGGCGCGCAGCATACGCACAGGGTCTTCGCGATAGCGCGTTTCCGGATTACCGATCAGGCGAATGATGCCCTCTTCGAGATCCTGCATGCCGCCGACGTAATCGCGCACGGTGAAATCGGCCACGCTGTAATACAGGCTGTTAATCGTGAAGTCGCGACGCTGGGCATCTTCTTCAATGGAGCCGAAGATGTTGTCGCGCAGCAGCATGCCGTTTTGTCCGCGCTGGGAAGTTGTGCGATCTGACTCGCTGCCTTCATGATGACCGCGGAAAGTCGCCACTTCGATGATTTCCGGGCCAAACATGACATGGGCCAGACGGAAACGGCGACCGACCAGGCGACAGTTACGAAACAGTTTTCGCACCTGATCTGGCGTAGCGTTAGTGGTGACATCAAAATCTTTCGGCTTTTTGCCCAGCAAAAGATCGCGTACGCCTCCGCCAACCAGCCATGCCTCGTATCCGGCCTTATTGAGCCTGTACATTACCTTCAGGGCATTTTCACTGATATCTTTGCGGGAGATAGAGTGCTGCTCACGCGGGATTACCGTCATATGTGGACGGGCGACGGCAAGCTCGGCCTCGCGCTCCTCGCGGCTTAGCACCTTGCGGCAAAAATTAGCGACTCGGGTAAAAATAGTGCACCTCGGTAGTGTCAAACTTCAATCAGAACAAGTGTTGCTGTGTAAAAATAGCGGCTAATCATAGCTCAGCATGGCGCATTTGAGAATGGCGGATTTAATATCGCCGATTCTGGCACTGCTGTCAGGCTCCAGTTTTCCACTGCAAATGCCAGAATCTGCTCCACGCGCATCTCCTGCCACGGAAGATCGGCGCGCTGGCCGAGAAAGCGCAGCGCGGCGACAATCACCGGACGCGGATCGCCTTTCGGCAATGCAGGTGCATGATTTTGCTTGGAAAGTTTAGCGCCTTGCTCGTTAAGCGCCAGCGGCAGATGAATATAGTCCGGCGCCTGCCAGCCAAACTGTTGATACAATGAAATCTGCCGTACGGTTGGCTCGATAAGATCGGCGCCGCGCACAATCTCGGTTACGCCCTGGAAGTGGTCATCTACCACCACCGCGAGGTTATAGGCAAACAGTCCGTCGCGCCGGTGGATAATAAAATCTTCGCCTGCAAGCTGTGGGTCGGCCTGAATCACGCCGCGCAACTGGTCCGTAAACTGCATTACCGGATGGCGTTGCTTAATGCGAACTGCGGCCTGTTCAGGCCCGTGGCGCAGCTCACGGCAGTGACCATCGTAAATGCCGCCGACGCTTTGAATACGCGCGCGCGTACAGGTGCAGTAATAGCTCAGATCCTGCTGATGCAGCCAGGCGAGCGCTTCTCTGTAGGCGTCATGGCGCTGGGATTGCCACAAAATGTCGCCATCCCAGTGCAGTCCGTAATGTTCCAGCTGACGCAGAATCGTATCTGCAGCACCGGGAACTTCACGAGGGGGGTCAATATCTTCAATGCGTACTCGCCAGATTCCGCGCCGGGCACGAGCCTGCAGGTAACTGCCGAGGGCGGCAATCAGTGAACCGAAATGCAGTTCGCCGGAGGGGGAAGGGGCGAAGCGGCCAATATAGTGTGAATCGCTCATTTTGCGGACTAACAAATAATAAGGCGGGAGATGCTCCCGCCTGTAGTAAACGTGGTAAAAATGACCGGAATTAACCTGCCATTTGTTTTTCGCGGATTTCTGCCAGCGTTTTACAGTCGATGCACAGATCGGCTGTCGGACGCGCTTCCAGACGGCGAATACCAATTTCTACGCCGCATGATTCGCAGTAGCCGAAATCTTCGTCTTCCACTTTCTTCAGCGTCTTCTCGATCTTTTTGATCAGTTTGCGCTCACGGTCACGGTTACGCAGCTCAAGGCTGAATTCTTCTTCCTGTGCGGCGCGGTCCACCGGATCAGGGAAGTTAGCCGCTTCGTCTTGCATATGAGATACGGTGCGATCAACTTCATCCCTAAGTTGATTACGCCATGCCTCAAGAATACGCCTGAAGTGCGACAGCTGGGCTTCGTTCATATACTCTTCGCCCGGTTTCTCCTGGTACGGCTCCACCCCAGCGATGGCGAGAATACTCAGGGACGATGTTTTACGGTTTTGCCCTTCTTGCATGTTGCTTCTCCTTAACACGCACTATCGATCCCCATGTTCGGGGGAAAAATCAGGTCGCTATAAATAGCAGATGCTTTTCCGGATAGCAATTATCTAAACGTAACACTTGACAACCCTGTGAGGAAAAGCGTATTTGCCCACGCGCCCAGAATACTAATTAACCAAATGTTTACACCATTACAAGGTAATGGGCAACGGCTCTTTAAGAGTCATACCATGGGCAGAAAGTTCCGCTTTATAAACCAGAATTTCTACCCCCTTAAGCTGTGCTTCAACTAATAATTGCGCATATTTTGCATCGATATGGCGCGCGGGTGAAAACCGTGTAATGGCTGAATGCAGCACCGCGAAAAATATCACCGCCCGCTTGCCTTCGGCCGCTACGCTCATCAATTCCCGAAGATGTTTCTGACCTCGTTCAGTGATGGCATCGGGAAAATAACCCTGATCTTTTTCCGCCAACGTGACTGATTTCACTTCAATATAGCAGTCTGGTCGGGAATCCGCCTGCAACAAAAAGTCGATGCGGCTCCCTTCGGCGCCGTATTTTACTTCGCTTTTCAAGACGCTGTAGCCTGAAACTTCCGAAATTAACGCCTGCTGAATCGACTCTTTCGTTAATCTATTGGCCCACAGTGTGTTAACACAAATAAATGCCCCGGATTGGGTTTGCGTTAATTCCCAGGTATGTGGATATTTCCGTTTAGTATTTTCTGATGTCGAATACCAGACGGTGTCACCCGGGGTTGCGCATCCGGTCATCGCGCCGGTATTTGGGCAGTGTAGCGTTAACTCAGTGCCATCCGGTGTGATCACATCCGCTAAAAAGCGCTTGTAGCGCTGTATGAGCGTAGCCGGTTGTAAAGGTGGAGAAAATTGCATCAGCAGTCCCTTTAATTATTCAGTCAGCGTCCAGCGTTGCAGCTGTGTATAACGCGTGCGTCCTCGTGCAAATGAGGAGGAGTAAAGCGCAAATTCCGTGACCGGAAACGACCAGCCAAAGCCCGGTGGGGGGATGGGAACCGCGTGGCCGGCATCGCGCAGCAGCGTGATATGCGGGTGAAACGGCTGCGGGCTTTGGTAGCACCCACTGCGTGCGGCCTGCGCCCGCAGCATATTCGCCAGTTGCAGCAGCCCGCGCGGCGGCTGACGCATTCCCAGCCACACGACCCTGGATCGCAGCCATTGCCCGGCATCATCGAACTTGAGCGTAAAACCCGGCTGGCGAATACGCCCCGCGAGCTGCGACAGCGCCTGCTGCTTCTCCGCGCTGACATCGCCTAAAAAGGCCAGCGTCAAATGCAGATTATCGGCGGCCACGGGACGACCCGCTTCTGGGGGGAACTGCGCGGCCCGCCAGTGGATTAACTGCTCCCGAACCTCGCCTGGCAATTCAATCGCAAAGAACAGCCTTTTTGGCTCAGACATGATGGATACTCGGTTATGAATTAACGCGATGCTACAATGCAGCGCGAAGAATGTTAACCCTCTGGAGCCATTTGTGACGTCGTTGCCCGTTGCCGCCGTAGTGCCTGAACTGCTTACCGCCCTTGATGCCTCGTCGCAGGTTCTGCTGACGGCGCCGACCGGGGCCGGGAAATCGACCTGGCTGCCGTTGCGGCTTCTTGAGCATCGCGGGATCAAGGGACGGATTATTCTGCTGGAGCCGCGCCGTCTGGCGGCGCGCAACGTAGCGCAGCGGTTAGCGGAATTGCTGAATGAAAAGCCTGGCGAGACCGTGGGGTATCGCATGCGCGCGCAAAGCTGCATAGGGCCGCAGACCCGACTGGAGGTGGTAACGGAAGGTGTGCTGACGCGCATGATCCAGCGCGATCCCGAACTGGCGGGTGTTGGGTTAGTGATCCTCGACGAATTTCACGAGCGGAGCCTGCAGGCCGACCTGGCGCTGGCTTTGTTGCTGGACGTACAGCAAGGGCTGCGTGACGATTTAAAACTGTTGATTATGTCCGCCACTCTGGACAATGGGCGTTTGCAGCAGATGTTGCCCGATGCGCCGACGATCGTCTCTGAAGGCCGCGCATTTCCCGTTGAGCGGCGGTTTCAACCGTTAGCGGCGCATCTGCGTTTTGATGAAGCGGTGGCGATAGCAACAGCAGAGCTACTGCGCCATGAAAGCGGGTCGCTGCTGCTGTTTTTACCGGGCGTTGGCGAAATCCTGCGCGTGCAGGAGCAGCTGGCAACGCGTGTAGGCAGCGATGTGGTGCTGTGCCCGCTGTATGGCGCATTGACGCTTGCCGAACAGCGTCAGGCGATTTTGCCCGCGCCGCAAGGTAAGCGCAAAGTGGTGCTGGCGACCAATATTGCCGAAACCAGCTTAACGATTGAAGGTATCCGGCTGGTGGTGGACTGCGCCCAGGAGCGCGTGGCGCGCTATGACGCACGTACCGGTTTGACGCGGCTGATTACCCAGCGCATCAGTCAGGCTTCAATGACCCAGCGAGCGGGTCGTGCAGGGCGTCTGGAGCCCGGTATCTGTTTGCATCTGCTTGCTAAAGAGCAGGCGGAAAGAGCGGCGGCGCAGGGAGACGCGGAGATATTACAGAGCGACCTGTCCGGGCTGTTGATGGAGTTGCTGCAATGGGGATGCATTGACCCTGAGCAACTGAACTGGCTGGATGCGCCGCCCACTATCAACCTGCTGGCGGCAAAACGGCTGCTGGAGATGCTGGGCGCGCTTGCAGGCGACAGGCTCAGCGCCACGGGGCAGAAAATGGCGGCGTTGGGTAACGACCCCCGTTTAGCGGCTATGCTGGTTAGCGCCAACAATGACGATGAAGCGGCAACGGCGGCGAAACTGGCTGCGATTCTGGAAGAGCCGCCGCGCGGCGGCAGTACCGATCTGGCTGTGGCGTTTTCACGAAATCAGCCTGCCTGGCAGCAGCGCAGTCAACAATTGCTGAAACGGCTTAACGTTCGCAACGGACAGCCCGACAGCGCGCTGCTCCCCTCATTGCTGGCGCAGGCGTTTGCCGATCGGATCGCGCGTAGACGCGGGCAGGAAGGGCGCTATCAACTGGCCAACGGTATGGGGGCAATGCTGGATGCTGATGACGCCTCAGGACGCCATGAATGGCTGATAGCACCGTTGTTACTGCAGGGCAGCGCTTCGCCGGATGCGCGTATTCTGCTGGCCTTGCCGCTGGATATCGAGGCGTTGATGCAGGCATGTCCTGAACTGCTGCAACAGTCCGACACCATCGAATGGGATGAGACTCAGGGAACGTTAAAGGCATTGCGTCGGTTACGCATTGGTCAGCTAACGGTAAAAGTACAGCCGCTGGCCAAACCCTCGGAAGAGGAGTTGCACCAGGCGATGTTGAACGGCATTCGCGATAAAGGACTCAGTGTGCTCAACTGGACGCCGGAAGCCGAGCAGTTTCGCCTGCGTCTGCAATGCGCGGCAAACTGGTTGCCAGAGTATGACTGGCCCGCGGTAGATGAGGACTCTCTGCTGGCGTCGCTGGAGAGCTGGCTGCTGCCGCACATGAGCGGTGTGCACTCGTTACGCGCGTTAAAAGCGCTAAATGTGGCTCAGGCGTTGCGCGGTTTGCTGGATTGGTCAATGCTGCAACGTCTGGATAGTGAACTGCCGGCGCATTACACTGTGCCGACGGGAAGCCGGATCGCCATTCGCTATCATGAGGATAATCCTCCGGTACTGGCGGTGCGGATGCAGGAAATGTTTGGTGAAGCGAAGACCCCAACCATCGCCCAGGGACGCATACCGTTGGTGCTGGAACTGCTGTCTCCTGCCCAGCGACCGCTACAGGTGACCAGTGATTTGAGCGCGTTCTGGCAGGGATCGTACCGCGAGGTGCAAAAAGAGATGAAAGGGCGCTATCCCAAACATGTCTGGCCGGACGATCCGGCGAATACCGCGCCAACGCGGCGCACCAAAAAGTATTCGTAATGAAACGGTAGGCCGGATAAGGCGTTTATGCCGCATCCGGCGAAAGAGCGGTAATAATTGAGAGATTTCTTCTTCTGTCGCAGGACGGAAGAACAGAGAATCGGGCCCTTGCGCCTGAATGTTGCGGAGAAAAAGCATGGCGGGGAATGACCGCGAGCCAATTGGACGTAAAGGGAAACCATCGCGTCCGGTGAAACAAAAGGTGAGCCGTCGTCAACTCAGAGATGAAGAGTATGACGACGATTATGATGATGATGACTATGAGGATGAAGAACCGATGCCGCGTAAGGGTAAGGGCAAAGGGCGTAAGCCTCGTGGTAAGCGCGGCTGGTTCTGGCTGCTGGTAAAACTGTCGATTGTCTTTTTGGTGCTGATCGCCATTTACGGCGTGTATCTGGACCAAAAAATCCGTAGCCGTATTGATGGCAAAGTCTGGCAGCTTCCTGCGGCGGTATATGGCCGTATGGTTAACCTTGAGCCAGAAATGCCTATCGGTAAGAACGAGATGGTGAAGCTGCTGGAGGCTACGCAGTATCGTCAGGTGACGAAGATGACGCGTCCGGGCGAATTTACCGTGCAGGCGAAGAGCATCGAGATGATCCGTCGTCCGTTTGACTTCCCGGACAGCAAAGAAGGGCAGGTGCGCGCGCGTCTGACCTTTGACGGCGATCATCTGGACACCATCGAGAATATGGATAACAACCGCCAGTTCGGTTTCTTCCGCCTCGATCCGCGTCTGATCACCATGCTCTCTTCGCCTAACGGCGAGCAGCGCCTGTTTGTTCCGCGTAGCGGCTTCCCGGATCTGCTGGTGGATACGCTGCTGGCGACCGAAGACCGTCACTTCTATGAACATGACGGTATCAGCCTCTATTCCATTGGTCGTGCGGTGCTGGCGAACCTGACGGCGGGTCGTACGGTACAGGGTGCCAGTACGCTGACTCAGCAGTTGGTGAAAAACCTGTTCCTCTCCAGCGAACGCTCTTACTGGCGTAAAGCCAACGAAGCCTATATGGCGCTGATTATGGACGCGCGTTACAGCAAAGATCGCATTCTTGAGCTGTACATGAACGAAGTCTATCTCGGTCAAAGCGGTGATAATGAGATCCGCGGCTTCCCGCTGGCGAGCCTCTATTATTTCGGTCGTCCGGTGGAAGAACTGAGCCTCGACCAGCAGGCGCTGCTGGTAGGGATGGTTAAAGGGGCGTCGATCTACAACCCATGGCGTAACCCGAAGCTGGCGCTGGAGCGTCGTAACCTGGTTCTGCGTTTGCTGCAACAGCAGCAGATTATCGACCAGGATCTGTATGACATGCTCAGCGCGCGTCCATTAGGCGTACAGCCGCGTGGTGGGGTGATCTCCCCGCAGCCTGCGTTTATGCAGATGGTGCGTCAGGAGCTACAGGCGAAGCTGGGCGATAAAGTTAAAGATCTCTCCGGCGTGAAAATCTTCACCACCTTTGATTCCGTGGCGCAGGACGCCGCAGAAAAAGCGGCGGTGGAAGGTATTCCGGTGCTGAAGAAACAGCGTAAGCTGAGCGATCTGGAAACGGCGATTGTGGTGGTTGACCGCTTTAGCGGTGAAGTTCGCGCCATGGTCGGCGGAGCAGAACCGCAGTTTGCGGGCTATAACCGTGCGATGCAGGCGCGTCGTTCGATTGGCTCTCTGGCCAAGCCTGCGACCTATCTGACCGCGCTCAGTCAGCCGAAGCTGTACCGTCTCAATACCTGGATTGCCGATGCGCCGATTGCGCTGCGTCAGCCGAACGGCCAGGTGTGGTCGCCGCAGAACGATGACCGTCGCTATAGCGAAAGCGGAAAAGTGATGCTGGTGGATGCGCTAACGCGCTCGATGAACGTGCCAACGGTAAATCTGGGGATGGCGCTGGGCCTGCCTGCTGTGACCGACACCTGGCTGAAGCTGGGCGCGCCGAAAGATCAGCTTAACCCGGTTCCGGCCATGCTGCTTGGAGCGTTGAACCTGACGCCAATCGAAGTAGCACAGGCGTTCCAGACTATCGCCAGTGGCGGGAACCGCGCGCCGCTGTCAGCGCTGCGTTCGGTGATCGCTGAAGATGGTACGGTGTTGTACCAGAGCTTCCCGCAGGCCGAGCGCGCCGTTCCGGCGCAGGCGGCGTATATGACGCTGTGGACCATGCAGCAGGTAGTTCAGCGTGGAACGGGTCGCCAGCTTGGCGCGAAGTATCCAGGGCTGCATCTGGCAGGGAAAACCGGGACCACCAACAACAACGTGGATACCTGGTTTGCCGGGATTGATGGCAGCCAGGTGACCATTACCTGGGTTGGCCGTGATAACAACCAGCCAACCAAGCTGTACGGTGCCAGCGGCGCGATGTCGATTTATCAGCGTTATCTGGCGAACCAGACGCCGACACCGCTGGTGCTGACGCCGCCGGAAGATGTGGTAGATATGGGCGTGGACTACGACGGCAACTTCGTATGTAGCGGCGGGATGCGTACGCTCCCGGTGTGGACCACCGATCCGGATTCGCTGTGTCAGCAGGGTGAAATGCAGCAGCAGTCGGGTAATCCGTTCGATCAGTCAACGCCGTCGCAGCAGCCACAACAGCAGCAACAGCAACAACCGCCGCAGCAGGAGAAGAAAGATAGCGACGGTGTCGCTGGCTGGATTAAGGACATGTTCGGCAGTAACTGATTTTGGTTTTAACTGTTCTTCCCCCGCATCGGCACAGGCCGGTGTGGGGGACTTCCCCCTCGCGTTGCTGGCACCTTTCCCTCTCTTTTCATTTTCTCTCTGCGTGCTGAATGTCTGCGCTTGTCTTCGCGCATGCGGCTAATTTGCTGTGGATCACATTTCTTTGTGAATTGCTGCTTTGAGTAATATTGATCTGCTGCGGTATTTGTAGCCCGCTCCAGGGCTGTTAATCATAGACTCAATATATTACTTTTTTGTATATATTCGGTATTGACTAATTTTACTCGCATTTTTGTGCTGGTTTTTTCGCTATTCTTATTTTTTGAGATCATGATGTGGTATTTAATATTGTTTTATTGAATTTATTAAATTTTGCTTAATTCAAATTTAAGAAAATGTTGTATCTATTCTTATGTTTATGAATTTAAATGAATTATCAACATTTAACATCACCTGCGGTGAATATATCCGTTCGCTTTTATTGATTGTGAGCCGTAGAATAGATCACACAAAGGAATGTTTTAGATTGAATGAGTTGATAAAGATATATTATATATCAAGTGATGTTGTTGCATCCGTATCCCCAGCCAGTCTTAAGTTCCTTTCGTTAAAATTGCTTTTTTCTTTGTTACTTTTTGTGAGCATATGTAAGGAATACGTTATGTGCAAAAAAATTCTCACCTCGTTGTTTGTAAGCAGTGTGCTGGCGGGTGCCGCAATGCCTGCGTTAGCCGTTGATACGGGAACCGTAACCTTTAACGGAAAGATTATTCCTGATAGCTGCGTAGTGGATGTTAACGGTACAGCGACAAACGGTACGGTGACGTTTAATAATCTTTCACAAACCGCATTTGGCGCAGATAAGAAAGTGGGGGATTCACAATCTTTTGCAATCACGCTGACGGAATGTGATGCCGCGATTGCCAACCTCAATATCAAATTTGATGGTACGCGTATCGCCGGATATAACGAGGAAGTATTGCAACCGACGGGAACCGCGACGAACCTCGGCGTGCGTATGTTGCCGGAAGGCAGCAGTAATTACGTAAAATTTGATGGCTCAGATCCTGATGCGTCGTTGAATAAAGCCAATGGCGAAAGCGTAGTGTTCAATTATAAAGCTGAAGTTATTCAGGTTGGCAGCACGGTACCGACCATCGGTGATTATACCGCGCAAGCGACGTATACCCTGATTTATCGTTAATTGTCATACAACCTGGCCCAGGCTGGGCCAGTATTTCAATGGAATGGAAAAATGAAACGACTCATTACCACATTAGCCCTGGTGTTAGCTACTGGCATTAATATTGCTCATGCTGGCGTAGTGGTTGGCGGAACGCGAATTATTTATCCTGCCAACCAGTCTGAGGTACAGGTAACATTAAAAAATAAAGATAATGATAAACGTTATCTGGTGCATAGTTGGGTCAGTAATATTGATGACAGTAAAGCGCCATTTATTATTACCCCACCGATTTATAAACTGGATGAAAATCGCCAGACGCTGCTGCACGTAGTTTATACCGGTAATAAAACGGCCTTGCCGCAGGACCGTGAATCGCTGTTTATGGCGAATATAAAATCTGTTTCTGCGATCCCGGAAGAATTACGCGATAACAACACGCTGCAATTTGCGATTAAGACCAAATTAAAGCTGTTCTATCGCCCGGCTTCGCTGAAAGAAAGTGAGGCGAAAGCGGCCTGGCAGTCATTGCAGTTTAGCCGCAGCCAAAACCAGTTAGTGGTGAAAAACCCTACGCCATTCTATGTCACCTTCGGACAGCTAAAAGTTGCGGGAACAGAGATTAAAGCAGCATCAGAGCAAAACTCTCCCTCGGCATTAACCATGATGGTCGCGCCGTTTGCTGAGCAGCGTTTTCCGTTGCCAGCGGCAGTAAAAGGTAACGTTGTCTGGACCGCAATTAATGATTACGGATCAGAAACCGGACAGCGGAAACAGTCGCTGTAAATGAGCTATCGATTTCTTACGGGTGGCGTTTATGTCTTCTCATCGTACTGTCCGGCTTTTTGCACTCAATACGCTGACATTCGCGATATTAACGGCGAGTGGTTCCGTTTGCGCTGACGATTATTTCAATCTCAACGCGCTGGAAACGGGGACGCCGCTGGAGAATACCGGCGCGCTTGAAGCCTATTTACGCCATAACGGATTATCTCCCGGGCGATATTTAACGTCCATTGTCTGGGATCAGGATCGCATCGATAAACGAAATTTAAATTACCTCCTTTCAAAAGATAACAGCAAACTGATTCCGCAATTCACCAAAGCGGAACTGCGTGAATTAGGCGTCAAGGTCGATACCGTCCCGGCATTAAATAATATTAATGAAGATACGCTGCTGGGCGATATCAGTGATTATATTGCTGATGCGCGCTATGACTTCAGCCCGGAAACTCAGGTACTGCAATTACGTATTCCGCAAATCTACCGCGACAAACAAATTTCGGGTGAAAGCAATCCTGCCTCCTGGGACGATGGCATTCCGGCGCTGTGGACCAGCTACTATGTTTCGGGCTCGCATCAGCAGTCGAATGGGGACAACAATGTTTCTAACTGGGCCAGTCTCAATTCGGGTATGAACATCGGCCCATGGCGGGTGCGCAATTCCAGTAATTGGGGGAATGACAGCGGCTGGCAATCTATAAGCACAACGCTGGAGCGTGATATCAAACGCCTGCGCAGCCAGCTTCAGCTTGGGCAAACCTACACCAACGGCGAACTGTTCGACAGCGTACAAATGACCGGGGTGAAGCTGGAGACTGATACCAGCATGCTGCCCAGCGGATTACAGGGGTTCGCCCCGGTGGTGCGCGGCATTGCCAACAGCGATGCCAAAGTGACCATCAAACAAAACGGTTACACCATCTACCAGACCAACGTCTCGCCCGGCCCGTTTGAAATCCGTGATTTAACCCAGGTCACGGCAGGGGCGGATCTGGAAGTCACCGTCACGGAGGCCGACGGTACGGAGCGCAGCTTTATTCAGGCCAGCTCCTCGGTGCCGATTATGCAGCGCGAAGGCGCGCTGAAGTACAGCCTGGCGGCAGGGAAATATCGCGATGTGGATAACGGCGAGGAGCCGGAATTCGCCCAGGCGACGGCCATTTACGGCTTACCTTACGGGATTACCGCCTACGGCGGTCTGCAGGGCGCGTCGATGTATCATGCCGGGCTGGTCGGCATCGGGGCCGATTTACGCGATTTTGGTTCAGTGTCGATGGATTTGACGGCCGCCAGAACCGCGTTTGACGACGGTCGCGCAGATGCGAACGGCCAGTCGTGGCGCGCGCAGTACGCAAAAGATTTTCCGCTGACCAATACCACGGTCACGCTGGCCAGCTATCGTTATTCCACCTCCGGGTTTTATACCTTTCAGGAGGCGCTCGATCAGCGCAATAACACCTATGACGACGACAGCATTTACAGCTATCGCAATGCTTTTAACCGCCGGAGCCGCTTACAGCTAAACCTTTCACAGTCGTTACATAGCTGGGGGTCGGTATATGCCAACGCCTATCAGCAGGACTACTGGGGAATGGAAGGCCATGAGCGCAGCGTCAGCCTGGGTTACAGCAGTAGCTGGCAGGGTGTTAACTGGTCGCTGAACTACAGCCTGACGAAAACGCCTTCAACCGATAACGACCAGCAGGTTTCGATTTCGATTAACGTACCGCTCTCGCGCTGGCTGGCGAACTCCTGGGGCACCTACAACGTGACCAGTTCGAAAAAAGGTAACACTTCACACCAGGCGGGCGTCAGCGGCACGCTGCTGGAAAATAACAACTTAAATTACAATCTTCAGCAGACCTACACCGATAACAACGTGGGCTACGGCGCCTATCTCTCCTCGCGCTATCGGGCCTCGGTGGGGGAATTCAGCGCGAATTACAGCTATCAGCAAGACAGCAAGCAGTGGGGCTATAGCGCGCAGGGATCCGTGGTCGCGCACTCGCAGGGAATCACGCTGGGACAATCAATCCAGGACGCTTTTGCAGTGGTGCATATCGCCGATGGCGATAACGTCAAAATCCAGAATTCACAAGGGGTGTATACCGACCGTTGGGGCAATGCCATTGTGCCGACCTTAACCAACTATCGGCGCAATACCATCACCGTGAATACCCAGGGGCGCGATGATTTAGATATTCAGGATGCGTCTTTGGACGTGATTCCGACTAAAGGTGCGGTGGTGGCGGCTGACTTTACCGCGCGGGCAGGTAAACGCGCCTTGCTGACGTTGCAATATGGCCAGGGCGTAGTGCCTTTTGGGGCCGTGCTGAGTATGGACGGCGCGACGTCAATCGTAGGCGATGCCGGTGAAGTGTATGTCACCGGGTTAAAAGGGACGCAGCGTGTGACCGCGCAATGGGGCGATACGGCGCAGCAGCGCTGCTCGGCGGAGGTGACGGTTCCGGCACAACCGGAACCGGGTATTTTTACCGCAACGCTTAACTGCCATTGATAAAAGGAGGCAATATGCAAAGGATGATAAAACGCGGGTGTCAGGTGGTGGTATGCGGTGGATTGTTGATGTGCTATCAGACGGCAAGCGCCAGTTGTTCAATTTTAAATGGTAAGGAACCTTCGACTGCGGTAATCACGCTGCCAGCATTAGTGGTGAATGCCGATGCCGAACCGGGAACCGTGCTCTACTCGCAAGAGTCATTAGGGGATGCGATTTCTGTTTCATGTACCAGCGATGGAGAGATCAAGACGGGCTACACCTTTTTAACCGCCAGCGATGAGCGTACCGATAATCCATTGTCCCGGGTTTATCAGACCAACGTTCCCGGGATTGGCGTACGCATGGCGTGGGTTAAAGACTTCCAGGCGATAACGCCAGGCTCGTTGGTAACACCGATGCATACTGGGTCATCCCGAACCGAACCGAAGAGTATTTATGCAATGGACTCACACGCGGAGGCACAGTTTGTCGTGACCGGAGAAGTGAGCTCAGGGGACATTGATACTTCACAGTTAAGTGCTGACTGGATCTACGACGGCGTTACTGTGGCGAGGATCAGAGTTTCACCGACTACCGTAATCGTTCAGTCAAACAGCTGTAACCTGGTTGAAAAGAATGTTCTGGCGCCGCTCTCTACGATTGTTGCCAGCGAACTGGCTAATGGCGTGTCCAGAACGGTGTCCGATGACAGCTTTAAAATTCAGCTTAATAATTGCAGCGCGGGCATCCAGGTTGACTATCAGTTCACTACCGCGGGTTCGACCGGCGTCACGGATGGCAATATCCTGAATATTGCTACGGGCGATCACGCTGCTGACGGGGTCGGCATTCAAATTATGGACAGTAACGACAACGTGCTGCAGTTTGATCGCAACTATACGGCGGTCGCGCAAACGACACAGGATCAGTCGGTGACCATTCCACTTAAGGCGCGCTATATCAAAACGGGTAACGTGAAGGCGGGTCAGGTTGATGCGGTGGCGACGTTTGCCGTTTATTACCGGTAATCCACTGGGGAACGCGCCCAGGGATGTTGTTTAGCAAACAGGAAAGTTAACCAATGAGTAAAGGGAAAAAGGGATTTTCCAGGCTCTTCATGATGTTGGTTTTAGCCTTGGTGAGCGTCTGTTTTCAGCAGGCCAGAGCGGACTGCTCGTTTACCAATCCGAATGCGAATCCAACGATTACGTTTACCATGCCCGCGCAGATTGTGATTGACTCCGATGCCGCCGTAGGAACCATTGTCTATTCCGGAGAAACGGTCGGAGAATCACACGGATTGACCTGTAATACAGATGTACAGGTTCGCGAAGGTTACACGGTATTAACCGATGCCGATTACTCGGGAGTGTTAAGCGGCGTTTATAAAACCACGGTGCCGGGCATCGGGGTTCGCGCCGCCCGCGCGGAAAATAAAACCGCCACCTTTACCGACGATAACATTATTACTCCCTGGCATTATCTGGGGATGACGGGCAACTGGGTCTCGTATGATTCAACTTATCATGTCGGCGTTCAGTTAGTGGTTATCGGGACGGTCCAGTCTGGCACGCTGGATACCAGTAAATTTAACGCCGATTATCAAATGGGAAGTTTAACCGTAGCGAAATTACGCTTTGCGCCTGCCACGGTTGATGTGATTGCTAATACCTGCAATCTGAAAAGCAAAAATATCAATGTGTTGCTGGATACGGTGACAGCCGGTGGGTTATCTCAGGGATATTCATCCGTGCTCACCGATGACAGCTTTAAAATTGAAGTCGCCAATTGTACTGCCGGAACGCACATTGATTATAAGTTTACCAGCGCCGGTTCAACCGGTGTTACCGACGGCACTATTCTGAACATTGCCCGCGGAGAAGGGGCCGCCAGCGGCGTCGGGATCCAGATCCTCGACAAAGACAATCATGTGCTGAATTTTGATCAGGAATATACGGGGATCGAAAGCGCGACCGGGCAGGGAACAGAGGTGATCCCGCTGAAAGCGCGATACGCTAAAACCGGAACGGTGAAGGGGGGCCAGGTCGATGCGGTGGCTACCTTTGAAGTGTATTACCGCTAATGTGGATCTATGCAGACGCGATACCCCTACGGGGTTCTTTTTGAGCCCTAACATTTTAGCCTAATTTATTAACCCTTCCTTTTCATCTGGTTATTTCTTAACCCCTCAGTTTTAGTAGGGACGCGTATTGCTTGCTATCTCGCCAGAGTTTCGAATATTATGCTGCCGTTATAATAATAATTCTCGTTTACGTTATCATTCACTTTCATCAGAGAAATACCAATGGCGCGTCTTAAAACTGCTCAGCCAAGTTCATCGCTGCGTAAAATCGCAGTAGTGGTAGCCACAGCGGTTAGCGGCATGTCTGTCTATGCACAGGCGGCGGTTGACCCGAAAGAAGAAACCATCACCGTAACTGCTGCACCTGCCCCGCAGGAAAGCGCATGGGGACCAGCGGCAACCATCGCTGCACGACAGTCTGCTACGGCGACCAAAACCGATACTCCGATTCAAAAAGTTCCTCAGTCTATTTCCGTGGTCACCGCCGAAGAGATGGCGTTGCATCAGCCGAAATCGGTTAAAGAGGCGCTCAGCTACACCCCTGGCGTTGCCGTGGGTACGCGTGGTGCGTCCAATACCTATGACTATCTGATTATTCGCGGATTTGCCGCCGACGGCCAAAGTCAGAATAACTATCTGAATGGCCTGAAGATGCAGGGTAACTTCTATAACGATGCGGTAATCGACCCCTATATGCTGGAACGCGCTGAAGTGATGCGCGGTCCGGTTTCCGTTCTTTACGGAAAGAGCAACCCTGGCGGGTTGTTGAACATGGTCAGCAAGCGTCCGACGACGGAGCCGCTGAAAGAAGTTCAGTTCAAAATGGGCACCGACAGCCTGTTCCAGACCGGTTTCGACTTCAGCGATGCGCTGGATGACGATGGCGTGTACTCATACCGCCTGACCGGCCTGGCGCGTTCCGCGAATGCGCAGCAGCAGGGTGCGGAAGAACAACGCTACGCCATCGCGCCATCGTTCTCATGGCGTCCGGATGATAAGACAAACTTCACCTTCCTCTCCTACTTCCAGAACGAGCCGGAAACCGGCTATTACGGCTGGTTGCCGAAAGAGGGGACCGTATCTAAGCTGCCAAACGGTTCGCGTCTGCCTACCGATTTCAACGAAGGTGCGAACAACAATACCTATTCTCGTAACGAGAAGATGGTGGGCTACAGCTTCGATCACGAATTTAACGATACCTTTACCGTGCGTCAGAACCTGCGTTATGCGCAAAACAAGGTTTCGCAGAATAGCGTGTATGGCTACGGAATGTGCTCCGATCCGCTCTATACAAAGGATCCGGCCAACAGTCCTTGCGCCAGCGTTCCTCAGGCCGATTGGGATCACACGCTGACTCGCCAATACGTTATCGATAATGAGAAATTGCAGAACTTCTCTGTTGATACCCAACTGCAAAGCAAGTTTGCAACTGCCGATGTTGATCACACGCTGCTGACCGGCGTTGATTTCATGCGTATGCGTAACGATATCGACTCCTGGTTTGGTTATGCCGGTTCCGTATCGCCGTCAGATATCTATAACCTTGATCGCAGCGACTTCGATTTTGGCTCACACCCTGGTCCTTCCGGTCCTTATAAAGTGCTGAATAAGCAGAAGCAGACTGGCCTGTACGCTCAGGATCAGATGCAGTGGGATAAGGTGCTGGTCACTCTGGGCGGTCGTTACGACTGGGCTAAACAGGACTCCCTGAACCGCGTTTCTGGCGTGCAGGATTCCCGTGATGATAAGCAATTCACCTGGCGTGGCGGTGTTAACTACCTGTTCGACAACGGTGTGACCCCGTATTTCAGCTACAGCGAGTCGTTTGAACCTGCTTCTCAGGTCGGGGAAAGCGGCAACATCTTTGCGCCATCTAAAGGTAAGCAGTACGAAGCTGGCGTGAAGTACGTGCCGAGCGATCGTCCGATCGTGATCACTGGTGCCGTTTACCAGTTGACCAAAACCAACAACCTGATGGCCGACCCGAATGGATCGTTCTGGTCAGTTGAAGGCGGTGAAATTCGTTCACGCGGTGTGGAAATCGAAGCGAAAGCGGCGCTGTCTGCCAGCGTCAACGTAGTGGGTTCTTATACCTACACCGACGCGGAATACACTACCGACACCAACTACAAAGGCAACACGCCTGCTCAGGTGCCAAAACATATGGCATCACTGTGGGGGGACTACACCCTTTATGACGGCGCGCTTTCCGGGCTGACGTTGGGTACGGGTGTTCGTTATACTGGCTCCAGCTATGGCGATCCGGCAAACTCATTTAAAGTGGGGAGCTATACGCTGGTGGATGCGTTAGTACGTTACGATCTGGCGCGCGTCGGCATGGCGGGCTCCAACGTGGCGCTGCATGTGAACAACCTGTTTGACCGTGAATACGTCGCCAGTTGCTTCAATACCTATGGCTGCTTCTGGGGCGCAGAACGTCAGGTCGTTGCAACCGCAACCTTCCGTTTCTAATTTCTTTTGGGCACGCTTTGCGTGCCCGTTTTACAAGTTGGCTGCTATGCAGGAAAACAGATCCCATCCCGACACCACTTTTGCGTTGCGTAATGTCTCCTTTCGTGTGCCTGGCCGCACGCTTTTGCATCCTCTCTCATTAACTTTTCCTGTGGGAAAAGTGACCGGTCTTATCGGCCACAACGGTTCCGGAAAATCGACGTTATTGAAAATGCTGGGACGTCATCAGCCGCCGTCAGAAGGTGAAATCCTGCTCGACGAACAGCCGCTGGAGAACTGGAGCAGTAAAGCGTTTGCCCGCAAGGTCGCCTATCTGCCGCAGCAGCTGCCGCAGGCCGAAGGGATGACGGTGCGCGAACTGGTGGCGATTGGCCGCTATCCGTGGCACGGGGCGCTGGGACGTTTTGGCGTTGCCGACAGAGAGAAAGTAGAAGAAGCGATTTCGCTGGTCGGCTTAAAACCGCTGGCGCACCGTTTGGTTGATAGTCTGTCCGGCGGAGAACGTCAGCGCGCGTGGATTGCCATGCTGGTTGCGCAGGACAGCCGCTGTCTGCTGCTTGATGAACCGACTTCCGCGCTGGATATCGCCCATCAGGTTGACGTACTGGCGCTGGTGCATAGCTTAAGCCAGCAGCGCGGGCTGACGGTGATTGCGGTGCTGCATGATATCAACATGGCGGCCCGCTACTGTGATTACTTAGTTGCGCTGCGCGGCGGAGAAATGATTGCGCAAGGGACGCCTGCTGAACTGATGCGCAGTGAAACTCTGGAACAGATTTACGGTATCCCGATGGGCATTTTGCCGCATCCGGCCGGTGCCGCACCCGTGAGTTTTGTCTATTAATGATTGAATTACATCATATTACCCGTCGGCGCTTGCTTACGGCGATGGCGCTGTCGCCGCTGCTGTGGCAGATGAAGACGGCGCACGCCGCGGCGGTTGATCCACAGCGCATTGTGGCGCTGGAATGGCTGCCGGTAGAGCTATTGCTGGCGCTGGGTATTACGCCGTATGGCATTGCCGATATCCCTAACTACAAGCTGTGGGTCAATGAGCCCCCGCTGCCGGACTCGGTGATTGATGTCGGGCTACGCACGGAACCCAATCTCGAACTGCTGACCGAAATGAAACCCTCGTTTTTGCTCTGGTCGGCAGGCTATGGTCCTTCTCCCGAAAAGCTGGCGCGGATTGCGCCTGGCCGGGGATTTAACTTCAGCGACGGCAAAAAACCGCTGGCGGTTGCGCGACAATCGCTGCAGGAAATGGCGCAATTGTTCAATCTGCAGGCCTCTGCTGAACGCCATCTGGCCGAGTACGATCGTTTTATCGCCAGTCTGAAGCCGCGCTTCATTCAACGTGGCGCGCGCCCTGTACTTCTCACTTCCCTGCTTGATTCGCGACATATGCTGGTGTTTGGCCCAAATAGCTTGTTCCAGGACGTGCTGGACGATTATGGGATCCCCAACGCCTGGCAGGGAGAGACAAACTTTTGGGGCAGCACTGCCGTGAGTATTGACCGTCTGGCTACCTTTCAGGATGTTGATGTATTGTGCTTTGACCACGGCAACGATAAAGAGATGGCTGCATTGATGTCTACGCCGTTGTGGCAAGCGATGCCGTTTGTCCGTAGCGGACGTTTTCAGCGCGTGCCGGCCGTCTGGTTCTATGGCGCAACGCTCTCGGCAATGCATTTTGCCCGTATTCTGGATAATGCGCTGGGAGGCAAAGCGTGAGCAGGAAATTTGAAATGCCGGATGGCGACGCTAAAAGCGCCTTATCCGGCCTACGGTTTGCGCGCGTTGTAGGCCGGATAAGGCGAAGCCGCCATCCGGCGTTATTGTTGCTGGTACTGGTTATTGTTGCTCTCTGGCTGACCTGGGTTAACTTCTCCGTTGCACTACCGCGCAGCCAGTGGCAACAGGCTATCTGGTCACCGGATATCGACGCCATTAAACAGATGGTTTTCCACTATAGCCTGCTGCCGAGGCTGGCGATATCGCTACTGGTCGGTGCCGGGCTGGGGCTGGTCGGCGTATTGTTTCAGCAGGTGCTGCGTAACCCGCTGGCGGAGCCAACCACGTTGGGCGTGGCGACCGGTGCGCAGTTGGGCATTACGGTTACCACGCTGTGGGCTATTCCCGGTGCGCTGACCACGCAATTTGCGGCGCTGGCGGGGGCATGTGTCGTTGGGGCGTTGGTGTTTGGCGTAGCCTGGGGCAAGCGTCTTTCCCCGGTGACGTTAATCCTTGCCGGGCTGGTGGTCAGCCTGTACTGCGGGGCAATTAACCAGTTGATGGTTATCTTCCATCACGATCAGCTGCAAAGCATGTTTTTATGGAGCAGCGGTACGCTAACGCAAACCGACTGGAGCGGCGTACAGCGCCTGTGGCCGCAACTGCTGGGCGGCATGATGCTGACTCTGTTGCTATTGCGGCCTATGACGCTGATGGGACTGGATGACGGCGTGGCGCGTAACCTTGGTCTGGCGCTGTCGCTGGCGCGTCTGGCGGCTTTATCGCTGGCGATTGTTCTCAGCGCCTTGCTGGTGAACGCCGTGGGGATTATCGGCTTTATTGGCCTGTTTGCGCCGCTGCTGGCGAAAATGCTCGGTGCGCGTCGTCTGCTGGCGCGTCTGATGCTGGCCCCGCTGATTGGTGCGTTGATCCTCTGGCTCTCCGACCAAATCATTCTGTGGCTGACCCGCGTATGGATGGAAGTCTCCACCGGATCGGTGACGGCGCTGATTGGCGCGCCATTACTGCTGTGGCTGTTACCGCGCCTTAGGAGTATGAGCGCGCCGGATATGAATGCCAGCAACCGCATCGCCGCTGAGCGTCAGAATGTGCTGATGTTTACGCTGGCGGGTGGGGCGCTCTTGCTGTTGACCCTGGTGGTGGCGCTGTCGTTTGGCCGCGATGCGCACGGCTGGACATGGGCCAGCGGCGCGATGCTGGATGAGCTGATGCCCTGGCGCTGGCCACGTATTATGGCGGCGCTGATTGCCGGGGTAATGTTGGCGGTAGCGGGCTGTATTATTCAACGTCTGACGGGCAACCCAATGGCCAGCCCGGAAGTGCTGGGCATTAGCTCCGGTGCAGCATTTGGCGTAGTGCTGATGCTGTTTCTGGTCCCAGGAAATGCCTTTGGCTGGCTGATGCCTGCCGGGAGTCTCGGGGCTGCGGCCACCTTGCTTATCATTATGATTGCCGCCGGGCGCGGTGGTTTTTCGCCGCACCGTATGCTGCTGGCAGGGATGGCGCTCAGCACGGCGTTTACAATGTTGCTGATGATGCTGCAGGCCAGCGGCGATCCGCGTATGGCGGGCGTACTGACCTGGATCTCCGGCTCAACCTATAACGCGACGGGTGAACAGGTACTGCGCACCGGGATTGTGATGGTTATCCTGCTGGCGATGACGCCGCTGTGCCGTCGTTGGCTGACGATTTTACCGCTTGGCGGTGATACGGCGCGGGCGGTGGGGATGGCAATCACGCCGTCGCGCGTAGGGTTACTGCTCCTGGCTGCAGGGTTGACGGCGACAGCAACCATGACCATTGGACCGTTGAGCTTTGTCGGGTTGATGGCTCCGCATATTGCCCGAATGATGGGTTTTCGTCGGGCGATGCCGCATATGCTGATTTCGGCGCTGGCGGGAGGCGTACTTCTGGTCTTTGCTGACTGGTGCGGCAGAATGGTGCTGTTTCCGTATCAGATCCCGGCGGGGTTATTGTCGACGTTTATTGGCGCGCCGTACTTTATCTATCTGCTGAGAAAACAGAGTCGCTGAGGCTGATTCTTTTCATGTAGGTCGGATAAGACGCTTTGCGTCGCCATCCGGCAATAAAAAAGCCGGGTGGCGGCTTCGCCTTACCCGGCCTACGTTGTTTCTGTACGTTCTCTTTTACAGTTTCGCAAACACCCGACGCGCGGCGTCGATGGTGTTATTGATATCGCCTTCACTGTGCGCCACGGACATAAAGCCCGCTTCGAAAGCAGAAGGCGCCAGGTAAATCCCTTCATCCAGCATCATGTGGAAGAAACGCTTGAAGCGTTCAACGTCGCATGCCATCACATCCTGATAGCAGGTTACGGTTTCTGCATCGGTGAAGAAAATCCCGAACATTCCGCCCACATGGTTAACTACCAGCGGAATATTCGCTTCTTCGGCAGCTTCCAGCAGACCTTCCGCCAGACGCGTCGTCAGTTCGTTCAGCGTTTCATGAATACCCGGTTGGGCCACTTCGGTCAGACAGGCAAAGCCTGCTGCCATCGCAATTGGGTTACCGGAAAGCGTACCCGCCTGGTAAACCGGACCGGTCGGCGCCAGCGCGTCCATCACATCGCGGCGGCCGCCGAATGCGCCAACGGGCATTCCGCCGCCGATGATTTTACCCAGGCAGGTCAGATCCGGAACGACGCCGTAATAATCCTGTGCACCGGCCAGCGCTACGCGGAAACCGGTCATGACTTCATCGATGATCAATAGCGCGCCAAATTCATCGCACAGCGCACGCAGGCCCGGCAGGAATTCCGGCAGCGGCGGGATGCAGTTCATGTTGCCCGCGACCGGCTCAACGATGATGCAGGCGATCTCTTGTGGATACTGTTCAAATGCCTCACGTACTGAAGAGAGATCGTTGTAGGTGCAGGTGAGGGTGTGTTTCGCAAAGTCGGCCGGAACGCCCGGGGAGTTAGGCTGGCCCAGCGTTAATGCGCCGGAACCGGCTTTGACCAGCAGGCAGTCGGCATGACCGTGATAGCAGCCTTCAAATTTGATGATCTTATCGCGTCCGGTGAAACCGCGCGCCAGACGGATTGCGCTCATCGTCGCTTCCGTACCGGAGTTCACCATACGTACCATGTCCATGGTTGGCACGAGTTCAGTGACCAGCGCCGCCATTTTTACTTCCATCTCGGTCGGCGCGCCGAAGCTTAAACCGCGCTCCGCAGCTTCAATCACCGCATTACGGATTGCCGGGTGGTTATGGCCCAGTACCATCGGTCCCCAGGAACCGACGTAATCGACATAGGCTTTACCATCAACATCGTACAGATATGCGCCGTCCGCTTTTTCGATAAACAGCGGAGTACCACCCACGCCAGTAAAGGCGCGAACGGGGGAGTTAACGCCGCCAGGGATAAGTTCGCGTGCTGCGCTGTAGAGATTTTCAGACTTACTCATGGATGGGGTCCTGGTTCGTAGAAAAAGTAAATGCCCGCTATTCTAGTTATTCAGAGAAGGTTATGAAAGTTTTACGCAATTGAAACAATGCGATTTGCAGGGGATTTTCGTGAAATGTGCGAGTAGAATGCCGATTCCGTATTTGTATTACCAATTAATGATCATCTGATGAAGACTGACTCTCCCTCTTTTGAAGCACAACAAATTGTGCGTTTACGCCGCAGGGATCAAATCCGTCGACTCCTGGAACGAGACAAAACGCCGTTGGCGATCCTGTTGATGGCCGCAGTTGTCGGTACCGTGACGGGACTGGTTGGCGTGGCATTTGAAAAAGCGGTGACCTGGGTACAGAACCACCGTATTGGCGCGCTGGCTCAGGTTGCGGACCATGCCATTCTGCTGTGGCCGCTGGCGTTTATTCTCTCCGCACTGCTGGCGATGGTCGGCTATTTTCTGGTGCGTAAATTTGCGCCGGAAGCGGGAGGTTCCGGGATCCCTGAGATTGAAGGCGCGCTGGAAGAGCTACGGCCTGTGCGCTGGTGGCGCGTTCTGCCGGTGAAATTTATCGGCGGTATGGGGACGCTGGGGGCCGGGATGGTGCTTGGGCGAGAAGGGCCGACCGTGCAGATTGGCGGCAATATTGGGCGCATGGTGCTGGATATTTTCCGCATGCGCAGCGCCGAAGCGCGGCATACCCTGCTGGCCACCGGTGCGGCTGCGGGGCTGTCGGCGGCGTTTAATGCGCCTCTGGCCGGGATCCTGTTCATTATTGAAGAGATGCGCCCGCAGTTTCGCTATAACCTTGTCTCGATCAAAGCCGTGTTTACCGGCGTTATTATGTCGAGCATTGTGTTTCGCGTGTTCAACGGCGAAGCGCCGATTATTGAAGTTGGGAAGCTCTCCAATGCGCCGGTAAATACGCTGTGGCTGTATCTGGTGCTCGGGCTTATTTTTGGCTGTGTCGGGCCATTGTTTAACACCATGGTGTTGCGTACCCAGGATATGTTCCAGCGCTTCCACGGTGGTGAAATTAAAAAATGGGTGCTGATGGGCGGCGCGATCGGCGGCCTGTGCGGGATCCTCGGGTTAATTCAACCGGAAGCGGCAGGCGGCGGGTTTAACCTGATTCCTATCGCCGCGGCAGGCAATTTTAGCGTTGGTCTGCTGCTGTTTATATTTATTACCAGGGTCGTCACCACGCTGCTGTGCTTCTCGTCCGGCGCGCCCGGTGGGATTTTTGCCCCGATGCTGGCGTTGGGCACGTTGCTTGGCACCGCGTTCGGTATGGCTGCGGCAGCCTCTTTTCCGCAGTATCATCTGGAGGCCGGAACCTTTGCCATTGCCGGAATGGGGGCTTTGTTAGCGGCTTCGGTGCGTGCGCCGTTAACCGGTATTGTGCTGGTGCTGGAGATGACCGATAACTATCAGCTCATTTTGCCAATGATTATTACCTGTCTTGGCGCAACACTATTAGCCCAATTTATGGGCGGAAAGCCGCTATACTCGACTATCCTTGCCCGCACGCTGGCAAAACAGGAAGCGGAGCAGGCGGCAAAAAGTCAGGGTACTGCCGCTGGCGAGAATACTTGAACGAAATACCAGGGTATTAGATAATGGCCTTAACCATTGGGTTATAATTTGCCCAATTGCCAATGTCGTTTGGAGCAAAATATGAGTGATGACGTAGCGCTGCCACTGCAATTTACAGAAGCAGCAGCCAATAAAGTAAAAAGCCTGATCGCTGACGAAGATAACCCGAATCTGAAATTACGCGTGTATATCACCGGCGGTGGTTGCAGCGGTTTCCAGTATGGTTTCACCTTCGATGATCAGGTGAACGATGGTGATATGACCATTGAGAAACAAGGTGTTGGTCTGGTAGTTGATCCGATGAGCCTGCAATATCTGGTGGGCGGCGCGGTTGACTATACCGAAGGTCTGGAAGGTTCCCGCTTCGTTGTGACTAACCCGAATGCGAAAAGCACCTGCGGGTGTGGCTCTTCTTTCAGCATCTGATTGCTGTTCGTTATGCCGGATGGCGACGCTAGCGTCTTATCCGGCCTACAGGAAAGATGTTCCAGGCCCGATAAGCACAGTGCCATCGGGCGAAACAATATCAACGTCCGTTATCATCCAGCGCAAACGTCGGCAATTTCAAATGCCAGCGAATGGCGGCCAGCCGAATCAGCAGGGTAACGATCATCCCCATCATACTGGCGTTTTCCAGCGATACATTAAAGGTATAAAACGCTGTCGCATGCACGATGCCGCCGATAATACACGCCGTGGCGTAGATTTCGGTGCGCAGAATCATTGGGACTTCACGCGCTAACACGTCGCGAATGATCCCGCCGCCAACGCCGGTAATCACCCCCATACAAATTGCCACTAGCGGTCCCGTCCCTGCAAGAAATGCTTTATTGACGCCAATCCCTACGAACACCGCCAGGCCCACGGCATCCAGCACCGGCAGGATCCACTTCGGTATTCGTCGTGGCTGACGTACCAACAGGATTGTCAGCATGCTGGTGATCATCGCCACCACCAGATCGGTCGGATCCTTAACCCAAAAAACCGGTCCGTGATCCAATGCCATATCGCGGATCGTACCGCCGCCAACGGCGGTAACCACGCCGAGGACCAGGACGCCAAACGGATCCATACGCAATTTTCCGGCCAGTAAGACGCCAGAGATAGCAAATACCGCGGTGCCGACAATATCCAGCCAATAGACGAGCATTTTTAAATCCTCACAACAGACCTGGTGGGGGCAGGCGCTAATTTATCTGTGAAAGCGCATTACAGAGTTGTTTTGCGGCGAGGATAATACGCGGGCTCGCGCGTTCGAACCAGTCACTATTAAGTGTAATAATGGGTATTTTTAGCTGGTTTCCCCAGTATTGCTCAATTTTCAGAGTTTCGCCCGGGCCTCCGGTTGCAACAATCGCCTGGGGTGCTCGTGCCAGGACCTGCTCACGGCTAACCTGCGGCCAGGGAACTCGACTGCCGGCAAAGATGTTTTCTCCGCCGCATACCTCAAGAACCTCGTGCTGAATGGAGCCTTTTCCACTGGTAAACAGAGGATTAGCGCCAAACTGGAGAAACACGCGTTTTTTCGGTTTGTTGGCATATCGAGATTTAAGTAAAGCATAGTCATCAAGCAGGGTTTGCGCCGCCTGTTTGGCTTGCTCAGGCTTAGGGCTCCATGCCGCCAACTGGCGGAGCGCATCGGCAACCTGCTCGATGGTAACGGCGTCTACCCAGATGACCTTAATTCCCAGGGCGGTCAGTTGATTCACTTGCCGCTCTGCATTTCCCCCGCGCCAGGCGATGACTAAATCCGGTTTGAGCGCCACAATGCGTTCCAGATTCATGCCTTGCCAGGTGGAGACCTCCTCGATATTTTTGGCCTCTGGCGGGTAATTTGAATAGCTACTGACGCCTACGGGGGTAATGCCAGCGGCAAAAGCGAGTTCAGTATTGGCAGGAGAAAGCGTCACAACGCGCGGTGCGGCGTAAAGGAACGCCGGGAGAGTGAAAAGCAGGGCGACCAGCGCCCTGGAGAGTAATTTAGCCATGCGCCAGTTTCTGTACCAGCGTTTCAACCATCAGGCTTGACTGTTTCGCGGCAACGACCAGGAACTCGTCAAAGCTGAGATGGGACTGCTGATCGGCGACGTCAGAGATGGCGCGAACCACGACGAACGGCACATTAAAGTTGTGGCAAACGTGCGCAATTGCGGTCGCTTCCATCTCAACGGCGATCGCCTGCGGGAAGTTATGCTTGATTTTAGCCAGGCCCACAGAGCCATTAATAAAGGCATCGCCGCTGACGATAAGACCGCGAACGGCGTTCAGATTAAGTTCTGCAATGCAGGATTCTGCTGCAGCAATCAGCGCCGGGTCGGCTTTAAAACCAGCCGGGCAGCCCGGGAGTTGGCCAAATTCATAGCCAAAGGCGGTAACGTCAGCATCGTGATAGCGCGCTTCGTCAGAAACCACGATATCGCCGACTTTCAGCGTTGAGGCCAGGCCGCCCGCTGAACCGGTGTTAATAATGGCGTCCGGCTTGCAGCGTTCAAGCAGCAGCGTAGCGCCCAGCGCTGCAGCCACTTTACCGATACCTGATTTCAGTAGCGCAACCTCTGTACCGTTCAGTTGGCCGGTGTAAATTTCACAACCGCCGAGAGTGATGGTCTGACGGTTTTCGATTTTGTCACGCAGCAGCGTAACTTCTTCTTCCATTGCACCAATGATGCCGATTTTCATAGATTTACTCGCGATAAGCCAGATTTGAGGGCATAGTCTATCATGCGCTTAAGGGGTAGCGCATTTCTCAGGCGGGAGAGGATATGGTACAGATCGATTTCCGAAAAAAAATAAACTGGCATCGCCGTTACCGTTCGCCGCAGGGCGTGAAGACGGAGCATGAGATCCTGCGAATTTTTGAAAGCGATCGTGGACGTATTATCAATTCTCCGGCAATTCGCCGACTGCAACAAAAAACCCAGGTCTTTCCGCTGGAGCGTAACGCGGCGGTGCGTACGCGCCTGACGCACTCGATGGAAGTGCAGCAGGTTGGGCGCTATATCGCGAAAGAGATCCTCAGCCGGCTGAAAGAGCTAAAGCTGCTGGAGCTGTATGGTCTGGATGAACTGACGGGACCGTTTGAGAGTATTGTCGAAATGTCGTGTCTGATGCATGACATCGGTAATCCGCCGTTTGGTCATTTTGGCGAAGCGGCGATTAATGACTGGTTCCGCCAGCGACTGTATCCGGCCGACGCGGAAAGTCAGCCGCTTAGCGATGACCGCTGCCTGGTAGCGGCGTTGCGTTTGCGCGAAGGTGAAGAGTCGCTGAATGATATTCGCCGTAAGGTGCGCCAGGACCTGTGCCATTTTGAAGGCAATGCGCAGGGTATTCGTCTGGTGCATACTTTGATGCGTATGAATCTTACCTGGGCGCAGGTCGGCGGTATTTTAAAATATACCCGTCCGGCGTGGTGGCGAGGCGATACGCCCGCGACGCATAACTATTTAATGAAGAAGCCGGGCTATTACCTTTCCGAGGAACCGTATATTGAGCGGTTACGTAAAGAATTATCATTAGCACCTTACAGTCGTTTTCCATTAACCTGGATTATGGAAGCTGCCGATGATATCTCATATTGCGTGGCCGACCTGGAAGATGCCGTTGAGAAAAGAATCTTTAGCGTCGAGCAACTTTATCACCATCTGCATGAGGCGTGGGGGCATCACGAAAAAGGCTCTCTGTTTAGTCAGGTTGTTGAGAACGCCTGGGAGAAGTCACGTTCAAATACATTAAGCCGGAGCACCGAAGATCAGTTCTTTATGTATTTACGCGTTAATACGCTGAATAAACTGGTGCCGTATGCGGCCCAGCGTTTTATTGATAACTTACCGCAGATTTTTGCCGGCAGCTTTAATCACGCGCTGTTGGAAGATGCCAGTAGCTTTAGCCAGTTGCTGGGTGTCTATAAAAATGTGGCGGTAAAACATGTCTTTAGTCATCCTGACGTAGAGCAGCTGGAATTGCAGGGCTATCGGGTGATCACCGGGTTGTTGGAAATCTATCATCCTTTATTAAAAATGTCCCAGTCAGATTTTACTGAACTGGTCGACAATGAAAGAGTAAAACGTTTTCCTATCGAATCCCGATTATTTCAGAAGTTGTCAACTCGCCATCGTCTTGCTTATGTTGAGGCGGTTAGTAAAATATCAACGGGTTGCGCCGAGTTTCCTGTTCTGGAATATTATTATCGCTGTCGGCTGATTCAGGATTATATCAGCGGGATGACAGATTTGTATGCATGGGATGAATATCGTCGCTTGATGGCCGTAGAACAATAAATACTCATTTGTAAAGACGGCCAATAAAATTTTACTTTTTCCTTAAACTCAATTCTGGAACTTAGCGCTATAAAACGACTCTGACGTATACAGCAATTTTGCGTTATCTGTTAATCGAGAACGAAACACATGAAAAAAACCACATTAGCAATGAGTGCACTGGCTCTGAGTTTAGGTTTGGCGTTGTCCCCCCTGTCTGCCACAGCGGCTGAGACGTCGTCTTCAGCAATGACCGCCCAACAGATGCCAAGCCTGGCCCCGATGCTCGAAAAAGTGATGCCATCGGTGGTAAGTATTAACGTCGAGGGGAGCACGACGGTAAATACGCCGCGTATGCCGCGTAATTTCCAGCAGTTCTTTGGTGATAACTCACCGTTCTGCCAGGACGGTTCTCCGTTCCAGAGTTCACCGTTCTGTCAGGGCGGCGCGCCGGGCGCTGGAAACGGCGGCGGCCAGCAGCAGAAATTTATGGCGCTGGGTTCTGGTGTAATTATTGATGCCGCGAAAGGATATGTCGTAACCAACAATCACGTGGTGGATAACGCTACGGTGATTAAGGTTCAACTGAGCGATGGCCGTAAATTTGACGCGAAGATCGTGGGTAAAGATCCGCGCTCCGATATCGCGCTGATCCAAATTCAGGATCCGAAAAATCTGACGGCGATTAAGCTGGCAGATTCCGACGCGCTGCGCGTGGGTGATTACACCGTAGCAATCGGTAACCCATTTGGCCTCGGTGAGACCGTGACCTCCGGCATCGTTTCTGCGCTGGGTCGTAGCGGCCTGAACGCGGAGAACTATGAAAACTTTATTCAGACGGATGCTGCGATCAACCGTGGTAACTCCGGTGGCGCGCTGGTCAACCTGAACGGTGAGCTGATCGGCATTAACACTGCGATCCTCGCGCCGGACGGCGGTAACATCGGTATCGGTTTTGCAATCCCAAGCAACATGGTGAAAAACCTGACTTCGCAGATGGTTGAGTTTGGTCAGGTTAAACGCGGTGAGCTGGGTATTATGGGGACCGAACTGAGCTCTGAGCTAGCGAAAGCGATGAAAGTTGACGCTCAGCGCGGCGCATTCGTCAGCCAGGTAATGCCGAACTCTTCCGCAGCGAAAGCCGGTATTAAAGCCGGGGATGTGATTACCTCCCTGAATGGCAAACCTATCAGCAGCTTCGCCGCCCTGCGTGCGCAGGTGGGTACGATGCCGGTAGGCAGCAAAATTAACCTTGGCCTGCTGCGCGACGGTAAGCCGGTCACCGTGAATCTGGAACTGCAGCAGAGCAGCCAGACTCAGGTTGATTCCAGCTCTATCTTCAAAGGCATTGAAGGTGCCGATATGAGCAACAAAGGCCAGGATAAAGGGGTCGTGGTCAGCGACGTGAAACCGAATACTCCGGCTGCACAGATTGGCCTGAAGAAAGGTGACGTGATTATCGGTGCTAACCAGCAGCCGGTGAAAAACATCGCCGAACTGCGCAAAATCCTCGACAGCAAACCGGCGGTGCTGGCGCTGAACATTCAGCGTGGTGACAGCTCCATCTATCTGTTGATGCAGTAATCTCCCTCAACCCCTTCCTGCACAGGAAGGGGTTTCTTTTTGTGATATTTGCCACAACTCCATACTTCTCCCTTCTGCTTTGTGCATTTGCACAATGTCGGCGCTTATTATCTTCCCTATGCTTGAGCTCTGCTCACAGGAGGGATTTATGGCTGGCTGGCATCTTGATACCAAAATGGCGCAGGATATCGTTGCGCGCACCATGCGCATCATCGATACCAATATCAACGTAATGGATGCCCGTGGGCGGATAATCGGCAGCGGCGATCGCGAGCGTATTGGTGAATTGCACGAAGGGGCGCTGCTGGTGCTTTCGCAAGGTCGAGTGGTCGATATTGACGATGCGGTAGCCCGGCATCTGCACGGTGTGCGTCAGGGGATAAACCTGCCGCTGCGTCTGGAAGGCGAAATTGTTGGCGTTATCGGCCTTACCGGCGAACCGGAACATCTGCGCAAGTATGGCGAACTGGTGTGCATGACCGCCGAAATGATGCTGGAACAGTCGCGTCTGATGCATCTGTTAGCGCAGGATAGCCGTCTGCGTGAAGAGCTGGTGATGAACCTGATTCAGGCGGAGGAGAATACTCCGGCGCTGATGGAATGGGCCCAGCGACTGGGCATTGATTTGAACCAGCCGCGCGTGGTAGCGGTGGTGGAGGTCGACAGCGGCCAGCTTGGCGTTGACAGCGCGATGGCAGAGCTACAGCAATTGCAGAACGCGTTGACCACGCCTGAACGTAATAATCTGATTGCGATTGTTTCCCTGACCGAGATGGTAGTGTTGAAACCGGCGCTCAATCAGTTTGGTCGCTGGGACGCTGAAGATCATCGCAAGCGCGTTGAGCAGCTTATTACCCGTATGAAAGAGAATGGACAGCTGCGTTTTCGCGTGTCGCTGGGCAACTATTTTACCGGGCCTGGCAGCATTGCCCGTTCGTATCGTACGGCGCGCACCACCATGATGGTCGGCAAGCAGCGGATGCCGGAAAGCCGTAGCTATTTCTATCAGGATTTGATGCTGCCTGTACTGCTGGACAGTCTGCGTGGCGGCTGGCAGGCCAATGAGCTGGCGCGCCCGCTGGCAAGGCTGAAAGCGATGGATAACAACGGCTTGCTGCGTCGGACATTAGCGGCATGGTTTCGGCATAACGTTCAGCCGCTGGCAACCTCAAAAGCATTGTTTATTCACCGCAATACGCTGGAGTATCGCCTGAACCGTATTTCAGAACTGACCGGGCTGGATCTGGGGAATTTTGACGATCGACTGCTGCTGTATGTGGCGTTGCAGTTAGATGAGCAGCATTGATTAATTGCCTGATGGCGCCACGCTTATCAGGCAAAATGCCGGGTGGCGGCATCGCCTCACCCGGCCTACAAAAACATCCACTCACGGTTATTTACGCGTTAGTTTTTCCAGATCGGCTTCAATTTCGCTGATCTTATTGGTCACAACGCTTTCCAGATGACGTAAATCATCGAGGATCTTGCGTTTAAGATCGACTTCGCTGCGATCGCGCTGGCAGATCTGATCCAGTTCGTCGATCACGTAGCGCAGGTTGGGGCTGATCTCCTGCACCTCTTTGTAACCCTGGCCGACGCCATCGGCGACAACCGTTTTACGCTGACGGGGATATTTGAACTTCACGCTCTTGGCAAAAAACTCGCCTTTATCCTTCTGGAAATAGATTTTCAGGATATCGTTGTTGGCTTCTTGCCGCAGGCTGTAACGATCGATTTCTTCAGGATTAGTAATGCCCAGACTTTTCAGATTGTCATACATAGCGGTACCCTTAAGCTCACTATAACCATTGAATAATTAACGAAAAGCCTTGTTTATGCCACTCGCAGATGTAAAAAAAGCGGGCTAAGCCCGCTTTTTCAAATCGCTGTTAGTCGATGGTGCGTAACAGTTCGTTGATTCCCACTTTGCCGCGCGTTTTGGCATCGACTTTCTTCACGATGACCGCGCAGTACAGGCTGTACTTGCCATCTTTCGACGGCAGGTTGCCGGAGACAACCACGGAGCCCGCCGGAACGCGGCCGTAGAAAACTTCGCCGGTTTCGCGGTCATAGATTTTGGTGCTCTGGCCCAGGTATACGCCCATAGAAATAACAGAGCCTTCTTCGACGATTACGCCTTCAACCACTTCAGAACGTGCGCCGATGAAGCAGTTGTCTTCGATGATGGTCGGGTTAGCCTGTAACGGCTCCAGTACGCCGCCGATGCCAACGCCGCCGGACAGGTGAACGTTTTTACCGATTTGCGCGCAGGAACCCACGGTCGCCCAGGTATCAACCATCGTGCCTTCATCCACATAAGCGCCGATGTTCACGTAAGACGGCATCAGCACGGTGTTACGGGCGATAAACGCGCCCTGACGCACGGCAGCTGGCGGAACCACGCGGAAACCTTCTTTCTGGAAGCGCGCTTCGTCGTAGTTGGCGAATTTCATCGGCACTTTATCGAAGTAACGGCTTTCCGCACCCTCGATAACCTGATTATCGTTAATACGGAAAGAGAGCAGGACCGCCTTTTTCAGCCACTGATGCGTGACCCACTGACCCTCAATCTTTTCTGCGACGCGCAGTGCACCGGAATCCAGTAAGGAAATAACCTGATTCACCGCTTCGCGGGTTACGGTATCTACATTTGCCGGAGTAATGTCGGCACGGCGCTCGAAAGCGGACTCAATAACGTTCTGTAACTGCTGCATTGTTAAACTCTTTCCATAATAAATAAAAACATTACCCTTTATCGTTTGGATTGAGGGCCTCTGTCAACCGTTGATGCACTTCCTGCTGTAGCTCATTATTAAGAGCGCGCCGGTCGGCGGTGGCGATTATGAATAAATCTTCTACTCGCTCGCCAATAGTTGTAATTCGGGCGCCATGCAGCGAAATTCCCAGATCGGCAAAAATCTGCCCGACCCGCGCCAGCAGCCCAGGCTGGTCGAGAGCGATAAGCTCAAGGAATGATTTTCGGTCGGTATGGGTCGGCAGAAAGGTGACCTCGGTATCGACGGTAAAGTGACGTAATTTTGCCGGCTGACGACGCGGTTGCGGCGGCTGCCAGCTACGCTGGGTGATCGCCTGTTCCAGTCCAAAACGGATCGCTTCGTGTCGGTCTGACGACAGCGGACTGCCGTCCGGTTCCAGTACGATGAACGTATCCATCGCCATCCCATCGCGTGTGGTGAAGATCTGCGCGTCGTGGACGCTAAGATTACGCCGGTCCAGTTCGGCGCAAACGGCGGCAAACAGGTAAGGGCGGTCAGGGCTCCAGATGAAAATCTCCGTCCCGCCGCGGGTGGCCTGCGGGCTGAGCAGGATCAGCGGCTTGCTGAGATCGTGTTGCAGCAGATGACGCGCATGCCAGGCCAGCTGATTTGGGCTGTGACGCACGAAGTAGTTGGCGCGACAGCGTGACCAGATGTGGTGCAGCGCTTCTTCATCGATGTTGTCCATGCGCAGTAGCGCCAGCGCCTGAAGCTGATGATGGCGCACGCGCTCACGCATATCTGGCGTGTTTTGCATCCCACGACGTAACTGTTTTTCCGTGGCGAAATACAGCTCACGCAGCAGGCTTTGCTTCCAGCTATTCCACAGCGTTTCGTTGGTGGCGCAAATATCCGCGACGGTCAGGCACACCAGAAAGCGCAGACGATGTTCCGTTTGCACTTCTTCGGCGAATTGCTTGATCACTTCGGGATCCTGAATATCGCGACGCTGAGCGGTAACCGACATCAGTAAATGCTGGCGCACCAGCCATGCGATCAGCTGCGTTTCGCGGGAGTTCAGACCGTGCAGTTCGGCGAATTTGAGCACGTCCTGAGCGCCGAGAACCGAATGATCGCCGCCGCGACCTTTGGCGATATCGTGGAACAGCGCGGCAATCAGAATCAGCTCTGGCTGTCGCAGACGCGGCCACAGATCCACACACAGCGGATGGCGCTGGCGGGTTTCTTCATTGGCAAAACTTTCCAGCTTGAGCATTACGCGGATGGTGTGCTCATCCACCGTATAGGCATGAAACAGGTCAAACTGCATTTGGCCGACAATATGCGACCATTGCGGCATATAGGCCCACAACACGCTGTGGCGATGCATTGGCAGCAGGCCGCGACTCACCGCGCCTGGATGGCGCAACATACTGAGAAACAGCGAACGCGCTTCCGGGATGTAGCATAGCGGCTGGGTTAAATGACGGCGGGCATGGCGCAGATGGCGCAGCGTGGTGGAGTAAATCCCGCTGATCGCGCTGTTACGTACCATGATGTAAAACATCCGCAGTATCGCTTCGGGTTTGCGGATAAACAGGTCGTCGTTGCGCAGATCGATCAATGTGCCGCGCAGTTGAAAGTCGTCATCAATCGGACGCGGCTTTTCGTCGGCGGGCATGGCGAGGATCGCCTCGTCGAATAGCTGCAACAGCATGTGGTTCAGCTCGCTGACCCGTCGGGTGACGCGGAAATAGTCTTTCATCATCCGCTCGATAGGCTCGTTGCCTTCGCCGCCGTAGTTCAGGCGTTGCGCCACGCTGAGCTGACGGTCAAACAGCAGACGATTGTCGTAACGACTAACGACCAGATGCAGGGCAAAACGTATGCGCCACAGGATATGCAAACATTCATTGAGCTCGGCACGTTCTGCCAGCGTCAAAAAGCCGAAACCGACCATTTCATCCAGCGAGGTGGCGCCAAAATGGCGGCGGGCCACCCACTGCAGGGTATGGATATCGCGCAGGCCGCCGGGACTGCTTTTGATATCTGGCTCCAGGTTGTAGCTGGTGCCGTGATAGCGCTGGTGGCGCTGATTTTGTTCTTCCACTTTGGCGGCGTAAAACTTATCGGAAGGCCAGAAACCTTCGCTAAAAATATGTTTTTGTAGCTCAAGAAACAGCGCTACGTCGCCAATCAGCAGGCGTGTTTCAATCAGGTTGGTGGCGACGGTTAAATCTGACAATCCTTCCAGCAGACACTCTTCCAGCGTACGCACGCTGTGCCCCACTTCCAGCCTTACGTCCCAGAGCAGCGTTAACAGTTCGCCGACTTTTTCGGCCTGCGCGTCAGGTAGCTTTTTACGACTGAGGATTAGCAGGTCGATGTCGGAAAGCGGATGCAGTTCGCCGCGCCCGTAACCACCAACGGCAACCAGCGCCAGGTCGGCAATTTGGCCGAAACCGGCTTCAATCCACAGGCGCTGAAGCAACTGATCAATAAATTCGGTGCGGGCTTCTATCAGCTGCTCTGCGGAAATTCCACTGTCAAACGCGTCACCTAACCAGAGCTGGAACGTGTCGATATGCGCTTTAATTCCGGGGCAGTTGAGATCGTGCTGTGGCCAGGTGCCGGGGTTTTGCGGTTGGCCTGGCAGGGTGGGGAGGGCCGTATTTGCGTGCTGTTCAGGAAGAGTATTCATTGTTACCACCCATTAAAAAGCCGGATGACGCTTACGCTTATCCGGCCTACGGGAGAGTGCCATTTGTAGGCCTGATAAGCGACAGCGCCATCAGGCAATAAGTTATTCGTCGTGCGTAATAATCGCCGGGATGGTGTCATCCTTGCGCAGCGTCAGAATTTCACAGCCATTTTCCGTCACCACAATAGTATGCTCGTACTGAGCAGACAAGCTCCGGTCTTTGGTTTTCACCGTCCAGCCGTCTTTCATGGTGCGAATACGGTAATCACCAGCATTCAGCATGGGTTCTACGGTGAAGGTCATACCCGGTTGCAGAACCACACCGCCGTCGTCTGCATCGTAGTGCAGAACCTGCGGCTCCTCATGGAAGCCGCGACCAATGCCGTGACCGCAGTATTCGCGGACTACAGAGAAACCTTCGCCTTCCGCATATTTCTGAATCGCAGCGCCCAGCGTACGCAGGCGAATACCCGGTTTTACCATCCGCAGCGCCAGATACAGGCTTTCCTGCGTGACGCGGCACAGACGCTCGCCCAGAATAGTTGGTTTGCCGACGATGAACATTTTCGAGGTGTCACCGTGGTACTCATCTTTAATCACGGTAACGTCGATGTTGACGATATCGCCGTCTTTCAGGAGCTTGGCGTCGTCCGGGATCCCGTGGCACACCACCTCATTAATAGAGATGCACACGGATTTCGGATAACCGTGATAGCCAAGGCAGGCGGAAATGGCCTGCTGCTCGTTCACGATGTAGTCATTACAGATGCGATCCAGCTCGCCGGTGCTGACGCCCGGTTTAACAAACGGTTCGATCATTTCCAGAACATCGGCGGCCAGGCGGCCAGCGACGCGCATTTTTTCGATTTCTTCAGGGGTCTTGATTGAGATAGCCATGAATTCTGTCCATCAGTGTCGATTATTTCGACAATAATTGTGTAAGTGCGGTCAATGGTATCAGTCTGGGGTGTACCCTGCCAAATTGAGAATCATTCTGAACTTCGCCTTTCGTGCCACAGATGCGTTGGCTACATTTTTTCACCCCGGTCACTTACTGGTCGTAAGCTCCCGGGGATTCAAAAATTTGCCGCCTGCCTGTAACACGAAATTCATTGTTCAATCCAGCACGGACCGCCAACAATTATTGGTGTCGGTGGCGTATTTGTGGTATAAAGCGCGCCGGACTTCCGATCCATTCGAAGACTACACACGATGGACGGGAGCGACAAATCTCACTTTGTGTAACAACACACACGTATCGGCACATATTCCGGGGTGCCCTTTGGGGTCGGTAATATGGGATGCGTGGAGGCTTAACCCCAACTTTTATATATAGAGGTTTTAATCATGGCAACTGTTTCCATGCGCGACATGCTCAAGGCTGGTGTTCACTTTGGTCACCAGACCCGTTACTGGAACCCGAAAATGAAGCCGTTCATCTTCGGTGCGCGTAACAAAGTTCACATCATCAACCTTGAGAAAACTGTACCGATGTTCAACGAAGCTCTGGCTGAACTGAACAAGATCTCTGCTCGTAAAGGTAAAATCCTTTTCGTTGGTACTAAACGCGCTGCAAGCGAAGCGGTGAAAGAAGCTGCTAACAACTGCGACCAGTTCTTCGTGAACCATCGCTGGTTGGGCGGCATGCTGACTAACTGGAAAACCGTTCGTCAGTCCATCAAACGTCTGAAAGATCTGGAAACTCAGTCTCAGGACGGTACTTTCGAAAAGCTGACCAAGAAAGAAGCGCTGATGCGTACTCGTGAGCTTGAGAAACTGGAAAACAGCCTGGGCGGTATCAAAGACATGGGCGGTCTGCCGGACGCTCTGTTCGTAATCGATGCTGACCACGAGCACATTGCTATTAAAGAAGCAAACAACCTGGGTATCCCAGTATTTGCTATCGTTGATACCAACTCTGATCCGGACGGTGTTGATTTCGTTATCCCGGGTAACGACGACGCAATCCGTGCTGTGACCCTGTACCTGGGCGCTGTAGCTACTACCGTTCGTGAAGGCCGTTCTCAGGATCTGGCTTCCCAGGCGGAAGAAAGCTTCGTAGAAGCTGAATAATAAGGCTTGATAACTTCCCTGAGATAGTTCGAGTTGCAGGAAGGCGGCAAGCTCGAGAATTCCCGGGAGCTTACATAAGTAAGTGACTGGGATGAGCGAGCGAAGGCAACGCACCTGCGGCTCGGAATATGAAGGGGAAGAGCCCTTATAAACCAGGTAGTATCATGTTTGGTTAGGGGCCCTTTAGGCCCCTTTTTCACTTTTAAATCTGTGCGGTTTCATGCCGGGCAGATCAAATCTTCCGAGGATTTTAGAATGGCTGAAATTACCGCATCCCTGGTAAAAGAGCTGCGTGAGCGTACTGGCGCAGGCATGATGGATTGCAAAAAAGCACTGACTGAAGCTAATGGCGACATCGAGCTGGCAATCGAAAACATGCGTAAGTCTGGCGCAATCAAAGCGGCGAAAAAAGCAGGCAACGTTGCTGCTGACGGCGTAATCAAAACCAAAATCGACGGCAACATCGCTTTCATTCTGGAAGTTAACTGCCAGACTGACTTCGTTGCTAAAGATGCTGGTTTCCAGGCATTTGCTGACAAAGTACTGGACGCTGCCGTTGCTGGCAAAATCACTGACGTTGAAGTTCTGAAAGCACAGTTCGAAGAAGAACGTGTTGCTCTGGTTGCTAAAATCGGTGAGAACATCAACATCCGTCGCGTTGCTTCCCTGGAAGGCGAAGTTCTGGGTAACTACCAGCACGGTGCTCGTATCGGTGTTCTGGTTGCTGCAACTGGCGCTGACGAAGAGCTGGTTAAACAGCTGGCAATGCACGTTGCTGCAAGCAAACCAGAATTCGTTAAGCCGGAAGACGTTTCTGCTGAAGTAGTAGAGAAAGAATACCAGGTTCAGCTGGACATCGCGATGCAGTCTGGTAAGCCGAAAGAAATCGCAGAGAAAATGGTTGAAGGCCGCATGAAGAAATTCACCGGCGAAGTTTCTCTGACTGGCCAGCCTTTCGTTATGGATCCGAGCAAATCTGTTGGTCAGCTGCTGAAAGAGCACAACGCTGACGTAACAGGCTTCATCCGCTTTGAAGTGGGTGAAGGTATCGAGAAAGTTGAGACTGACTTTGCAGCAGAAGTTGCTGCGATGTCCAAGCAGTCTTAATTTTTAAAGGAGCCGCCTGAGGGCGGCTTCTTTTTGTGTCTGGCTTGTAAATTCAGCGAACCGCTATAGTGGTCATGCTGAAAAGCGACATACAATGTCGCCGGAATTAACTCATCTCATTCGTTGACAGTCTCAGGAAAGAAACATGGCTACCAATGCAAAACCCGTCTACAAACGTATTCTGCTTAAGTTAAGTGGCGAAGCCCTGCAAGGTTCAGAAGGCTTCGGTATTGATGCAAGCATCCTTGACCGTATGGCTCAGGAAATCAAAGAGCTGGTTGAGCTGGGTATCCAGGTTGGCGTAGTGATTGGTGGTGGTAACCTGTTCCGTGGCGCTGGTCTGGCGAAAGCAGGGATGAACCGTGTTGTGGGCGACCACATGGGCATGTTAGCCACCGTCATGAACGGTCTGGCGATGCGCGATGCGCTTCACCGCGCCTATGTGAACGCTCGCTTGATGTCCGCAATTCCTCTGAACGGCGTGTGTGATAACTACAGCTGGGCGGAAGCGATCAGCCTGCTGCGTAACAACCGCGTTGTTATTTTGTCTGCGGGTACTGGCAATCCGTTCTTTACTACCGACTCTGCGGCCTGCCTGCGCGGTATTGAAATTGAAGCGGATGTTGTACTGAAAGCCACCAAAGTCGATGGCGTATTTACTGCTGACCCGGCTAAAGATCCAACCGCGACCATGTACGAACAGTTGACCTATGCTGAAGTACTGGATAAAGAGCTGAAAGTGATGGATCTGGCGGCGTTCACGCTGGCTCGTGACCACAAATTACCGATTCGTGTCTTTAACATGAACAAACCGGGTGCACTGCGCCGCGTTGTTATGGGTGAAAAAGAAGGCACGTTAATCACGGAATAATTCCCGTTGCGGCTAAATGCAGGTAATATTCCGCTTTAATGTCGCGGGATACGTCCCTCAAAATTAATCAAGACTATACTTGTCACATCTTACGTGGTGGGTATGGTCTGACTGAAACAAGCTTTCAAGGATTCGTAACGTGATCAACGATATCAGAAAAGATGCTGAAGTACGCATGGAAAAATGCGTCGAAGCGTTCAAAAACCAAATCAGCAAAATTCGCACGGGCCGTGCTTCTCCTAGCCTGCTGGATGGTATTGTCGTGGAATATTACGGCACGCCGACCCCGCTGCGCCAGCTGGCAAGCGTAACGGTTGAAGATTCCCGTACCCTGAAAATCAACGTGTTCGACCGTTCTATGGGTCCAGCCGTTGAGAAAGCAATTATGGCTTCCGACCTCGGTCTGAATCCAAGCTCTGCCGGTTCCGACATCCGCGTTCCGCTGCCGCCGCTGACTGAAGAACGTCGTAAAGATCTGACCAAGATCGTGCGTGGCGAAGCAGAAGGCGCGCGCGTTGCCGTACGTAACGTTCGTCGCGATGCCAACGACAAAGTGAAAGCGCTGTTGAAAGAAAAAGAGATCAGCGAAGATGACGATCGCCGTTCTCAGGACGACGTGCAGAAACTGACTGACGCAGCTATCAAGAAAGTTGATGCGGCGCTGGCAGAGAAAGAAACGGAACTGATGCAGTTCTGATTCGCCTGTACGCTAAAAACGCCGCTTAGAAGGCCTGAGAAGGCTGGATGGCGGCGTTTTGCTTTTTTCTGTCTATATACCTTAAAGGGTAAAATTCTTCTGGATGTCTCATGAAGCAATTAACCATCCTGGGATCAACCGGTTCCATTGGTTGCAGTACGCTGGATGTAGTACGCCATAACCCGGAAAAATTTCGTGTTGCTGCGTTGGTGGCGGGTAAAAATGTCGCCCGCATGGTAGAGCAGTGCCTGGAGTTTTCTCCTCGCTATGCGGTAATGGACGATGAAAAAAGCGCTGCGTTGGTAAAAGCAGCTCTGCTGGAGCAGGGCAGTCGCACTGAGGTCATGAGCGGTCAACAGGCTGCCTGTGATATGGCTGCGCTGGATGAAGTTGATCAGGTGATGGCGGCGATTGTTGGCGCGGCGGGCCTGCTGCCGACGCTGGCGGCAATTCGTGCGAGCAAAAGCATTTTACTGGCGAATAAAGAGTCTCTGGTGACCTGTGGGCGTTTGTTTATGGACGACGTGAAACGCCACAAAGCGCAGCTTTTGCCGGTAGATAGCGAACATAACGCGATTTTTCAGAGTTTACCGCAACCTATCCAACACAATCTGGGATACGCTGACCTTGAGCAAAACGGCGTTATGTCAGTTCTGCTTACCGGGTCTGGTGGCCCTTTCCGTGAAACGCCATTGTCCGATCTGGTTTCTATGACCCCCGATCAGGCATGTCGTCATCCGAATTGGTCGATGGGACGAAAAATCTCTGTCGATTCCGCCACTATGATGAATAAAGGTCTGGAATACATTGAAGCGCGTTGGCTATTTAATGCCAGCGCAAGCCAGATGGAAGTGCTGATTCACCCGCAGTCGGTTATTCATTCGATGGTTCGTTATCAGGATGGTAGCGTTCTGGCGCAGTTGGGGGAACCTGATATGCGTACACCAATTGCTCATACCATGGCATGGCCAGAACGAGTGACGTCCGGCGTTAAGCCTGTCGATTTTTGCCAACTCAGTGCGTTGACGTTTTCCGCACCTGATTACCAGCGTTATCCGTGCCTGAAACTGGCGATGGACGCGTTTGAGCAAGGGCAGGCGGCGACGACCGCGTTGAATGCTGCGAATGAAATTACCGTTGCCGCGTTCCTGGCGCAGCAGATCCGATTTACCGATATTGCTGACCTGAATTTATCCGTGCTGGATAAGATGGATTTGCAGGAGCCGCAGAGCGTTGATGACGTGCTGAAGGTTGATGCCATCGCACGGGACGTCGCCAGAAAAGAAGTGATGCGACTCTCAAGCTGATGATAATCCCTCTACGGAGAATCGCGCTATTTGTTAGCGTTGGGCTTCAGTGATATAGTCTGCGCCACTCGATCGCGGGTATTTGCTTTTTTCCGGTCGGGTAAGCCGTGGTTTGACACGGCTTTTTTGTGGATGGGCTTCAGTATTCCTGAGTACCGTAAATCCTTTCAGGGACTAAAAACGCGTTATGTTGTCTGCAACTAAACCATTAAGCGAAAATTTGCCAGCACATGGTTGTCGCCATGTAGCAATTATCATGGATGGCAATGGCCGCTGGGCGAAAAAGCAAGGGAAGATTCGCGCCTTTGGGCATAAGGCCGGAGCAAAATCCGTCCGCCGGGCTGTCTCTTTTGCTGCCAATAACGGTATTGATGCGTTAACGCTGTATGCCTTTAGCAGTGAGAACTGGAACCGACCTGCGCAGGAAGTGAGCGCGTTAATGGAACTGTTTGTGTGGGCGCTTGATAGCGAAGTGAAAAACCTGCACCGCCATAACGTACGCCTGCGTATTATCGGGGATATCAGTCGATTTAACTCACGTTTGCAAGAACGGATTCGCAAATCAGAAGCGATTACCGCCCAGAATACCGGGTTGACGCTGAATATTGCAGCGAATTACGGTGGACGGTGGGATATAGTCCAGGGAGTCAGGCAACTGGCACAACAGGTGCAGGATGGTCTGCTGCGTCCAGAGCAAATCGATGAAGAGATGCTTGGGCAGCAAATTTGTATGCATGAACTGGCTCCTGTGGATTTAGTGATAAGGACTGGGGGGGAGCATCGAATTAGTAATTTTCTGTTGTGGCAAATCGCCTATGCCGAACTTTACTTTACGGATGTTCTCTGGCCCGATTTCGATGAACAAGACTTTGAAGGTGCGCTGCATGCCTTTGCTAATCGTGAGCGTCGTTTCGGCGGCACCGAGCCCGGTGATGAAAAAGCCTGATGGGGGTCGCTTTTGCTGAAGTATCGCCTGATTTCTGCTTTTGTTTTAATACCCGTTGTCATCGCGGCGCTGTTTTTGCTGCCGCCGGTGGGGTTCGCCATTGTTACGTTGGTCGTCTGTATGTTGGCCGCCTGGGAATGGGGACAGTTAAGCGGTTTTACCACGCGTACGCAGCGAGTCTGGCTGGCGGTTTTGTGCGGGCTATTGCTGGCACTGATGCTATTTTTGCTGCCAGAATATCATCGCAATATTCATCAACCGCTGGTTGAAATATCGCTGTGGGCATCGCTGGGCTGGTGGGTTGTGGCGCTGTTACTGGTGCTGTTTTATCCCGGCTCTGCGTCGGTCTGGCGTAATTCCAAAACATTACGCATAATTTTCGGCGTGTTAACCATTGTCCCATTCTTTTGGGGAATGCTTGCGCTACGCGCATGGCACTATGATGAGAATCATTATAGTGGCGCGCTATGGCTTCTGTATGTCATGATCCTCGTTTGGGGAGCGGACTCTGGTGCCTATATGTTTGGTAAGATGTTTGGCAAACATAAGCTGGCGCCGAAGGTTTCTCCCGGTAAAACCTGGCAGGGTTTTATTGGCGGACTCGCCACTGCGGCCGTGATCTCATGGGGTTATGGCATGTGGGCGAATCTTGAGGTTGCGCCTGTCACCTTGCTCATTTGCTCCATCGTTGCAGCCCTGGCCTCCGTGCTGGGTGACCTGACCGAGAGTATGTTTAAGCGTGAAGCAGGTATTAAGGACAGTGGTCACTTAATCCCAGGACACGGCGGTATTCTGGATCGTATTGATAGCCTGACGGCTGCGGTACCGGTCTTTGCCTGCCTGTTGTTACTGGTATTCAGGACGCTCTAACGGATGGTCTTATGCTGAGTATTCTCTGGAATCTGGCTGCATTCATTGTCGCACTTGGTGTGCTTATCACCGTGCATGAATTTGGTCATTTCTGGGTTGCACGGCGCTGCGGAGTCCGCGTCGAACGCTTTTCCATTGGCTTTGGAAAAGCGCTTTGGCGGCGTACCGATAAATCGGGTACGGAATACGTCATCGCCCTGATTCCCCTCGGCGGTTACGTCAAGATGCTGGATGAGCGCGCTGAACCGGTCGCACCGGAGCTGCGCCATTACGCTTTCAACAATAAAACGGTTGGACAACGCGCAGCCATCATCGCCGCAGGTCCGATTGCAAACTTCCTTTTTGCTATTTTCGCTTACTGGCTGGTGTTTATCATCGGTGTCCCTGGCGTTCGTCCGGTTGTTGGTGAAATAACGCCCAACTCGATTGCCGCGCAGGCGCAAATTCAGCCGGGTACGGAACTAAAAGCGGTTGATGGTATCGAAACCCCTGATTGGGATGCCGTGCGATTGCAACTGGTATCCAAAATCGGCGATGAGCGTACGACTCTCAGCGTGGCGCAGTTTGGCAGCGACCAGCGGCAGAACAAAACGCTGGATTTACGCCATTGGGCATTCGAGCCAGACAAAGAGGATCCCGTCTCCAGTTTAGGGATTCGTCCGCGCGGTCCGCAGATCGAATCGGTGCTGTCAGAAGTGCAGGTTAACTCCGCTGCAAGTAAGGCGGGTTTGCAAGCTGGCGACAGGATCGTTAAAGTCAATGGTCAGCCGCTTACGCAATGGATGACGTTCGTGACGCTGGTGCGCGATAATCCGGATAAGCCGTTAGCGCTAGATATTGAAAGACAAGGAAGTTCCTTGTCTTTAACGTTAACCCCAGATTCAAAACAGGTTAACGGAAAGGCAGAAGGTTTTGCGGGCGTGGTGCCTAAAGTTATTCCTCTGCCTGATGAGTATAAGACTGTACGCCAGTATGGGCCATTCAGCGCCATCCTCGAAGCCTCGGATAAAACGTGGCAGTTGATGAAGCTGACGGTCAGTATGCTGGGAAAATTGATTACCGGTGATGTAAAACTGAACAACCTCAGTGGGCCGATTTCTATCGCCCAGGGGGCTGGGATGTCAGCGGAGTTCGGGGTTATTTATTACCTGATGTTCCTTGCGCTTATCAGCGTGAACTTAGGGATAATCAACCTGTTTCCGTTGCCCGTTCTTGACGGGGGGCATCTGCTGTTCCTGGCGATTGAAAAGCTGAAGGGCGGTCCGGTATCCGAGCGGGTTCAAGACTTTAGTTATCGCATTGGCTCTATCTTGCTGGTGTTGTTAATGGGGCTTGCACTTTTCAATGATTTCTCTCGGTTGTAAGAGAGTGTTAGGAAGAACGCATAATAACGATGGCGATGAAAAAGTTGCTCATAGCGTCGCTGCTGTTTAGCAGCGCCACCGTATACGGTGCTGAAGGGTTCGTAGTGAAGGACATTCATTTCGAAGGCCTACAGCGAGTCGCCGTTGGTGCGGCTCTCCTCAGTATGCCGGTGCGCACAGGCGACACGGTTAATGATGAAGACATCAGTAATACCATTCGTGCTCTGTTCGCCACCGGTAACTTTGAGGATGTCCGCGTCCTGCGCGATGGTGATACCCTTCTGGTTCAGGTAAAAGAACGTCCGACGATTGCCAGCATCACTTTCTCCGGTAACAAATCGGTGAAAGATGACATGCTCAAGCAAAACCTCGAGGCGTCTGGCGTACGTGTTGGCGAGTCTCTGGATCGCACCACGCTTGCCGATATCGAAAAAGGGCTGGAAGATTTCTACTATAGCGTCGGTAAGTACAGCGCCAGTGTGAAAGCGGTGGTAACGCCGTTGCCGCGTAACCGCGTTGACCTCAAGCTGGTCTTCCAGGAAGGCGTTTCGGCGAAGATCCAACAGATCAACATCGTCGGCAACCATGCCTTCTCGACCGACGAACTGATCTCTCATTTCCAACTGCGTGATGAAGTGCCGTGGTGGAACGTAGTGGGCGATCGTAAATACCAGAAACAGAAACTGGCGGGCGACCTCGAAACCCTGCGCAGTTACTATCTGGATCGCGGTTATGCTCGCTTCAATATCGATTCTACCCAGGTCAGCCTGACGCCGGATAAAAAAGGTATCTATATCACCGTTAACATCACTGAAGGCGAGCAGTACAAGCTTTCTGGGGTACAGGTGAGCGGTAACCTGGCCGGGCATTCCGCCGAAATTGAGACCCTGACTAAAATCGAGCCAGGCGAACTCTATAACGGCACCAAAGTGACCAAAATGGAAGATGATATCAAGAAGCTTCTGGGTCGCTATGGTTATGCCTATCCGCGCGTACAATCGCAGCCTGAAATCAACGATGCCGATAAAACCGTTAAATTACGTGTAAACGTAGATGCGGGTAACCGTTTCTATGTGCGTAAGATTCGTTTTGAAGGTAACGACACCTCTAAAGATTCCGTTCTGCGTCGCGAAATGCGCCAGATGGAAGGTGCCTGGTTGGGTAGCGATCTGGTCGATCAGGGTAAAGAGCGTCTGAACCGTCTGGGTTACTTTGAAACCGTTGATACCGATACTCAGCGTATACCGGGCAGCCCGGATCAGGTTGATGTGGTCTACAAGGTCAAAGAGCGTAACACCGGTAGCTTTAACTTCGGCGTCGGTTACGGTACTGAGAGCGGTGTGAGCTTCCAGGCCGGTGTCCAGCAAGATAACTGGTTAGGTACCGGTTATTCTGTCGGAATTAACGGCACCAAAAACGACTACCAGACCTATACTGAGTTGTCTGTAACTAACCCGTACTTCACCGTTGATGGTGTGAGTCTCGGTGGCCGCGTCTTTTATAACGATTTTGAAGCGGATGACGCAGACCTGTCTGACTATACCAACAAAAGTTATGGTACTGACGTAACGCTTGGCTTCCCGATTAACGAATACAACACGTTGCGTGCGGGTGTCGGTTATGTACATAACTCCTTGTCTAACATGGATCCACAGGTTGCGATGCAACGTTATCTGGAATCCATGGGTGAAAATCCTGACGCTGATAGCTTCAAATCAGACGACTTCACCTTCAACTATGGTTGGACATATAACAAGCTGGACCGTGGCTACTTCCCAACGGAAGGTACGCGTGTCAACCTGAACGGTAAAGTGACCATTCCGGGTTCTGACAACGAATACTACAAAGCGACGCTGGATACCGCGACCTATGTACCGATCGATGACGATCACAAGTGGGTTGTTCTGGGTCGTACCAAGTGGGGTTACGGTGATGGAATAGGCGGCAAAGAGATGCCGTTCTACGAGAACTTCTATGCCGGTGGTTCCAGCACCGTGCGTGGCTTCCAGTCCAATACCATCGGTCCGAAGGCTGTCTATTTACCGGCTAATCGTTATCACGACGATGACAATTATGATAACGAGTGTGACGCCAGCAATACTTCACCGTGTGAATCGGATGATGCGGTGGGCGGTAACGCCATGGCTGTCGCCAGCCTGGAATTCATCACCCCGACGCCGTTTATCAGCGACAAGTATGCCAACTCGGTCCGTACCTCGTTCTTCTGGGATATGGGTACCGTTTGGGATACGAACTGGGATTCAGCTAAGTACTCTGGTTATCCGGACTACAGCGATCCAAGCAATATCCGTATGTCCGCGGGTATCGCTTTACAATGGATGTCCCCATTGGGGCCGTTGGTTTTCTCCTACGCCCAGCCGTTCAAGAAGTACGATGGAGACAAAGCGGAACAGTTCCAGTTTAACATTGGTAAAACCTGGTAATTGTTCTTCGCAAAGGAATGTAGTGGTAGTGTAGCGCTGACTTTAGGCGATCTTGCATGAGATCGCCTGGCCACGCAAAGAACTGTACCTTCGGGTGCAAATGGGATGGTAAGGAGTTAATTGTGAAAAAGTGGTTATTAGCTGCAGGTCTCGGTTTAGCGATGGCAACGTCCGCACAGGCTGCTGACAAAATTGCAATCGTCAACATGGGTAGCCTGTTCCAACAGGTTGCACAGAAGACGGGCGTTTCTGCTACGCTGGAAAACGAGTTCAAAGGCCGTGCCAGCGAACTGCAGCGTATGGAATCCGATCTGCAATCTAAAATGCAGCGTCTGCAATCCATGAAAGCGGGTAGCGATCGTACCAAGCTGGAAAAAGACGTTATGGCTCAGCGTCAGACTTTCTCTCAGAAAGCTCAGGCTTTTGAGCAGGATCGTGCGCGTCGTTCCAACGAAGAACGTGGCAAACTGGTTACTCGTATCCAGACAGCTGTGAAATCTGTTGCTAACAGCCAGAGCATCGATCTGGTTGTTGACGCAAACACCGTTGCATACAACAGCAGCGATGTAAAAGACATCACCGCTGACGTACTGAAACAGGTTAAATAAGTAATGCCTTCAATTCGACTGGCTGATTTAGCAGAGCAGTTGGATGCAGAATTACACGGTGATGGCGATATCGTCATCACCGGCGTAGCGTCCATGCAATCTGCGCAAACTGGCAATATCACGTTCATGGTGAATCCTAAGTACCGTGAACACTTAGGCGTATGCCAGGCCTCTGCCGTTGTGATGACGCAGGACGATCTTCCTTTTGCTAAGTGTGCAGCGCTGGTAGTGAAGAATCCCTACCTGACCTATGCACGCATGGCGCAAATCTTAGATACCACGCCGCAGCCCGCACAAAACATTGCACCGAGTGCAGCGATCGATGCGACGGCGAAGCTGGGTAATAATGTCTCTGTGGGCGCAAATGCGGTCATTGAGTCTGGCGTAGAACTGGGCGATAACGTCGTTATCGGCGCAGGCTGCTTCGTCGGAAAAAATACAAAAATCGGCGCAGGTTCTCGCTTGTGGGCGAATGTGACGATTTACCACGATATTCAGATCGGTGAGAATTGCCTGATCCAGTCCAGTACTGTCGTCGGATCTGATGGATTCGGTTACGCGAACGATCGCGGTAACTGGGTGAAGATCCCGCAACTTGGTCGGGTGATTATCGGCGATCGCGTCGAGATCGGCGCTTGTACCACTATTGACCGTGGTGCTCTGGACGATACTGTGATCGGCAATGGTGTTATCATTGATAACCAGTGCCAGATTGCGCATAACGTTGTGATTGGCGACAATACGGCGGTAGCCGGTGGCGTCATTATGGCGGGTAGCCTGAAGATTGGCCGTTACTGCATGATTGGTGGCGCCAGCGTGATCAATGGGCATATGGAAATATGCGATAAAGTCACGGTTACTGGCATGGGTATGGTGATGCGTCCTATCACTGAACCTGGCGTCTATTCCTCAGGCATTCCGCTACAGCCCAACAAGGTATGGCGTAAAACAGCTGCACTGGTGATGAATATTGATGATATGAGCAAGCGTCTCAAAGCGATTGAGCGCAAGGTTAATCAACAAGACTAAAACACCTTTTTTGCATGTCTGACTTTTCGGCCTGTCCCATTCATACGATTGCGACAGGCCGTGTTATTATTGCCTTTTAGTATATTTTGACAGGAAGAGTATTTTGACTACTAACACTCATACTCTGCATATTGAAGAGATTTTAGAACTTCTGCCGCACCGTTTTCCGTTTCTGCTGGTTGACCGCGTGCTGGATTTTGAAGAAGGTCGTTTTCTGCGCGCAGTGAAAAATGTATCCGTTAACGAGCCTTTCTTCCAGGGCCACTTTCCGGGTAAACCTATTTTCCCAGGCGTACTGATTCTGGAAGCGATGGCGCAGGCCACCGGTATCCTCGCGTTTAAAAGCGTAGGAAAGCTGGAACCAGGCGAACTGTACTATTTCGCGGGTATTGACGAAGCGCGCTTTAAGCGTCCTGTCGTGCCAGGCGATCAGATGATCATGGAAGTGACTTTCGAGAAAACGCGCCGCGGCCTGACCCGTTTTAAAGGGGTTGCGCTGGTCGACGGTAAAGTTGTGTGCGAAGCAACGATGATGTGTGCCCGTAGCCGGGAGGCCTGATACGTGATTGATAAATCCGCCTTTATTCACCCAACCGCCATTGTGGAAGACGGCGCCAGCATTGGTGCTAACGCTCACATTGGCCCATTTTGTATTGTTGGACCCCATGTTGAAATTGGTGAGGGTACCGTACTGAAGTCTCACGTTGTCGTGAATGGCCATACAAAAATTGGTCGCGATAACGAGATCTATCAGTTTGCCTCCATCGGCGAAGTTAACCAGGATCTGAAATATGCTGGCGAACCGACCCGCGTGGAAATTGGCGATCGCAACCGCATCCGCGAAAGCGTCACCATTCATCGTGGCACAGTGCAGGGCGGTGGAGTGACGAAGGTGGGCAGCGATAACTTACTGATGATTAATGCGCACGTCGCGCATGATTGTACGGTAGGCAACCGCTGTATTCTGGCGAATAACGCCACGCTTGCCGGACATGTTTCGCTTGATGATTTTGTTATCATCGGCGGCATGACTGCGGTGCATCAGTTCTGCATCATTGGCGCGCATGTGATGGTTGGCGGCTGTTCTGGCGTAGCCCAGGACGTGCCTCCATACGTTATCGCCCAGGGCAACCACGCGACGCCGTTTGGCGTCAATATCGAAGGTCTGAAGCGTCGTGGATTCACCCGCGAAGCGATTACCGCGATTCGTAACGCCTACAAAGCGTTGTACCGTAGTGGTAAAACGCTGGAAGAAGTGAAACCAGAAATCGCGGAACTGGCGAAACAGTATCCCGAAGTTCAGGCTTTCAGCGACTTCTTTGAGCGCTCAACGCGTGGCCTGATTCGTTAATGACTGAGCAGCGTCCTTTAACGATTGCCCTCGTCGCCGGAGAAACCTCCGGCGATATTCTTGGTGCAGGGTTAATCCGTGCGCTCAAGGCTCGCGTTCCGAATGCGCGTTTTGTTGGCGTGGCGGGTCCGCTGATGCAGGCCGAAGGCTGTGAAGCCTGGTACGAAATGGAAGAGCTGGCGGTAATGGGCATTGTTGAAGTGCTCGGACGCCTGCGCCGTTTACTGCATATTCGCGCCGATCTTACTCGCCGGTTCACCGACTTAAAGCCGGATGTTTTTGTTGGTATTGATGCGCCTGACTTCAACATTACCCTTGAAGGGAACCTGAAAAAGCAGGGCATTAAAACCATTCATTACGTCAGCCCCTCTGTGTGGGCCTGGCGACAGAAACGCGTTTTCAAAATAGGCAGATCCACCAATATGGTGCTGGCCTTTCTGCCTTTCGAAAAAGCGTTTTATGACAAATTTAACGTCCCGTGTCGCTTTATCGGCCATACCATGGCGGATGCCATGCCGTTGGATCCGGATAAAAACGCAGCACGCGATGTTCTGGGCATTCCCCATGACGCTCACTGTCTGGCGCTATTGCCTGGAAGCCGTGGCGCAGAAGTGGAGATGCTCAGTGCCGATTTTCTGAAAACGGCGCAGCTGTTACGTCAGCATTATCCGGATCTCGAAGTGGTGGTGCCGTTGGTGAATGCCAAACGTCGCGAGCAGTTTGAGCGAATTAAAGCTGAAGTAGCACCGGAGCTTTCTGTTCATCTGCTCAACGGGATGGGACGTGAAGCAATGGTGGCCAGCGATGCTGCACTGCTGGCTTCAGGTACCGCCGCGCTGGAATGTATGCTGGCAAAATGCCCGATGGTGGTTGGCTACCGAATGAAACCTTTCACCTTCTGGCTGGCGAAGCGTCTGGTGAAGACAGACTACGTTTCGCTACCTAACCTGCTGGCGGGAAGAGAACTGGTTAAAGAGCTGTTGCAGGAAGAGTGTGAACCGCAGGCGCTGTCGCAAGCGCTGTTGCCGTTGCTGGCGAATGGTAAAACCAGCCATGCAATGCACGACACATTCCGTGAACTGCACCAGCAGATCCGTTGTAATGCTGATGAGCAGGCGGCGGATGCGGTCCTGGAGTTAGCGCAATGATTGAGTTTGTGTATCCACATACGCATTTAGTGGCGGGTGTGGATGAAGTTGGACGTGGTCCTTTGGTCGGCGCCGTTGTCACCGCCGCCGTCATTCTGGATCCGGCTCGCCCGATTATCGGTCTTAACGACTCAAAAAAACTGTCAGAAAAACGTCGCCTGGCGCTGTTTGATGAAATTAAAGAAAAAGCGTTAAGCTGGAGTCTGGGGCGTGCAGAACCGCATGAAATCGACGAACTGAATATTTTGCATGCCACCATGCTGGCCATGCAGCGTGCGGTTGCGGGTCTGCATATTGCGCCGGAATACGTATTAATTGACGGCAATCGTTGCCCGGCATTACCGGTGCCATCGATGGCGGTGGTCAAAGGCGACAGCCGCGTGGCGGAGATTAGCGCGGCGTCGATACTGGCAAAAGTCACCCGTGACGCTGAAATGGCGGCCCTGGATACGGTGTTCCCGCAGTATGGCTTTGCACAGCACAAAGGCTATCCAACCGCTTTTCATCTGGAAAAGTTGGCAATGCATGGTGCAACCGAGCACCATCGCCGTAGTTTTGGCCCCGTCAAACGCGCACTGGGACTCACGTCCTGATTCTTGTGTCGAAGGAATCTGAAGATGTCTGAACCTCGTTTCGTCCACCTGCGGGTGCACAGCGACTACTCCATGATCGATGGGCTGGCGAAAACCGGGCCGCTGGTGAAAAAGGCGGCCGCGTTAGGCATGCCTGCGCTGGCGATCACCGATTTTACCAACCTGTGTGGTCTGGTGAAGTTTTACGGAGCGGGTCACGGTGCGGGTATCAAGCCGATAGTTGGCGCAGATTTTCATGTCCGCAGCGAGCTGTTGGGCGATGAACTCACACAGCTCACCGTGCTGGCCGCAAACAATACCGGCTATCAGAACCTGACGTTGTTGATATCGAAAGCCTATCAGCGTGGTTATGGCGCAGAAGGGCCGGTCATCGACAGGGACTGGCTGGTCGAGCTTAAAGAAGGTTTGATTTTGCTCTCCGGCGGTCGCATGGGCGACGTCGGACGTAGCCTGCTGCGCGGTAATAGCGCACTGGTTGATGAGTGCGTGGGGTTTTACGAAGAACATTTTCCCAATTGCTACTTCCTCGAACTTATCCGCACCGGCAGGCAAGATGAAGAGAATTATCTGCATGCCGCAGTAGAACTGGCTGAAACGCGTGGTCTTCCGGTGGTGGCGACCAACGATGTTCGCTTCCTTGAAACCGGTGATTTTGACGCGCATGAAATCCGCGTGGCAATCCACGACGGGTTCACCCTTGATGACCCGAAACGCCCGCGTAACTATTCACCGCAGCAGTATATGCGCAGTGAAGACGAGATGTGTGAGCTGTTCTCGGATATTCCGGAAGCGCTGCAAAACACCGTCGAGATAGCCAAACGTTGTAATGTGACGGTGCGTCTGGGCGAGTATTTCCTGCCGCAGTTCCCGACTGGTGATATGACCACTGAGGATTTCCTCGTGGCAAAATCACGCGAAGGTCTGGAAGAACGTCTGGAATTTTTGTTCCCTGACCCAGAAGTTCGCGCGCAGAAGCGCCCACCTTATGACGAACGTCTGGAGATTGAACTTAAAGTTATCAACCAGATGGGATTCCCAGGCTACTTCCTGATCGTTATGGAGTTTATCCAGTGGTCGAAAGATAACGGCGTACCGGTAGGCCCGGGACGTGGTTCCGGCGCCGGCTCGCTTGTCGCCTATGCACTGAAAATTACCGACCTGGATCCGCTGGAATTTGACCTGCTGTTCGAACGTTTCCTGAACCCGGAACGTGTCTCAATGCCCGACTTCGACGTTGACTTCTGTATGGAGAAACGCGACCAGGTCATCGAGCACGTGGCAGAAATGTATGGTCGTGATGCGGTTTCGCAGATTATTACCTTCGGTACCATGGCGGCTAAGGCGGTTATCCGTGACGTGGGCCGTGTGCTCGGTCACCCGTACGGCTTCGTTGACCGTATTTCGAAACTGGTGCCGCCCGATCCGGGCATGACGCTGGCCAAAGCCTTTGAAGCCGAACCCCAACTGCCGGAAATTTATGAGGCAGATGAAGAGGTTAAAGCGCTGATTGATATGGCGCGTAAGCTGGAAGGCGTCACGCGTAACGCCGGTAAGCACGCCGGTGGCGTGGTTATCGCGCCGACCAAAATTACCGATTTTGCGCCGCTGTACTGCGATGAACAGGGGCTGCACCCGGTTACTCAGTTTGATAAGAATGACGTGGAATATGCCGGCCTTGTGAAGTTCGACTTCCTTGGTCTGCGTACGCTCACCATCATCAACTGGGCGTTGGAAATGATCAACGCGCGCCGTGAAAAGAACGGCGAGCCGCCGCTGGATATCGCCGCGATCCCGCTGGATGACAAGAAAAGCTTCGACATGCTGCAACGCTCGGAGACCACGGCGGTCTTCCAGCTTGAATCCCGCGGCATGAAAGATCTTATCAAACGTCTGCAGCCTGACTGCTTCGAAGATATGATCGCACTGGTGGCCCTGTTCCGTCCTGGTCCGCTGCAGTCGGGGATGGTAGATAACTTTATCGACCGTAAGCATGGTCGCGAAGAGATTTCCTACCCGGATGTACAATGGCAGCATGAGTGTCTGAAACCGGTACTGGAGCCGACCTACGGCATTATCCTGTATCAGGAACAGGTTATGCAGATTGCCCAGGAGCTGTCCGGATATACCCTTGGCGGCGCGGACATGCTGCGTCGTGCGATGGGTAAGAAAAAGCCGGAAGAGATGGCTAAGCAGCGCGGCACCTTTGAGGAAGGGGCGAAAAAGCGCGGCGTCGACGGCGAACTGGCGATGAAAATCTTTGACCTGGTGGAGAAATTCGCCGGTTACGGATTTAACAAATCGCACTCCGCTGCCTATGCGTTGGTCTCTTACCAGACGCTGTGGCTGAAGGCGCATTACCCAGCCGAGTTTATGGCGGCAGTAATGACGGCCGATATGGATAACACCGAGAAAGTGGTCGGGCTGGTGGATGAGTGCTGGCGTATGGGGCTCAAAATCCTGCCGCCGGATATCAACTCCGGGCTTTATCATTTTCACGTGAATGATGATGGTGAGATTGTCTACGGCATCGGCGCGATAAAAGGCGTGGGTGAAGGGCCAATTGAAGCTATTATTGAGGCGCGCAACGAAGGCGGTTATTTCCGCGAGCTGTTTGATCTCTGTGCCCGCACGGATATCAAAAAACTCAACCGTCGGGTGCTGGAAAAGTTAATCATGTCCGGGGCGTTCGACCGCCTTGGACCACATCGCGCGGCGTTGATGAATTCGCTCAACGATGCGCTCAAAGCCGCCGATCAGCATGCGAAAGCCGAGGCTATTGGTCAGGCTGATATGTTTGGCGTGCTGGCGGAAGAGCCGGAACAAATTGAACAGTCTTATGCCAACTGTACTCCATGGCCGGAGCAGGTGGTATTAGAAGGGGAACGTGAAACGTTAGGGCTTTACCTGACGGGACATCCCATCAATCAGTATCTAAAAGAAATTGAGCGCTATGTTGGAGGCCACAGGCTGAAAGACATGCATCCGACAGAACGTGGTAAAGTCACCACGGCTGCGGGGCTCGTCATTGCTGCGCGGGTAATGGTCACCAAGCGCGGCAATCGTATCGGCATCTGTACCCTGGATGACCGTTCCGGGCGTCTGGAAGTTATGTTGTTTACCGATGCCCTGGATAAATACCAGCAATTGCTGGAAAAAGACCGCATACTTATCGTCAGCGGACAGGTCAGCTTTGATGACTTCAGCGGCGGGCTTAAAATGATGGCCCGTGAAGTCATGGATATTGACGAAGCCCGGGAAAAATATGCTCGCGGGCTTGCTATCTCGCTGACGGACAGGCAAATTGATGACCAGCTTTTAAACCGACTCCGTCAGTCTCTGGAACCCCACCGCTCGGGGACAATTCCAGTACATCTCTACTATCAGAGGGCGGATGCACGTGCGCGATTGCGTTTTGGCGCAACGTGGCGTGTCTCTCCGAGCGATCGTTTGCTAAACGATCTCCGTGGCCTTATTGGTTCGGAGCAGGTGGAACTGGAGTTTGACTAATACAGGAATACTATGAGTCTGAATTTCCTTGATTTTGAACAGCCGATTGCAGAGCTGGAAGCAAAAATCGATTCTCTGACTGCGGTTAGCCGTCAGGATGAGAAACTGGATATTAACATCGATGAAGAAGTGCATCGTCTGCGTGAAAAAAGCGTAGAACTGACGCGTAAAATCTTCGCCGATCTCGGCGCATGGCAGGTAGCCCAGCTGGCGCGCCATCCACAGCGTCCGTACACCCTGGATTATGTCCGCCTGGCATTTGATGAATTTGATGAGCTGGCGGGCGATCGTGCCTATGCGGATGATAAAGCTATTGTTGGCGGCATCGCGCGTCTGGATGGCCGTCCGGTGATGATTATTGGTCATCAGAAAGGCCGTGAGACCAAAGAAAAAATCCGTCGCAATTTCGGCATGCCAGCGCCGGAAGGCTATCGCAAAGCGCTGCGTCTGATGGAAATGGCCGAGCGTTTCAATATGCCGATCATTACCTTCATCGATACCCCAGGGGCTTACCCGGGCGTGGGCGCGGAAGAGCGAGGTCAGTCTGAAGCGATCGCACGCAACCTGCGTGAAATGTCGCGTCTGAGCGTACCGGTAATCTGCACCGTCATCGGTGAAGGTGGTTCCGGCGGCGCGCTGGCGATCGGCGTAGGCGATAAAGTGAACATGCTGCAATACAGCACCTATTCCGTTATCTCCCCGGAAGGTTGCGCCTCCATTCTGTGGAAAAGCGCCGACAAAGCGCCGCTGGCCGCAGAAGCGATGGGGATTATCGCGCCGCGTCTGAAAGAGCTGAAGCTTATCGACTCTATCATCCCGGAACCGCTGGGCGGCGCGCACCGCAACCCGGAAGTCATGGCTGCGTCCCTGAAGGCACAGCTGCTGGCCGATCTCGCCGACCTCGACGTGTTAGGCAAAGAAGATTTGAAAAACCGTCGTTACCAGCGTCTGATGAGCTACGGTTACGCGTAAACTGCATTAATTCTGAAAAGGGCCACTATGCTGTGGCCCTTTTTTTTACCTGTGGTTTGGCCAGGCTATGATTAACTAAGGTTTTTCCAGGAGGAACGCATGAATATCATTGCCATCATGGGACCGCATGGCGTCTTTTATAAAGATGAGCCCATCAAGGAACTTGAGCGTGCGCTGCAACAGCAGGGGTTTCAGATTATCTGGCCGCAGAACAGCGTCGACCTGCTGAAGTTTATCGAACACAACCCGCGAATTTGCGGCGTCATTTTTGACTGGGATGAATATAGCCTGGAGCTGTGCAGTGATATCAACCAGCTCAACGAGTATCTCCCGCTCTACGCCTTTATTAATACCCATTCGACGATGGATGTCAGCGCGCACGACCTGCGCATGGCGTTGTGGTTTTTTGAGTATGCGCTGGGCCAGTCTGAGGACATTGCCACCCGCATTCGCCAGTATACCAGCGAATACCTCGATAACATCACGCCTCCTTTCACCAAAGCGCTGTTTACCTATGTGAAGGAAGGAAAGTATACCTTCTGCACGCCCGGACACATGGCGGGAACGGCGTATCAGAAAAGCCCGGTCGGCTGCCTGTTCTATGATTTCTTTGGCGGCAATACGCTGAAAGCCGACGTGTCAATTTCTGTGACCGAGCTGGGCTCGTTGCTGGATCATACCGGGCCGCATCTGGAAGCGGAGGAGTATATTGCGCGCACTTTTGGCGCCGAGCAGAGCTATATGGTGACCAACGGCACCTCGACGTCGAACAAGATTGTCGGCATGTACGCCGCGCCTGCAGGCAGTACGCTGCTGATCGACCGCAACTGCCATAAGTCGCTGGCGCATTTGCTGATGATGAACGATGTCGTGCCCATCTGGCTGAAGCCTACGCGTAACGCGCTGGGGATCCTGGGCGGTATACCCCGCCGGGAATTTACCCGCGTAAGTATTGAACGCAAGGTAGAAGAGACCCCTCAGGCGCAATGGCCGGTACATGCGGTGATCACCAACTCCACCTATGACGGCCTGCTGTATAACACCAACTGGATCAAGCAAACCCTGGATGTGCCCTCCATCCATTTTGATTCTGCCTGGGTGCCGTATACCCATTTTCATCCGATCTATCAGGGGAAAAGCGGGATGAGCGGTGAACGGGTACCGGGAAAGGTGATTTTTGAGACCCAGTCCACCCACAAGATGTTGGCGGCGTTGTCACAAGCTTCTCTGATCCACATTAAGGGCGATTACGACGAAGACACGTTCAACGAAGCCTTTATGATGCACACCTCCACGTCTCCGAGCTACCCGATAGTGGCGTCGATAGAAACGGCGGCGGCAATGCTGCGTGGCAATTCAGGCAAGCGGTTAATCAATCGTTCGGTGGAACGAGCACTGCATTTTCGCAAAGAAGTGCAGCGGCTACGCGAAGAATCAGATGGCTGGTTCTTTGATATCTGGCAGCCGGAAAAAGTAGATGAAGCGGAGTGCTGGCCAGTAGCGCCTGGTGAAGACTGGCACGGATTTGTCGATGCTGATGCCGACCACATGTTCCTCGACCCGGTGAAAGTCACGATTCTGACGCCGGGGATGGATGAACAGGGAAATATGAGTGAAGAGGGGATTCCTGCCGCGCTGGTGGCGAAATTCCTTGATGAACGCGGCGTCGTTGTCGAGAAAACAGGACCGTATAATCTGTTATTCCTGTTCAGTATCGGCATTGATAAAACCCGGGCGATGGGGCTGTTGCGCGGCCTGACGGAATTTAAGCGCTCGTACGATCTGAATTTACGCGTGAAAAATATGCTGCCAGATCTGTATGCCGAGGATCCCGATTTCTATCGCAATATGCGTATTCAGGATCTGGCGCAGGGGATCCATAAGCTCATCCGTCAACACGATCTCTCCGGGCTGATGCTGCGGGCATTTGATACCTTGCCGGAGATGAAAATGACGCCGCACCAGGCCTGGCAGCGGCAGATCAAAGGTGAGGTTGAAACCGTCGCGCTTGATCAACTGGTGGGGCGCATTTCCGCTAATATGATCCTGCCTTATCCTCCCGGCGTGCCGCTCCTGATGCCTGGGGAAATGATCACTGCCAATAGCCGCGCTGTACTCGATTTTCTGCTGATGTTGTGTTCAGTGGGCCAGCATTATCCTGGATTTGAAACCGATATTCATGGCGCTAAACTGGGTGAGGACGGCGTGTATCGCGTGAGAGTCCTAAAATCGGCCGAACGGCTTGCGTGAACCTATTACGTACGAGTAACGTGCTGACAGAAAAACGAAAGAGGCGATGACCCTATGCTGGGATTAAAACAGGTTCACCATATTGCTATCATTGCGACGGACTACGCGGCGAGTAAGGCATTTTACTGCGATGTGCTGGGTTTTACGCTAATCAGCGAAGCCTACCGGGAAGAACGTGACTCGTGGAAAGGCGATCTGGCATTGAACGGTCAGTATGTGATTGAGCTTTTTTCTTTTCCGTTTCCACCTTGCCGCCCGAGTCGACCGGAAGCCTGCGGTTTACGCCATCTTGCGTTCAGCGTGGACGACGTGGAAAAAGCGATTGCGCATCTGGAAGCTCACCACGTGAAGTGCGAATCCGTGCGTATCGATCCGTTTACCGGCAAACGCTTTACGTTTTTTAACGATCCTGACGGATTACCGCTCGAACTGTACGAGCTGTAAGGCTTGTCATTGTGGCGTTAGCCCGGTAACGTGCCGGGCAATGCCCTTGTAAGTAACCATCATGACGACACTCACGCTGAACACTTCACTGCTGAATTCTCAATCGATTCTGGTCGCCTTTAGCGGCGGGCTGGACTCTACCGTACTGCTGCATCAACTGGTGCTGTGGCGAGCGCAAAATCCTGAGCTCGCTTTACGCGCAATCCATATTCATCACGGATTAAGCCCGCAGGCAGACAGTTGGGTGCAGCACTGTGAGTCGGTATGTGCGCAGTGGCAGGTGCCGCTGGTGGTTGAACGAGTCCATCTTGAGGATGAGGGTCTGGGCATCGAAGCTCAGGCGCGACGCGCGCGCTATCAGGCATTTGCACAGACCTTACTACCGGGCGAGGTGCTGATGACCGCCCAGCATCTCGATGACCAGTGTGAAACCTTTCTGCTGGCGCTTAAGCGCGGCAGCGGTCCTGCCGGACTTTCCGCCATGGGTGAAAACTCACCGTTCGCCGGAACCCAACTGATTCGACCGTTGCTGGCGCAAACGCGAGAGGCGCTTGAAACATGGGCGCGGCAGCATGAATTATGCTGGATCGAAGATGAAAGCAATCAGGATGATGCCTACGATCGCAATTTCCTGCGTCTGCGCGTTATCCCGCAACTGCAACAGCGCTGGCCGCACTTCGCGCAAGCCGTTGCCCGCAGCGCCGCGCTGTGCGCCGAGCAGGAAAGTTTACTGGATGAACTGCTGGCCAACGATTTAGCGCAATGTGTGACTGTCCAGGGCACACTGTTACTGACGCCGTTAATGACAATGAGCGGCGTACGGCGTGCCGCTCTGCTTCGTCGCTGGCTGGCGGGGTTAAATGCGCCGATGCCTTCCCGTGATGGACTGGAACGTATCTGGCAGGAAGTGGCGCTGGCGCGGGAAGATGCTTCTCCCTGTTTTCGACTTGGAGAATACGAGGTCCGTCGCTATCAGTCACAGCTATGGTGGGTCAAACCGGTCGATGGGCAAAGTGAAACCGTCATTCCGTGGCCATGCTGGGAAACGCCGTTGACGCTGCCAGTTGGGTTAGGCTCTGTGCAGCTCATCTCTGCTGGTGAATTGCGTATGCCACAAGCGGATGAAGCCGTCAGCATTCGTTTTAAAGCGCCAGGCGTATTGCATATTGTCGGGCGTAACGGTGGACGTAAATTAAAGAAAATCTGGCAGGAGCAGGGGATCCCACCCTGGCGTCGAGATACCACGCCGCTGTTGTTTTATGGCGAAACGCTGATAGCGGCTGCGGGTGTTTTTGTGACGCGTGAGGGTATAGCGGAAGATGGGGCTGGTGTGAGTCTGGTTTGGCATGCCTGATGGCGCTGCGCTTATCAGGCCTGGTCATTTAGGCCTGATAAGGTACAAGAAAGTTAAGATTCGCTGACCACCACGGTACCGATTTGCGGGTGGCTGAAGCTGGCAATTTTGTCGAGACGAAGCTCCCGGGTTTCACCCGCGACATCGGCGACCAGATATTCCACGTTTTTACGCGAAACCAGGTCATTCGCTTTCGCCTGCAAAACTTCGCCATCTTTTAGCGCCAGCGTCAGTAACAAATGGTGCTGGCAGGCGAGTTCAAGATTGTCGTAATCATCGCAGTTGATGGGTTGATACGTTTCATTCATTGACATAATCGCTCACCAGTAAGTTCGCGGCAGCATACGCCGCTTTTTCCCTGACCGACTCTGGAAGGGCGCTGTCTGCCGCCACTTCATTAAGCACCTTCAATACGCAACCCAGCGCATCCGGGATATACCCTAAGTCTCCGCTGGCGATTTCCGCGTACCGCTTGCGTATTAACTCACAATATTTTTCCACATGCCCTCCTGTCAGCATTCTGACTTAACCGTGGATGCAAGTCTAAGCCTACGAAGATAAACTCTGTTTAGCAAGGTGACTATACCATACTCATTCAAGCAATATCAGCGCCTTGATAGAGGAGCAGTTAGCAGCCTTTTGCCGCAGTTTTCGCTACAATGTGCGCCTGATTCGAAAGGAGTTCTCTCATGGCGCTTAAAGCGACAATTTATAAAGCCGTTGTCAACGTAGCGGATCTCGACCGCAACCAGTTCCTTGACGCGGCCTTGACGCTGGCGCGTCACCCCTCTGAAACCCAGGAGCGCATGATGCTGCGCCTGCTAGCATGGATTAAATATGCCGATGAACGGCTGCAGTTCACGCGTGGCCTGAGCGCGGAAGACGAGCCTGAAGCATGGCTGCGTAACGACCATCTGGGCATTGATCTCTGGATTGAGCTGGGTTTGCCGGATGAGCGCCGTATTAAAAAAGCCTGTACCCAGTCTGGTGAGGTTGCCCTGTTTGCTTACAACAGCCGTGCGGCCCAGATCTGGTGGCAGCAAAACCAGAACAAGTGCGCGCAGTTTAAAAATCTGACCGTGTGGTATCTGGATGATGAACAACTGGCGCAACTGAGTGATTTTGCTGGTCGTACAATGGCGCTGCAGGCGACTATCCAGGACGGCGCTATCTGGTTGTCTGACTCTCAGAACAATCTGGAAATTCATCTGACCGCGTGGCAGCCGCGTTCATGATTGTTATCTCCCGAAACGTCTCTATCCCTGACAATGAGCTGGAAATCACGGCGATTCGGGCGCAGGGCGCGGGCGGTCAGCACGTTAACAAGACCTCGACGGCTATCCATTTGCGCTTTGACATTCGGGCCTCTGGCCTGCCAGAGTATTATAAGGAACGACTGCTTGCCGCCAGCCATCATCTGATTAGCGGTGATGGCGTGATTATCATTAAGGCGCAGGAATACCGTAGCCAGGAGCTTAATCGGGAAGCGGCAATCGCCCGACTGGTCGCGGTAATAAAAGAATTAACCGCAGTGCAAAAAAGCCGACAGGCAACTCGCCCTACGCGCGCCTCGAAAGAGCGCAGGTTGTCATCGAAGGCGCAAAAGTCCACAGTGAAAGCACTGCGCGGGAGAGTTCGTCGAACACAAGACTGACGAGCAGGAATAAAAATTTATAAGGAATTCATAGTGAAAACAGCAATATTGTCCGTAGTCGCTGCATGTACGCTTTTTTCCTTGATCGGCTGTAACAACCGTACTGAAGTCGAAGTACTACAGCCGACGCGGGCGGCAGAATTAAAACCGATGCAGCAAAGCTGGCGTGGCATTTTGCCTTGCGCGGACTGCGAAGGAATTGAAACTTCTCTGTTCCTGGAAAAAGACGGCACATGGGTGATGAACGAACGCTATCAGGGCGTGCGGGATGAACCGTCCTCTTTTGCCTCTTATGGTACATGGGCGCGCACTGCCGACAAACTGGTGCTGACTGACAGCAAAGGTGAAAAGTCGTACTACCGGGCAAAAGGTGAAGCGCTGGAGATGCTCGATCGTGAAGGTAACCCGATTGAGTCACAGTTCAACTACACGCTCCAGCCGGTTTCCGCCAGCTTACCGGTGACGCCAATGCCGATGCGGGGGATGTATTTCTATATGGCGGATGCCGCAATCTTTACCGACTGCACAACGGGTAAGCGTGTTTCTGTCGCGAACAATGCACAACTGGAGCGAGATTATCTGGTTGCGCGTGGCGCAACGGATAAGGCGGTGCTGCTCACGGTGGAAGGGCACTTCACGATGGAAGCAAATCCGGATACGGGCGCGCCCGTGAAAACGTTAATAGCGGATAAAGAAATTAAGTTTATCCCTGGGCAGAGTTGCGAAAATTAATCTGTCGCTTTTAAAAACTGTCCGGTGATTTCCCGGACAGTTTTCCTGTTTTCGGCTGATAAGGTTTTATCGGATCAATCCAACAAAACGACTCGTTTTGATATAAATACCTAACTTCAGGTGGCCGACATACTGCAGCTTCGTTTCAGACTTAAACGCGGAAATGTCGCCTTCGCGCATATGCATCAGGTCGGAAGGGCTAATCCAACCCGACTGCGCCATCGTTAGCGGGTGCCCGGCTTTGGCAAACGCATCAGTCACGAATTCGGAGCAAAACCACGCCTTCTTTTCTCCCTCGCTGGCATTGCTCAGTTGTGCTTTCGCCAGTCCGCTGACGCACTGCTGGCGAAAATCCTCTGAGAAAGGATTTAACGAACATATTTGCCTGGTCATCATAAACGGAATAAATTCTGCGATGCCGCGATAGTTATAGCCGCTGTCCTTGATTTTATAGGCAAATATTTTGATTTCTTCGGCCTGCAGTGGAGTGAGGTCGGGGACCCTCAGGGCAAAAAGCTTATCGCTGTGCTTTTCCACCTGCTCAAGAGAAACGATTTGCACGCCCGCCCCGGTTGCTTCTGCAACTTCATTATTACCCAGGTAAACGGCAACATGGCTGACAGAAGAAGTACTGAACGCGCGGATACTGAATGAGGTAACCCCAAGGCTAGAAGAAAATAACAGATCGCCAGGCTTGAGTTCGGTATCTGTAATCTCATGCAATGCCTTAGCAGTAAAGGAGCTTTGTCGCTGGAATTTTATCGCCCATTTTTTTGCCTGGGCATCGACGGCGGTTGCAGATGAATTCTGTTGACTGACGTCAAGCGTGCAGGCTGAAAGCAGAAAAAAGAAGGGGAAGAGCAGGCGATAATACGCCGCTGGTTTAGCCATTTTATACAATCCATGTAAAAAAAGGCCCTGATAATCAGGGCCTTTTGTCGGTATTAGCCTTTAATGGCTTTGACCAGGAAGTCGACGATGTCGCCGGTTTTAATCAGCTCTTTCTCGCCGTTACGACGGTATTTGTATTCGATATCGTCGTTGTCGAGGTTACGGTCGCCCAGCACGATAGTGTGCGGAATACCGATCAGTTCCATATCGGCAAACATCACGCCCGGACGCTCTTTACGATCGTCCATCAGTACTTCAATACCCTGCGCGCGCAGCTCAGCGTACAGCTTCTCAGCCAGCTCCTGCACACGGTAGGACTTGTGCATGTTCATTGGCAGAATCGCCACCTGGAACGGGGCGATAGCGTCTGGCCATACAATGCCGCGATCGTCAAAGTTTTGTTCAATAGCGGCAGCCACCACGCGAGTAACCCCGATACCGTAGCAGCCCATGGTCAGCGTTTGGTTACGACCATCTTCGCCCTGAACGGCGGCTTTCATCGCTTCAGAGTACTTGGTCCCCAGCTGGAAGATGTGGCCCACTTCGATACCGCGTTTGATCATCAGCGTACCTTTGCCATCCGGGCTTGGGTCGCCGGCGACGACGTTACGAATATCAGCAACTTCTGGCGTAGCCACGTCGCGATCCCAGTTGATACCGAAATAGTGTTTACCGTCGATGTTGGCACCGGCGGCAAAATCACTCATTACCGCAACGGTACGGTCGATAACCACAGGAATCGGCATGTTCACTGGCCCCAGCGATCCTGGACCTGCTTTTACCAGCGCACGAATTTCTTCTTCGGTGGCGAAGGTCAGCGGGCTGGCAACCTGCGGCAGTTTTTCCGCTTTGACTTCGTTCAGCTCGTGATCGCCACGAACCAGCAACGCAACCAGCGGGTAGCTGCTGCCTTCAACCGCTTTCACCAGCAGGGTTTTCACGGTTTTTTCGATAGGCAGGTTGAACTGCTCAACCAACTCGGCGATGGTTTTAGCGTTCGGCGTATCGACCAGCGTCATTTCCTGGGTTGCTGCCGCACGCGGCTCTTTCGGCGCCACGGCTTCGGCGAATTCGATGTTTGCTGCATAGTCGGAGGAGTCGGAGAAGATCACATCGTCTTCACCGCTCTGCGCCAGCACCTGGAATTCGTGAGAGGCGCTGCCGCCGATAGAACCGGTATCCGCTTGTACCGCACGGAAATCAAGACCCATACGGCTGAAGATTTTGCTGTACGCGGCGTACATCGCGTCGTAGGTTTCCTGCAGGGATTCCTGAGAGGTGTGGAAAGAGTAGGCATCTTTCATCAGGAATTCGCGGGAACGCATCACGCCGAAGCGCGGACGGACTTCGTCACGGAATTTGGTCTGGATCTGATAGAAGTTCAGCGGCAGCTGTTTGTAGGAGCTCAGCTCGTTACGGATCAGGTCGGTGATCACTTCTTCATGCGTTGGGCCGAGTACGAACGGACGATCGCCACGGTCAGCAATACGCAGCAGTTCCGGACCATATTGTTCCCAACGGCCGCTCTCTTCCCACAGTTCAGAAGGCTGAACGACCGGCATCAACACCTCGATCGCACCGGCGTTATTCATCTCTTCACGCACGATGTTTTCGACTTTTTTCAGGACGCGCACGCCGGTCGGCAGCCAGGTATATAACCCGGAGGCCAGCTTGCGGATCATCCCGGCGCGCAGCATCAGCTGGTGGCTGATGACCTCGGCGTCGGCAGGTGTCTCCTTCAAAGTGGAGAGCAAATATTGGCTAGTACGCATGTTGTTACGGTTCCAGTTGAACGATCGAACAGGCTCAAAATGAGCCTGGCACAAAACAAAAGTGGTTTAGTTTACCAGCGAGAAAGGGATGTCAAAAGAGTAGGCGACGCAAATTAGCGGGCTTCCAGCGCAAAGACCTCAAATCCTGACGGCGTGACGCGCCAGCGAACGTTAAAGTCCAGCAGCCAGACGGCGTAGGTTTTGCCTTCTTCCTCGTTTTTGCGGTATGCAGGGCGTGGATCCTGCGCCAGCACTTCGGCAATAAACTGACGAAGATGCGGGTAACGTTGTTCGAGCTTTAATAGCTGCTCAGTGAGCTCTTTACTGAACGTCACATCTACACTGGCCTGCGGCGCGTCCTGAGCATAGCTGGCGCGAGCATCAGGCAGCGATTCGGCAAACGGCAGATACGGTTTTATATCCACTACTGGCGTGCCATCAACAAGATCCAGCCCGCCAAGCTCTAGGATGACGTGCTCTTTATGGCAGCGAATGCCCCGCAGCTCAACCAATGACATGCCAACAGGGTTAGGACGAAACGTTGAACGCGTGGCGAAAACACCCATTCTGGCGTTGCCGCCAAGACGGGGAGGGCGCACGGTTGGACGCCATCCACCTTCCATCGTCTGGTGAAAAACAAAAATCACCCACAAATGGCTGAAGGCTTCCAGGCCGCGAACGGCATCGGCCTGGTTATAAGGTGCGAGCAAATGCAGTTCACCGCTGGCGCTTTTCACCAGACCTGGCTGGCGTGGCACGGCGAACTTTTCTTTATAGGGTGAGCGGATAACGCCTATTTGCTCGAACTGAAAATGGCTCATTTCGCCGAAATGTTCAGTGCAGAACCGATGCAAACCGCCTGGCGATAGCAACCCGGCGTTCCGCTGGTCACTTCGCAACTGTGCAGCAATACCGCATTCGCTTTCATTTTAGAGGCGTTAATCTGCATGCGTTTGCGTGCGGTTGGAATGCTCGGAGGGGAATCCTGGTTGGATGCCTGGCAGGATTCGCCGCTAACTTCGCCGAGATCGCGGAACGGTTTACCCACTAAATCTTCAGCGTTAGTAATGATTCTTACCGGCGTCGCGCGCGGTGCTTTTGGTTTTTCCGGCTCCGCTTTAGGCGGGGTAGCGGTGCTTTGAACGGGTTCAACAGGGGATCTGCTTAACATAGAACAGCCGCTCAGCATGAGTGCTACTAAACAGATCGGTAAAGCACGCATAATATTTCCTCAATGAATGATCTAAACGTCAGATATTGAATCAGGTGCTTGCATAAATGACAAGACGGGCAAGCGCCCGTCCTGATGATATTACAGATTCTGTAAACAGCCTAAAATTACCAGCCCTTAACAGCACCGCCGTTGAAGACTTTGTTTGCTGCTTCGTACACTTCATCAGACTGGTATGCCTGAACGAATTTCTTCACGTTCTCAGCATCTTTATTGTCTTCACGAGTCACGATCAGGTTTACGTACGGAGAATCTTTATCTTCAACAAAGATACCGTCTTTTGCCGGGGTCAGGCCGATCTGGCTGGCGTAGGTGGTGTTGATGACCGCCAGGGCGATTTGCGCATCGTCCAGAGAACGCGGCAACTGCGGCGCTTCCAGTTCAACCAGCTTCAGGTTTTTCGGGTTTTCAATCACGTCCAGCGCGGTCGGCAGCAGGCCAACACCGTCTTTCAGTTTGATTAAGCCCACTTTTTGCAGCAGCAGTAAGGAACGGCCAAGGTTAGTCGGATCGTTTGGAATCGCGACCTGAGAACCTTCCTGCAGCTCATCCAATGATTTGATTTTTTTGGAGTAACCCGCAATCGGGTAAACAAAAGTATTACCTGCGGCAACCAGTTTGTAACCGCGATCTTTGATCTGCTGATCCAGGTACGGTTTGTGCTGGAAGGCGTTAGCATCGATATCGCCTTTGCTCAGCGCTTCGTTAGGCAGAACGTAATCGTTAAACGTGACCAGCTCAACGTCCAGACCGTATTTTTCTTTAGCCACTTTCTGCGCGACTTCTGCAACCTGCTGCTCTGCGCCAACAATAACGCCCACTTTGATGTGGTTAGGATCTTTTTCATCCTGACCGCAACCCACAAGTGCCAGAGAACCGATCAGGGCTCCAACTGCCGCAAAGGTTTTGAATTTGAACGCCATGCTTATTTCCTTTTCTTAATGAGTTTTTAGTGTTGTGTGCAACGTTATTTGTGCGTGACAGCCCGAACGATGCGATCGCCGGATAACTGAATTAAATAAACCAGAACGACGAGCAATACCAGTACTGTATTCATTACGGTAGCGTTGTAACCAATATAGCCGTACTGATAACCAATCTGTCCAAGACCACCTGCACCGACGGCACCGCCCATCGCCGAGTAACCAACCAGCGTGATGAGGGTGATGGTGGCCGCATTGACCAGTCCTGGCAGTGCTTCTGGCAGTAATACCTTACGCACAATCTGCAGCGGAGTAGCGCCCATTGCACGCGAGGCTTCAATCAGCCCGGTCGGGATTTCGAGCAGCGCGTTTTCCACCATACGGGCGATAAAAGGCGCGGCGCCAACGGTCAGTGGGACGATAGCGGCCTGCAGCCCGATAGAGGTACCCACGATCATGCGGGTGAACGGAATCATCCACACCAGCAAGATGATAAATGGGATGGAACGGAAAATGTTCACTAGCGCAGAGAGCGTACGATAGAGCTTCGCGTTCTCAATGATTTGCCCAGGGCGGGTTACGTACAGCAACACGCCAACTGGCAGTCCAATCACAAAACCAAAAAAACCGGACACAAAGGTCATTGCCAGCGTTTCCCATACGCCGCGAACCAGCAGCCACATCATCGGCTCAGACATAACCTAGTACCTCTACTTTTACATGGTGTTCCTGCAACCAGTTAATGGCCGCTTGTGTATCTTCTTGTGTGCCGTGCATTTCAGTCAGCATGATGCCGAACTTCACGCCGCCGGCATAATCCATCTGCGCACTAATAATGTTGTTATTCACATTAAAGCGACGGGCCGTCTCAGAGAGTAATGGTGCATCGACCGAATGACCGGTGAATTCCATACGCAGCATCGGCACGCTGTCGGCTTCCGGCTCCGCTTTTAAACGTTCCAGATAATCTTCCGGAATATCCAGGTGCAGCGTGGACTGGATAAATTTCTGTGCCAGCGGCGTTTTCGGGTGTGAGAACACTTCGCTGACGGTGTCCTGCTCAATCAGTTCACCATTACTGATGACCGCTACGCAGTCACAAATACGTTTTACAACGTCCATCTCGTGGGTAATCAGCAGAATGGTGAGTCCCAGGCGACGGTTAATGTCTTTCAATAATTCCAGAATCGAACGGGTTGTTGCCGGATCGAGTGCGCTGGTGGCTTCATCGCACAGCAGCACCTTGGGATTACTTGCCAACGCACGGGCGATCGCCACACGTTGTTTTTGTCCACCGGAAAGGTTGGCCGGATAGCTATCGTGCTTGTCGCCAAGACCGACTAAATCAAGCAACTCTGTTACACGGCGTTTGATCTCTTCCTTTGGCGTGTTATCCAGTTCCAGCGGCAGCGCGACGTTGCCAAACACGGTACGGGAAGATAGCAGGTTAAAGTGCTGGAAAATCATGCCGATTTGACGGCGAGCTTTAGTCAGTTCTGACTCAGAAAGCGTCGTCAGCTCCTGACCGCCAACCTGAACGCTGCCTTCGGTAGGGCGTTCAAGTAAGTTAACGCAGCGGATGAGCGTACTTTTACCGGCACCCGAGGCGCCAATGACGCCATAAATCTGCCCGGCAGGAACGTGCAGGCTGACGTTATTAAGCGCCTGAATGGTGCGAGTCCCCTGCAGGAACACTTTGGTGATATTCGAAAGTTTAATCATTGGTTATTTATTATCGTAATTAAGTTAGCCGTGGCATTTTCGTCTGTCTGGTACGGTCGAAGCCGTCAACAAGATGGATGTTAAGGCATCCAGACGTCTAAATCAATCTAGCTTTGCACGATGAGCACTTTCTTGCCCGCCGAAACATGCGATACTAGAGCCACATGCCTTATTCAGGAGCTATAAAAGGTGGCAAAATCTGTACCCGCAATTTTTCTCGACCGTGACGGCACCATTAATGTGGACCATGGTTACGTACATGAGATTGACGAGTTCGAGTTTATCGACGGCGTTATTGATGCCATGCGTGAACTTAAAAGCATGGGTTACGCACTGATCGTCGTGACCAACCAGTCTGGTATCGCTCGCGGTAAATTTACTGAGGCACAGTTTGAAACGTTGACCGAATGGATGGACTGGTCGCTGGCGGATCGCGACGTTGATCTGGATGGTATCTACTATTGCCCACATCATCCGCAAGGAACTATAGAAGAATATCGTCAGGTCTGCGACTGCCGTAAACCGCATCCTGGAATGTTGATCTCCGCCCGAGACTTCCTGCACATCGATATGGCCGCTTCTTATATGGTAGGCGACAAAATAGAAGATATGCAGGCGGCGGCGGCTGCGAATGTTGGCACCAGGGTACTGGTGCGCACGGGTAAACCTGTTACCCCGGAAGCAGAAAATGCGGCAGATTTGGTCATAAACAGTCTGGCAGACTTGCCAATGGCAATAAAAAAGCAGCAAAAGTAAGCGTAATGGATAAAAGGTGAGCGGTTGAAACAAAAATGCATTTTTCCGCTTGTCTTCCTGAGTCGACTCCCTATAATGCGCCTCCATCGACACGGCGGATGTGAATCACTTCACACAAACAGCCGGTTGATTGAAGAGAAAAATTCTGAGATTCAGGGTTGACTCTCAAAGAGGAAAGCGTAATATACGCCACCTCGCGACAGAGCGCTAAAGCGCGTCGCAACTGCTCTTTAACAATTTATCAGACAATCTGTGTGGGCACTCGAAGATACGGATTCTTAACGTCGCAAGACGAAAAATGAATACCAAGTCTCTTGAGTGAACATACGTAATTCATTACGAAGTTTAATTCACGAGCATCAAACTTAAATTGAAGAGTTTGATCATGGCTCAGATTGAACGCTGGCGGCAGGCCTAACACATGCAAGTCGAACGGTAGCACAGAG
>NZ_JAOWDP010000059.1:0-17462 GCF_030334595.1 Citrobacter sp. Ce104
ATGTTCGCCTATGCCAATAGCCATCCGGGGCTGTGGAAAGTCGGGATGATGGCGGGCGCGCATGCGGCGAGCTGGTTTATCAATGGTGGCAAAACGCCGCTCAAGGTTGGCGCGATTGGTGACTGGATGGAGGCGCGCGATCTGCCTGATGCTGACGGCGAGAGCTTCCGCAGCTGGTTTAAGAAACATCAGGCGCAGGAGAAAAAGAATGGATAACCGTACCGCGTTTTTAAACACCATCGCCCAGGCGCTGGGTCGCCCGCTGCGTTTCGAGCCGCAAGCGGATGCCGCACCGGTTAACAATTTTGCCAACGAGCGCCTGACCGAGCTTAGCCCCGAGCAGCGCTGCTCTGCGTTTATCCAGTTTGCCAGCGAAGTGATGCTGGCCCGCTGCGAACTGACCCGCGAGGACCAGGCCGCAGACGCGGCGCTGCGCCTGTGCGAAGAATTGGGTCAGCAGCCGGTGGTGCTGAGCGGCGACAGCCGGCTGGTGGAGCTGGGCATCACCCAACGCTTGCAGCAGGAATGCAACGCCGTGGTCTGGGATCCGGCGCGTGGTAGCGAAAATATTACCCAGGCTGAGCAGGCGAAAGTCGGCGTAGTGTTTGCCGAATATGGCCTGACCGAGTCCGGCGGCGTGGTGCTGTTTTCCGCACCGGAGCGCGGGCGCTCCCTGAGCCTGTTGCCGGAGTCCTCTATTTTCGTGCTGCGTAAAAGCACCATCCTGCCGCGCGTGGCGCAGCTGGCAGAAAAACTGCATCAGAAAGCACAGGCCGGTGAGCGTATGCCATCGTGCATTAATATCATCAGTGGACCCAGCTCGACGGCGGATATTGAGCTTATCAAGGTGGTTGGGGTGCATGGTCCGGTGAAGGCGGTATATCTGATTATTGAGGATTGTTGAGGCAGGATGGAAAACCGCTCTGGCGCTGTGGGCCAGAGCGGTATCAACGTTATGCAATCATGCTGATGATCAACACGATTATCAGGCCAACCACGGAGTTTACCAGCTCCAGCAGACCCCAGGTTTTCAGCGTATCCTTCACCGACAGATCAAAGTAGCCTTTGAACAGCCAGAACGAAGCATCGTTGATATGGGTCAGCGTGTTGGAGCCAGCCGCTGTTGCCAGCACCAGCAACGCCGGGTCGACGCCCACCAGTTGACCGGTTGCCGGGTCGAGGATTGCTGCGCTAATAATCCCCGCCGCCGTCATGGCTGAGACCACGCCCTGACCCGTTGCCAGACGAATCAGCACGGTTATCAACCACGCCATGATGTACGGAGAAATGTTGCCGTGCGACATCAGCATGCCGATGGTATCGCCGATGCCGGTATCGATAATGGTTTGCTTCAGTACGCCGCCTGCCACTGACTGCCGGAGCAGGGACTGCGCTGACTCTGTAAATCCGCCGCTCTGTACGTTGGGATTGTTAATCCGAGTAACTAAGTAACACGCTATACCTTGACTCCTTATGCTTACATGCTTGCACATCGTTACGGCACAAAATTCAACTGTGGCAAAGCAAGTGCGCTGTTGCGTTCTCTTGAGTCCGAAGAAAATGACGAAACCAGGAGCATGCCCCTGGCTTAGTTATATCGACGTTATTTCTGCTCGGCTTTCAGGTGTGCGGTCTCTTTACCCTGCGCCTCTAACTGATTTACCACCCAGTCAAACACGACCTGTGTGCCGATCGGACCATCCTGCGACAAGCGCGGATCAGGGTCAAAGGCCGTTTCAATCACATAGGGGTTCTGAAGGCGTGTTTTGGCGACGTGAACCATCCTATCTTTATCATTCGGGCGCAGCATATCCACCTTGTTCAGACAGACCAACACAGGCTTGCCCTCCGCCTTTAACTTCTCCAGTGTCTGCACATCATGACCTGACACACCACGGTTGACGTCTACCACCAGCAGGAACAGATCGGTATGCTTGATATTATCATTCACCAAGTCATTGACCTCGGAACGCACGTCGTGAAATCCAGGGAAGTTAATAAGTTTAATAGTACCTGTGTGACCAAGGTCATACACCTTAGTATCGGATGTAGAGCCAGCAATAGGATTGATATTGCCGGTATCAACACCGAATACGCTTTTAAAGAGCGCATCTTTGCCGACGGAACCATCTCCCACTACGCTGATAGTCAGGCGTTTTAATACGTTCTGACGCAGCATCGCGATATGTACGATCGCCGGAACCGTCTTACGAAACGCAGGGCCTGCAATTTCTACCGCCAGCCATGCACCGGAAGCTATCCAACCAATTGGCCCCAGGAATGCACCGACACCGCGTACCAGAGCAGCATTTGCCGCAAAGTTGAGGCCATTACCCATCAGCGAGCGGGCCAGCATGTTGGCCAGAATAACGGACATCCGATACACCGCAAAGCCGCCAAACTGGTTCAGCATCACCTGTGAGGCCATTAATGTACCCGCCAGAATTGCCCCCTGATCTTTCTCGGAAAGGTTCATCGAACGCATTAACGCACTGCGTTCTTCATCACTCATTTTTTTCAGTGCATCGGAAAAGAGATGCTGAATGATGAACTCTTCGTTGAGCTCTACCGACATGTTTTTGTTGACCCCTTTAACCTTAAGCTTTTCGCCAACATCACAGACGATTTCTTCATATTCCACACCTTCGCCACTGCGAAACAGGCTGGCAATATCATTGCTGCCCATTTTGCGCAGGTAATGGGCAATTTTTTCAGCATCGGAACGGGTGCTGCTGCGCTCCATCTGTACCTTCAATTCTTCCTTGGTGGTGCTAAGATAGCCAAGCAGTGGCGTAATATCTTCTTTGTTCTGTGCCAGCGAGCGTTGTAATACATCAACGAGTGAAAGAGTTTTGTTCATTATTTTTTCCTTTTAAACAGGTACTGCGCCATACCGCTGCACCTGCGTTCACTGTATAAAGTTAGGCTAATGCCAAGACAAGATTATCGCTACCCGCTACCGGATAAATGGTAATACGCATCTGCGCTAAAGCTGCGCCTGCCGCACTCCCGAGCAGCGCGCCGGTCAACGCGCCAAGCATGCCGCCGCACATCGCCCCCACCACCGTTCCGGTTGCCGCCCCTGCGGCACAAAAAACAATCACACGCCCGGTTGAAGCATCTTTAAACTGAACCGTAATACGGTGCGCTTTGCAGAAATCACGCAGTTCGCTTTCAACGTTTTGCAGCAAGCTAGCCGGGATTTCGAAGCGTGTCCCTTTGGCTTTCACGGCAATAAAGGCTAACAGTTTACTGATCTGGTCTGGACTCGCAATTTGGATATTCATCGTTTTATCTCTTCGTTTGTGTGTAGTGATATAACTAATGCGAATTGCGTGCCAACTTTCAAATAAAAAATTAATCGTTACTTATCAAATAATTATAAATTTCATGTTATGTTGACTTCATTGTCTAGTGATGAAAACATTATTTAATATTTAACTTAATGATGAAATCGACACTGTGGATATTCGAATTATCAATTTTAGCGAAGAGAAACGTCCCGCCGATTTGGCGCTGTATTGGTATCAGGCCGGCTTGAAATCATCCCGCCAACAGACGGTTTCACTTACCGGTGATATCACAGACATGATTTCGCAGGCCGTAATGGATGAATGGAAGCAGGCGCTGAATCTGCTTGTGAAACAGGAAAATATCAAAGCACTGGAGAAAAGATATCCGAACTTTATGCAGTGGATCGCGTTAATTACCGCTCAAGGACCCGGTGTTGTATTACAAAATGAACATAACCTATTTTCCGACTTAGCGATAACGGATCCCTACGATCAGGTTAATGACCGCCTCTTTGTCAGTCAGGCGCGAACTATCGTGACGCGCAAAACGGTTTTTTTGTTGCCAGACAGCTCGCCATCAAGCTCAGCGCTGTATCGGGAGGATGACCGTAACGAATTTATCCGTTCCCTTTCTGCATTCCTCAGCGCAGGAAATACCTCTATTGCACTGGCAAAATCCGGAAATAAAACCGGCGGAGATGTTTCAATTTTCAACACCGTGCTGGCGTCGCTGTTTGCCAGGACTTCGCAATTACGGTTGGATGAAGACACAGGTATTCACATCAAGCATGGCCCCTTGCTTATCGAGGGAGATACCGGCACTGGAAAAAGCGCGGCGGCTAAACATCTGGCTACGAAGATGGGTAAAGCAATGGTTGAAATTAACCTTGCCGCAGTCAGTGAAACATTGCTGGAAACCCGCATGCGGGGATCAACGAAAGGTGCATTTACCGACGCGATCGACAAAAATGGCTTTTTTGAAGAAGCACATAATGGTGTGCTCTTCCTGGATGAATTGCAAAGCGCAAGTTTGGCCTCACAAACACAGTTACTGGATTTATTGTCCGCTATCAGTAACGACGTCTGGATCAGCAAAGTGGGGGAGGATGCGTCGAAGACAAAATACGATGTCAAAGTGGTACTCGCGGTCAATGAGCCTGTCTCGCGCCTGCTGGCCGAAGGTCGGTTACGCCGCGATTTGTTTCACCGTATCCGAGACGTAGTGAAATTCAAATCACTCAACGAGCTGTTTGCTGAGGACCGTGCTCACGCGTTGTTAACACTCATCCTCACGCTCTACCGATGGAAATCCTTTAACCAGCCCGTTTTTGCCAGCGATGGAAAATCGATGCAGGCGCTGTCGCAGCTTTTTACGGTTTATGAAGAGGGTGTTATAGATAAAATATTGTGCGCTCCTTGGCCAGGAAACTTTCGCCAACTAGAACGCTTTGCGTGGGATCTCTTCTTTGTCCTCGGTGACAGAACCAGAGTGACCAACGAGATTATTGACAGTCTGCTCAAAGAGGAAGCAAATCGTATTCCTGCCTCGTTTATTGAAGCACAGCAAATCAACAACGAGCAAACTGCCCCCACAATATTCAGCGAAGTGGAAAACATTATCAAAAAAAACCATTTCAACTTGAAAGCCTCACTGCCTGAACTCGGTGTGTATCGTCTGCGAACCTACAATGCTCTGAAAGGATTCATTCGCGAAAACAGAGCTCAGTTCAGTAAGGGATTTCTGGCTGACTCCAAAATTACGAAGATCATCACCTCCGAGATTGCAGGACGGAAGGGACCTGAAAACTATAAGCCGATCACTTCTTAAGGGCGGGCTGAAATGGTCTGATGAACTGTGACAAACTTCCGGAAATATCACTAAAGCAACTGGCTAGAGCATTAATGTTACCAGCGGTACGTCAACAAAGAATCTGATGTTTATTTTTTGCGCATATGCTGTCCGCACTCCGGACAGCAGCGAATACCATAATCTTCATGCTGACAGAGCACGCAGAAGTAATCCTTTTTTGAAGGCGCTGTGGCGTATATATCATCACGTTCCATCAGTGCATTCACAGCCTGGTCAAAAGTGGATACCGATTTATCCTGGGTAATGCTCCGGTACTCACAATGCGTTAACCTGCGTTCGTCAGCGTCTTCCAAGTTATGTTCGAAATAACCTCCGCTGTCATGCGTCCAGTGCAGACGCAGGGGATTGTTGCAGGAACGGTAGAACCAGATCCCCCGTGAATGCGGAGCCAAATCCCAGAGGTGAGTGACTACGCCCTCGTGGTCAAGGGCGGTACGAATAGTGCGAAATTGCATGGTGTAAATACTGTCATGGGATCCTGATAGCAGGTGGAAGATAACGCAGGTGTATTCTGCGCAACGTTCGGTACTGTGGTCACCGGTACGACAGGGCAGGCAGTAGCGCTCGCTGAAGCAACCAAGGCGGTGCCCGTCGGCCTTGCGTACCAATGGTAACGACGCAGCATGCGTTTCCGTCGCGCCTCCAGCGGCTCACGGGGCACATACGGGCAGTGGCGTCCGTTCTCCGCCAGATCTTCCCATGTGTGCTAGAACCACGGGTGGTTGGAGGCCCATTCAGGGTGGAATGCCAGCGCACTGCTGCAGAGGTGGCAAGAGTAGCGGTCGTAAGGGGAAATCTGTGCAGTGGTGGCGCCTGTAAGAAGCTGATTGCCATCAAGCGCGATAAAAGATTTGGCGTAAGTCGTCATAATATTGGTCCTTTGGCGTATGACGCGCAGGCGTAAACCGTCCCGGGGAGGGCAGCAGTGCAGGTCATATGACTGGTGGCGTTAGATCAGACGGGCAATGTGATTACGTTCGATAGATTACTGACGGGACTGAGCAATACGTTGCTGTAGCCAGGCCTCCACTTCGCTTTCAAGCCAGCGAGAGCTACGACCAAGTTTGATGGGTTTAGGGAACTCACCCAATGAAATCAGTTTGTAGAACCATTTGTCGGTTAAGCCGGTCAGTTTTGTGATAAACGCCATATCGACAAACTTGTCGTTAAGAAGGCTGGTTGGGATGGTCATCGTTTTTTCTCCGTTGGTGATAAGGGAGAAGAAGCCAGGTATTCGAATGGTGCAGACTTCTTCAAACGATGACGCACTGGCGTAATTTTTTAGCCGATAACGCGACTCCGGGGTCTGCCTGTTACGGACACTACCGGGACTGCGCTGACTCTGTAAATCCGGCGCTCTGTACGCTGCGACTGTTTACCCAGATAGCTCAGGATGTACTGCATACCTTCCCTTCCTCTGCGATCTGAAAAGTTGATTACTCGTTCACCTCGCACCCGGTAATGTCCCTTAGGCTCACACCGGTGCGCGTAGCCTTCTCCGTCCGTAATGTCCTCCCACAGCAACTGGATGGATTTCCAGAAGCACCAGGCCTTCCGGTGGCTCTGACCATTGATATAAAACGCCGCATGAATGTGGTAACGGTGATCTCCCCCATATTCCATTACCCAGGCATATCCCTCCAGACCAGATATCTCTGCGCATTGCTCAGTCAGCCATGTCATCTCAGCCGCCAGTTGATGAATATCACCATACGCGTATGAATCAGAGTTTTTCCTGTATGCGAAATCCACCCGAAGCATGAGTAATTTCGAATGACAGTCAAATAACCGGTCCTGATGGTTAAATAATACTGACTGAAGAGAATAGTCTGGTTTGTGGTTTGAGTTGATTACGTATTCCATGATAAATATCCCATAACAGTTATTGGTCATGAGATTACGGGAGAGATTAATTTTTTATGCAGAATACCGATTCAGGTTGTCAGCCATGAAAGTATGTTATTGCGTATCATTTTTCACATGTACTGTAACAGTAATTTCTTATTGTAAAATGGAATGAATGTTCATCACACTGGAAAGTCTGACAATCATTATGCTTTACGGCAAATAATAAACAATGATGTTAGTAAACATTGAACGTACCGGGATGTCTGAAAAGAAATCATCATCCGGTAGACGAAGAAATGCTGTACTTACTGAAGAGTCATTATTCCTAGATACAAAGGTGTAAGCAGTTGGACAAGTAACACTTCTTTATAAAATAACATTAATAACCTTAATGTTTCTTTTCACACAATCAGTAACCTCCAGAGAATACGCTCACCACGCAGGTTTAAGTTATTCACGCCATGGTGTTCTAATGATATTAGAACACCATTTCTGTCTTCCCCGACTTGATACCTGTACAGCAGGCATGTGCTCATGAAAGATTTGTATACGCATACTTTTTGACTCCCGGAACGGGTCACCCTGCCACTGTAATATTTACTGCAATAGTATTTTGCCGTTATTTATGCCGGTACGGGCTTTTCTTCCTGATTACTCCCCCGGTATTTTCAGGCACAAAAAACGTGGAAGTAAGAGAGTAATTATTGGTTACTCAGGAAAAACATTCCATGCGCGGCCCGGAAAACATGAAAAAAGGTAAATTCATGACGGGCTAACGTATTTATTTTCGAGGGGAAACTGCATTCTCCCCGGCGATAACAATCAGACCACAGAATGCTCTGCAACTGGATGACAGGATAAGATACTCCCTGACCAGGTAAACACAGTCGGAAAAACAGTCTCGCTGTAAGACGCTGATCGGAAGTAACGGAACACCCTCAGTCGCCTGAAAAGACAGTCAGAATCGTTTTCACCTTAAAATCATGTCATAACAATCTGAAACAACAGAAAAAAACAAACACACAAAAAATGACAAACAAATTATATATAATTCATTTAATTCAATTAATTAAGAGACAATCATAAGCTCTGAATAATGCTTAAAAGGCTATGTTTTACCATGCCGGTTCTGTGATCTAATCACTCTTAATTCAGAGCTTTATACGATATAATTCGGAGGTATAAAAACAGAACCAGTATTCGGGAGAGCAGAATGAGAAGGGACGGACTGAATGATTTTTATGAAGTGAACTTTCTGAGGTTAAGGGAGATAGATGCCACGTATCCATCGGAACCCATACGTTACGTGGACCTGGCTGACATATACAGCTTCATCAGCTTTAAAGATGCAGAATGTGAAAAAATACCGCCTGATAAACTTTCCACTAAAAAAAGAAAAACGCAGGTAACAGATGGCTACGCATGCAATCTTTTGTCGGACATTCTTAAATATGAGAATTCATTACACCCTGGCTCACCCCGTTCTCTCGTGGGAACGCATAAACATTTGAAACTTCATTGCGAAGCAACTCCAGAATATAAAGAGGAACTGAAGAAAAATCTTATTCACAAAGAAGATGTGTTACTTAAAATCCAGAATGAATATGACACAATAAAAAATAAAGCATCCGGAAAAATTTCAATAATCCCGATAAGTTTTCACCTCAATGACGAAACTGGCGGGTTCCTTCAGCACATCACCGATGACTTAACCATGATTAACATGGCCTTTGCCTCGATGATGAGTAAAATAAAACACCGCACAATGTACAGCCGGATAGCAGGACATGTAAGACTGGGCATGCTGGATGAGAATTTTGAGCCTTTCGCCCATGTGTTATTTTTTATTCAGGGCGGGGCTGTCAGTCATGACTTCATAAGGGAAATTATTGAGGTCTGGTACTCATTCATCCCTGAAGACATTGAATGCAGGGCAGGTATTTCTGGCTTCGACTTTAATTTCTTACTCAACTTCCAGCGTGAAGTCATCAACAAACAAAAAAGTTCTCCCACGCCAGGAGGAATAACTTTTTTCATATCCGACATACTGAATCCGTTCCCTGATGTCACTGCACCTGGCTATCGGCGTCATGAACCCTGCACATTATTCTCCCGTCTGCTCAGAAGAACAGAAAGGGAAGATAACATCAACAGAACCCACCGACGACGTCTTGCTGACAGGGAGACAGAAATCAGTGCGACTAAAAAAAAGAGTGGTTATAACAAACTAAAAAACACATCAGCAATTCACAGGGAATATTTTTTAAGAATTGCAAAAAAAGTCAACAAAATTCCTTTTATGCGTACCATAAACTGAATAAACATATCTGCGGGGCGTGCGCCCCTGCTGATATCTGAATAAAATGCTATATCCGCATTTTTAAATTTTTCTCAGTTATATATCACCTCAGTGAATTCCCTCCCGTTTACTTCAGTCAGGCCATCCCCACCGGATGGCCTTTTATTATGCCGAGGCTTATATGAAACATCCTTCGGGCTATGCCCTTATCCGTCGCCATCTGCGGCGCTATCCCCGTATTCTGCGGCAGCATCTTCTCCGGGAGCTCAGCCGCCTCGTCGCGTATGAACCCGTGATTGGCATCATGGGCAAGACCGGCGTCGGCAAATCCTCGCTGTGTAATGCGTTGTTCCGGAGTGAAGTCTGTGCGGTGAATGCCGTGGAGGCCTGTACCCGTCAGCCTCAGCGTGTACGTCTGCGCTTCGGTAACCATTACCTGACGCTGGTGGATTTACCCGGTGCGGGAGAGAGCATCAGCCGTGACAACGAATACCGTGAGCTGTACCGCGAACTCATGCCACAACTCGATATGGTGCTGTGGGTGCTCAAGGCCGATGACCGCGCATTCTCGGTGGAAGAGCTTTTTTATCAGGAGGTATTCGCACAATACAGCGGACCGCTGCCACCGGTGTTATGGGTCCTCAACCAGGTGGATAAAACCGAACCTGCAGCGCACTGGAACTGGTTATCGGCGCAGCCATCAGCATTGCAGGCTGAACGTATTATACAGAAACAACAGACCGTGGCCCGTCAGATGGGAACAGCAGAGACGAATATTCTTCCGGTGTCAGTCAGGGGGCGGTACCACCTTCCCCGTCTGGTGGAGGCGATGATTACCCGTCTCCCAAAGCAGGCCCGCAGCCCGCTGGTGCCTCACCTGCAAAGCGGGTACCACACCCCCGGCATTATCACTACCGCCCGCAACAGCTTTGGCGATGCCGTGGTGGAAGTGATTGACGCAGTCATCGACCTGGCCCCGTTGCCACAGGCTGCACGTTACGCGCTCCAGACCGTCACACACACCGTGGCCCGAGCGGCCCGGACCGTCTGGTCCTTCTTCTTTGGCTGACTTCCACATCGATTAGCCTGTCTTCCGTTTCGATAAATAATTTTGCCCTGTCACGATCGATTTTGTCGATCGACCCGATCGGTTTTATTCATTATCCCTGGTAAATATCCGGTTATAGAATTCCTCAGGGATACTGTATTCAGCCATTTACTGATTAAAAATCAATGCGATGAATCGCAGGAGCGCATTCGTCCGGAGAAAAGTAATGAAAAGGTTTTTTATGATACTAACCACCAGTCTGTTGTTCACCTCACTTCCTTCCCTGGCCGCCAGTGATACGCCCGTTACAGTGAAGGTCAGCCATGCCGGTCCTGAGTGCTATGGCTGCGTCTATGTCACCGTGACAGCAAAAACCGACACCGTTCTGATAAAGAAAATCGATGTTAACCGGGGAAAATGTCCGATGCTGACACACCGAAAAATAGCCTACAGGGGCCGGAACGTGGACGGCTGGTGGCCCACAGATAAACCGTTCACACCCCGTAAAATGACCTTCGCTGAGAGTGTCTTCTGGAAATTTGGTCACACTTTGGATTTTGGTAAAGCCTGCAATTTTGTTGAGGCCCGGGTGTTCACCGATCAGGGCACATTCACCGTCAGCCAGTGATATCGCCAGTATCACTTATCAGCCCTCTTTCTTAACGCGTCTCAATGTCTTCAGGAGAGACCCGTATCGTCTTAACCATCACCCTCAGGGAATACTATGAAAAAGAAAATACTGCTTTTCACTCTTCTGATATCTGCTCTGACTCCGGCAGTGTCACAGGCCTTCGGTAACCGTGATACCTGGGCCAGCGGCTGGGGTCAGGGCGTGTCTGAGTTTGTAATTCTGGGGAAAGGACAGTCACAGCTTTACCTGACCTGCGAAGACACCGGCTCACAAGCGGCCACCCTGACCTTCACCGACGCAAACGGTCATCAGGTCAGGATGGATAACGGCCAGTCGCTGGACATGAAAATTGACGATGAGGAGCCTGTCAGCGTCAGTGACAGCGAGTCACATGTGGGCTCAGACAACGTGGCATGGGCATGGGATAAACTGCGCACCGGTAAGCGGGTCATTGTGTCCGGGGAGGGCGTAAAGGCAGCCGTGTTTACGCTTAACGGTGCGGGGAAGGTCCTTCCCGCGTTCGGGGACAGCGGCTGTCTGCCGAAATATGCCCTGCCGTAATAAAGACAGGTAACGCCTTTTTTCTGAATTCATTCACGCTCACGACAACAGGAACCTCAGTCCATGACGCATATCCCGGTTCAGGCAGCACACACCCGCCAGCCCTGACCACTGCATCAGTATTTCACACCGCCGACGCCCTGCTCATTTGAGCGGGGCGTTTTCTTTTGTTTCTCATCAGGGATCAGATATGCAGACCACTGATAATGCGTCGCTGCCACCCGGCCCCTTCACCCGCCGACAGGCGGAAGCCATGGCCGCACGCTATCTCAACGTCACCGTCGAAGACGACCAGGGCCCCATTTTCGTCTGGTCATCCGCGACTGCCGTGGCATGCTGATATGGCGGGACTGGAATTTTGCCCCGCAGGCCGGAGAGATGCTGAACCGCTATCTCATCAGCGACGGTATTCCTGTGTCACCACAGCCACTGAGCCACTGAGCGGCGAAGTCCTGCTCATTTTTCAACAGAACACAGTCCCCCACAGGCCATGCACCTTCCGGAGCATGGCCTTTCTGCTTTTATGCCCTTTAACCCGATATCAGAGGTATTAACCATGCGCTTAGCCAGCCGTTTTGGTGCGGCCAGTCTCGTACGCCGCGACCGCCCACTGACCCGTGATGAACTGGCACACTATGTGCCCAGCGTATTCAGTGAAGAAAAGCACGAATCACGCTCAGAACGTTATACGTATATCCCGACCATCACACTGCTTGATAATCTGCAGCGGGAAGGCTTCCAGCCGTTCTTTGCCTGCCAGACCCGCGTTCGCGACCTGAATAAACGCGACCACACAAAGCACATGCTGCGTCTGCGGCGTGAGGGGCAAATCACCGGTAAACAGGTCCCCGAAATCATCCTGCTTAACAGCCACGACGGCTCCAGCTCATACCAGATGCTGCCGGGCCTGTTTCGCTTTGTCTGCCAGAACGGACTTGTCTGTGGCGAAACCTTTGGTGAGGTTCGCGTACCGCACAAGGGGAATGTGGTGGATAAAGTCATTGAAGGGGCTTATGAGGTGCTGGGGATATTTGACCGGGTGGAGGAGAAGCGGGATGCCATGCAGTCACTGCTACTTCCTCCGCCGGCACAGCAGGCGTTTGCCAGAGCCGCCCTGACGTACCGCTTTGGGGAAGAGCACCAGCCGGTGACGGAAGCACAGATTCTGTCTGCGCGACGCTGGCAGGATGAAAGTTCCGACCTGTGGACCACCTACCAGCGTATCCAGGAAAACCTGATTAAAGGCGGTCTGCCGGGCAGAACAACGAAAGGTAAACGGGCCCACACCCGTGCGGTTAACGGCATTGACGGCGACGTGAAGCTCAACCGCGCCCTGTGGGTAATGGCGGAAAGCCTGCTCGGGAGCCTGAAGTAATGCAGTGTATTCCTGGCGGCGTGATTCAGGTTTCGCCACATCCGTTCTCCCTGATCAGTGAGCAAAGCTGCCGCTCCATCTCTGATGACGACCTGTGCGCCTGGTGCTCTCACCTTCTTTATCGTCCCGGTGAACTCAGCCAGTGCGGCATAAGTATCCCTGAGGGGCACTGGCCTTCACGCTGTGATGATGATGGCTATGTGCAGTTCTGTCCGTCACTTTGTCACAACAACCCACATGAAAATACAAAGGAAATCAAATGAACAACATACTCACCCTGACCAGTCCGGTGACTGAATCTCTCACCTCACCACGTACTGATACAGACCGCATCGAATGCATGCCCGTACCCGATGAACAGCGTGCCGCCTTCTGGCCGCAGCAGTTTGGCAGCATACCGCAGTGGATAACCCTTGAACCCCACATTTTTGGCTGGATGGACCGGTTTTGCAGGGACTACAGCGGCGGGATATGGAATTTCTTTACCCTCAGCAATGGCGGTGCATTTATGGCCCCGGAGAACGAAAACGATGAGAAATGGACACTGTTTAACAGCATGAACGGTAACGGCGCAGAGATGAGCGCTGAGGCTGCCGGGATAGCCGTCTGCCTTATCGCTTACAGTCATCACGCCTGCCGCACCGAATGCGATGCCATGACGGAGCACTATTATCGCCTGCGGGACTATGCCCTGCTGCACCCGGACTGCCACGCAATTATGCGTATCATTGATTAGGGGAATAACCATGACGAATCCGGCCCCCTTACCCACGTCATCGCAGCCTGATATGTTCCCGTCACTGACCTCACCACACCAGGAAGTCCCCCTGTCCCCGTATGCCCGGCGAACGTTACGGCGGGCAATGAACCTGCTGGAGCGCCAGTTGCGTGAACCCGGTGTGGCCTTCACCTCCGCCGGTGCCACCCGGGACTGGCTGCGTCTGCGCCTGGCAGGGGAAGAGCGCGAAGTGTTTATGGTGCTGTTCCTCGACAACCAGAACCGCCTCATTGCCCACGAGATACTGTTCACCGGCACTATCAGTCATACCGAAGTCCATCCCCGGGAAGTGGTGAAAGCCGCCCTGAAACATAACGCAGCCGCCGTCATCGTTGCCCATAACCATCCGTCAGGCCTGGCGGAGCCCAGCCAGGCTGACCGCCGCCTCACGGAACGTCTTAAGCAGGCACTGGACCTGGTGGATATCCGCCTGCCGGACCATCTGGTGGTTGGCGGCATGGAAGTAGTGTCATTCGCTGAACGCGGCTGGCTGTAAGGAGAGCAGCGATGAAGATTATCAGCAAACGTCAGGCGATGGCGCTATATCGCCAGCATCCTGAGTCCAGGCTGTTTCGCTTCTGTTCCGGAAAATACGCCTGGTCCGGCAGCGTCTGCCACTATGCAGGGAAGGAGGTCCAGGATATCAGCGGCGTCCTGGCCGTGTTCGCTGAACGTCGCCAGGACCGCAACGGCCCGTATGTCGTTCTGCGCAGCGTCACCCTCAGTTAACTCATATTCAAGGAGCACGACCTTGTTGAATAAAACACTGCCGGCAAATCATCATATTTCTGAACCGTGGTGGGGACTGAAACGTAATATCACCCCGTGCTTCGGTGCACGGCTGGTACAGGAAGGCAACCGGCTGCATTATCTGGCCGACCGCGCCAGCATCACCGGGACATTCACCGACGCGGATTTGCGCCATCTCGACCAAGCGTTTCCGGTACTGCTGAAGCAAATGGAACTGATGCTGGTTTCCGGCGAACTCAGTCCCCGCCATCAGCACTGCGTCACGCTGTATGCAAAGGGACTGACCTGCGAGGCTGACTCACTCGGATCGCATGGCTATATCTATATAGCGATTTATCCGACACCATCAGTAACGTCATAACCCCCGCAACACCTTTCTTTTTACCCCTTCAACAACGAGATACCCCTTATGCAAACACAACCCGTATCCCCGGCACGGGAGGCTTCTCCACGTCTGTCACCCGTGGAGATTTGGCAGCGACTTCTGAGCCACCTGCTGGATCATCACTACGGTCTGGCGCTAAACGACACGCCGTTTGGCAACGACGACGTGATTCAGGAGCACATTGACGCCGGTATTTCCCTGTGTGATGCCGTCAATTTTATCGTCGAAAAATACGATCTGGTACGCACTGACCGTTACGGATCCAGCACTACAGAGCAGTCACCGCTTATCAGCAGTATCGATATTCTCCGCGCCCGTAAGGCCTGTGGACTGATGACACGTAACGGCTACAGAGCGGTGACAGATATCACTACAGGCAAATACAGCAAGATGACCCGATGAAGCTGTCTCTCAACGTGGAAGCTGATGCCATCAACGTTCTGGCCCTCAACATGGGGCGTATCGCAGTGGATGTCGATGGTATTGAATTGTCCGAACTGATCGCCGCGGTAAACCAGAACGGCTGCTCACTGCGGATCGCGGATGAACCTGGGAAGATCGCCGTTGAATTCCCACGGCCCCCTTTTACATCATTACCGGGGATGTGCTGCAGTACTGCGCACCTCACGGAGGAAGACAATTCACTGTTGTACGCCCTGTCACATCAGCGCGAAGACTTCGGCGAGTCGGAATGGATTATGTACACTGGTTCAGGTTATCTGATTCGCCTGTATGCCTGGTCGTTTCCGGTATTACGGCTCAAACGCCTCGGACTGTCGAAAGCCTGCCGCCGGTTAGTGATAACGCTTATCCGTCGCTACGCCGTTGGCATTGTTCATCTGGATGCCTTTGGCGAAGTGCTGCCCGGCTTTGACGTTTTCGACTGGTAACCCCACCTCAATCACCACAAGGTTTTCACATGCCAGAATTAACCACTGAAACCGCTCTCGATATTTTGATTTGCTTGCTGCAGGACAACATCTGTTGCGACAGCGGGATTATCTTCGATAACGACGAAGTAAATACCGATTCAGCCGTGCTGTTGCCATGGATTGAACAGGCACTCAGGGATGTTCGCGATCTTCAGCGTCTGCAGCAGACCAGTACAGATTAATTACCTGTCCGTACTCATCACTTACCCATAAGCGCCAGCCCTCACCGACTGGCACTTTGCTTTATATAAGGAAATAAATGATGTCAGACCTTACTCTTAACGAACCCGAAGTATTAACCGGCCACACAGACGTTATTTGCTCCACCAGCATTGAGCGCATCGTCACCGGACGTAATGCGGCGCTGGCGCAGATTGAAGTGCTCATGCAACAACTTAGCGATATTGCAACACTGACCCGCAGTATTGGCGGTAAAACCGCTCTGGACTGGGCCATGAAGCAGGAATTCCGCCGTGGTTGCTGGTTGATGGAAAAACCAGAAACAGCGATGAAAGCCATTACCCGTAATCTCGATCGTGGTATATGGCGCGATTTAATGAAAAAGTCAGGGATGCTTTCCATCATGGACGCTCAGGCTCGTGATCAGTGGTACAGAAATCTTGGGGGGGAGAACATTCCTGCAGTCAGCGAAGCCAACATTCTGAGCACTTTTGAGCAACTGTATCTGAATAAAGGTGATGTGTTTGAGCGGGGTGTCATTAACGTCTTCAAAGGGTTGAGCTGGGATTTTAAGACGAACAGCCCCTGTAAATTTGGAGGGAAAATCATCGTCAGTGGGCTAGTCAAATGTGACCGGTGGGGATTTGGGCTTCTCTGGGGCTGGCAACGCGATCGGTTAGCTGACCTTGAGCGGATGCTGATGCTTCTGGACGGAAAACCGGTTCCCGACAACCGTGCCGACGTCACCCGTCGTCTCGCCAATCATATCCATGAAAACAGGCACAGCAATCGTTACGAGGATGAGATGTTTGCAATCAAATACTTTCAGAAGGGAACTGCTCATATCACCTTTAAGCGGCAAGAACTGGTCGATAAGCTGAATGACATCATCGCACGTCACTACCCTGGAATGCTGGCATCCGGACAGTAATCAGGGGCCTGCACATATGTGAAATGTCAGTATCAGTGCAGAGTTAAACAAACCCCTTGCCAGGTTCGCCTGCTTATGGACAATATGATACTGACGTTCCTGGTGCTTTTCTTCTGGTGGTTTGTTACTGGATTCTGTAACGCACCAGGAGCGTCACCAGACAAAGGACCATCATAAAGTATCAACACATCAGCCTGAGGCGAGTATCCCACTTATCGTCACCGATTCGGGTTTCGGATTCATACCAATCGGGAATGAGGGTACAAATGAGGGCATAAATATAATCACATCAAAAATTTTACTTATAAATCATAAAGATAAAACAAAAGATCGATTCCGAGTCCGGCACCACTATTTAAAGAACCCGCCCTAAAGGCGGGTTTTTGCTTTTATAGTTTCTGATACTTTCCAACCGGTCATCTCTCAATATCCTCACAGCGCTTCCCCGCACAAAACCCATATGTAAGATAGCCATGCCTGTTAACAAGAAGACATCTGGGCTCTATAAGAAGATGGGATTTAACGTGACGGGACGTACAGAAGTGGACGATCTCGGACGGCCGTACCCGTTACTCAACCTC
>NZ_JAOWDP010000060.1:0-4975 GCF_030334595.1 Citrobacter sp. Ce104
GAGGACTCCGGCAACAGGCTCAGGGAGCGCCCGCGCTCCGGTGCGGAAAACAGCACCACGCCGCCGGACTCGGTCAGGCCATATTCGGCAAACACTACGCCGACTTTCGCCTGCTCAGCCTGGGTAATATTTTCGCTACCACGCGCCGGATCCCAGACCACGGCGTTGCATTCCTGCTGCAAGCGTTGGGTGATGCCCAGCTCCACCAGCCGGCTGTCGCCGCTCAGCACCACCGGCTGCTGACCCAATTCTTCGCACAGGCGCAGCGCCGCGTCTGCGGCCTGGTCCTCGCGGGTCAGTTCGCAGCGGGCCAGCATCACTTCGCTGGCAAACTGGATAAACGCAGAGCAGCGCTGCTCGGGGCTAAGCTCGGTCAGGCGCTCGTTGGCAAAATTGTTAACCGGTGCGGCATCCGCTTGCGGCTCGAAACGCAGCGGGCGACCCAGCGCCTGGGCGATGGTGTTTAAAAACGCGGTACGGTTATCCATTCTTTTTCTCCTGCGCCTGATGTTTCTTAAACCAGCTGCGGAAGCTCTCGCCGTCAGCATCAGGCAGATCGCGCGCCTCCATCCAGTCACCAATCGCGCCAACCTTGAGCGGCGTTTTGCCACCATTGATAAACCAGCTCGCCGCATGCGCGCCCGCCATCATCCCGACTTTCCACAGCCCCGGATGGCTATTGGCATAGGCGAACATTTTGATCGCCCGCCGTTCGGCTTTCGGCGTAATGCCCTCTTCGGCCATCACCCGGCGATGACGCAGGATCAGTTTTGATAGCGGAATACGCACCGGGCAGACGCTGTCACAGGCCGTGCATAAAGAACAGGCGTACGGCAGGTCTTTAAAATCTTTATAGCCGCCGAGTAGCGGAGAAATCACCGCGCCGATAGGGCCGGGATAGATAGAGCCATAGCCGTGTCCGCCGATGTGGCGGTACGCCGGACAGGTGTTCATACAGGCTCCGCAGCGAATGCAGCGCAGCACATCGCGAAACTCTGAGTCCAGCACCTGCGAGCGACCGTTATCGACAATCACCAGATGGAACTCTTCCGGTCCGTCAACGTTATCCGCCTCACGCGGGCCGGTCAGCCAGGTGTTGTAGCCCGTCAAACGTGCGCCCACGGCGCTGCGCGCCAGCATGGTGATCAGCACATCCACCTCGGCAAAAGTCGGTGCGATACGCTCCATGCCCATCACCGCAATATGCGTTTTCGGCAGCGTGGTGCACATGCGCGCGTTGCCTTCGTTGGTCACCAGGCACACCGAGCCGGTTTCCGCCACGGCAAAGTTACAGCCGGTAATGCCGATTTCGGCACTGAGGAAATCCTCACGGATTTTCTGGCGAATGAATAAGGTCATGGCTTCCGGCGTTTCCGGGCCGTCGTAGCCCAGACGTTCGTTCAGCACCCGGCGGATCTGGTAGCGATCTTTATGAATAGCCGGGACCACGACGTGCGAAGGCGGATCCTGATCCAGTTGCAGAATGTACTCGCCGAGATCGGTTTCGATCACCTGAATTCCGGCATCCTGCAGCACATGGTTGACGCCGATCTCTTCGGTCACCATCGACTTGGACTTCACCACCTTCTTCGCATTTTTACTCTGCGCAACCTGCAGAATATAGCGGGTGGCGTCTTCTTTGGTTTTGGCGAAATAGACGTGCCCGCCGTTTTCCGTCACTTTCTCGGAGAGTTGATACAGGTAAGCGTCGAGGTTGCTCAGAACGTGATCGCGGATCTGGCAGGCACGATCGCGCCAGTCATCCCAGTGGCCTAACTCATCGACCATTTTTTGTCGATTCGCGCCGATACGCTCCTGCGCATTGGCCACGGCTTTACGCATGATCGGATCTTCTATCTGCTGACGGATGCGCAGTTTAAATTCTACATCGCTGGTTTTTATCGACATCTCTTTCTCCTCAGCGGCTCATCAGCACTTCAGCAATATGCATCACTTTGACCGGCTGGCCTTCTCGTTGCAGTCGACCGCCAATATTCAGCAGGCAGCTAACGTCCGCGCCAATCAAATATTCCGGCTTCGCATCCATCAGATGTAAGACTTTCTCTTTCACCATCTCGCCGGATATCTCGGCCATCTTGACCGAGAACGTCCCGCCAAAGCCGCAACAGGTGTCCTGATCGGCAAATGTCAGCAGCTCCAGCCCGCGCACGTTTTTCAGCAGCGTGAGCGGCTCTTCCTTCACCCCCAGCTTGCGGGTCAGGCTACAGGAGGGATGATACACGGCGCGGCCCTGCAGGCTGGCGCCCACGTCCACCACGCCAAGTTTGTTGACGATAAAGGAGGTGAGATCCTGCATACGGGCGGCAACGTTCTCAGCACGCAGCGCCCATTCCGGTTCATCGGCAAGATACGTCGGGTAGCTTTTTACTGCGTAGGTACAGGAGCCCGCCGGAGAGATAATCGGGTAGTCGTTGTCTTCCAGCGCGGCGATCAGGTTTTTCATCCCTGGGATCGCCTCTTTGATGTAACCGCTGTTGATAGCCGGCTGACCGCAACACCCTTGCTTCTCAGGGAAATTCACGCGACAACCCAGTTTTTCCAGCAGCAAAACGGAGTCTCGTGCCATCCGTGATTTCAGTGCGTCACCAATGCAGGTAACAAAGAAATTTACATTCACAATAACTACTCCATTGCTTCATTTCTGTTTGTTGCGCTTGATATCGCTATATCAAGCAAAGGTTCAGCCGTAATTCACGCCCAGTTTTCTGTTTTTTGGTTCTACCAACGCCTGGGTTCATGGTGATGCTCTGATCGTTTTCCTTTGATGACGACTCTCCTCTTCTTATATCAGGACAATCGCAAATGTCTGTATTTTCATTTGTATGACAAAACCAAATAATCCCCTAATCGACTCACACATGCAATACCCTGGTTTATTTATTTCGGCCTCGCTCACATTTTTATATAGGAAACCACAGCGTTATTAACACCTTAGAAAACAGTTTCAAGTGATTACCACTGTTGTCACTACCATTATTAAAAAGGTTATGAAATAACTACTTATAGGTATTTAACCGGCATTTAAGTATATTTACCCGGCATTAAATTTTAATTAAAAGATTACAATAGTTACAAAACTACAAATCATAATTACTTTATTCACTGAAGCGATTCAGTTTACATACTTTATTACAACAGCAATGTAGCCTCCCCGCCATAAATATAAATCAGGTTTAATGAACCAATCGGGAATAGCAATGAACGAATATTTTATGTTTGCCCTGGCACTCTCTCCGTTACTACTGATGGTATTTTTAATATTGAAATTGAAAATGCCCATCCATTATTCCGTGCTGATCTCTTTAGTATTCACCGCCGCGCTGTCGGCCATATTCTGGGAGATGCCCGTACAGAATCTGAAAGTCGCGATAGGCTATGGCGCACTGAAGGGGTTATGGCCGATTGTGATTGTGATCCTCGGCGCTATCTTCAGTTATAACGTCATGCAGGCGACCAAAGCGCTGGATATTCTGCGCGATATTCTCGCCAGCATTAGCGAAGATAAGCGTATTCAGGTACTGCTGATTTCATGGTGCTTTGGTGGATTTCTTGAAGCCGCGGCGGGTTATGGTACGGCGGTCGCCATTCCGATCGGCATTCTTATTGCGCTGGGATTCAACCCGCTGAAGGCGGCGATTGCCTCTCTGGTGGCAAATACCGTTCCCACTGCATTCGGCGCGGTCGGGATCCCGGTTTCTATTCTGGCGGAACAGGTTAACCTGCCGGTTTATACCTTAGGCGGAACTATTATTCTGCAGCTCGCGCTGTTTAATATTCTGCTGCCGTTTGTGATTGTCTGCATTATTGGCGGCGGCCTGAAAGCCATTCGCGGCGTATTTCTGATCACGCTGATTTGCGGTATCACCACGCTGGTTCCACAGTATTTTGTCGCCATCCATCTTGGCGCGGAATTACCTGCCTTTGCCGGGAGCCTGGTCAGCCTGCTTGCCGTGGCGATGGTCAGCCGCCTGCGCAAAGGGAAAACCGATCCCGAGTGGCGCATTGAGGTCAGCCATACCCGCGAAACCACGCCGCGCTCGGCAAAAGTGTTGTTCCGGGTTGGCTCTATTTATCTGTTTATTTTTGTGTTTATCCTGCTGTGTTCGCCGCTGTTCCCGACAATAAAAGGCGCGGCATCCCAACTGGCTTCGGTGCTGCATTTCACGTTGGCTGACGGCAAAACGATGGCGCTGAAAGTTGAATGGGTGACCACACCGGGGATGCTGATCATCTTTGCGACCATTATCGGCGGTTTTATTCAGGGAGCGTCCGCACGTGGGATGCTGGAAGTATTTATCAAAACGATTTTCCAGCTTAAAAACTCTATCGTCGCAATTATGGCGATCGTCGCGCTGGCCACGGTGATGGATCTCAGCGGGATTATCTCCACGCTGGCCCAGTCGATTGTCGATCTGACCGGCAGCTCGTACGTCTTCCTCGCCCCGGTGATTGGCGCGCTGGGCACGTTCGTGACCGGCAGCGATACCAACTCGAACATTCTGTTCGGCAAGCTGCAAACCATTGCCGCCAGCAAGTTACATATCGATCCTAACTGGCTGGCGGCGGCCAATACCTCTGGCGCTACGGGGGGGAAAATGATTTCGCCGCAAAGCATCGCCATCGCAGTTTCTGCCACCAAAATGGACGGTCAGGCCAACCAGATTATGTCTGGCACCATGAAATACTGCTGCGCCTACATTGTGATCCTCGGCCTGAAAGTCGGTCTGTTTTATTACTGGTTTATGGCGTAAACCATTGTCAACCCCGTCAAATTCGCGGCAATCGAATTTGACGACATAGTGACCAAAAAGGTTTACACCGCCCCGGGAACGGAACGAGGCAACAGACTTTACGATTTGTCGGCGCTGACTAAAATAGCGCCGATGTTTCAAATCGAGGATTGTTGTTATGTTGTTCTGGAAAAAGATGGTGAAGAAGTTCGACGCCTTTTCCG
>NZ_JAOWDP010000061.1:0-6603 GCF_030334595.1 Citrobacter sp. Ce104
GAGGACTCCGGCAACAGGCTCAGGGAGCGCCCGCGCTCCGGTGCGGAAAACAGCACCACGCCGCCGGACTCGGTCAGGCCATATTCGGCAAACACTACGCCGACTTTCGCCTGCTCAGCCTGGGTAATATTTTCGCTACCACGCGCCGGATCCCAGACCACGGCGTTGCATTCCTGCTGCAAGCGTTGGGTGATGCCCAGCTCCACCAGCCGGCTGTCGCCGCTCAGCACCACCGGCTGCTGACCCAATTCTTCGCACAGGCGCAGCGCCGCGTCTGCGGCCTGGTCCTCGCGGGTCAGTTCGCAGCGGGCCAGCATCACTTCGCTGGCAAACTGGATAAACGCAGAGCAGCGCTGCTCGGGGCTAAGCTCGGTCAGGCGCTCGTTGGCAAAATTGTTAACCGGTGCGGCATCCGCTTGCGGCTCGAAACGCAGCGGGCGACCCAGCGCCTGGGCGATGGTGTTTAAAAACGCGGTACGGTTATCCATTCTTTTTCTCCTGCGCCTGATGTTTCTTAAACCAGCTGCGGAAGCTCTCGCCGTCAGCATCAGGCAGATCGCGCGCCTCCATCCAGTCACCAATCGCGCCAACCTTGAGCGGCGTTTTGCCACCATTGATAAACCAGCTCGCCGCATGCGCGCCCGCCATCATCCCGACTTTCCACAGCCCCGGATGGCTATTGGCATAGGCGAACATCTTGATCGCCCGTCGCTCGGCTTTCGGCGTAATGCCCTCCTCGGCCATCACCCGGCGATGACGCAGGATCAGTTTTGACAACGGAATACGCACCGGGCAGACGCTGTCACAAGCCGTGCACAAAGAACAGGCGTACGGCAGGTCTTTAAAATCTTTATAGCCGCCGAGCAGCGGAGAAATCACCGCGCCGATAGGGCCGGGATAGATAGAGCCATAGCCGTGCCCGCCGATGTGGCGGTACGCCGGACAGGTGTTCATACAGGCTCCGCAGCGGATGCAGCGCAGCACATCGCGAAACTCTGAGCCCAGCACCTGCGAGCGACCGTTATCGACAATCACCAGATGGAACTCTTCCGGTCCGTCAACGTTGTCCGCCTCACGCGGGCCGGTCAGCCAGGTGTTGTAGCCCGTCAGACGTGCGCCCACGGCGCTGCGCGCCAGCATGGTAATCAGCACATCCACCTCGGCAAAGGTCGGCGCGATACGCTCCATGCCCATCACCGCAATGTGCGTTTTCGGTAGCGTGGTGCACATGCGCGCGTTGCCTTCGTTGGTCACCAGACACACCGAGCCGGTTTCCGCCACGGCAAAGTTACAGCCAGTAATACCGATTTCGGCACTGAGGAAATCCTCGCGGATCTTCTGACGAATGAACAAGGTCATAGCTTCCGGGGTTTCCGGGCCGTCGTACCCCAGACGTTCGTTCAGCACGCGGCGGATCTGGTAGCGATCTTTATGAATCGCCGGAACCACGACGTGCGAAGGCGGATCCTGATCCAACTGCAGGATATATTCCCCGAGATCGGTTTCGATCACCTGGATTCCGGCATCCTGCAACACATGGTTGACGCCGATTTCTTCGGTCACCATCGACTTGGACTTCACCACCTTCTGCGCATTTTTACTCTGCGCGACCTGCAAAATGTAGCGAGTGGCGTCTTCTTTGGTTTTGGCGAAATAGACGTGTCCGCCGTTTTCCGTCACTTTCTCGGAGAGTTGGTACAGGTAAGCGTCGAGGTTGCTCAGAACGTGATCGCGGATCTGGCTGGCACGATCGCGCCAGTCTTCCCAGTGGCCTAACTCATCGACCATTTTTTGCCGATTCGCGCCGATACGCTCCTGCGCATTAGCCACGGCTTTGCGCATAATCGGATCTTCTATCTGCTGACGAATACGCAGTTTAAATTCTACATCGCTGGTTTTTATCGACATCTCTTTCCCCTCAGCGGCTCATCAGCACTTCAGCAATATGCATCACTTTGACCGGCTGGCCTTCCCGTTGCAGTCGACCGCCAATGTTCAGCAGGCAGCTAACGTCTGCGCCAATCAAAAATTCCGGCTTTGCGTCCATCAGATGTAATACTTTCTCTTTCACCATCTCACCGGATATCTCGGCCATCTTGACCGAGAACGTCCCGCCAAAGCCGCAACAAGTATCCTGATCGGCAAACGTCAACAGCTCCAGTCCGCGCACGTTTTTCAGCAGCGTAAGCGGCTCTTCCTTCACTCCCAGTTTGCGGGTCAGGCTACAGGAAGGATGATACACAGCGCGGCCCTGCAGGCTGGCACCAACGTCCACCACACCCAGTTTGTTGACGATAAAGGAGGTGAGATCCTGCATACGCGCGGAAACTTTCTCAGCACGCAGCGCCCATTCCGGTTCATCGGCCAGATACGTCGGGTAGCTTTTAACCGCGTAGGTGCAGGAGCCCGCCGGGGAGATAATCGGATCGTCGTTGTCTTCCAGCGCGGCGATCAGGTTTTTCATCCCGGGGATCGCCTCTTTGATGTAACCGCTGTTGATGGCTGGCTGACCGCAACACCCTTGCTTCTCGGGGAAATTAACGCGACAACCCAGTTTTTCCAGCAGCAATACGGAGTCTCGTGCCATCCGTGATTTCAGTGCGTCACCAATACAGGTGACAAAGAAATTTACATTCACAATAACTACTCCATTGCTTCATTTCTGTTTATTGCGCTTGATATCGCGATATCAAACAAATGTTCATTCGTATTTCATGCCCAGTTTTTATGTTTGCTGGTTTTACCAATACCTGGGTTCATAGTGTTGGTCGGATCATTTTCCTGATAAAAACGTGCCAAATTTTCCGGCGCTTTATACAGATGGCCGACATTGTGTTCCGCCGGATATTGCGCTCCGCGTTGGCGCAGTAATTCCAGCATCTGTTCTTTTAACGCGTGGGCATCTACGCCTTTTTTAACGATATAATCCTGATGGAATACATGGCACATAAAATGGCCGTAATAGAGTTTATGCACCAACTGACTGTCAATTTCCGCCGGTAAATGCTCATACCATTCGGTATCATTGCGGCGTAATGCAATATCCAGCGCGAGAATATCCTCAACCTCGTCAGAATGAACGGCCTGATAACGAATGGCAGCACCCGCGGCGGCAAAACGATGCAGAAACGCCTTACTGCCCTCTTCCGCGGTACAGGTAAAGAACGCGCCCTCGGCCGATTTAAAATAGTCCGTTAACCATGCCTGGGCTTCGGCCACACCCTCACCGGACATTTTCAACATCAGATGGTGTTCATAGTTATCGCGCCAGGTCTTCATCCGCGCCGGGAGATGGCTCGGGAACAGATGGCTAAAAGCCTGCATCGCGCGGTCGGTAAAGTGCGGGCGAAAGATCTTCACCTTCTCAAGTATGGCCTCGGTACGCCCCTTCAGGTTGAAGAAGAACGGCATTTTGTCCGTGCCAAGTTTGTCGATCATCAGGAAGGTATCTTTGCTGTATTTCTCTGCAATATCATAGATATCGCGGTGCATATACTCCCCAGCAACCGGCAGGTTTGTAAAATTCGCCAGGATGTGGCGGCGAATCTCAGTCAGGACATCAGTCTGATTGGTACCGATATAAAAGACCTGCTGGTTCTTCTCGGCTTCAAAGGTATCCAGACGTACGGCAAACACCGCTAACTTGCCCGCGCAGCCAGAGGATTCAAACAGGCGATCCGGGTCAGCGTTGTAACGTGCTGGCGTGTCGGCATTGATGTCCCGCACGCGGCTAACATAGTCGTGATCGTGCGCGTGACGCCCGTCATGGTTGACGAGCACGGCTTCAATCGCATTGTTATCCAGCCGGGCAAGGATTTGCTCTGGCGTCTGACCTAGCTCAATGCCGAGGTGATTGACCAGCTGCAAGCGTCCCTGTTCATCAATACGGGCAAACAGCGACATCTCGGTATAAGCCGGGCCACGCTGGACCAGAGAACCGCCGGAGTTATTACAGATACCGCCGATAACCGACGCGCCGATGCACGAAGAGCCAATCACCGAATGCGGCTCACGGCCAAACGGCTTCAGCGCCTTTTCCAGCGAATACAGCGTGGTGCCCGGATAAGCCAGCACCTGCTTACCCTCATCCAGCACATGCAGACTGTCCAGCCGCAGCGTGCTGATAATGACGATCTCGCGGTCGTAATCATTACCATTGGGCGTCGAACCCTCAGTCAGGCCAGTGTTCGACGCCTGCATCAGGATTATTTTATCGGCCTCAACGCAGGCGCTAAGGACTTTCCAGAGTTCAAGCAAAGAGCCGGGGATAACCACCGCCAGAGCATCACCCTGACCCGAGCGAAAACCCTTACGGTAACGCGCAGTTTTTGACGGTTCGGTGAGGATATGAGCAGGGCCAACCAATTGGGTAAGAGTTGTCAAAAAGGTCTTATTATCAGTATGTTTCATGGAGGGCGGCTCTCCGCTCCTTATATCAGGGCCAGTGAAAATGGCCATAAGTTTATTTGTACGACAAAACAGAATATTCCCTCAATCAATATCCACATGCAATACCCCATTTTATTTCTTTCGGCACCGCTCACATTTTTTAATGAAATTACCACTACCACATAATTCATACTCCGTTCTTTTACTGGATGCCAAAACGCTTATTTCATTTATTGCAAAGACCATTTCATACCTATTAATGATTAACTCTAATGGGTATTATTATATTTAGTGGTTATTCATATTTAATAAAAAAAATAACATTATTTATACAATTATTAACCTTTGTAACTTTATTTCACTGAAGCGATTCAGTTTGCATTTTTTATTTTATTATTAAGGTAGCCTCCTTCCCCCTAAATATAGTTAAGTCTAAAAAAGTAAATCGGGAATTGTAATGCACGAATATTTAATGTTTGCTCTGGCACTCTCTCCTTTGCTGCTGATGGTATTTTTAATACTGAAATTAAAAATGCCCATCCATTATTCCGTACTGATCTCTTTGGTATTCACCGCTGCACTATCGGCAATATTCTGGGAAATGCCCACACAGAATCTGAAAGCCGCGATAGGCTATGGTGCACTGAAGGGACTATGGCCGATCGTAATTGTTATCCTCGGCGCTATCTTCAGTTATAACGTCATGCAGGCGACCAAAGCGCTGGATATTCTGCGCGATATTCTCGCCAGCATTAGCGAAGATAAGCGTATTCAGGTACTGCTGATTTCATGGTGCTTTGGTGGATTTCTTGAAGCCGCGGCGGGTTATGGTACGGCGGTCGCCATTCCGATCGGCATTCTTATTGCGCTGGGATTCAACCCGCTGAAGGCGGCGATTGCCTCTCTGGTGGCAAATACCGTTCCCACTGCATTCGGCGCGGTCGGGATCCCGGTTTCTATTCTGGCGGAACAGGTTAACCTGCCGGTTTATACCTTAGGCGGAACTATTATTCTGCAGCTCGCGCTGTTTAATATTCTGCTGCCGTTTGTGATTGTCTGCATTATTGGCGGCGGCCTGAAAGCCATTCGCGGCGTATTTCTGATCACGCTGATTTGCGGTATCACCACGCTGGTTCCACAGTATTTTGTCGCCATCCATCTTGGCGCGGAATTACCTGCCTTTGCCGGGAGCCTGGTCAGCCTGCTTGCCGTGGCGATGGTCAGCCGCCTGCGCAAAGGGAAAACCGATCCCGAGTGGCGCATTGAGGTCAGCCATACCCGCGAAACCACGCCGCGCTCGGCAAAAGTGTTGTTCCGGGTTGGCTCTATTTATCTGTTTATTTTTGTGTTTATCCTGCTGTGTTCGCCGCTGTTCCCGACAATAAAAGGCGCGGCATCCCAACTGGCTTCGGTGCTGCATTTCACGTTGGCTGACGGCAAAACGATGGCGCTGAAAGTTGAATGGGTGACCACACCGGGGATGCTGATCATCTTTGCGACCATTATCGGCGGTTTTATTCAGGGAGCGTCCGCACGTGGGATGCTGGAAGTATTTATCAAAACGATTTTCCAGCTTAAAAACTCTATCGTCGCAATTATGGCGATCGTCGCGCTGGCCACGGTGATGGATCTCAGCGGGATTATCTCCACGCTGGCCCAGTCGATTGTCGATCTGACCGGCAGCTCGTACGTCTTCCTCGCCCCGGTGATTGGCGCGCTGGGCACGTTCGTGACCGGCAGCGATACCAACTCGAACATTCTGTTCGGCAAGCTGCAAACCATTGCCGCCAGCAAGTTACATATCGATCCTAACTGGCTGGCGGCGGCCAATACCTCTGGCGCTACGGGGGGGAAAATGATTTCGCCGCAAAGCATCGCCATCGCAGTTTCTGCCACCAAAATGGACGGTCAGGCCAACCAGATTATGTCTGGCACCATGAAATACTGCTGCGCCTACATTGTGATCCTCGGCCTGAAAGTCGGTCTGTTTTATTACTGGTTTATGGCGTAAACCATTGTCAACCCCGTCAAATTCGCGGCAATCGAATTTGACGACATAGTGACCAAAAAGGTTTACACCGCCCCGGGAACGGAACGAGGCAACAGACTTTACGATTTGTCGGCGCTGACTAAAATAGCGCCGATGTTTCAAATCGAGGATTGTTGTTATGTTGTTCTGGAAAAAGATGGTGAAGAAGTTCGACGCCTTTTCCG
>NZ_JAOWDP010000062.1:0-452089 GCF_030334595.1 Citrobacter sp. Ce104
GCAACAACGCCCGCACCAACAGTACGGCCGCCTTCACGGATTGCGAAACGCAGACCGTCGTCCATCGCGATTGGGTGGATCAGGGTAACAACCATTTTGATGTTGTCGCCCGGCATTACCATCTCAACGCCTTCCGGCAGTTCGATGGTACCAGTCACGTCAGTAGTACGGAAGTAGAACTGCGGACGGTAGCCTTTGAAGAACGGAGTATGACGGCCGCCTTCGTCTTTGGACAGAATGTACACTTCAGATTCGAACTTGGTGTGCGGCTTGATAGAGCCCGGCTTAGCCAGTACCTGACCACGTTCGATTTCTTCACGTTTGATACCACGCAGCAGGACACCAACGTTCTCACCAGCACGGCCTTCGTCCAGCAGTTTGCGGAACATTTCAACGCCGGTACAAGTAGACTTAGCAGTGTCCTTGATACCAACGATTTCAACTTCTTCACCAACTTTGATGATACCGCGCTCTACACGACCGGTAACAACGGTACCACGACCGGAGATGGAGAATACGTCTTCGATAGGCAGCAGGAACGGCTTGTCAATCGCACGCTCTGGTTCTGGGATGTAAGAATCCAGGAAGCCAGCCAGTTCGATGATTTTCGCTTCCCACTCTGCGTCGCCTTCCAGCGCTTTCAGAGCAGAACCACGAACGATCGGCGTGTCGTCGCCCGGGAAATCGTACTGAGACAGAAGTTCACGAACTTCCATTTCTACCAGTTCCAGCAGCTCTTCGTCATCAACCATGTCGCATTTGTTCAGGAACACGATGATGTACGGAACGCCTACCTGACGACCCAGCAGGATGTGCTCACGAGTCTGCGGCATCGGGCCGTCAGTCGCAGCAACAACCAGGATCGCGCCGTCCATCTGCGCAGCACCGGTGATCATGTTTTTAACATAGTCGGCGTGGCCCGGGCAGTCTACGTGTGCGTAGTGGCGAGTCGGGGTGTCATATTCAACGTGAGAAGTGTTGATGGTGATACCACGAGCTTTTTCTTCCGGCGCGTTATCGATCTGGTCGAATGCACGAGCAGCACCGCCGTAGGTTTTAGCCAGTACGGTAGTGATTGCAGCGGTCAGGGTAGTTTTACCGTGGTCAACGTGGCCGATGGTGCCGACGTTAACGTGCGGTTTTGTACGTTCAAATTTTTCTTTAGACACGGCTATATTCCTTACTATAGTGCTCTCCCCTTTGGAGAGAGCACGGGACTTAGGTTTTAATCCTGTGGATTATTTACCACGGGCTTCAATAACGGCCTGAGCAACGTTGTTCGGCGCATCGTCGTACTTCAGGAACTCCATGGAGTAAGAAGCACGGCCTTTGGTCAAAGAACGCAGCTGGGTTGCATATCCGAACATTTCAGACAGCGGAACTTCAGCATGGATAACAACGCCAGTGACGTTGGATTCCTGACCACGAAGCATACCACGACGACGGCTCAAGTCACCGATTACGTCACCGGTGTTCTCTTCCGGAGTCTCTACTTCAACCTTCATGATAGGCTCAAGCAGAACTGGTTTCGCTTTCTTAAAGCCATCTTTGAAGGCGATAGAAGCGGCCAGTTTAAACGCCAGCTCAGAGGAGTCAACGTCATGGTAAGAACCGAAGTGCAGACGCACGCCCAGATCAACAACCGGGTAACCAGCCAGTGGGCCGGATTTCAGCTGTTCCTGGATGCCTTTATCAACGGCCGGGATGTATTCGCCAGGAATTACACCACCTTTGATGTCGTTGATGAACTCGTAGCCTTTCGGGTTTGAACCCGGCTCCAGCGGGTACATGTCGATAACAACATGACCGTACTGACCGCGACCACCAGACTGCTTAGCGTGTTTACCTTCGATATCGGTAACTTTCGCGCGAATCGCTTCACGGTAAGCAACCTGAGGTTTACCGACGTTCGCTTCAACGTTGAATTCACGCTTCATACGGTCAACGATGATGTCGAGGTGCAGCTCACCCATACCGGCGATAATGGTCTGGTTAGATTCTTCGTCAGTCCAAACGCGGAATGACGGGTCTTCTTTAGCCAGACGGCCCAGAGCCAGACCCATTTTTTCCTGGTCAGCTTTGGTTTTCGGTTCTACCGCGATGGAAATTACCGGCTCAGGGAATTCCATACGTTCCAGAATGATCGGGTGATCCGGGTCACACAGAGTGTCACCAGTGGTCACGTCTTTCAGACCGATAGCAGCAGCGATATCGCCCGCGCGAACTTCTTTGATCTCTTCACGTTTGTTAGCGTGCATCTGTACGATACGGCCAAAACGCTCGCGTGCAGTTTTCACTGAGTTCAGGATGGTGTCACCGGAGTTAACCACACCAGAGTACACGCGGAAGAAGGTCAGGTTACCCACGAACGGGTCGGTAGCGATTTTGAATGCCAGAGCAGCAAACGGCTCATCATCGCTAGCGTGACGCTCAGCCGGAGTATCTTTACCGTCGTCCAGAATACCGTTGATCGCAGGTACGTCGACTGGGGATGGCAGGTAATCAATTACCGCATCCAGCATCGCCTGAACACCTTTGTTCTTGAACGCAGAACCACAGGTTACCAGGATGATTTCGTTGTTCAGAACGCGCTGACGCAGAGCTTTTTTGATCTCTTCTTCAGTCAGTTCTTCACCACCCAGGTATTTCTCCATCAGCTCTTCTGAAGCTTCTGCAGCGGACTCGATCAGGTTCTGGTGCCATTCTTCAGCCAGTTCCTGCATGTCAGCCGGGATATCTTCATAAGTGAAGGTTACGCCTGCATCTTCTTCGTTCCAGTTGATGGCTTTCATTTTCACCAGGTCAACAACACCGGTGAACGCTTCTTCAGCGCCAATTGCCAGCTGCAGCGGAACAGGGTTCGCGCCCAGACGGGTTTTGATCTGACCAACAACTTTCAGGAAGTTCGCACCCATACGGTCCATTTTGTTAACGAACGCAATGCGTGGAACTTTATATTTGTTTGCCTGACGCCATACGGTTTCAGACTGAGGCTGAACACCACCAACTGCGCAGTAAACCATTACTGCACCATCAAGCACACGCATGGAACGTTCTACTTCGATAGTGAAGTCAACGTGCCCCGGGGTGTCGATGATGTTTACGCGATGCGGTTCATACTGCTTAGCCATACCAGACCAGAATGCAGTAGTCGCTGCGGAGGTGATAGTAATACCACGCTCCTGCTCCTGTTCCATCCAGTCCATGGTGGCTGCGCCGTCATGAACTTCACCGATTTTGTGGTTTACACCGGTGTAGAACAGAATACGTTCGGTAGTAGTGGTTTTACCGGCGTCGATGTGCGCACTGATACCGATGTTACGGTAGCGCGCGATGGGTGTTGTACGAGCCATTTGATTCCTCGTTTATCTTTTAGGCGTTCAATTTAAGTAGCCCAAAGCGGGCTGCTTACTAGAAGCGCCCGCCTGGTGACTAAAACTCCGAAGGGATTACCAACGGTAGTGTGCGAACGCCTTGTTGGCTTCTGCCATACGGTGAACGTCTTCACGTTTCTTAACTGCAGTACCTTTGTTTTCTGCAGCATCAGAAAGTTCGTTCGCCAGGCGCAGAGCCATGGATTTATCACCGCGTTTACGAGCAGCTTCAACGATCCAACGCATTGCCAGGGCATTACGACGAACCGGACGGACTTCAACTGGAACCTGATAAGTAGAACCACCAACGCGGCGAGACTTAACTTCGACAGTCGGGCGCACGTTTTCAAGGGCTACTTCAAAAGCTTCCAGGCCATCTTTACCAGAACGCTGAGCCAGGGTCTCCAGCGCGCTGTATACGATGGTTTCTGCAGTAGATTTTTTACCATCTACCATCAGGATATTTACAAATTTAGCCAGCAGCTCTGATCCGAACTTAGGATCCGGCAGAATTTTACGCTGACCAATGACGCGACGACGTGGCATGGGAATACTCCGTTGTTAATTCAGGATTGTCCAAAACTCTACGAGTTTAGTTTGACATTAATATAAAACGTTTGGCCTTACTTAACGGAGAACCATTAAGCCTTAGGACGTTTCACGCCATACTTGGAGCGTGATTGCTTACGGTCTTTAACGCCGGAGCAGTCAAGCGCACCGCGAACGGTGTGGTAACGAACACCCGGGAGGTCTTTTACACGACCGCCACGGATCAGGATCACGGAGTGCTCCTGCAGGTTGTGACCTTCACCACCGATGTAGGAAGTCACTTCAAAACCGTTAGTCAAACGCACACGGCATACTTTACGCAGTGCGGAGTTTGGTTTTTTAGGAGTGGTAGTATATACACGAGTACATACACCACGTTTCTGCGGGCATGCTTCCAGTGCAGGCACGTTGCTCTTTGCAACTTTGCGTGCGCGTGGTTTGCGTACCAGCTGGTTAACTGTTGCCATTAAATAGCTCCTGGTTGTAGCTTTCGCTTCGTAAACACGTAATAAAACGACCTCATACAATATGAGGACGCAGAATTTTAGGTCGGTGTCGAAAAGGTGTCAAGAAATATACAACGATCCCACAATTACCAGGACATCTGGCTGGGATGCTTCACCGTAAGTCTGACGAAGTCAGTATAGCTAACCCTGACGACACTGTCTGAAATTTGACCACATAAGCCGCGAGCTTGAATGTCTTCTTCCAGTACATAGACCTTAATGGAGGCATTTTGCAGACTTTCAAGGAAACGGCTTCCTTCTACTGCCGCGGTCACGCCATCCTGGAGCAATAAAAGTTCATCGTCTTTATCAATCAGGCGGAGAAGAGAGGAGAAATCGGTAAGCCACGCAGAGCGATGTAATGTGTGCAGCATGAGTATCTCAAAACCTTAAAATGACGTCATAGTTGCCTAGCTCACGGCGTAAATCTTCCGGTTCTAACGCTGTCGCATCGACCACAAAATTAACACCCTGCTGAAGACCCCGCTCGCGTAAAGAGGCGGCGCAAAGCCAACATTGCTCAATATCGTACAATCCCAACAGTTTGAAGGTTGCGATGTAGTCTCGCGCCAACACAACATCCGGCTGTTGTCCCTGAAGGATTTGAAAAACGCCATCGCCGATAAAAAATACGCCGAGGTCTTCCGTTAATGCCGATGTCGCCAGCAAGGCATCTAATCCTTCACGGCCAGACGCGCTGCCGTGCGGCACGGTAGAAAAGACAAAAGCAACACGTTTCATTAAAACTGCACCACGCGGTCGCAGGTCAGGGACGCCTCAGCCAGCGAACCCAGCCCGCTGAGGTTAAAACCTGATTGTAAATTAGCGCCTGCCAGGCCCAGACGTTTCGCTTCAGTTTCATCAACTACGCCGCGACGCAACGCCGCCGCCACGCAAATATTCAGCGTCACGCCATGCTGCTGGTTCAGCTGTTGCCAGGCCCGTACCAGATCGTATTCATCACTGGCAGGCGAAGTCAGTAAGTTGGCGTTATACACACCTTCACGATAGAAAAAGACGCTACTTAGCTCATGCCCTTCTTTGAGTAGCGCATGAGCAAATTGCAACGCGCTGCTCGCCTGCTGCGTACCATAAGCCGGCCCCGTCACCATGATGGCAAAACGCATTACTTATCTTGCCCCTGGAAATCGCCGCTTTTGAACTGACGAATATAGAGGTAGACCGTGTGCTTGGAGATGTTCAGCCGATCGGCAACCTGGTTGATGGCATCTTTAATATCGAAGATACCTTTCTCATACAGATTCAGGACAATCTGACGATTCTTGGCGTTGTTGGAAACATTGCGATCGGCGTTCACTTCTTCGATCGTGAATTCCAGCGTTTGGGTAACCAGGTCTTCCACCGAAGAAGCGAAGTTGACGGCAGAACCCACTTCCGGGGTTTCCGGTGGGATAAAGGTATTCATTATCTGCGAGAATGGGACATCAAGGTTCATATTGATGCACAGCAGACCAATCACGCGATGCTCACGGTTGCGAATAGCAATCGTCACCGACTTCATCAAGACACCGCTTTTCGCACGTGTGAAGTAACACTTCGACACGCTGCTATCCGCACCCGTCATATCATGCAGCATACGCAATGCAAGGTCGGTAATCGGCGAGCCAATTTTGCGGCCCGTGTGTTCACCGTTAGCAATGCGGATAGCCGAGCATTTCAAATCCTGCAAAGAGTGCAATACGATTTCACAATGGGAACCAATGAGCATCGCCAACCCGTCCACAACCGCTTCGTAGGATTTGAGGATATCGAAGTCAGTTTGATCGAAAGGACGTTGATCCAGTAAATCTAGCTCACTGGTTTCGTTGGTTAAAAGCGACCTGGACATGAAAAAAAGCACTCCTTTTCAGGAGCCTGTCGTTATGTTGTCAGGGCAGGCTCATCACTATTATAGGGGCATCTAAAGTAATACAGCGCACAATGCGCTTTCCAGTATTAATTATATCCTGTCGATAATAAAAAACCGCCGCCCTGTGGGCGGCGGTTTCTGGTCACTTATTTTTTGCTGCTGTCTGCAGCTTTATCTGCCGGTGCAGCATCTGGCTGCGCATCGGCCTTCGGTGCCGGTTTGATGTCTAACAGTTCAACATCAAAGACCAGCGTAGAGTTGGCCGGAATGCCCGGTACGCCAGTTTTGCCGTAAGCCAGATCCGGTGGGATAACCAGCTGGATTTTGCCGCCTTTCTTGATGTTTTTCAGGCCTTCAGTCCAGCCCGGGATTACCCCGTCAAGACGGAAAGAGAGCGGCTCACCGCGGGTATAAGAGTTATCAAACTCTTTACCATCAATCAGCGTACCTTTGTAGTTGACTACCACGGTATCGCTGTCTTTCGGCGCAGCGCCAGTACCTTCTTTCTCTACTTTGTAGACCAGGCCAGTAGCAGAGGTTTTAACGCCTTTCTCTTTAGCAAATTTCTCGCGGTAAACTTTACCTTTGGCTTCGTTATCAGCCGCGTCTTTTTCCATTTTCGCCTGAGCGGAGCTCTTCACGCGCGCTTCAAACGCCTGCAGAGTTTGTTCGATTTCCTGGTCAGACAGCTTGCTCTTGTCTGCAAACGCATCCTGAACGCCAGCGATCAGCTGATCTTTATCCAGTTTGATGCCCAGTTTTTCCTGCTCTTTCAGAGAGTTTTCCATATAACGACCCAGGGACGCGCCCAGCGCGTAAGCGGCTTTTTGGTCGTCATTCTTGAATGCTGCTTTGCTGTCAGCAGTAGCGGCTGGTTTCGCAGCATCAGCAGCGAAGGTGATCGGGGCATGCAGAGCAACAGCCATTGTGGTCGCCAGCAGCGTTACTTTAAACAGTGATTTCATCCATATCTCCAGGGCCGGGGCATCTCACCCCAGGGTTAGCTAAAACAAAAATGTACTATAAAGCGTTGTAGAACAAATCAACATACGGGCACGCCCTATTATCACCACATTTCAGACTCTTTTTGTTTAAATTAGTTTCGTGACCGAAGATTGAGTGCTGTGCAAACAGGCAAAGTTAAGTAGAATTCGCCGCAGTCCGCGATCTGCCGGAGAAAAAAGAAAGAGGTGAATCATGCAGGATACAACAATGGAAACTCGCCTGGCTGAACTGGAAAGTCGCCTGGCATTTCAGGAGATAACCATTGAAGAGCTCAACGTGACGGTGACCGCGCATGAACTGGAAATGGCCAAACTCCGCGACCATCTGCGTTTACTGACAGAAAAGCTCAAAGCAACGCAGCCGTCCCACATTGCGTCGCAGTCTGAAGAGACCCCGCCGCCACATTATTGAGACGTAAAAAAAGCGGGAATATCCCGCTTTTTTGTACCGGATGACGACGTAAACGTCTTATCCGGCCTACGGTAGGCCTGATAAGCGTAGCGCCATCAGGCAATCATACCGATCAGTGGCAACCGCAGCCGCCGCCGTTACCTTTACCGCCACCGCCGCAGCAGCCTTCGCCGCCGTGCTCGTGACCATGGTCGTGACCGTGGCCATGACCACCGCAGCAACCGTCATGACCGTGGTCATGATCGTGGTCGTGACCGTGCGCGCCGTGAACGTGGCCGTGAGCCAGTTCTTCTTCGGTCGCTTCGCGGATAGCAACAACTTCTACGTTGAATTTCAGGTTCTGGCCAGCCAGCATGTGGTTACCATCAACTACAACGTGATCGTCTTCCACTTCGGTAATTTCTACCGGTACTGGACCCTGGTCAGTTTCAGCCAGGAAACGCATGCCAACCTGCAGTTCGTCAACGCCCATGAAGACGTCTTTAGGAACGCGCTGCACCAGGTTTTCGTCGTACTGACCGTATGCGTCGTTTGCGCCAACAGCAACATCGAATTTGTCGCCAACTTCATGACCGTCCAGCGCTGTTTCCAGGCCAGAAATCAGGGAACCGTGACCATGCAGGTAGTCCAGCGGTGCACTCACCGGAGACTCATCAACCAACACACCGTCTTCTGTACGTACCTGATAGGCCAGGCTGACCACCAGGTCCTTTGCTACTTTCATGATATCTCCTGAGCATGGAAAGAATAGTGGCGCAGATTGTAGCGGAATTCTGCACCCGTGTACCCTCTAGCTTAAAAAAAGCTGCGCCATATCGCTAGTCCGGATGAAAAATCCCGATCACTTGCTCTTCTTTGCGAACGTGCTCGCGCGCCTCTTTATCCGCTTCCCGCATCTGATGGCCGCACTTAACACATTCAACAATATCGATATTATTTTCGCGCCACATTGCCAGCGTATCCTGCGCCTGGCAGGACGGACATTTTGCGCCTGCAATAAAACGTTTACGAATTGCCATGATTACCTCTACTCAAATTCATCCCAGCCATCCAGCTGACGCCGCTCTTGCTGCATCTCTCGTTGGAAAATTTCCTCCAGCTCGCGCCGGGCTTCCCTGGCTCGAGAGATTTGTACGGTATCCGTATGCATGGGGATCAGCTCCCGCAGCATGCGCATATCCAGCCGACGAAAATGCAGCTGAGCGCGCTGAGCCTGGTGCGGATGCATCCCCAGTGTAACCAGCGTTTTACGCCCCAACTCCAGCGCACTGGAGAACGTTTCGCGGGAAAACTGCGTCACACCAGCTTGTAATAACTCATGCGCCTCTACACGTCCGCGCGCACGCGCAAGAATATGCAAATGCGGAAAATACTGTTGGCACAGTTCCACCAGTTTCATGGTGTCTTCAGGCTCATTACAGGTAATAACGATAGACTGTGCCGCCTCCGCACCCGCAGAACGCAACAGATCCACCTGCGTGGCATCACCGTAGTAAACCTTATAGCCATATTTACGCATCAAATTCACCGCGCTGATATCCCGCTCCAGAACGGTAATCCGCATTTTATTGGCCATCAACAGGCGACCAATAACCTGACCAAAGCGCCCAAACCCCACCACAATCACCTGCGGTTTATCATCTTCTACCCAGGGTTTTTCATCTTCTTCATCCGTGCCGTTAAACTGACGGGAGAGCCATTTGTCAATCAGCTTCATCATCAGCGGCGTGGTCATCATCGACAGCGTGACGGTCACCAGCAGCAACGCCATTTGGTCGCCCTGAAACAGCCGTTGCGAGGATGCCGTTGAAAACAGCACGAAAGCGAATTCACCGCCCTGACTCAAAACCCCGGCAAACTGCATCCGTTCTGAGCTTCTCATGCCGTTCAGTCGTGCCAGCACATACAGCACCAGCATTTTTACAACCACCAGTACTATCACGCTCGCCGCCACCCACAGAATATGGGTATAGAGCACGCCAAGATTGAGTGACATGCCTACGGAGATAAAAAACAGGCCGAGCAGCAGGCCTTTAAACGGATCGATTGCCGTTTCCAGCTCATGTCGGTATTCGCTTTCCGCCAACAGCACGCCCGCGATAAACGTTCCCAGCGCCATCGACAGCCCCAGCGCATCCATAAATAAAGCCGAACCCAGCACCAGCAACAGCGTCGCGGCGGTAAATACTTCCCGCACGCCAGAATCCGCAATAAAGCGGAAAACCGGACGCAGCAAATAGCGCCCGCCAATCAGCATGCCGGCAAAGGCCAGCACCTTCATTCCCACTTTGATCCAGTCAAAATGTTCGTCAGCAGAACCCGCCAGCAGCGGAACCAGCGCCAACGCAGGGATCACCGCCAAATCCTGAAACAGCAGCACCGAAAAACCCAGTTGTCCGGATTCACTGCGGTTCATGCCTTTTTCGCGCATCAACTGTAGCGCCATGGCGGTCGATGACATCGCCAGACCAATGCCGCCGACCACTGCCGCCTGCCAGGAGAACGCAGTGAGCATCAGCAAGCCAGCCAGCGCCACTGCGCTCAGCATCACCTGCGCGGCACCGACACCAAAAATTGAACGCCGCAATTGCCATAACTTGGCAGGGTTAAGTTCCAGCCCAATGATGAACATCAAAAAGACCACACCCAGCTCGGAAAAGTGCAGAATTTCATCCACATCGCTGATGAATCCTAATCCCCACGGGCCAATAGCAATCCCCGCCAGCAAGTAACCCAGCACCGGACCGATACCCAGCTTTGAGGCCAGGGGAACTGCCGCCACCGCCGCGAAGAGGAACAACACTCCCGCCGTCAATAAATCAGAACCTTCCATCAGCGGCCTCCCACAGGGATCGGATTCGCCAGCCAGTCACCATACGCTTTCGCATGGCTGTCCAGCTCCTGCTTCGTTTGCCGCCTGGCCCAGTAGACGATAATAGGGCTCATCCAGTGCATGCGGCACATACCGGCCGTTAGCTCAAAAGGACGCAGTACATCGCTCATTGGATAACGGTTTAGCGCGTCATAGCGATAGGCGCTTTCCGGTTCTCCGGTCGTGATAACGCTCCGCCAGTACTTTCCCGCCAGTTGATTCCCTCCGGGGCCGCTGGCAAATCCGCGGCTCAGTACACGGTCAAGCCACTCCTTTAACAGCGCCGGACAGCTATAGGTGTAAAGCGGATGCTGAAAAACAATCACATCATGCTCACGCAGCAGCGCCTGCTCATGCGGAATGTCGATAAAAAAATCAGGATAGTGCGCGTAAAGGTCGTGCACGGTAACATTGCTGAGCTGCATGGCCGGTTTAAGCAGAACCCGGTTCGCAACCGAGTCCTGAGATTCCGGATGGGCATACAGCAGCAAGACTTTCGCTGGCTGGAACATCATCCCCCTCCCGGTTTTGTCTTTTGTCTATTTTCGACGTTTTGGGCTACCATTGCGCCTCGGTGCGGCAAATGGCCCACACATTACATTATCATAATGATAAATTAACATAGTCTGAACATACGGCGCCTTATGATTGTTTTCTCATCGTTACAAATTCGTCGCGGCGTGCGCGTCTTGCTGGACAATGCCACGGCCACCATTAATCCAGGGCAGAAAGTTGGTCTGGTAGGTAAAAATGGCTGTGGTAAATCTACCCTGCTGGCATTGCTGAAAAATGAACTCAGCGCCGACGCCGGAGGATTTACCTATCCGGGAAACTGGCAGCTTGCGTGGGTGAATCAGGAAACGCCAGCATTGCCGCAGCCCGCGCTGGAGTACGTGATTGACGGCGACCGCGAGTATCGTCAACTGGAAGCGCAGTTGAACGATGCCAACGAACGTAACGATGGACACGCTATTGCCACCGTCCATGGCAAACTGGATGCCATCGACGCCTGGACCGTGCGCTCACGCGCCGCCAGCCTGCTGCATGGTCTCGGTTTCTCCAACGAACAGCTTGAGCGCCCGGTCAGCGACTTTTCCGGTGGCTGGCGTATGCGTCTCAACCTGGCCCAGGCGCTGATTTGCCGTTCAGACCTGCTGCTGCTCGATGAACCCACCAACCACCTCGATCTCGACGCGGTAATCTGGCTGGAAAGATGGCTGAAAAGCTACCAGGGCACGCTGATATTGATCTCCCACGACCGCGACTTCCTCGACCCGGTGGTGGACAAAATTATTCATATCGAACAGCAAACCATGTTCGAGTACACCGGCAACTACAGCGCGTTTGAAATCCAGCGTGCGACCCGCCTTGCGCAGCAACAGGCAATGTACGAAAGCCAGCAGGAGCGCGTGGCGCATCTGCAAAGCTATATCGATCGTTTCCGCGCTAAAGCAACCAAAGCAAAGCAGGCGCAAAGCCGTATCAAAATGCTGGAACGCATGGAGCTGATTGCCCCGGCACACGTGGACAACCCGTTCCACTTCAGCTTTCGTGAACCAGAAAGCCTGCCGAATCCACTGCTGAAGATGGAAAAGGTCAGCGCTGGCTACGGCGATCGCGTCATTCTCGATTCGATCAAACTGAATCTGGTGCCGGGTTCCCGCATCGGCCTGCTCGGTCGCAACGGCGCGGGTAAATCGACGCTGATTAAGCTGCTGGCCGGCGAACTGGCCCCCATTAGCGGCGAGATTGGCCTGGCGAAAGGTATCAAGCTGGGCTACTTCGCGCAGCACCAGTTGGAGTTTTTACGCGCCGATGAATCGCCTATTCAGCACCTGGCGCGCATGGCGCCGCAGGAGCTGGAGCAGAAACTGCGGGACTACCTCGGCGGATTCGGCTTTCAGGGCGATAAAGTCAGCGAAGAGACTCGCCGCTTCTCCGGTGGTGAAAAAGCGCGTCTGGTGCTGGCGTTGATCGTCTGGCAGCGCCCGAACCTGCTCCTGCTTGATGAACCGACCAACCACCTGGACCTTGATATGCGCCAGGCGCTGACCGAAGCGTTGATCGATTTCGAAGGCGCGCTGGTCGTGGTCTCGCACGACCGCCACCTGATTCGCTCCACCACCGATGACCTCTATCTGGTGCACGACAAAAAAGTCGAGCCGTTTGACGGCGATCTGGAGGATTATCAGCAGTGGCTGAGCGATGTGCAAAAACAAGAAAACCAGAACGACGAACCGGCGAAAGAGAGCGTTAACAGCGCCCAGGCGCGTAAAGACCAGAAGCGTCGCGAAGCTGAATTGCGCACCCTGACGCAGCCGCTGCGTAAAGAGATTACCCGTCTGGAAAAAGAGATGGAGAAACTGCACGCACAGCTGGCGCAGGCGGAAGAAAAACTCGGCGACAGCGAACTGTATGACCAAAGCCGCAAAGCCGAACTCACCGCATGCCTGCAGCAGCAGGCCAGTGCAAAATCCGGACTGGAAGAGTGCGAGATGGCCTGGCTGGAAGCGCAGGAACAGCTTGAGCAGATGCTGGCCGAATAGTCATGAGTGCCTGATAAGGCGCTTGCGCGTCTTATCAGGCATTTTTGTTGAATTATCTCTACATCGCCAGACGCTGGCGGATATCTTCAAAATGTTCACGGTTAAACAGCTTGCCGTTAAGAAAACGGGTTTTCAGTTCTCCTTCCTGCTCTTGCTCCCACGTTTGTTCATCATGCAGGCGCAATTCCCCCTGCTCATCACGTGTTACTCGAAGCAAACCGCGGGCAGAGCGCTTTAAGCCATTATCGGTTTTCGGCTCTTTGAAAATCGTCCGGCCTTTGCCATCGACTTCTCCCCACGTCGCTTTCATTGCAAAACCGAAGGTGTCACGCGTGTTGTACTGATAGGTAAAGGAACCGACGCCAAACACGACGTTTGAACTGGCAAATCCTTTCGCTTCAAGACGACGCAGGATCTCATTCGCCCGTTCAAGGGTAATGGAATCGCCATAAATTAGCCCCACATGTGGGTCGAGCACCTTGTAGCCTTTGGCGTTAACCGTGCCGCCAAATATCTCCCACAGCACCTCCACAGAGCCTTTCTCCTGTGCCGTACGATCGGCTCGGGTATCCTCATCCGCACCAGTACCGCACAGAATCTCAACCGGATTACCGCTATCCGGACGGAATACCACCCGCCCTTCACGGGTCAGAATGATGTTCTTCAGTTCGCGGGTGTATTCCGTCAGCACCTGCCAGTAGTCCCAGGTATCGGAGACTATCGATACAAATCCCTGCGGATAGAGATCGGCAATCAGGCGGCGGAAGGTTTCAATCTCATGCTCGCGCTCACCCATACACATCACGCTGTGTTCGGTAGCCGGAATACTGGCGCCGATAAAATAGGGTTCGCCGTCGGTGTAGTAATCGCGGGCGTACAGCAGAGATGGAATACTGTCGGTCCCTTTAAAGCTTAACAAATGCCCACTGCCCGCCTGCATGGTGTCCTGTAATCCGGACATGCCGCGAAAGGAAAAGTCATGACACTGGAAGTCAAGGTGTGCCAGGTCGCTACAGGTTTTCTCTGCCCACCGCGCGCAGATTTTGCGGTAGTGGTGAGCTATCGTGGCGTTGGTTGACGCTTTCCACAGCTCTGCCGACAGCACGGTTTCCAGGTAATTCACCAGCCAGAAAAACTCGGGTTTGGTGTTGATAATGGTTAAGACCGGTACCGCCATCGGAACTTTGCTGCCTTCATCCAGCGCTTTGATGTGCAACGGCAGATAGCCCAACTGATGCAGGGCGCGGATATGATCCACCGCCACCGCATCTTTGCCGAGATAGCTGTCCATGACCTGTTTATATTCGCTGACAACCTCGTCTTCCGGACGGGCAAAAAACGCCTCATTAAACAGGTCGACTAAAAACCACTGCAAAAAACCCTGCAGGCCAAAAAATACCAGTTTGCCATCCGCCAACGGCGAGGAAAAAAAGCGATCGCTGCGCGGAGTAAAGTTGGAATACACGCGACGGGTTCCCTGCGGATATTGCACGCGGTGAGAAACTTTGTAGCCGTCGATAGCCAGAATTGGGTTCATTTTCATAATCAGCATCTCCCTCAGGCGCGGTAAATCGCGTCAATGTCGATAAGCTCAAGCTGCGGATGCTCCAGCGTCGGGGCAGCAAAAGAGGTGGTGGTGTAGATAGCATCAATGCCGTTGGCAAACAGGTGTTCGACGCCCTTAGAAAAAATACCGTGGGTGACATACAGACTGACGCTGTGGGCACCGGCCTCACGTAGTACCTGCGCGGAACCAATGAACGTACCCCCTGCGTCGCACAGATCGTCAACAATCAGCATATCCCTGCCCCTCACGTCTCCGGCCATTAACGAAAATCCCGTCAGCTTGCCGCTTGCTACATCGCGCTTTTTGCTCAGGACGGCATACTCCGCTACACCGACCACTCTGGCAACGGCATCAATTTTCTTCAAAGCTCCGGCGTCGGGGGCAACCAGCATTAGCGTTTTTTGCTGGAACTGGCGCTGCAAAGTCGCGCTGTGCAGCAGGCAAGTCTCTTGTGAAATCGCCACAAAATTATTGATAGCTGCCGCCGCCGCGTCGCTGTGCGGATCGAGCACCTTCACCTTATCGAATTGCAGCGTATTGAGCTGGCTGGCGAAGACTTTCAGCGCAAAGCTATCACCCGCCACCATATGTCTGTCCTGACGCGCCCACGGCAGCCAGGGGAGGTCGAGATGGCTGACCAGTACATCCGTCTGATGACGGACCGCCTCCACCAGTTGCGCCAACAGCATAAAGTCGTTCATGTCGCGCATCGCCGTCGCACGAATGCGCATCAGGCGAGCAAACGATGGCAGTGCATCAGTGACTTTCAACCAGCCGGCGCCATCAGGAAAAATACCACTGGCAACTGCGTAGGCCTGGTCGTCCAAAGTTAATGTCAGTTTTACGCTCATCGCTCTCACCCCTTAAGTGTGTCCCTTCGACACAATTAATAATGTCCTTAAGACACATATTAAGCAAGCATAAAATGCATTATTTTTAGAACAAGAGATAATCCACTGATAAGTAATGATAAAAAACGAACCTTGCCCCCCAGTGCCGGGCTGGTACACTTGTCAGCGTTACAAATCATCGTGAGTACCTTATGACCACCGAAGCCGACTACCTGAATCAGTACGACGCCAGCCGCTTCCCTTCACCTCTGGTGACGGTAGATAGCGTGTTATTTACCCTGCATCAGCAGGCGCTGTGCGTATTACTGGTCGAGCGGGCAAACCAGCCGCAAAAAGGACGTTGGGGATTACCTGGCGGTTTTATTGATATCAAAAACGATGATTCAACCCGCGCCACCGCGCTACGCAAGCTCACTGAAAAAACGGGCGTTTCGCCTTCGTGGCTTGAACAACTGGATACCTTTTCCGGGCCAGAACGAGACCCGCGCGGCTGGAGCCTGACGGTCACCTGGTTTGCGCTAATCGCCTGGGTAGACTGCGCGCCGCATATTGCCAGCGTCAGTAACGCCCGTTGGGTACCGGTTGACGAGTTGAAAAACCATTCACTCGCGTTCGATCACGGAGACATCATTACGGCGGCACTGCATCGCTTACGGCAAAAAACGATGTACTCACTCCTGCCTGTATACTGCCTGCCGGAGACATTTACCCATGGACAACTGCTTGAAGCCACCGAGGTTATCCTTGGTCAGTCGATCCAGCGTAAAAGTCTGATTCGCCGCTTTGAAGCGTCAGGAATGTTTGAAGATACCGGAGAAAGCATGGCGACAGGGACGCGTAAAGCTCGCCTGTGGCGACGTAAACCCGACGTCGATTTTCATCTTTTCTCGCGTAACCTGCTGGCTGACTAGCGACAAAATCACATATTGGCTAACCCGCACGCGCTGTGCGCGGTATAGTTATTCTTTCCGATTATTAATTGCTCTGGTGTTATGGTTGAAATCACGTCCACAGAAATGACCCCACCTACCGACGATTCGCGAGAATTCCGCCCGATGCGCGGTATCAGTAACCGCCATCTGCAGACGATGCTGCCGCGCTTAATTCGCCGCAAGGTGAAGTTCGACGCCCACTGGCAGCGTCTGGAATTGCCCGATGGTGATTTTGTCGATCTGGCGTGGAGTGAAGATCCGCAACAGGCAAAACACAAACCGCGCCTGGTGGTTTTTCACGGTCTGGAAGGTAGTCTGAACAGCCCGTACGCACATGGCCTGATTGAAGCGGCGCAAAAGCGCGGCTGGCTGGGCGTGGTAATGCATTTTCGCGGCTGCAGCGGTGAACCCAATCGTCTGAACCGCATTTATCATTCGGGCGAAACAGAAGATGGCACCTGGTTTTTACACTGGCTGGAGCGTGAGTTCGGTCGCGTGCCGACCGCAGCGGTGGGCTATTCGCTCGGTGGCAACATGCTGGCCTGCCTGCTGGCCAAAGAAGGCAACGAGATTCCAATTGATGCCGCCGTTATCGTCTCCGCGCCTTTCGTGCTGGAAGCCTGTAGTTACCATATGGACAAGGGATTCTCTCGGGTCTATCAGCGCTACCTGCTCAATCTGTTGAAAGCCAATGCCTCGCGTAAGCTTGAGGCCTATCCAGGCTCGCTGCCGGTAAGTCTGTCCCAATTGAAATCTCTGCGTCGCATCCGCGATTTTGACGATCTGATCACCGCCAAAATCCACGGTTTCGCCGATGCTATAGACTATTATCGTCAGTGTAGCGCCATGCCGTTGCTCAACCAGATCGCCAAACCCACGCTGATTATCCATGCCAAGGACGATCCGTTTATGGATCATCACGTGATCCCGAAACCGGAAAACCTGCCTTCGCAGGTGGAGTATCAGTTGACTGAACACGGTGGCCACGTCGGATTCATTGGCGGCACGGTACGCCATCCTGAGATGTGGCTGGAATCCAGAATCCCCGACTGGCTGACAACGTATCTGGAGGTCTCATCATGATCATCCCCTGGCAAGATATCTCCCCGGACGCGCTGGACAATCTGATTGAAAGCTTTGTCTTGCGTGAAGGCACCGATTATGGTGAACATGAACGTTCGCTCGAACAAAAAGTCGCCGACGTCAAACGCCAACTACAATCAGGTGAAGCCGTGCTGGTGTGGTCTGAACTGCATGAAACGGTCAATATTATGCCGAGGAAGCAGATTCACGAGTAATCCGTAGCCGCCGGCCGACTTTACTATAATTATAACCATTTCATGGAGTTGTTATGTCTGCCAAACATCCGGTGATTGCGGTAACAGGATCCAGCGGCGCGGGGACCACCACCACCAGCCTCGCGTTTCGTAAAATTTTCGCGCAGTTAAATCTGCGTGCCGCCGAGGTGGAAGGTGACAGTTTTCATCGCTATACCCGTCCGGAAATGGACATGGCGATTCGCAAAGCGCGCGATGCCGGGCGGCATATCAGCTATTTCGGCCCCGAAGCGAATGACTTCGGTCTGCTGGAACAAACTTTCATCGAATACGGTCAGACGGGCAAAGGCCAGTCGCGAAAATATCTGCACACTTACGATGAGGCCGTACCGTGGAACCAGGTGCCAGGGACTTTCACGCCCTGGCAGCCGCTGCCTGAACCGACGGATGTCCTGTTTTATGAAGGACTGCACGGCGGCGTCGTCACCCCACAGCAAAACGTGGCCCGGCATGTCGATCTGCTGGTTGGCGTGGTGCCGATCGTAAACCTGGAATGGATCCAGAAACTGACTCGCGATACCAGCGAGCGTGGACACTCGCGTGAAGCGGTGATGGACTCGGTGGTGCGATCAATGGACGATTACATCAATTACATCACGCCGCAGTTCTCCCGGACGCATATTAACTTCCAGCGCGTCCCGACCGTCGATACCTCTAACCCCTTTGCCGCCAAGAGTATCCCGTCTCTGGATGAAAGCTTTGTCGTGATTCATTTTCGTAACCTGGAAGGGATCGACTTCCCGTGGCTACTGGCCATGCTGCAGGGCTCATTCATTTCCCATATCAATACATTGGTCGTGCCGGGCGGCAAGATGGGCCTGGCGATGGAATTGATTATGCTGCCGCTGGTCCAGCGACTGATGGAAGGCAAAAAGATAGGGTGAGGCGTGGAAAGTGCCCGATGGCGCTTCGCTTATCGGGCCTACGAATCAACATTATCCGGCGTCAGGGATTACGCGGCAACCACTTCATAGGAGTGGGTAATGTTCACCGCCTTTTCCAGCATCAGTGCCACGGAGCAATATTTTTCCGCTGAGAGGTCGACTGCGCGTGAGACTGATGCATCTTTCAGATCGTTACCCGTTACGATGAAATGCAGGTTGATGTGGGTAAACAGGCGCGGCGCTTCATCACGACGCTCTGAGGTCAGTTTCACTTCGCAGTTGGTCACATCCTGACGACCCTTTTGCAGGATCGATACCACATCAATTGCGCTACAACCGCCCGCCGCCATTAATACCATTTCCATCGGGCTCGGCGCTTTATCACCGGAGTTACCGTCCATCAGAATTTGGTGGCCAGAGGCGGACTCACCGAGGAAGGTTAACCCTTCAACCCACTTTACACGCGCTTGCATATTTCGTAACTCCAATGTTTCAATTTTCCTGACAGATTACGCGCACATAACAATTCTCGCAATGGAAGGCGACCTGCGTCATGCTGAAGCGAGACACCAGGAGACACACGGCGAAAGCTATGCTAAAACAGTCGGGATGCTACAGTAATACATTGACGTACTGCATGTATGCAGAGGACATCACATTACAGGCTGCAGTATATTTTTAGTAGCCCCCTTCCCAGGTAGCGGGAAGCACATTTTTGCAAACCCAGAGGCAGCGTCGTTTTCTGGCTCTGGAGACAGCTTATAACAGAGGATAACCGCGCATGGTGCTTGGCAAACCGCAAACAGACCCGACTCTCGAATGGTTCTTGTCTCATTGCCATATTCATAAGTACCCATCGAAGAGCACGCTGATTCACCAGGGTGAAAAAGCGGAAACGTTGTATTACATCGTTAAAGGCTCAGTGGCAGTGCTGATCAAAGATGAAGAAGGGAAAGAAATGATCCTTTCTTATCTGAATCAGGGCGATTTTATTGGTGAATTAGGCCTCTTCGAAGAAGGTCAGGAACGTAGCGCCTGGGTACGTGCCAAAACCGCATGTGAAGTCGCTGAAATTTCCTACAAAAAATTTCGCCAATTAATCCAGGTCAACCCGGATATTCTGATGCGCCTGTCTTCTCAGATGGCTCGTCGTCTGCAGGTCACGTCTGAAAAAGTCGGCAACCTCGCCTTCCTCGACGTAACTGGTCGTATCGCGCAGACTCTGCTGAATCTGGCGAAACAGCCTGATGCGATGACCCACCCGGACGGCATGCAGATTAAAATCACCCGTCAGGAAATCGGCCAGATCGTTGGCTGCTCCCGTGAGACCGTCGGCCGTATTCTGAAGATGCTGGAAGATCAGAACCTGATCTCCGCACACGGTAAGACTATCGTCGTCTACGGCACCCGTTAACCCCATCGAAGTGGCGCGTTACCCAGTAATGCGCCACTTTTGTTTGCACCGATGTGGCGAAGACTGATATACCACCCAGAGATCAACTACGCACTACGGCAGACGCTGGTGCTATGTTTACCTGTGGCTGTTGGTCTGATCATCGGTCAGCTTCATCTGGGCCTCCTCTTCTCCCTGGTCCCTGCCTGCTGCAACATTGCCGGTCTTGATACCCCGCATAAGCGCTTTTTCAAACGTTTAGCTATTGGCGCGTCTTTGTTTGCCGGATGCAGTTTGATCATGCAATTACTGCTGGCAAAAGATATACCACTGCCGCTTATCCTCACCGGCCTGACGCTAATTCTTGGTGTAACCGCCGAGTTGAGCCCTTTGCATGCGCGACTATTGCCTGCCTCACTTATCGCAGCGATTTTCACGCTAAGCCTGGCCGGCAACATGCCCGTCTGGGAGCCGCTGCTGATCTACGCGCTGGGCACGTTATGGTATGGCCTGTTCAACTGGTTCTGGTTTTGGATGTGGCGCGAGCAGCCGCTCCGTGAATCGCTCAGCCTGTTGTATCGTGAATTAGCCGATTACTGTGAAGCTAAGTACAGCATGCTGACCCAGCATGCCGACCCAGAAAAAGCGCTGCCTCCCCTGCTGGTTCGCCAACAAAAGGCAGTGGATCTGATTACCCAGTGTTATCAGCAAATGCATATGCTGTCGGCGCATCGCAACAACGATTACAAGCGCCTGCTGCGTGCCTTTCAGGAGGCGCTCGATTTACAAGAGCATATTTCCGTTAGCCTCCACCAGCCGGAAGAGGTGCAAAAGCTGGTCGAGCGTAGCCATGCGGAGCAGGTGATTCGCTGGAATGCGCGTACCGTAGCCGAACGCCTTCGGGTACTGGCCGATGATATTTTGTATCACCGTTTGCCGACCCGTTTCTCGATGGAAAAACAGATTGGCACACTGGAGAAAATCGCCAGGCAGCATCCGGACAACCCGGTGGGACAATTTTGCTACTGGCACTTTAGCCGTATTGCCCGCGTGCTACGCACCCAGCGCCCGTTGTATGCCCGTGACTTGATGGCTGACAAGCAGCGTCGGTTGCCGTTGATCCCAGCCCTGAAAAACTATCTGTCGTTGAAATCTCCAGCGCTGCGCAATGCCGGACGCATCAGCGTTATGTTGAGTATCGCCAGCCTGATGGGCAGCGCCTTACACCTGCCAAAGCCCTACTGGATTTTAATGACTATTCTGTTCGTCACGCAAAATGGCTACGGGGCGACCCGGGTACGCATCTTACATCGGTCGGTAGGTACGCTCGTTGGGCTGGTGATTGCCGGCGTCACGCTGCACTTTCATATTCCGGAAGGTTTCACGCTGGCAGCCATGCTGCTGATAACCCTGGTGAGCTATCTGATCATCCGTAAAAATTACGGCTGGGCTACCGTCGGCTTTACGGTCACGGCAGTTTACACCCTGCAACTGCTGACGCTGAACGGGGAACAGTTTATCGTGCCGCGATTTGTCGATACGATCATTGGCTGCCTAATCGCCTTTGGCGGCACGCTCTGGCTGTGGCCACAGTGGCAGAGCGGTCTGTTGCGTAAGAACGCCCACGACGCGTTAGAAGCCGACCAGGAGGCCATTCGCCTGATCCTCAGCAACGATCCGCAGGCCACGCCGCTGGCGTATCAACGCATGCGGGTTAACCAGGCGCAGAACACGCTGTTCAACTCACTGAACCAGGCGATGCAGGAGCCAGGATTCAACTCGCACTACCTTGCGGACATGAAACTGTGGGTCACGCACAGCCAGTTCATCGTCGAACACATTAACGCGATGACCACGCTGGCAAGGGAACATACGATGCTGACGCCGGATTTGGCGCAGCGGTATCTGGAATCCTGTGAAATTGCGCTTCAGCGCTGTCAGCAGCGGCTGGAGTATGACGGACCGGGAAGCTCGGGCGATGTGAATATTCTCGAAGCGCCGGAGATGCTGTCCCACGGTCCGTTAAGCACTCTTGAGCAGCATCTGCAACGGGTTCTTGGGCATCTGAACACCATGCATACCATTTCGTCGGTAGCATGGCGTCAGCGACCGCACCACGGGATCTGGCTGAGCCGCCGACTACGGGACATGAAGGGTTAAAAGATTTGCCGGATGCGCTACGCTTATCCGGCCTACGAATCACACCTTACCCTGTAGGCCGGATAAGGCGCTCACGCCGCCATCCGGCAATCAGGCAATCAGCCCACCACCTTCGCGACAGCCTGCGCGAAACGCTGCATCCCTTCATCGATATCCGCCTGCTCTACCACCAGCGACGGCGCGAAACGCATTACGTCCGGCCCGGCGTTCAGCACCATCACCCCTTCGTGCGCGGCGGCATAGAGGAAATCGCGCGCCCGGCCTTTAAACTGCGGCTTCAACTCGGTGCCAATCAGCAGCCCCATCCCGCGAATATCGCTGAAAATGTCGAACTGTTGATCAATCTGCTGCAAATGCTGGACAAACGTCTGACGTTTGGCCTGAATGCCTCCCAGCACTTCCGGCGTGTTAATGATATCAAACGCTGCACCCGCTACCGCGCAGGCCAGCGGGTTACCGCCGTAAGTGGAACCGTGCGAACCCACGTGGAACGCGGAGGCAATCTCCTGAGTGGTCAGCACCGCGCTCACCGGGAAACCGCCGCCGAGCGCCTTCGCGCTGGTGAGGATATCCGGCGTCACGCCGTAGTGCATATAGGCAAACAAATCGCCGGTACGCCCCATCCCGCTCTGCACTTCATCAAATACCAACAGCGCCTGGTGCTGGTCACAGAGTTCGCGCAAACCTTGCAGGAATTCCGGCGTAGCCGCAGTGACGCCGCCTTCCCCCTGAACTGGCTCAACCACCACCGCGCAGGTGTGATCGTCCATCACCGCTTTTACCGCATGCAGATCGTTAAACGGGACATGGATGATATCTGCCGGCTTTGGTCCAAAGCCGTCGGAGTATTTCGGCTGCCCGCCAACAGAAACGGTAAACAGCGAACGGCCGTGAAACGCATTATGGAAGGCAATGATTTTGGTTTTGAACGGGCTATGACGCACACAGGCATAGTGGCGCGCCAGCTTAAAGGCGGTTTCGTTGGCTTCCGTACCTGAATTCATGAACAGCACGCGCTCGGCGAAGGACGCATCAATGATTTTACGGCCTAAACGCAGCGCGGGTTCATTGGTGAAAACGTTGCTGGTATGCCACAGGGTTTCCCCCTGGGTTTTTAACGCCTCAACCAGTGCCGGATGGCAATGCCCTAGCGCGGTAACTGCAATGCCGCCCGCGAAATCAACATACTCTTTGCCCTGTTGATCCCAGACTCGACTCCCTTTTCCTTTTACCGGGATAAACTCAGCCGGTGCATAAATCGGCAGAATCACTTCATCGAATGTCGCGCGTGTAATAGCAGTTTGTTCAGTTGCCATGTCATTACCACCCTGTTAAGCAGAAATGCTAGTGAAATTATAATCACAAAATATGAATAAAAAATCACTGAATAGCAACCACAATTCAGCGATTGAGGAAATTAGCCAGCAGCTGATGCCCCTGTTCGCTGAGAATACTCTCCGGGTGAAACTGCACCCCTTCCATATCCCACTCACGGTGACGAATGCCCATAATCTCCTGCGTTTCACTCCAGGCCGTCACTTCAAAGCAGTCAGGAAGCGTTTCGGGGGCAACCACCAGAGAATGGTAGCGCGTCACCGTTAATGGGTTGGCGAGTCCCTGAAAAACGCCCTGCCCGTTATGCGTAATCGGCGAGGTTTTACCGTGCATCACTTTTGCCGCCCGAACCACGCTCGCGCCAAAGGCCTGCGCCATCGCCTGGTGACCGAGACACACGCCCAGCAGAGGGATGTTGCCCGCGAAATGGCGAATTACATCCAGCGAGATACCGGCGTCATCCGGCGTGCAGGGTCCTGGGGAAATCACGATTTTTTGCGGGCTCAACGCATCGATTTGCGCCAGCGTCAGCTCGTCGTTACGCCTGACAAGGACATCAGCGCCCAGTTCGCAGAAGTATTGGTACAGGTTCCAGGTAAAAGAATCATAGTTATCAATAAGCAGGATCATGGCGGCTCCGGTACATAAGAACCGCGCTATTCTACTCAGTTTCCGGGGCTTCGCTTACCACTTTACGAAATATCGCCTGCAGCGCAGACAAGTCACCCATCGCCCCGCTCTGATTAGCCAGATTCCACTCCTCAACCGGGATGTCATCCCAGCTCAGCATATACCCGGCATGAATCGCTAATTGTTCGAAGAAAATACGCTGCGCCAGGCCGCTGCCAATACGAAACGGATGCAGCACGTTGATTTCGCAATAATAGTGTGCAAGACGATCGACAAACTTGTCTTCCGGCAACCCCACCAGCCAGGACTCATCTTCCAGGTCCTGCATCAACGCATTGCCCTCTTTCTCGATATAAGCGAAATGGCAAAAACGGGTATCGCCCTGGTAGATATCAACTTCCCGCAGATGTCCCGCCCAGTCAAAAATATCCCGATACAGCTGGCGATGAATGGCGCACAGATGCGGCAATCCCCGTTTAAGCGGGCCCAGCTCGATAGTGGCCGCACGCAGCGCCGTCAGTTCATAGGCCGCCTGCGTCAGTCGTTGCGCCTGATGGATCCCCAGACGGTTACGCATGACATTCAGGCCCGGATACAAATAGGGGTCGCGTCCATCACCGAATTTATCGCTCATAGTGCCTCCTCAACTCTTCAAGACGCGCCAGGGCGTCTTCAGCACTCAGAGTAACCCGTGGAATATCCACACCTTCCAACCGCCGACTGGCCTGGAAATTGGCATTTCGTCGTTGTTCCCAGAGCCGGGACTTTTGTTTATCGGTGAGTTTTTTCACATGACCTCCCTGAATGAGCCGACACTTGCCACAAGTATAAGCAGCAATTTCGGGTTACGCAGAGAAGGGAGAGAACGCGGGCGAGAACTGCCCGCGCAAAATACGGTTATGGCAGGACTTTAGCAGACAGGATAACAATCGGTTTTGACGGAACATTCTGGTAAGGACCGACATCATGGGTCTGTACCTGAGAGATCTTATCCGCGACATCCATACCTTTCACAACTTTACCGAAGACAGCATAGCCAAAGTCGCGCTGGCCGTGATCGAGGAACGCATTGTCCGCAATGTTGATAAAGAACTGGCTGGTCGCGCTGTCTTTATCCGCTGTACGCGCCATAGCAATCGTGCCGCGGGTGTTACGCAGTCCGTTATCGGCTTCATTCTTGATTGGCGGGTTAGGTTTCTTCTGCTGCATCTGCTCGGTAAAACCGCCGCCCTGCACCATGAAGCCAGGGATCACGCGGTGGAACGTAGTGTTGTTATAGAAACCGCTGTTGACATAATCGACAAAGTTTTGCACTGAAACCGGGGCTTTCTGACTGTTCAGCTCCAGCTCAATGTTACCGGCAGAGGTTGTCAGCAGGACATGCGGGTCACCTTTTGCTGCCAGTGCTGCGGGAGAAAGAGCAGAAAGAGCGAGAACAGCTGCAACAGCCGCCAGAGTCGATTTGAGCATGAGAATTCCTTAACAAGAGCAGAAATGAAGCAAGTGAATTGATTCTAAAGAGCCTTCAAGAACAAGGCCATCCCTTTACTTAATTTTACGTACTTGAAACAAATGTAACCTTATAGCCCCAAGCCTCAATGCGATCTAGATCACATAAAAAAATGTAACGGAGCTGGTAATTGCCAATAAACATTTAAATGCATCACTAAAACGCCTAAAATCTGCCCGCTCACGGCGCAGTCAATGCGCCTCCCACTTCTATACAGGCCAGTCATGACTAACAGCAATCGCATCAAGCTCACATGGATTAGCTTTCTCTCCTACGCCCTGACAGGCGCGTTGGTAATTGTCACCGGGATGGTGATGGGAAACATCGCAGAGTACTTCCATTTGCCCGTTTCCAGTATGAGTAACACCTTCACCTTTCTGAATGCCGGCATTCTGATCTCTATCTTCCTGAATGCCTGGCTGATGGAAATTGTGCCCCTGAAAACCCAATTGCGCTTTGGCTTTATCCTGATGGTTCTGGCGGTCGCCGGACTGATGCTCAGCCATAGCCTGGCCTTGTTCTCAGCCGCCATGTTTGTACTGGGTCTGGTGAGCGGTATCACCATGTCGATTGGTACGTTTCTGGTGACTCAGATGTACGAAGGCCGCCAGCGCGGTTCTCGTCTGCTGTTTACTGACTCCTTCTTCAGCATGGCTGGCATGATTTTCCCGATGGTGGCCGCGTTCCTGTTAGCGCGCAGCATCGAATGGTATTGGGTCTATGCCTGTATCGGCCTGGTATACGTCGCCATTTTCCTGCTGACCTTCGGCTGCGAATTCCCGGCGCTGGGCAAACACGCGCAGCAACCGGACGCGCCGGTAGTGAAAGAAAAATGGGGTATTGGCGTGCTGTTCCTGGCGATCGCCGCACTGTGCTACATCCTCGGTCAGTTGGGCTTTATCTCCTGGGTGCCGGAATACGCCAAAAGCCTTGGCATGAGCCTGAACGACGCAGGTAAACTGGTCAGCGACTTCTGGATGTCTTACATGGTTGGCATGTGGGCGTTTAGCTTTATCCTGCGTTTCTTCGATTTGCAGCGCATCCTGACCGTACTGGCGGGTCTGGCCACCGTCCTGATGTATCTGTTCATCACCGGTACGCCGGAGCATATGCCGTGGTTTATTCTGACACTGGGCTTCTTCTCCAGCGCGATTTATACCACCATTATTACTCTCGGCTCCCAGCAGACGAAGGTCGCATCACCTAAACTGGTTAACTTCGTTCTGACCTGCGGCACCATTGGTACTATGCTCACTTTCGTGGTAACCGGCCCTATCGTGGCGCACAGCGGACCGCTGGCAGCATTACAGACGGCCAACGGCTTGTATGCCGTAGTATTCGTGATGTGCTTCATCCTTGGGTTCGTCACGCGCCATCGCCAACATAACGTGCCAGCAACGCATTAATCTCACTGCCGGATGGTATCTGCGCTATCCGGCACATTCTCACTCCCTCTGCCTTTCACTGGTCATGTAGGCCAATTCTTACAAAAGCCCCTTAAATTGTATGCTTTTTATACAAACACGAAAAGTCAGTTAATTCCGTCACTTATAAAAATGCTGACAAATCAGTTATATACCTCTTAAGGAGTATATAAAGGCGAATTTGATTTGCATCAATAAGCGGGGTTGCTGAATCGTTAAGGTAGGCAGTAATAGAAAAGAAATCGAGGCAAAAATGAGCAAAGTCAGACTCGCTATTATCGGTAATGGTATGGTCGGCCATCGCTTTATTGAGGATCTTCTTGATAAATCCGACGCTGCCAATTTTGATATTACCGTCTTCTGTGAAGAACCCCGCAAAGCGTACGACCGTGTACACCTGTCCTCCTACTTCTCCCACCACACCGCCGAAGAGCTTTCTCTGGTGCGTGAAGGATTCTACGAGAAGCACGGCGTTAAGGTGTTAGTGGGCGAGCGCGCAATTACCATCAACCGCCAGGAGAAAGTGATCCACTCCAGCGCGGGTCGCACGGTCTATTACGATAAGTTGATCATGGCGACGGGCTCTTACCCGTGGATCCCACCGATTAAAGGTTCGGAAACCCAGGACTGCTTCGTTTACCGCACCATCGAAGACCTCAACGCCATTGAATCTTGCGCACGCCGGAGCAAACGCGGCGCCGTCGTCGGGGGGGGCCTGCTGGGCCTGGAAGCCGCCGGCGCGCTGAAAAGCCTCGGCGTTGAAACCCACGTGATTGAATTCGCCCCAATGCTGATGGCTGAACAGCTGGATCATATGGGTGGCGAGCAGTTACGTCGCAAAATTGAAAGCATGGGCGTGCGCGTGCACACCAGCAAAAACACCAAAGAGATCGTCCAGGAAGGCACCGAAGCGCGCAAAACCATGCGTTTTGCCGACGGTAGCGAACTGGAAGTCGATTTCATCGTCTTCTCTACCGGTATTCGTCCACGCGACAAACTGGCCACCCAATGCGGCCTGGACGTCGCTCCGCGCGGTGGTATCGTGATTAACGACACCTGCCAGACTTCTGACCCGGATATCTATGCCATCGGCGAATGCGCCAGCTGGAACAACCGCGTGTATGGTCTGGTCGCTCCAGGCTACAAAATGGCGCAGGTTGCCGTTGACCATATTCTCGAAACCGAAAACGCCTTTGAAGGCGCGGATCTGAGCGCCAAGCTGAAGCTGCTCGGCGTTGACGTCGGCGGGATTGGCGACGCACATGCGCGTACGCCGGGTGCCCGTAGCTACGTCTATCTCGACGAAAGCAAAGAAGTCTACAAACGCCTGATCGTTAGCGAAGATAACAAAACCCTGCTCGGCGCAGTTTTAGTCGGCGACACCAGCGATTACGGCAACCTGCTGCAGCTGGTGCTGAACGCCATCGAACTGCCGGAAAACCCGGATTCACTGATTCTGCCAGCACACGCGGGTAGCGGTAAGCCGTCTATCGGTGTCGATAAACTGCCGGACAGCGCGCAGATTTGCTCCTGCTTCGATGTCACCAAAGGCATGCTGATTGCCGCTATCAACAAAGGCTGCCACACCGTTGCAGCGCTGAAAGCTGAAACCAAAGCCGGTACCGGCTGTGGCGGGTGTATCCCGCTGGTAACGCAGGTCCTGAACGCCGAACTGGCGAAACAGGGTATCGAAGTTAACAACAACCTGTGCGAACACTTCCCGTACTCACGTCAGGAACTGTTCCATCTCATCCGCGTAGAAGGCATCAAAACCTTCGAAGAGTTGCTGGCAAAACACGGGAAAGGCTACGGCTGTGAAGTGTGTAAGCCGACCGTCGGTTCTCTGCTGGCTTCCTGCTGGAATGAGTACATTCTCAAACCGCAGCACACGCCTCTGCAGGACACCAACGACAACTTCCTGGCGAACATCCAGAAAGACGGTACCTACTCCGTGATCCCGCGCTCTGCGGGTGGTGAGATTACCCCTGAAGGGCTGGTGGCCGTGGGCCGTATCGCGCGTGAATTTAACCTGTACACCAAAATCACCGGTTCTCAGCGTATCGGCCTGTTCGGCGCGCAAAAAGACGACCTGCCGGAAATCTGGCGTCAGCTGATTGAAGCGGGCTTCGAAACCGGCCACGCGTACGCCAAAGCGTTGCGTATGGCAAAAACCTGCGTGGGCAGCACCTGGTGCCGTTACGGCGTCGGCGATAGCGTCGGCTTCGGCGTAGAACTGGAAAATCGCTACAAAGGCATTCGTACCCCGCACAAAATGAAATTCGGCGTCTCCGGCTGTACCCGTGAATGTGCCGAAGCACAGGGTAAAGACGTGGGTATCATCGCCACAGAGAAAGGCTGGAACCTGTACGTTTGCGGTAACGGCGGGATGAAACCTCGTCATGCGGATCTGCTGGCGGCGGATATCGATCGCGACACGCTGCTCAAGTACCTTGACCGTTTCATGATGTTCTACATCCGTACCGCCGACAAACTGACCCGTACCGCACCGTGGTTAGACAATCTGGAAGGCGGTATCGAGTATCTGAAATCTGTCATCATCGACGACAAGCTGGGTCTGAACCAGCACCTGGAAGAAGAGATGACCCGTCTGCGTGAAGCGGTGGTCTGCGAATGGACAGAAACGGTTAACACCCCATCCGCGCAGGTTCGCTTCAAACACTTTATCAACAGCGAAAAACGCGATCCAAATGTCCAGGTTGTGCCTGAACGTGAACAACATCGTCCGGCCACGCCTTATGAGCGTATTCCGGTGACTCTGGTGGAGGAAAACGCATGAGCCAGTGGCAAAACATCTGCAAAATCGATGACATTCTGCCTGCAACAGGCGTCTGCGCCCTGTTAGGTAGTGAGCAAGTTGCGATTTTCCGCCCGTATCACAGCGACCAGGTGTTTGCGATCAGCAACATCGACCCGTTCTTTGAGTCCAGCGTACTTTCTCGTGGGCTGATTGCTGAACATCAGGGCGAGTTGTGGGTCGCCAGCCCGCTGAAAAAACAGCGCTTTCGTTTAAGCGACGGTCTGTGCATGGAAGACGAACAGTTCTCCGTGAAACATTACGAAGCGCGAGTGAAAGACGGCGTGGTGCAGTTGCGCGGTTAATAAATTTTAGGGAGGCGCAACGCCTCCCCTTTTTTGACGTATTTGCAGGTCTTTTATTGGTAGGCCTGATAAGCGTAGCGCCATCAGGCAATTGCAAAAGCACATTGCCGGATGGCGGCATAAATGCCTTATCCGGCCTACGGTTACGATTTTTTTTATTTTTTGTACTTCAAGGATAATCAAATGTTTACTGACACTATCAATAAGTGTGCGGCTAACGCTGCGCGCATCGCACGCCTGTCGGCTAATAACCCGCTCGGATTCTGGGTCAGTTCGGCAATGGCAGGGGCCTACGTCGGTCTCGGCATCATCCTTATTTTCACCCTCGGCAATCTACTCGACCCGTCCGTACGTCCTCTGGTGATGGGGGCAACCTTTGGCATCGCTTTAACGCTGGTCATTATCGCCGGTTCGGAATTGTTTACCGGTCACACCATGTTCCTGACGCTCGGCGTCAAAGCGGGTACCATCAGCCACGGCCAGATGTGGGCTATCCTGCCGCAAACCTGGCTGGGTAACCTGGTCGGCTCCGTGTTTGTCGCCCTGCTTTACAGCTGGGGCGGCGGCAGCCTGCTGCCGGTTGATACCAGCATCGTCCATTCGGTTGCGCTGGCGAAAACGACCGCGCCTGCAACGGTGCTGTTCTTTAAAGGCGCGCTGTGTAACTGGTTGGTTTGTCTGGCAATCTGGATGGCAATCCGTACCGAAGGCGCGGCAAAATTCCTCGCTATCTGGTGGTGTCTGCTGGCGTTTATTGCTTCCGGCTACGAGCACTCGGTTGCCAACATGACGCTGTTTGCCCTCTCCTGGTTCGGTCACCACAGCGAAGCGTATACCCTGTCAGGAATTGGTCATAACCTGCTGTGGGTGACACTCGGTAATACTTTGTCCGGTGTCGTATTCATGGGATTGGGTTATTGGTATGCTACGCCAAAATCGGAGCGTCCTGTTCCGGCAAAAATCAACCAGCCAGAGGCTGCTGCCAATAATTAAGGGGTAATGTCGTGGATCATTTGCCTATATTTTGTCAACTACGTGACCGCGACTGCTTGATCGTCGGCGGTGGTGATGTCGCAGAACGCAAAGCGCGGTTACTGCTGGAAGCGGGCGCACGTTTAACGGTTAATGCGCTGGCGTTTATTCCGCAGTTCAAAGTATGGGCAGATGAAGGCATGCTGACGCTGGTTGAAGGGCCATTCGATGAGTCTCTGCTCGACGCCTGCTGGCTGGCTATCGCCGCCACCGATGACGATACCGTCAACCAAAGCGTCAGTACCGCCGCAGAATCACGCCGTATTTTCTGCAACGTGGTCGATGCGCCAAAAGCAGCCAGTTTTATCATGCCCTCCATTATCGACCGCTCGCCGCTGATGGTGGCGGTCTCCTCCGGCGGGACATCGCCGGTGCTTGCCCGTCTACTGCGTGAAAGACTTGAATCCGTATTGCCTCAGCATCTGGGCCAGGTCGCGCAGTATGCCGGCAAGTTGCGTTCCCGAGTGAAGCAACAGTTTGCCAGCATGGGAGAGCGTCGTCGCTTCTGGGAAAAATTGTTCGTGAATGACCGCCTGGCGCAGTCGCTGGCGAACAGTGACCAGAAAGCCGTCGAGGAAACCACCGAGCAGTTGCTTAGCGAACCGTTGGATCATCGCGGGGAAGTGGTGCTGGTTGGCGCCGGTCCTGGCGATGCCGGACTGCTGACGTTGAAAGGACTACAGCAGATCCAGCAAGCAGATGTCGTGGTCTATGACCGTCTGGTGTCCGACGACATCATGAACCTTGTACGCCGCGATGCGGACCGGGTATTCGTCGGTAAACGCGCGGGCTACCACTGCGTACCGCAGGAAGAGATTAACCAGATCCTGCTGCGTGAAGCGCAACAGGGTAAACGCGTCGTGAGACTGAAAGGTGGCGATCCGTTCATCTTTGGCCGCGGCGGCGAAGAGCTGGAAACCCTGTGCCACGCCGGTATTCCATTCTCCGTTGTGCCGGGTATTACCGCTGCTTCCGGGTGTTCCGCCTATTCCGGCATTCCGCTGACCCATCGTGATTACGCCCAGAGCGTACGTCTGGTTACCGGACACCTGAAAACCGGCGGAGAGCTGGACTGGGAAAACCTGGCGGCAGAGAAACAGACGCTGGTGTTCTACATGGGTCTGAACCAGGCGGCCACCATTCAGGAAAAACTGATCGAATTTGGTATGCAGCCCGATATGACTGTCGCTTTGGTAGAAAACGGTACTTCTGTGAAGCAACGCGTCGTCAACGGGGTACTGACGCAGCTCGGCGAACTGGCGCAGCAGGTTGAAAGCCCGGCGCTGATTATCGTCGGTCGTGTGGTAGGCCTTCGCGATAAGCTGAACTGGTTCTCGAACCATTAATCTAGTTTCTGAAGATGCCCTGATATTCAGGGCATCTATTTATCCCCCAGCAGAAATAAATAAAAAACGAACCGCGCTATATACTCTCCTCAATAATCCGACTATTAATCATTAATTAAAATATAAGCATCCAGCAATCTAATTCATTAATTATATAAAGCTTATCATGTCCTTATCCGGACTACTTAAAGTTTATTTTAGTTGATATCCTAACCGCCGAGAAATGGATTTCATCCATTTAAAAATAGATATCTTACAAGGATTTTAACATGCTGAAATTTGCAAAAATCACCCTCGTTGCTGGTGTTCTGGCTACGCTGACCGCGTGTACTGGCCATATCGAAAATACAAAAAATAACTGCAGCTACGATTACTTCCTGCATCCAGCGATTTCAATTTCTAAAATTATTGGTGGCTGTGGTCCGGCTGCAAACCAGTAATAAAAGCGATTGCGCAGATACAAAAAAACCGGGAATTTCCCGGTTTTTTGCATTTATAGATTAGATGCTCATTCACATGTTATCGCACTCACGCTCTCGCGCAGAATACGTAGCACGGTCTGTTCTCCACTTCGGTTTGGATTAATACGAATCGCATAATCACCCAGCAACGGATTCGCTTCGCGAAACGTCCCCGAAAGGCGATAGAACAGCGGAGGGATCTCATACTTCGACTCAGCTCCCACCGGGTATGGCAGCGCGCCTCTCTCTTGCGCCGCTTTCAGCACGCGGGCGGCAATCGGCTGATGAAACTCCACGATCAGCACCTTCGACTGGGCATTGGCGATGGCGGCCTTTTTCACCTCGGGTAGCGCTCCGCTATTAAGCATCGTCAGCAACCGTTCAGCAACGCCAGCCTGTACCGCATGCATCACCGGCGCGAAAACCAGACCACGAAGCACCTCCAGCGCCTGCGCCCCCTGAATCTGGCTGCCGCCGGAATAAAGCGTCGCGCGGATTTTCGCGATAGCCTCCGCCTTGCCGACCACCGCCCCGACGCCCTCCGGGCCGAAGAGTTTAAAGCACGAAAAAGTAGACAGCGTCGCCCCAAATTCACAGCCAATACCGTCAACTTTCATCACCGCGTAGTTGTCATCGGTTAACGTCGGTACGCCGCACCGCGCGATTTCCGCCAGCACCTCGGCTAACACGTAACAATCCTGCGGTTGCTGACGCGTATGCTGCACCAGCGCGGCGTCAAGACGATGCTGCGTAATCGCCTGGGTGATTGCCGGGAGGCAGTTAAAATCCGCCCTCACCAGGGTAATGCCCATCTGCTCGACGAGCACCTGGGTTGTAGGATACACAGGCGCATCGTGAACTAACAGCCGCTGGCCGGGTTTGAGCAGCGCAGCCAGCCCGGCGCGAATAGCCCCGGTGCCTGCGCCCTGAACCAACGCTGCGGCCTCAGCGTGAAACGCCTCGGCCAGCACCTTTTCCACGCGTTGCGTCACCCGAGGCTGATTCAGCCCCGGGGCCAGCCCTATATCACCACCGGCCAGAAAATCAGCGCCAGGAAAGTGACGGCAAAGCGTATCCACCAGCGCAAACTGCTTTTGCTGTGCCTGCGCAAGCGTCAGGCTTTGCAGAGGGAACGTCTTCATGTTTTACGCCTCCTCAAGCCGGAACAAACAGACCAAACCAGTAGAGAATATTCAGCACAATACCGGTGATCATTACCGCTACGACTGGAGCCGCCATCTTCTGAACCGGACGCCCTATCGATTCGTTGAGGAAGTAAATCGCTACCGCAATTGAGAAACCGGTATAGCCTGCCATCTTGATGGCGGCAAAAATCGAGCCTACCAGCAGCGCCATTTCCATCAGCATATTCATCGCATTACGAATATTGTCCGATGCGTTACGCACTGACGGATAACGCCCCAGCCATTTGCCAATAGAGCGCAGCAGCAACACTTCCGCTGAAATCACGATAGCGCCAAGGATTGCCGCTATCCACGGGTTCGGCGCCAGATAACCTACGGAGAACACGAAGGTAAAACCCGCTACCGCATACACGCCCGTCGCCAGCGCGGTTGTCGCAATCATCGGTACAAAACCCAGCCCGCGCATAAACTCCGCCAGGGCCGCCTGGTTCACCAGCGTCTGCGACTGCTCCGGCGAAATCCCAGCCGAATACGCTTTTTCCAGCGTAAAAATTGAAACCTCGCTGCCAGCGAAAATCTTCATACTGGCGACGGCGGCAATCAACGCGCCGACAATGGCGATATACGGCAGGTTTTTAATAATCCGCGAGGTTCGTTCTTCAAAGACCGATAGCCCGCTGGCATCCATCTCGTCATCGCCGCGGTGGCGAATATCATGCGTAATGGCGATCGCCAGCAGCATCATCATCCCCACAAAAATCTCAATTGATTCCGGGTTCAGGTGTGGGAAGTAACGCACCACCACCACGCGGGTCATCAGTACCACCACCGCCGCGATAATGCTGTGCTTCCAGCCAAACTGATAGAAAATCGCCACCAGCGGGAAGAGTGCGAATGCGGAAACCACCGGAGAACTCAGTTCACCGAGGCTACCCAGTACATCAACCGGCAGCGCCGTGAGCAGATGGTTCACCGGCAGCAGGCAGGTCAGAATCAATACGCCCCAGATAGCGCCCAGACCGAACGCCAGCAGGCTGTTCATCGCCAGCACGCCGAGAATATCCGTCGGCAGGAACAGCAGCCAGGCGTTGAGCAAGCCGGTTTTCAGGGTAAATGAGATCCCCACCGACGCCACAAAGCCGATACTCAGACCAAACGCGATACTCCCCGCCTCACGGCGATTCATGTACCCCTCGATCAGCTGCGGCAGAATAGGGCGGATACCGTCATGAAAGACGGCCGCCGAGCGATGTGCCAGAAGTGACGTCATGCCGGTCAGGCAGGCCACCACCACAATCTGAATATACAGATCCATAGTCATGCCTTTTATTTCAAATGGTTAACCAGCATCGGAATCGCATGTTCAACATGTTCGACGGAGAGACCAAAAGCCACTTTCCCTTCCGCAACCATTTTTGCGATATGTTCGTCTTTCGCCTTAATACCCGGCCTGGCGATAGTGCAGCTTTTGTTGTAGCCAATCACCGCGATGGCAATCGACAGCGCCGCGCCCGCGCCGGTGTTACAAGCGCCGATGTAGTAATCCAGCAGTCCGGATTTCACTTTCATCGCCGCTTCCATGTCGTTATGAATGGATACTTCAAAGCAACCCGGAGCTGCGGTTTCAATGGTCTTTTTAATCTGCTCACGCTGTAAGCCAGCAACGCCAATCTTTTTCATGATTCTGTCCTTATTGGAAAAATTTTGAGGGGTTATCACGTAACATCGTGTCCACATCGGCCTGGCTGAATCCTGACTGGCGCAACTGTGGGATAAAAGTGGTTAACAGATAGTCGTAGCCATTGCCGCCATTGGCTTTTAAATGCGAGCGGCGGGTAATGTCCATGGAAAGCATCACGCGATCAAGCAGCCCGCGATTGCGCAGCGCATGGAGCATGCCAATGCGTTTCTCGTCCGGGTAATAGTTGTTTTTACCGATGGTATCGAACTGCACATACGCGCCGAGATCGATCATGCGTAAGATATTGTCGAGATTATCTTTCAGGTCGCAGTGACCAACGGTTACGCGAGAAAGGTCAACGCCGTGCGCCTGCAGCAACACCAGCTGTTCCAGGCCCATGGTACTAAACGAGGTGTGGGTGGAGATGGGACGTCCGGTTTCGATGTGCGCCCGCGCCGCGGCAATAAACACCTTCTCTTCAAGCGGCGTAATCACCCCTTCGCTGGAGCCAATTTCCGCAATAATTCCGGCCTTCAATTCAGTACCATCAATACCGATGACTATCTCATCGACCATCTCCTGCGCGAGCTGTTCCACGCTGCGAGCCGCGACATGTTCAGGGAAAAACGCATCCTGGTAATAGCCAGTGCAGGCCATGACGTTGATACCGGTATCGCGCATCAGGTCGAGCATGAATTGTGGATTACGCCCCATATAGCGGTTGGTCATCTCAATAATATTGCTGACGCCTGACGCCCGGAGATCCTTCATCTCCTGACAAATCAGATCGTACTGATCTAACCGGCAGTCGAGGTTATTTTTGAACCCAGAGAGATCGATATGCAGATGTTCGTGGACCCAGGTATAGCCCGTCGGATCAAAGTTCATAAGGTGTCTCCTGTAAGGCGCAATGCCGAGAGAAAAGAGCAGCCATTTTGTGGCGCCGCCGCGCCGAAAAATTCACACACCGTCGCGCCAACATCGGATAACGTCGCCCGGATGCCTAATTGCGCAGGCTCCAGCCCCTGTTGATACACCAGTACCGGCACAACTTCCCGGGTATGATGGCTGTGACCGATGGTCGGATCGTTGCCGTGATCGGCCATGACCATCAGACAGTCACTTGGATCCATAGCGGCCAAAAGGCGTGAAAGATTAAGATCGACAAGCTGCAACCGTTCGGCATACCGCGCTACGTCTTCAGCGTGCCCGGCAAGATCGGTTTCCTGAATGTTGGTACAGATAAATACCGTCGGCTCAGCGTTAAATTCGTTAAGCGTGATATCCATGATCTGCTGGCTATCCACCAGGTTTTGCCAGCTGCGCCCGTGCGGATTGGCAACGATGTCCGCCACTTTACCGACCAGCACGGTAGGGATTCCGGCGTCATGCAGTTTTTGCGGCACCTGTACCTGCTCATCTACGCCAAAACCCATATGCCTGACCTGGAAGCCATTTTCATAGGCGCCGGAACGTGGAGCGTTAATGCCGATAAAGCGTCCTTCTTTGGTCTCGGCTGCATCCAGAATGCGCTGGCTGTCTTTAAGCTGACCGCCAAACGCGATCACGCGCCCGACCTGAACCTGCTCACGCACCACACGGCCTATTTTTAGCACCTCATCAAATGGGATAACGGCAAGATTGGCGGTAATGTTGTAGACCTGACCTAAATCCGCTTCGAGGTTATCGCCCACTGCGACCGCATTGTTGACCCAAAGAAACGCCAGATCGCCGCCGCGGCGTTCCACCTGCCAGCCCGCGGCTTTCAGCGCTTGCTCAACGCCATTGATGACGTCGCTAAATGGCATCCGCAGCGGAGCCTGAGGTCGTGTGCCTAAAATCTCCTGATGGCCCATAAAGGTATCTCCCCCTTCATGCTGCAGCTCTGCAACGCCCCAAACCGCCGATGCTGAAGGTTTCATCACGCCAGGCGCAAAGCCCAGAGCGTTAATCAGCCCCAACTTTTCCAGCGTTGGCAACCGTAACTGCGGGAGTTCGCCCAGGATATGGCCGCAGGTATTCGCTCCCGCATCCTGCGGCCTGACCAGCGTGACGTCTTTCATTGCGCCAACACCAAAACTGTCGATCACCAACACGACGAATCGAGCCATTAGTCCTCCAGAATATTGCCGAGACTGTCGTAACGCGCGACGATTTCAGCCGCGCCGCGCTGAATGCCCGACACCAGCACCACGTCGCTACGCGTCACGAAGATCTGGGTGCGAAAACAGAAGATCACCGCGCTACTCACCGGAAATTCGCCGGCTACAGGCAGGTAGTAGTCAATGCTGCTGTCGTCGACGGGTTTAAGCTTTGCGGTTATTGGGGCGTCATTTTCCGGCGTAAAGACCAGCGCGTTTTGCGCGTGACCACGACGGTAATAGCCCCCGCCATAGCAATAACTGTCCCCACGAAACGTGTGTGAAACCTCGCTTAACCACAGCATCGCAATGCGTTCCGGCTGGTCGCCTTTTTGGTTACAAGGAATGGTGCCGGTCAGCGCATGACCCGGCTCGGCATGGGTGACGCCATATTCCGCCAGCAGGGGTAACGATGAACAACTGCTGGCTGACGGCGCATTAAGCTGCTCAATGGCAATCCCGGCTTCCGCCAACTGACGTCGGGCGCTCACCAGCGTGTGCAGATTAGGCGTCGGCATCGTCTGCGCTGATTTTTCATCCCATAACAGGCAGGGGAAATGGGTTAACCCGCACAGACACAGGCCCGGCAGGCTGCGGATTTCATTGACCACATCCGTCAGATACTTCAGCGGAAATCCGCTTTCCTGCCCCGGATAGAGAAAATCATCCTTGTCATACACCTTCAGCATCACGTTCTGTTCACAGCCGGCCTTCACCGCCGCAGCCGAAACTTCGCGCGCTTTCTCCAGCGAGAACAATGTGATGACCTCAGTGCCTTGCGCCACTGCCTCATTGACCAGCCGCGACGGGATCTGCACCAGATGTCCCTGATGCGCAACCGGTAACCCGGCGCGGCGCATGACGCGGCTCTCCTTGTAATCGACAACCACGATGCCTTCATAGCCAAGCTGTAACAGCTTCTCTGCCAGCCACGGGTTACGTCCTACCTGTTTGGTCATCAGATATAGCGAGATGCCATGTTGCCTGGCGACATCCAGCAGGCGTTTGCCATTCTCAATGACCTGATCAACATCAATGACCCAACTGTCAGGCGCGATCTTCCCTTGCTGCCACAACGCGATAGCGGCCGAGATAAGTGCGGGGTTCTGGCGTTTCAATGCATCTATAAACATTTCTCTGCCTCGTTCTAATCCTTCAGTTAAATATTCATTTTTTTGAATATTTAGGGTGCAATAAGCTAATTGCCCATTGATTTCAGACGCCTTCGTTCGCCGCCATCCACAATCCGTACAGGTTAGCCAACATATAGCCTTCTTCATTCGCGTGCGGCATCACCGTGAACTCTTTCAGCAGCGCCTGATGTACCAATAAAATAGTTGGCCACAGATGAGATTGCGCCAACTCCTCCAACAGCTCACCATCCAGCGCTTCAATCACTTCGCCCTGGCGACTGCGCATTAACGCGCTCGCCATATGGGTCATCGCCATGGTCCCTTGCTCGCTATAAACCGGCAAACACCACTCTTCATCCAGCCGCCTGACCACCTGCAGCATGCCGCTACAAATATCCTTGTCGATAACGCCCGCTTCACACAGCAGGTTAAGCCTGTTTTCCATATCGTTCGCCTTCACTTAATAACTGGGTTCCTGTTCACCGTTCGCCACACGCTGTTGGTGGGCAAGCAGCGCCTCTTTATTGACGACCGCTCGTAGTAGCTGTTGCATCGGATAATCCTCCGCCCGGGTCAGCACTACCGCCTCCGTGGCCTGCAGAAATCGCGGATCGTTGGTGAGCGGCGTGGCTTCTAATCCCAGTACCGCCAACTCGGCCTCTGCAACCACGTTCCAGATAACCGCATCCACATCCCCTCTCGCGATACGCTGCAAGCTTTCGTGATAAGGCATATCGATCAATTCAACGTCACGGTCGCCAAAACAGGCCTCGGTCATGATTTTCTGATCCGCCGAACGGTTATCGAGCCCGACACGTTTTACATCTGCGGATTCGCCCTTGCGACAAATCAGCTGATGCTCGCCGACGTAGGTATGCGGTCCCAGCGCTAACGTAATGCGCAATCCATCCTGGGCAAGGTAACTTTCCGCCGCCAGGCGGGAAACTACCGCCATGTCATAGACGCCGTTCAGCAGGCATTCCACGCGAATATCAGCCCCACGCATGTGTGCGTAATAAAACGGGATCCCATCGAATTGAGCCTTAAGCCCACTCGCCAGTCCTTCATATAAACGGGTGTAGGGCAGCGGCATCGCACAGACCACGTTATTAATATCCACATGCTTTAGCAGCGTACGGTTATCCATCTCCACCAGATAGCTACCGTTACGCCCGCGGCGCTCAATACGGATCGCCCCGGAGGATTCCAGCGTTTTCAACGCGGCCTGGGTTAACCCTACCGATGAGTGACACTCGGCAGCCAGTTCATCTATAGTTTTCAGTCTGTTACCGCACTTTTCACCGAGCAGGTAACGGGCCAGGGTTGTCAACACAACCCCCTCTTTCTTGATAAATGTCCGACGCATTTTATATTTTCAGTAAAGTGAATATTTATATCTTCATTAAAGTGAAGATATAGCGCAATGAGGAAATGTGCAAACGGCGAGGCGCCTCACATTTTTTGAGATTTACCAACGAACAGGCGAAAAAAAACCGGGCGTAACCCGGTTTCTTCAACAACGCAGAGCGCATTACGGCTTGGCCACAAAACCAATCGCTTCGTAAACGGCTTTCAGCGTAACAGACGCGCGGGCGCTGGCTTTCTCCGCACCGTCTTTCATCACTTTCTGCAGGAAAGCTTCATCGTTACGGAAACGGTGATACCGCGCCTGAAGCTCGGTCAGCATGCCGGAAACGGCCTCTGCGACTTCACCTTTCAGATGACCATACATTTTGCCTTCGAAGTGCTGTTCCAGCTCCGGAATGCTCTGGCCAGTGACGGCAGAGAGGATATCCAGCAGGTTGGAAACACCTGCTTTGTTCTGCACGTCGTAGCGAACAACCGGCGGCTCTTCGGAGTCGGTCATCGCTCGTTTGATTTTCTTAACCACGGATTTCGGATCTTCCAGCAGGCCGATCACGTTGTTGCGGTTGTCATCCGACTTGGACATTTTCTTCGTCGGCTCCAGCAGCGACATCACGCGCGCACCGGATTTAGGAATGAACGGCTCAGGCACTTTGAAGATGTCGCCATACAGGGCGTTGAAGCGCTGGGCAATATCGCGGCTCAGTTCCAGATGCTGTTTCTGATCTTCGCCAACCGGCACCTGGTTGGTCTGATACAGCAGGATGTCTGCCGCCATCAGCACCGGATAATCAAACAGACCGGCGTTGATGTTCTCCGCATAGCGCGCGGATTTGTCTTTGAACTGGGTCATACGGCTCAGTTCGCCGAAGTAGGTGTAGCAGTTCAGCGCCCAACCTAGCTGGGCATGTTCCGGTACGTGAGACTGCACGAAAATGGTGCTTTTTTCAGGATCGATTCCGCATGCCAGATACAACGCCAGCGTATCCAGCGTTGCTTTACGCAGTTGCTGAGCATCCTGACGAACGGTGATGGCATGTTGGTCAACGATGCAGTAGATGCAATGGTAGTCATCCTGCATGCTCACCCACTGACGCAGCGCACCCATATAGTTGCCAATGGTCAATTCACCTGAGGGCTGTGCGCCACTAAAAACGATGGGCTTAGTCATTTTTTAATTCCTGATTTTCGCTATGCGGAAGCCCGAGAGCGGGCAGTAGTTCATTAATACGGTCGTAAATAACGTCGGGCTGGCTCAGCGCGATCGACTCGCCGTAGTTGTAGCCATAGGTCAGGCCAACGGACGGACAGCCAGCAGCTTTTGCCGCCTGAATATCATTGCGTGAATCCCCTACGAAGAGCATTTGCTCAGGCTTGATGCCAAGCTTGCTTGCCACCAACAGCAGCGGATCCGGATGCGGTTTTTTATTCTGCACGTCGTCACCACCGATGACCACGCTAAAGTATTTGGCGATATCCAACGCCTCGAGCAATGGCGCGACAAACGGGGTCGGTTTATTGGTCACCAGACCCAGCGGCAATCCTTTCGCATGCAGCGCGCCCAGCGTATCGGCAACATCAGGGAACAGGAATGTTCCCTCTTCTGCGACATCGCCGTAGTATCTGTCGAACAGCTTACGCAAAATACGTACCTGTTCCTCGGCGGGAATATCATCATCAACGGGGGGTTTACCCATCGTTTTGCGTAAAGTTGCGCGCTCCTGACGAGACCACGCCAGCGCGCGCTCCATCAGTACATCTGCACCGTTACCAATCCAGGTGATAACACGTTCTTCACCGGCAACCGGCAGTTCCAGCGCATACAGCGCCATATCCACCGCAGCGGCTAATCCCGGCGCGCTGTCGACCAGCGTGCCGTCGAGGTCAAATGCGGCGCCCCGAATATCCTGAAACTTATCCATGACTTACCTTCGCCAGTTCATTGCGCATTTCATCAATGACTTTTTTGTAATCTGGTTGGTCGAAAATAGCAGAGCCTGCGACAAACATATCTGCGCCTGCCGCGGCGATTTCACCAATGTTGTTCACTTTGACGCCGCCGTCCACTTCCAGACGAATGTCATAGCCAGATTCATCAATGCGGCGACGCACTTCGCGCAGCTTATCCAATGTTTGCGGAATGAAGGACTGCCCGCCAAAGCCTGGGTTAACGGACATCAGCAGGATCACGTCGAGCTTATCCATGACGTAGTCCAGATAGCTTAGCGGCGTTGCCGGGTTGAACACCAGGCCCGCTTTACAACCATGCTCTTTGATCAGCTGTAAAGTGCGATCGACATGCTCGGAGGCTTCCGGATGAAAAGTAATGATGCTGGCGCCAGCGGCGGCGAAGTCCGGGACAATACGATCGACCGGTTTCACCATCAGGTGAACATCAATCGGGGCGGTGATGCCATATTTACGCAGCGATTTCAGGACCATCGGTCCGATGGTCAGATTCGGTACGTAGTGATTGTCCATGACGTCGAAGTGCACAACGTCGGCACCGGCAGTCAGCGCTCTCGCGGTGTCCTCACCCAGGCGGGCAAAATCAGCCGACAGAATTGAGGGGGCGATCAAATACTGTTTCATCCGCTTCTCCTTGAGAATTATTTCTTCGCAGGCGCTACAACTCCTGGTTTATACAGTGCCAGCAGTTCGTTCACCTTTTTACGCGTGCCGCCATTGCTGCTAATGCTGCGCCGCACTTTGACCTGAAAATGTTTCGCCGATCGGTACCACTCACGGGTATCGGGCGTGTCATGATTCGAAATTAACACCGGGATCTGCTTACTGACCAGCTTTTCTGCCATTTCGGCCAGATGCGCCTGCTCTTTTGGGCTAAAGCTGTTGGTATGATACGCGGTGAAATTTGCCGTCGCCGAAAGCGGTGCATAAGGCGGGTCACAATAGACCACAGAGTTGCTATCCGCACGATCCATGCACTCTTCATAGGAGAGGCAATGAAACTCCGCATTCTGCGCTTTTTCAGCAAAATGGTACAACTCGGCTTCCGGGAAATACGGTTTTTTATAACGACCAAACGGCACGTTAAACTCGCCGCGCAGGTTATAGCGACACAATCCGTTGTAACCGAAGCGGTTCAGATACAAGAACAGCACTGCACGGCGGAAGGGGTCCTGGCTGGCATTAAATTCTTCTCTGAACCGATAGTACACCTCAGCCTGATTGGTTTCAGGCATAAACAGCTCACGTGAAGCCTGCACATACTCATCGGTACGCGTCTTCACGATGTTATAGAGACTGATGAGGTCGCTGTTGATATCGGCAAGAATATAACGAGAAAAGTCGGTGTTAAGAAACACCGACCCGGCACCCACGAAAGGTTCAATCAGGCATTCACCCTTAGGTAAATGCCGTTTGATATCATCAAGCAGGGGGTATTTTCCCCCTGCCCATTTCAAAAAAGCGCGATTTTTTTTCATGCTGACTAACTAATTACACCTTCTCCGGCTGTGGAGAAAGCTCCGACAGCATCCTGCGCTTTAGTCTTTGTCCCGCAATTGGGCGAAACAGCAAACCATTGCAGAACATATCCTATCTTACTTCAAATCGGCCTGAACCTGGTGCAGCGGTTTTGCCCACGGGTTTTTCGCCTGAATATCGGCGGGTAACGTAGACACTGCACGTTTAGCATCTTCTTTAGACGCATACACGCCCGTCACCAGAACATACCACGGTTGACCGTTACGCGTCGTCTGATACACCACGTAGTTCTTCAGGTTTTCTTTCTTCGCCCAACCGTTCAAGTTGTCGTAGTTAGAAGAACTGCTGAGCTGCAGCGTGTAATGACTGGACGGCGCAGATTTTAACGCTCCAACATTTCCTGTACTTTTCGCTCCGCCAGCAACAGGCGTTGACGCTGTTGCGGTTGGCGCAGGCGTTGCGGTCTGAGCAGGCGTGGTAGTCGCGGTTGCTTTCGGCTCAGCCGTCGCCTTCGGCGTAGCGGTAACCACAGGTGCTTTGGTTGTGGTCGTCGGCGCAGTTGCGGTTGGTTTTGCCTGAGCAACAGGTTTCGGCTCTATCGGCGTCGCTTTCACCGTAGTTTGCGGTTTGCTCTTCGGTTCAATGACGGCCTGTTTACGTTCCTGATGCGTAGCCACAGGACGTTCAGTCGTTTCCGTTTTCGCAGTCTGGCGCGCAGCATTACCATTACGCATCGGCGCAACGGTCGCAGGCTCGGTCGGCAGCGTAGAGTTAACCACGACGTTGTTAACCTGCTCCTGACCTTGCGGCTGCGTCAGAGCGTTGTTCAGATCGCCCTGCACTTCAACACGCTGCTGGCCTTCAGTTGCCACAGGCGTCTGACCTTGAGTTGGGGTTGAGGAAATCGGCGGCAGGGAAACATCCTGCTGGGTATTGCCAGCGGTCTGCTCAGCGCCCGTTGCAGGCGTAGTCGTACCCGCCTGATCCGTCGCGTTGCTGCCAGAAAGATCGATGCTCTTCTCGCCAGATGCAGTAGGCTCACTGGAAGAGGATGAGGGGGCTTTCAGCGCAGAACCGATACCGATGATCAGCAGCAACAGCACCAGAACACCGACACCCATCATCATATACTGACGAGAGGCAGGCTTACTGGCGGCTTTCTTACGCTTGCGCGGACGACGTTCTACACGCTCTTCATCCACGCCATCGTCATCAGATTCATACTCTTCTTCAATGTCCCGCTCTTCTTCACGCTCTTTACGCGTGCGCGCAGGACGGCGATCGTCAGCATCCAGATCAACATCATCAAAATTGATTTGCGGCTCATTATCGCGTTCAGACGATTGACGAGAACGACCAGTACGACGATCGCTGGGATCGGGTTTCAGCTCGTCTTCTGGTTTGAATTCATCCATTTAACACCCCACTCAAAGGTTAATGCTAACGACTTTGCACATAACCTGAAGCTAAAAGACCTACGTTTTGCAACGTAAGCCAGACCTTTCTTGTTGTTACGCCTGCTGGCAATCAGCAATAGCGTTAAGAACCACCTCGTGCGACACTCCGCCGCGCACTTCACTCTTCCCTATGGCCCGCGGAAGCACTAAACGAATCTCTCCCGCTAACACTTTTTTATCTCGCAGCATATGCGGCAGATAAGCTTCAACAGACATCTCACGCGGCCCATTAACCGGTAAGCCCGCTCGCTGCAGTAGCGTAATGATGCGCTGCGTATCTGCGGAGGTAAACTGCCCAAGGCGTTCTGACGTACGAGCAGCCATTACCATACCTGCTGCGACTGCTTCACCATGTAACCAATTGCCATAACCCATTTCAGCTTCGATCGCATGGCCAAACGTGTGTCCCAGATTCAGTAAAGCACGTAAGCCCATTTCGCGCTCGTCTGCTGCAACAACTTCTGCTTTCAGCTCACAACAACGGCGAATACAGTACGCCATCGCCGGACCGTCCAGACGCAGTAACGCATCCAGATTGTCTTCCAGCCAGCTGAAAAATTCACCGTCAAGAATGATGCCGTATTTGATCACTTCCGCCAGCCCCGATGCCAGCTCACGCGCAGGAAGCGTTTTCAGACAATCGAGATCCACCACCACGGAGGCCGGTTGGTAAAACGCGCCAATCATGTTTTTACCGAGGGGATGGTTTACGGCGGTTTTGCCGCCAACGGAGGAGTCGACCTGTGACAACAGGGTTGTCGGGACTTGAATAAAACGCACACCACGCTGATAACTGGCTGCCGCAAAACCGGTCAGATCGCCAATCACGCCGCCGCCAAGTGCGACTAACGTGGTATCACGACCGTGCGGTTTTTGCAGTAACGCGGTGAAAACCGTATCCAGAACCGTCAGGCTTTTATACTGCTCGCCATCGGGAAGGATAACGCTATCAACGTTAACACCCGCCTGTTCAAGTACGCCGCGAACCTTATCGAGATAAAGGGGAGCCAGGGTTTCGTTGGTCACCAACATAACCTGATCGCCCGATTTCAGCGGTAAGAATGAAGCTGGCTCATTGAACAAACCAGCCGCGATGGTGATAGGGTAACTACGTTCCCCGAGAGTGACTGTGATCCTCTCCATTACGCGACATCCACCTTAGTTACTTGTACCCGCAGACGAGTGTGTATTCAGCCAGAATTAGTTGCTTTCCAACATATGAATAATCTGGTTTGCTACGACTTTTGCGCTCTGATCGTCGGTGCGAATGGTCACGTCAGCAATCTCTTCGTACAGAGGATTGCGTTCGTCAGCCAACGCTTCCAGAACTTCACGAGGCGGTGATTCTACCTGCAGCAGCGGGCGTTTCTTGTCGCGTTGAGTACGCGCAAGTTGTTTTTCAATTGTCGTTTCAAGATAGACCACGACGCCACGCGCGGAGAGACGGTTACGTGTTTCACGTGATTTTACAGAGCCACCGCCAGTTGCCAGCACAATACCCTGTTTTTCCGTCAACTCGTTGATGACTTTTTCTTCGCGATCACGGAAGCCGTCTTCACCTTCTACATCGAAGACCCAGCCCACATCAGCTCCGGTTCGTTTCTCAATCTCTTGATCAGAATCGTAAAATTCCATATTGAGTTGTTGAGCTAACTGGCGCCCAATAGTGCTTTTTCCGGCACCCATAGGCCCAACCAGAAAGATATTGCGTTTCTCTGCCATTTTTTCGGTACTACTAAGACTATTCGTTAATGATAAACCCGCTTCGCAGACACCCAGCGCAGCAGGACATGAACTGAAACCTCATAAGATATTGCGAGAGTCAGACTGAAAATTATCTCAATACTCAAGCGGGTTTGGCAACTGAATAAATCACCAAACCTTACGCATTTCTGGTCGTGGCAGGCATGCTACCCTGCAAACATCAGACCTGGCGACGTATCGCGCAGCCAAATGACACCAAATAAGCCTATGACACACCACCAGAAAGGCAAAGCGTATTTACTGCCGCATAAGTAAAGAAAAGCACCGACGCTCAAATCGGTACTCCTTGTATGCTAAATACACCCGCACGTCAAATCCCTGAAACGTGTTCAGTGCAAAAACAACGGCTTTTCATGCATAAGTTATTGCGCTGAAACCAGTCTGGGCGTAATAAAAACCACTAATTCGCGCCGTTCGTCTTCTTTACCATCATGGCGAAAGAAAGTGCCAAGCCAGGGAATGTCGCCTAACAACGGCACGCTGTCGGCTGCGGATTTATTCTTATGTGAAAAAATCCCGCCCAGCGCAATCGTCTCGCCGCTTTTTACCTCGACCTGGGTTTCAATCTCCTGCTTATCAATAGCCAGAACCTCGCCATCCGCCTGCTGCAGCACCTGCCCGGGAACATTCTGGCTGATATGCAGTTTCAGCCTGATGCGCCCTTTCTGCAATACGGTGGGCGTTACCTCCATCCCCAGTACCGCTTCCTTAAACTCGACGGATGTCGCGCCGCTTTCACCGCTGGAGACCTGATAAGGGATCTCGCTACCCTGCTTAATACTGGCAGGTTGCAGGTGAGAAGCCAGTAAGCGAGGACTGGCAATGATATCCAGTTGCTGTTTTTGCTCCAGCGCAGACAGCTCCAGCTCAAGTAAACGGCCGTTAATACGGCCAATGTTAAATCCCACACGTGATGTGGCGGCGGATACAGAGAGATCGCTGGCAAGCGTTGTGACGTTCCCTACCGCCCCCGGTTGCTGTGCGTCAGCCAGCGACCACTTAACCCCCAGCTCACGCAAACTTTTTTCATTAATCGTGACGATATGCGCCGCCAGTTCGACCTGGGCAACCGGCAAATCCATTTGCGCCACCCATTTTTCCAGTGCATTAAGCGCAACGCTATTGTCACGCAGCAGTAAGCGGTTGGTTCGTTTATCCACCGTAATGCTTCCTTTGGCGCTAAGCAGCTTTTCTCCGGCTTTGGCCAGCTCGGCGGCATCGGCATATTGCAAAATAATGCTGCGCTGCTCCAGTGGCAAACTGGCCTGAACCCGTGCCTGTTCATTGTCCTGGCGGGCCGCATTTTCACTCTGCCATTGGACAGAATGTACATGCAGAATATTGCCCTCCTGACGTAATACCAGCCCGGCGCTTTTCACCACCGTTTGCAATGCCTGTTTCCAGGGGACATCCGTCAAATGCAGCGACAGCACGCCGCTCACATCCGGTGAAACGACCAGGTTTTTCTGCTCCTGTTCAGCCAGCGCCTGCAATACCTGTGCAACCGGTACATCATCGACCACCAGCGTCACGTTTTGTGGTTTTCCCGCCAGCGCGCTCGTTATTCCAACCGCCAACGCGAAGAGTATCCACGCTATCCATCGCTTCATTTACCGCTCCTTGTCGTTGCCACTGCCACCGCGGCGGCTCGCAGTTTTTCCCTGTGTCGAGCGTTACGCTCAGGGCCGTTATCTGTGTAATCGTCCAACCGTTTTTCAGGAGGTCATTTCGCTCAATCCGTCGCCATTTTTTCTGGCTATCCTGAACAATGCCGATAGGTCGTGCGCCCTGGCTCACCATGCCCTGAAAACGCCATGTCGGCAGCTCAGCAATTTGACAACGGTCCTCCGGCGGCAGAAAGGGATTACGCATACCAGTGAGCATCAGTACGCTTACGCATACCAACAGCCAACGTTCAACCGTCATTCAGGCGCTCCAGTTGTAGCGTTAGCAGCAGCTCCGAGCCTTCAGCGCTAAGCGAAAACCGGCTGACGTTCATCCCCTGATCCGCCAGTTGGGCAAACATCGGCGGGATGGCATCCCAGGCGGGCTTCAGCGTCATCTCTCCGCCCTGTGCAGAGGGCTGCCAGTGGAGAAGACGTGCCAGAGGAGTCTGAAACCGCAGCGGGGAAAACGGAATCAACGTCTCTTCAGGCTCTCCTGGCGATGCCGCCAACAGATATAAATTTCGCCATTGCGCCTGAATGGCCGCGCGTTGCTGGCTTAGCGCCTCTTGCTGCATAATCCGTTTCTGCCAGGGGGAGTTGAGGCATAGCAAGACGGCGATGAGCAGTCCCAACATCCAGGCGCACCAGCAGAAAACTCGAAAACGTGGCGACTGCGCTAACCAGCTATCACAGAGCGTTATCATGCGCACCGCTCCGCGTCAGTCGATAGTGGAATTGCCAGCGTCCCTGCGCATCCTGCAGCGTTTCACCAGGACTGCCCAATGTAAACAGCGGTTGCTGGCGTAATTGCGCTTCCAGCGCCCTCAGCGCGGTAAAGTTCAGCGTGTTTCCCGTCAGTTCCAGCGTCTCCTGCTGCCAGGTGATTTTTGTTAGCCACGCCTGCTCCGGCAGTAATTCCGCCAGCCCTTGCAAAACCTGCTGCCAGTTTCGGGTCTGCTCACGCTGTTTGTTCCGCGCCTGAACCTGTAGCCATCGTTGCTGGCGCTGCTGCATACGCGGCTTTAGCGCCATTAAGGCCTCGGCCCGCGTCTTTTCGGCATCTGCCAGCAGTAATTCAGCCCGGTTTTCGACGTTCATCACGCTGTAACCGCGCAATAACACGCCGATACTGAGCAGGATTGAAGCGCTAAATAAAACACACCAGAAGCGCAGGCAGTCGCGGCGTCGCGTTTGGCGCCAGGGCAGAAGGTTGATAGTCGCTATCATTAGCACGCGCCTCCCATAGCGAGTCCCAGAGCAATGGCGAAGCGATGGCCTGGCGTTGGAATTGGCGGCTGGCGTACAGACACCACGCTTAACGGATCGAAGCCGCCGGGACCGCATAGCGCAATGGCTGTCGTGGGAAGCGACAATGTCGCGGCAAGCTCGTCGATACTGTCAATATCGCCTGTTGATTTACGTCCCCATGCCGAACGGGTCGCCCATAGCCACTGGGCGTCATCACGCCATGCCAGACACTGATGATGATCGGGCAGGTAGGGTATAAATCGCTGTAATGCGCTGGCATCCGGCGTAATCGCCGTAACATGTACCTTCAACGTTTGGATAAGCGTCAGAAGCGCTGAAATCTCTTTGCTTTGCGCAGCCGTGACGTTAAACGCCGGGCTCAACGTGTCTTCGCTATAATCAAAATGCAGCGCATCCGGCGCCATATCCAGTTCTCGCGCCATCGAGCCGGACAACCAGGCGGTTTGCTCCGGCTCACGCAACGTCATTTCCGGACGAGGGTACTTTTTTTGTAACGTCCTGTTGGCGGGAAAGGAGAGATGAATATGGTGTCGGCGAGGAAGCTCCCGGCTCCACGGCAGTAGCGCTGCGACAAGCTGTTCAGGCCCGCGAATGTGGCCATCGACGATAACCTGGGACGTCAGCGGTATACGCCACCAGCGCTGGAGAAACCAACCGGATGCGTCGTGAACAGCGGCGACAGCCAGCGCTTCATGTTGCTGAATATGCAAACCAATTTTCCAGATATTGAAAGCCATTGCTGATGATCTCCTTATCACCCGTTGCTTTAACGGGTATATCAATGCGTCTGGCTTGCCTTTATACTACCGCGCGTTTGTTTATAAACTGCCCAAATGCCACTAAATGGGAAATCTCCAGTGAAGTTCGTAAAGTATTTATTAATCCTTGCAGTATGTTGCATCCTGCTGGGAGCAGGCTCGATTTATGGCCTCTATCGCTATATTGAGCCGCAATTACCTGACGTCGCGACGCTCAAAGATGTGCGTTTACAGATCCCGATGCAGGTTTACAGCGCTGACGGCGAGCTGATCGCGCAATATGGCGAGAAACGTCGAATCCCGGTTACGCTGGATCAAATGCCGCCGGTGATGGTTAAAGCCTTTATCGCCACAGAAGACAGTCGCTTTTATGAGCACCATGGGGTAGACCCGGTGGGGATCTTCCGTGCAGCCAGCGTCGCGTTGTTTTCCGGCCACGCATCGCAAGGGGCGAGTACCATTACCCAACAGTTGGCGAGAAACTTCTTCCTCAGCCCGGAACGTACGCTGATGCGTAAGATCAAGGAAGTGTTCTTGGCGATCCGCATTGAACAACTGCTGAGTAAAGATGAGATCCTCGAACTGTATCTGAACAAGATCTATCTGGGGTATCGCGCCTATGGCGTGGGTGCTGCCGCTCAGGTCTATTTCGGTAAGACCGTAGATCAGCTGAGCTTAAGTGAAATTGCGGTGATTGCCGGTCTGCCAAAAGCGCCGTCAACCTTCAACCCCCTCTATTCGATGGACCGGGCAACCGCGCGACGTAACGTCGTGCTGTCGCGTATGCTGAGCGAAAACTACATCACGCAGGCCCAGTACGATCAGGCACGCGGCGAGGCCATTGACGCCAACTACCATGCGCCGGAAATCGCCTTCTCCGCGCCGTATCTGTCTGAAATGGTGCGCCAGGAGATGTATAACCGTTATGGCGAGAAAGCCTATGAAGACGGGTATCGCATCACCACCACCATTACGCGCAAAGTACAGCAAGCAGCCCAGCAGGCGGTACGTAACAACGTGATGGATTACGACATGCGCCACGGCTACCGCGGCCCGTCGAACGTGCTGTGGAAAGTGGGCGAAAGCAGTTGGGACAGCAAGAAAATCACCGATACGCTGAAAGCACTGCCGACTTATGGCCCATTGCTTCCGGCGGTTGTTACCAGCGCTAATCCGCAGGAAGCCATTGCCACGCTGGCGGATGGTACCTCCGTGTCATTACGAATGGATGGTATGCGCTGGGCGCGTCCTTACCGCTCGGATACCCAGCAAGGCCCAACGCCGCGTAAAGTGACCGACGTAGTACAGACCGGCCAGCAAATCTGGGTACGCCAGGTTGGCGATGCCTGGTGGCTGGCGCAAGTGCCGGACGTCAACTCCGCACTGGTGTCCATCAATCCGCAAAACGGCGCGGTGCTGGCGCTGGTCGGTGGTTTTGACTTCAACCAGAGCAAGTTTAACCGTGCAACCCAGGCGCTACGCCAGGTGGGTTCCAACATCAAACCCTTCCTGTATACCGCTGCGATGGATAAAGGTCTGACGCTGGCGAGTATGCTCAACGACGTACCGATCTCCCGCTGGGATGCCGGTGCCGGTTCCGACTGGCAGCCGAAGAACTCACCGCCGCAGTATGCTGGTCCTATTCGCTTACGTCAGGGGCTGGGCCAGTCGAAAAACGTGGTGATGGTACGCGCCATGCGCGCCATGGGCGTGGATTACGCGGCAGAGTATCTACAACGTTTTGGTTTCCCGGTACAGAACATTGTGCACACCGAGTCGCTGGCGCTGGGTTCGGCCTCGTTCACGCCGTTGCAGGTGGCGCGCGGTTACGCGGTGATGTCTAACGGCGGCTTCCTGGTCGACCCGTATTTCATCAGTAAGATCGAAAGCGATATGGGCGGCGTTATCTTCGAAGCGAAGCCGAAAATTGCCTGTCCGGAATGCGATATTCCGGTGATTTACGGCGATACCCAGAAATCTAACGTGCTGGAAAACAGTAACGTAGAAGATGTTGCCGTCTCGCAGGAACAGCAAAATGCCGCCGTGCCAATGCCGCAGCTTGAGCAGGCCAACCAGGCGCTGGTCGCACAAAGTGGAACGCAGGAGTACGCCCCACACGTGATCAACACGCCGCTGGCCTTCCTGATTAAAAGCGCACTGAACACCAATATCTTTGGTGAGCCAGGCTGGATGGGAACCGGTTGGCGCGCAGGTCGTGATTTACAACGTCACGATATCGGCGGGAAAACCGGGACCACCAACAGCTCTAAAGATGCGTGGTTCTCCGGCTACGGGCCAGGGGTGGTGACGTCAGTATGGATCGGCTTTGATGACCATCGTCGCAACCTTGGCCACACGACTGCTTCCGGGGCGATCAAAGACCAAATCTCCGGCTACGAAGGCGGCGCGAAGAGTGCGCAGCCTGCATGGGATGCCTACATGAAGTCCGTGCTGGAAGGCGTGCCTGAGCAGCCGCTGACGCCGCCGCCGGGTATCGTGACGGTCAACATCGATCGCAGCACCGGTCAACTGGCAAACGGCGGCAACAGCCGCGCAGAGTACTTCATTGAAGGCACACAGCCGACGCAACAGGCGGTGCATGAGGTGGGGACTACCATTATCGATAATGGTGAGACGCACGAATTGTTCTGATCGATTGCCGGATGGCGCTTCGCTTATCCGGCCTACATTTTCGGCGTAATCATTTGATATTGCTGGATGTTGTAGGCCGGATAAGGCGTCAGCCGCCATCCGGCAACATAAACTACAATCGTCCCTGCCCTTTCAGCCATTCGCGTACGAGGAACAGCGCACTGACATTACGCGCTTCGTGAAAATCAGGATCTTCCAGCAGGTCCATCAGATGCGCCAGCGGCCAGCGTACCTGCGGTAATGGCTCAGGTTCATCACCCTCCAGCGATTCAGGATATAAGTCCTCTGCCACCACGATGTTCATCTTGCTGGAGAAATAAGATGGCGCCATGCTGAGTTTCTTTAAAAAAGTCAGATCCTTTGCGCCAAACCCCACTTCTTCTTTTAACTCCCGATTCGCCGCCTCAAACACGCTTTCGCCAGGATCGATTAATCCCTTGGAAAAACCCAGTTCGTAAGATTCGGTCCCAACCGCGTATTCGCGGATGAGGATCAGGTGGTCGTCCACAATCGGCACAATCATTACCGCTTCACGCGTGGACGGACGCATACGTTCATAAACGCGGCGCACGCCATTGCTGAACTCAAGGTCCACGCTTTCGACTTTAAACAGCCGGGATTGGGCGACGGTTTCCACTTTCAAAATCGTGGGTTTCTGTAATGATTTGCTCATTGTGAGGATCTTTGCTGTGAAATCTGGGGTTATTGTGCGATATACCGCACGGTTTCGGCAATGTGAATTGCCGTTTATTTACATTTATGTAACGTACTAAAAGTTAATCCCTATTTCAAATTAAAAGTCAATAGGTTGAAATAACTCCAGGAATTTGCTGATATTCCATTTTTGGTGATTTTGCTATGATTCGCATTTACTGGGCTGTACTTAAAGATGCTCAAGTTCGACTCCACACTTGCCGATAGCCAACCACAGAATCACGAATATTGAACAGGGTGCGACTGGCCACGCCTGACAGACTAAGTAAGATGGGGAAAGCATGAGCACCATTCTGATTTTTTTAGCTGCTTTGCTGGCCTGCTCATTGCTTGCAGGATGGCTACTCAGAACGAAATCCAGACGGAAAAATTTACCCTTGAGCAACGTCTTCTCAGACGCCTCAAAGCGTAAACTCACGCCTGAAGAGCGCAGTGCAGTTGAAAACTATCTCGAAAGCCTTAGCCAAATTCAGCAGGTGCCGAGTCCCACGGGCGCCAGCTCCGCGCCGGTATCGTTAACGCTGAATGCCCAAAGTAATAGCGTCATCGTACTGACGCACGCGATTACACGTTACGGCATTACTACCGACGATCCTAACAAGTGGCGTTACTATCTCGATTCCGTTGAGGTACATCTTCCCCCTTTCTGGGAACAATACATCAATGACGAAAACAGCGTTGAGTTAATCCACACCAATACGATACCGCTGGTTATCTCTCTGAACGGCCACACGCTGCAGGAATATATGCAGGAAGCGCGTGGCTATGCGCTACAGCATACCGCCTCTACCCAGGCGTCCATTCGCGGTGAAGAAAGCGAGCAGATCGAACTGCTGAATATTCGCCAGGAAACCCATGAAGAATACGCACTCAGCCGCCCGTCGGGATTGCGCGAAGCGCTGCTGATTGCCGCATCATTCCTGCTGTTCTTTTTCTGCTTAATCATTCCGGATACGTTTGCTCCGTGGGTCGTTGGTGGCGCGGTGCTGCTACTGGCGGCAGGTTTGTGGGGACTGTTCGCCCCGCCGTCTAAAACCGCCCTGCGGGAAATTCATTGTCTGCGCGGTACGCCGCGTCGCTGGGGACTGTTTGGCGAAAATGATCAGGAGCAAATCAATAATATCTCGCTAGGCATTATTGATCTTATTTATCCCCCTCACTGGCAGCCTTACATCGCACAGGATCTTGGCCAGCAAACGGATATCGATATTTATCTCGATCGCCATGTTGTCCGCCAGGGGCGTTTTTTATCCCTGCATGATGAAGTGAAAAACTTCCCGTTACAGCACTGGCTGCGCAACGCCGTCATCGCGGGCGGCTCATTGCTGGTACTGCTGATGCTGCTGTTTTGGATCCCTCTGGATATGCCGATAAAGCTAACGCTTTCCTGGATGAAGGGCGCGCAAACTATCGAAGCCACCAGCGTAAAACAGCTCGAAAACGCGGGCGTTCGCGTGGGTGACACGCTGCACCTGAGCGGTACGGGTATGTGTAACATTCATACCCAGGGGAGCTGGAATGCGCAGCCTGCCACGCCGTTTATGCCTTTCGATTGCACGCAAATTATCTGGAATGACGCGCGCGCATTGCCGCTACCTGAGTCCGATCTGGTAAATAAAGCTACCGCGCTCACGCAGGCCGTGAACCGCCAGCTGCATCCCAAAGCTGATGATGACTCTCGCGTCAGCGCATCGTTACGCTCGGCCATCCAAAAGTCCGGCATGGTGTTACTTGACGATTTTGGCGAGATTGTCCTGAAAACGGCCGATCTGTGCGCAGCCAAAGATGAATGTGTACGTTTAAAAAATGCGCTGGTAAACCTTGGTAACAGTAAAGACTGGACCGCGCTGGTGAAACGAGCAAACGCAGGCAAACTGGATGGCGTGAACGTGCTGCTGCGTCCGGTAAGCGCGGAGTCGCTGGATAATCTGGTGAATACCTCTACGGCGCCGTTTATTTCACGCGAGACTGCGCGAGCGGCCCAGGCGCTGAATAGCCCTGCTCCCGGCGGTTTCCTGATTATCAGCGACGAAGGCAGCGATCTGGTCGATCAGCCGTGGCCGACGACCTCGTTATATGACTATCCTCCCCAGGAACAGTGGAACGCCTTTCAGCGCCTGGCGCAGATGCTGATGCAGACGCCGTTTCGCGCGGAGGGGATCGTCACCAATATTTCGACTGACGCCAATGGCACCCAGCACATTGGTCTGCACCGTATCCCGGATCGTTCAGGATTATGGCGCTACCTTGGCACGACGCTGCTGATGTTCTCCATGCTCGGATGCGCTGTCTACAACAGCATACAGGCATTCAGACGCTATCAGCGTAACCGCACCCGCATCGCGGAAATTCAGAGCTACTACGAAAGCTGCCTGAATCCAACGCTGATTGACGACCCGGAAAGCCTGATTCGATAACACGCTCGCGCGACAGGATATGCTACTCTGTCGCGCATCATGTTTTCTTCTGGGGAGTTTCCATGCATATCAATATTGCCTGGCAGGATGTCGACACCGTGTTGTTAGATATGGACGGCACGCTGCTCGACCTGGCATTCGATAACTATTTCTGGCAAAAGCTGGTGCCGGAAACCTATGGCGCGAAGCAGGGTATCTCTCCCCAGGAAGCCCAGGACTATATTCGTCAGCAGTATCATGCCGTGCAGCATACGCTAAACTGGTACTGCCTGGATTACTGGAGCGAGTGCCTGGATCTGGATATTTGCGCCATGACTACGGAACAGGGACCGCGCGCCGTTTTGCGTGAAGATACCGTACCGTTTCTTGATGCCTTAAAAGCCAGCGGCAAGCGCCGTATTTTGCTCACCAACGCGCATCCGCATAATCTGGCGGTGAAGCTTGAGCATACCGGTCTGGCCTCACACCTTGATTTATTACTTTCCACCCACACATTTGGTTATCCCAAAGAGGATCAGCGGTTATGGCACGCTGTGGCTGAAGAAACGGGAATGAGTGCAGAGAAGACGCTATTTATTGACGACAGCGAACCCATTCTCGACGCCGCTGCCCTGTATGGTATTCGTTACTGCCTCGGCGTAACCAATCCCGACTCTGGCATTGCGGAAAAACAGTACGCACGCCATCCGTCATTGAATGACTACCGCCGACTGATCCCCTCACTGATGTGAAGGAGACGCCATGAAAGAAAAGCCCTCTACTGAAGTCAGGCTGGATAAATGGCTGTGGGCGGCACGCTTTTACAAAACGCGTGCGCTAGCCCGCGAAATGGTTGAAGGCGGTAAGGTGCATTACAACGGCCAGCGCAGCAAGCCGAGCAAGATTGTCGAGCTGAACGCCACCCTCACCCTGCGCCAGGGAAATGACGAACGAACGGTCATTATCAAGGCTATTACCGAGCAGCGTCGCCCGGCCACGGAAGCCGTTACGCTGTATGAAGAAACCGCGGAAAGCGTGGAAAAACGCGAAAAAGTGGCGCTGGCGCGTAAACTTAACGCGTTAACCATGCCGCACCCGGACAGGCGACCGGACAAGAAAGAGCGCCGCGACCTGTTACGATTTAAACATGGCGACAGTGAGTGACTGTCACCTGCAAGAGAGATGATTATGCCGCAACATGACCAATTACATCGTTATCTGTTTGAAAACTTTGCCGTGCGCGGCGAGCTGGTGACCGTTTCGGAAACTTTGCAACAGATCCTCGAAAATCATACTTACCCGCAGCCGGTCAAAAACGTGCTGGCTGAACTGCTGGTCGCCACCAGCCTGCTCACTGCCACGCTGAAGTTTGCCGGTGATATCACCGTGCAGCTGCAGGGTGATGGTCCGCTGAGCCTGGCCGTCATTAACGGCAACAACAATCAGCAGATGCGAGGCGTGGCCCGCATGCAGGGTGATATTCCTGAAGGCGCGGATCTGAAAACGCTGGTAGGCAACGGTTACCTGGTGATCACCATTACCCCGGAAGAAGGCGAACGCTATCAGGGCGTGGTCGGTCTGGAAGGTGACACGCTGGCCGCCTGTCTGGAAGATTACTTCATGCGTTCTGAACAGCTGCCGACACGCCTGTTTATCCGTACTGGCGACGTCGATGGCAAACCTGCTGCTGGCGGAATGCTGCTGCAGGTAATGCCGGCGCAAAACGCGCAGGCCGATGATTTCGATCACCTGACCGCCCTGACCGAAACCATTAAAACCGAAGAGCTGTTGACGCTGCCGGCCAACGAAGTGTTGTGGCGCTTGTACCACGAAGAAGAGGTCACCCTCTACGATCCGCAGGACGTTGAGTTCAAATGCACCTGTTCACGCGAACGCTGCGCTGGTGCACTGAAAACGCTGCCGGACGAAGAAGTGGACAGCATTCTGGCGGAAGAAGGCGAGATCGATATGCACTGCGATTATTGCGGTAGCCACTATCTGTTTAACGCCATGGACATTGCTGAGATCCGCAGCAATGCATCCCCGGCAGACCCGCAGGTACATTAAATCACTAGCCCGGTAGTTTGCTCTACCGGGCTAAATTCCGCTTACTCTGCGTAATACTGCATCTTTATCCGTGCGCCGTGAATGACAATATACGCCACGCTCTGAACGCTGAATCCAGTTGCTCATTCGCCCCCGTCTGCCGCAGACCAATAGATCTCATGCTCCAGTAAGTGATTCGTGAACGTTCAACACTATGCATGTCGTCATCCAGCATCACGAGAAAGCCTCATAATCGCATCAACTTCACAATTTTGAGCATTGATGGACCGAATTCAGACCACCGCCACGGGAAGTGAATCGATATTGTTTATGTATGAGTTACGTTATTTTCTTACGTGAATGCGATTACACTCACAAGATTCCCGCCAAAAACACTCTCTATTAACGTTTTAAGAACATTTTCCACAACAAAAAAGGGTTTCCTGCCATAATATCCGCCTCTTTGTGACAGGAGTCGCAGCGCATTCGGTTACCCGTGATTTTCCCGGATGCGTAAATCTATGAGCCTTGTCGCGGTTAGCAATCCCTAAAAAACCTTACTATTCCAGGTAATACATATTGGCTAAGGAGCAGTGAAATGCGTGTGAACACCAGTTTAACCCCGCAAGATCTCAAGGCTTATGGTATCAATGACGTTCAGGATATCGTTTACAATCCAGACTACGACACACTTTTCCAGGAGGAACTTGATCCTTCCCTGCAAGGTTATGAGCGTGGCGTGTTAACGAACCTGGGCGCCGTTGCAGTTGATACCGGTATCTTTACCGGACGTTCGCCAAAGGATAAGTACATTGTCCGTGACGACACCACGCGCGACACGCTCTGGTGGTCAGACAAAGGTAAAGGTAAGAACGACAACAAACCGCTCTCCCAGGAAACCTGGCAGCATCTGAAAGGATTAGTCACCCAGCAGCTTTCAGGCAAGCGTCTGTTTATCATTGATGCTTTCTGCGGCGCTAACGCCGATACCCGCCTTTCCGTACGCTTCATTACCGAAGTTGCCTGGCAGGCGCATTTTGTCAAAAACATGTTCATCCGCCCAAGCGAGGAAGAGCTGGTTGATTTCAAACCTGATTTCATCGTGATGAACGGCGCTAAATGTACCAACCCACAGTGGAAAGAGCAGGGTCTGAACTCCGAAAACTTCGTAGCTTTCAACCTGACTGAGCGTATCCAACTGATTGGCGGAACCTGGTACGGCGGCGAAATGAAGAAAGGTATGTTCTCCGTAATGAACTACCTGCTGCCGCTGAAGGGCATTGCCTCCATGCACTGCTCGGCAAACGTCGGGGAAAAAGGTGATGTGGCGGTCTTCTTTGGCCTGTCCGGCACCGGTAAAACCACGCTGTCCACTGACCCGAAACGCCGCCTGATTGGCGATGACGAACACGGCTGGGATGACGATGGCGTGTTTAACTTCGAGGGCGGTTGCTACGCGAAGACCATCAAACTGTCTAAAGACGCCGAGCCGGAAATCTACAACGCGATCCGTCGTGATGCGCTGCTGGAAAACGTCACCGTGCGCGAAGATGGTTCCATCGATTTCGATGACGGTTCCAAAACTGAAAACACCCGTGTGTCCTACCCGATTTATCACATCGAAAACATCGTTAAGCCGGTGTCGAAAGCGGGCCACGCGACCAAAGTTATCTTCCTGACCGCCGACGCGTTTGGCGTGCTGCCGCCGGTTTCTCGCCTGACGGCAGACCAAACCCAGTACCACTTCCTGTCTGGCTTCACCGCCAAACTGGCCGGTACCGAACGTGGCGTCACCGAACCAACCCCAACCTTCTCTGCCTGCTTCGGCGCAGCATTCCTGTCGCTGCACCCAACGCAGTACGCAGAAGTGCTGGTGAAACGCATGCAGGCGGCAGGTGCGCAGGCATATCTGGTTAACACTGGCTGGAACGGTACCGGCAAGCGTATCTCTATCAAAGATACCCGCGCGATTATCGACGCCATCCTGAACGGTTCGCTGGATGACGCGGAAACGTTCCGTCTGCCGATGTTTGACCTCGCTATCCCTACCGAGCTGCCGGGCGTAGACACTCGCATTCTCGATCCGCGTAATACCTACGCGTCTCCGGAGCAGTGGCAGGAAAAAGCCAATGCACTGGCGAAACTGTTTATCGAGAACTTCGAGAAATACACCGACACCCCTGCGGGTGAAGCGCTGGTTAGCGCCGGACCGAAGCTGTAACGAAAAGTGCCGGATGGCGGTTTCGCCTTATCCGGCCTACAGCAACAAAAAGGGAGGCATTTCGCCTCCCTTTGTTATGCGTCTTTCGTGTTACCCGGCGCACGAGTGAAGGGCACCGGAAGCCAGGCGCGAATCGACAACCCTCCTCGCTCGCTGGTACCAATTTCCAGCATACCGTTATGGTTATCAATAATACGCTGCACAATCGCCAGACCCAGCCCTGTGCCGCTGGTACTACGCGCGCTGTCGCCGCGGACAAACGGCTGGAACAGATGCTTACGCTGCTCAGGCTTGATGCCCGGACCATCATCCTCTACCTGGAACCAGGCGCGATGCGTCTCCGTACCGCTGCTGACTTTAATCCAGCCGTTGCCGTAGCGGGCGGCGTTAACCACCATATTGGCAACCGCACGCTTGATCGACAGCGGGTGCATCTTCACCTGAATGCTGCCAGGCAGCAGCGCAGTTTCGATTTCACGTTCATAGCCGCTTTCCGCCGCGACCACTTCGCCTAACACCGAATTCAGATCCGCCATCTCCATCGGCATCTCCTGACCGGTACGCAGGTAATCGATAAACTGCTCGATAATGGCGTTACATTCTTCGATGTCCTTATTGATGGATTCCGCGAGATAACCGTCCTCTTCGCCCATCATTTCGGTCGCCAGACGAATGCGCGTCAGCGGAGTACGTAAATCGTGGCTCACACCCGCCATTAACAGCGTACGGTCATCGGCCAGTTGCTTCACACCTGCGGCCATATGGTTAAAGGCTCGGGTTACGGAGCGCACCTCTGAAGCGCCATACTCACGCAACGGCGGCGGAATGATGCCTTTCCCCACCTGCAGCGCCGCATGCTCCAGATCCACCAACGGTCGGTTCTGGATACGAATAAACAGCCATGCCCCACCGATAGCCAGCAGCATAATCGCCAGCGTATAGCGGAACAGCGGTGAGAAATCGCCCTGGTGGATTTCGGTCAGCGGTACGCGTACCCAGATATTGGGCGACAGCCAGGTTTTCAGCCAGACGACCGGCGAGCTTTTGTTCACCTCAACGCGGACTTCCGTTGGGCCCCCCAGCTGCTGCGCCATCTGATGGCTTAAGAATTCATAGTGTTGCGCCCAACGCAGCCCGGCTTCTTCAGCGGCCTCGTTGGAATAGAGGGAAATGCCCAGCTCACGGTAAATTTCCCGGCGGAATGCGGGCGGCACCACCAGTTGCGTACCGTCCTCCAGCTGCAGTTTATCGGTCATCAGCATACGAACTTCGTAGGCCAGGACCTTATTAAACTGCTGGAGGCTCGGCAGAATCGCGAAGTTCAGCACTACCAGGTAAGTCGTCACCAGGCTGGCAAACAGCAAGGTGACGATGAGCAATAACGTGCGGGCAAACGAACTTCGTGGCGAGAAGCGCATTCGCCTCATGCTTTAGAACCGTCCGGAACAAAGACGTAGCCCAGACCCCATACGGTCTGAATATAACGCGGATGCGCCGGATCTTCTTCCACCATACGACGCAGACGGGAGATTTGGACGTCGATAGAACGCTCCATCGCCGAGTATTCACGGCCACGGGCCAGGTTCATCAGCTTGTCGCGGGACAACGGTTCACGCGGGTGACTTACCAGCGCTTTCAGTACCGCAAATTCCCCGCTGGTGAGCGGCATTGGCTCATCTTCGCGGAACATTTCACGCGTACCGAGGTTCAGTTTGAACTTACCAAACGCAATGACCGCTTCTTCCTGAGAAGGCGCGCCCGGCAGTTCGTTCGCCTGACGACGCAGTACAGCGCGAATACGCGCCAGCAGTTCACGCGGGTTAAACGGTTTCGGGATGTAATCGTCAGCGCCGATTTCCAGCCCTACGATACGGTCAACTTCTTCACCCTTCGCGGTGACCATAATGATCGGCATCGGGTTGCTCTGGCTGCGCAGGCGACGGCAAATAGACAGGCCATCTTCTCCCGGCAGCATTAGATCCAGCACCATCAGGTGGAAGGACTCACGGGTCAGCAGACGATCCATCTGCTCAGCGTTTGCGACGCTTCGAACCTGGAAGCCCTGCTCGGTCAGATAACGCTCCAGAAGCGCACGCAAGCGCATGTCGTCATCGACCACCAGAATCTTATAGTTCTCTTGCATTGTTATTACTCCCAAAGGTTCGCAACAATTAAGTGTATATTCTTAAGAAAGCTAACGTGAGTCACCAGCGAATTCTGGTATGAATTCCAGGCTAAATTGTTACAAAGCATATTAAACAGCAGCTTAAGTATACAATGTTTCTCGCAATACATTATTTATTCTGTTGATATGCTCACGTAATACCAATTGTGCGCATCATCACAGAGTCGAAGGTAAAACAATAAGATGAAAACGCCCCTGATAACCCGTGAAGGGTATGAAAAACTTAAACAAGAGCTGAATTATCTCTGGCGTGAAGAGCGCCCGGAAGTCACCAAAAAAGTTACCTGGGCCGCAAGTCTGGGTGACCGCAGCGAAAATGCCGACTACCAGTATAATAAAAAGCGCCTGCGTGAGATCGACCGCCGCGTCCGTTATTTGACCAAGTGCATGGAGAATCTGAAAATCGTCGATTACTCCCCCCAGCAGGAGGGCAAAGTCTTCTTTGGCGCATGGGTTGAGATCGAAAATGACGATGGCGACATCCGCAAATTCCGCATTGTCGGCTACGATGAGATCTTCGGTCGAAAAGATTACATCTCTATCGACTCGCCGATGGCGCGGGCGCTGCTGAAAAAAGAGGTCGGCGATCTCGCGATAGTAAACACTCCCGGCGGTGAAGCCAGCTGGTACGTGAACGAGATTGAATACGTGAAGTGAGACCGGAACAATCCGAAGCCCCCGTAGATGACTGGCATTTTTGCCAGTCAATCCGTATAACTATCCCCTGATTTTTTATCCTATAGACGAAGCTATCCATGATGAATGATTCTTTCTGCCGCATTATCGCAGGTGAAATTCAGGCTCGTGCTGAACAGGTAGAAGCTGCCGTTCGCCTGCTTGATGAAGGGAACACCGTGCCGTTTATCGCACGTTATCGTAAGGAAATCACCGGCGGTCTGGACGATACGCAACTGCGTAATCTGGAGACCCGTCTGGGATATCTGCGTGAACTGGAAGACCGCCGTCAGGCAATCCTGAAATCTATCGGCGAGCAAGGCAAACTGACCGACGATCTGGCGAACGCGATCAACGGCACGTTAAGTAAGACCGAACTCGAAGATCTCTATCTGCCGTACAAACCTAAGCGCCGCACCCGTGGGCAGATCGCTATTGAGGCCGGACTGGAGCCACTGGCAGACCTGCTGTGGAACGAACCCTCCCACGACCCGGAAACGGAAGCCGCAAAATATCTCAATGCCGAAAACGGCGTGGCGGATACCAAAGCCGCCCTCGACGGCGCCCGCTACATTCTGATGGAGCGCTTCGCCGAAGACGCCGCGCTGCTGGCGAAAGTGCGTGATTATCTGTGGAAAAACGCCCACCTGGTCGCCACCGTGGTCAGCGGTAAAGAAGAGGAAGGCGCTAAGTTCCGCGACTACTTCGATCACCACGAGCCTATCTCCACCGTGCCATCCCACCGTGCCCTGGCCATGTTCCGTGGTCGTAATGAAGGTGTGTTGCAGCTTTCACTGAACGCCGATCCGCAATTCGATGAGCCGCCAAAAGAGAGCCACGGCGAGCAGATTATCCAGGATCACCTGGGACTGCGCCTGAACAATGCACCTGCCGACAGCTGGCGTAAAGGCGTGGTGAGCTGGACGTGGCGCATCAAAGTGCTGATGCACCTTGAAACCGAGCTGATGGGTACCGTGCGCGAACGTGCGGAAGATGAAGCGATCAACGTCTTTGCCCGTAACCTGCATGACCTGCTGATGGCCGCCCCGGCCGGACTGCGCGCCACCATGGGGCTCGATCCTGGTCTGCGTACCGGTGTAAAAGTGGCGGTAGTTGACGGTACCGGCAAGCTGGTCGCGACCGATACCATTTATCCGCATACCGGCCAGGCCGCCAAAGCCGCCGTTGCCGTTGCGGCGTTATGCGAAAAATATAACGTTGAGCTGGTGGCGATTGGTAACGGTACGGCGTCGCGCGAAACCGAGCGTTTCTTCCTCGACGTACAGAAGCAATTCCCGCAAGTGACGGCACAGAAAGTGATCGTCAGTGAAGCTGGGGCATCAGTTTACTCTGCTTCCGAGCTGGCGGCGTTGGAGTTCCCGGACCTCGACGTTTCGCTACGCGGTGCGGTGTCTATCGCCCGTCGTCTGCAGGATCCGCTGGCTGAGCTGGTGAAAATCGATCCGAAATCTATCGGTGTGGGCCAGTATCAGCACGACGTTAGCCAGACGCAGCTGGCGCGTAAGCTGGATGCGGTAGTGGAAGACTGTGTGAACGCCGTCGGCGTCGATCTGAATACCGCCTCCGTACCACTGCTGACCCGCGTTGCCGGCCTGACGCGCATGATGGCGCAAAACATCGTCGCCTGGCGCGATGAGAACGGTCAGTTCCAGAACCGTCAGCAACTGCTAAAAGTCAGCCGTCTGGGGCCTAAAGCCTTTGAACAGTGCGCGGGCTTCCTGCGTATCAACCACGGCGATAACCCGCTGGATGCCTCTACCGTTCACCCGGAAGCTTATCCGATTGTGGAACGCATTCTGGCCGCCACCGAGCAATCGCTGCGCGATCTGATGGGCAACAGCAGCGAACTGCGCAATCTGAAAGCCGCCGATTTTACCGACGAACGCTTCGGGGTGCCGACCGTCACCGACATCATCAAAGAGCTGGAAAAACCGGGCCGCGACCCGCGTCCTGAATTTAAAACCGCGCAGTTTGCTGATGGCGTCGAAACCATGAACGATCTGCTGCCGGGAATGATTCTGGAAGGGGCTGTCACCAACGTCACCAATTTCGGCGCGTTTGTTGATATTGGCGTGCATCAGGATGGTCTGGTGCATATCTCTTCGCTGTCGAATAAGTTCGTCGAAGATCCACACACCGTGGTGAAAGCGGGCGACATTGTGAAGGTGAAAGTGCTGGAAGTGGACCTGCAGCGTAAGCGTATCGCGCTGACCATGCGTCTGGACGAGCAGCCGGGTGAAACCAATGCGCGTCGCGGCGGCGGGAATAACGATCGCACTCAGAGCAATCGCCCGGCGCCAAAAGCCGCGAAACCGCGTGGCCGTGACGCCCAGCCTGCGGGCAACAGCGCCATGATGGATGCGCTGGCGGCGGCAATGGGTAAAAAGCGCTAAGTTTAAACCGTGTGCCGGATGGTGGAGTAAACACCCTGTCCGGCCTGGTTGTCGCCATTAATTTGTAGGCCGGATAAGACACATGAGCGTCGCCATCCGGCATATTTAATCTATTTCCCGCTTTGCACCACAATATATTTATCACTTCATTAACAGATGAAACCTTAATTAAACATTAAGATCCCCACTAATTACTTCCGTGAATCCTTCATGCCCAACCAGAATAAATATTGAGGAATATCAAAATTGGCTCAAATTATTATCCAATTGTACATTCCGTCACATTTATTCTATTGATGATAGAAACCATTCTCATTATCATTGATTTGTTGATTATTTACTCTTTCCTTACGTTGGCTAATCATCTGGTCTCATGCCGCCCATTCGCCCCATGAGGTAATCATCCAGTTAGCGAGATATAAGTAGGTCCCTATGCAATTCACTCCTGACAGTGCGTGGAAAATTACCGGTTTTGCCCGTGAAATCAGCCCAGCTTATCGTCAGAAACTGTTGTCACTTGGCATGCTACCCGGCTCATCCTTCAACGTGGTACGCGTCGCCCCGCTCGGCGATCCTATCCATATCGAAACGCGTCGCGTAAGTCTGGTATTGCGTAAAAAGGATTTGGCGTTATTAGAAGTGGAAGCGGTTTCCTGTTAATACAGTGAGTCTATAAAAATGAAAAAACTAACCATTGGTTTAATTGGTAATCCTAATTCCGGCAAGACAACTTTATTCAACCAGCTCACCGGCGCACGCCAGCGTGTAGGCAACTGGGCTGGCGTTACCGTTGAGCGTAAAGAAGGTCATTTCGCCACAACGGACCATCAGGTCACACTGGTCGATTTACCCGGCACCTATTCTCTGACGACAATCTCATCGCAAACCTCTCTCGATGAGCAGATTGCCTGCCACTATATTTTAAGCGGCGACGCGGATCTCTTGATCAACGTGGTCGATGCTTCAAACCTTGAGCGCAACCTCTACCTGACGTTGCAACTGCTTGAGTTGGGCATCCCCTGCATCGTCGCGCTGAACATGCTGGATATCGCTGAGAAGCAGCAAATCCGTATCGATATCGACGCCCTCTCCGCTCGTCTTGGCTGCCCGGTGGTTCCGCTGGTTTCCACCCGCGCTCGCGGCATTGAAGCGCTGAAGCTGGCGATCGATCGCTATAAAGAAAACGACACCGTCGAGCTGGTCCATTATGCCCAGCCGCTGCTGCAAGAAGCGGACTCCCTGGCCGACGCGATGACCAAAGATATGCCGCTTAAACAGCGTCGCTGGCTGGGCCTGCAGATGCTGGAAGGCGATATCTACAGCCGTGCTTACGCCGGCGATGCCGCGCAAAACCTTGATGCCGCCATTGCGCGCCTGAGCGAGACAATGGACGATCCGGCGCTGCATATCGCCGATGCGCGTTATCAGTGCATTGCCGCTATCTGCGATACCGTCAGTAACACCCTGACGGCAGAGCCAAGCCGTTTCACCACCGCTGTAGATAAAATCGTCCTTAACCGCTTCCTTGGTCTGCCGATTTTCCTGTTCGTGATGTACCTGATGTTCCTGCTCGCCATCAACATTGGCGGCGCGCTGCAGCCCTTGTTTGACGTCGGCTCCGTGGCGCTCTTTATCCATGGTATTCAGTGGATTGGCTACACGCTGCACTTCCCGGACTGGCTTACCATCTTCCTGGCCCAGGGCCTTGGCGGCGGGATTAACACCGTGCTGCCGCTGGTACCGCAAATCGGCATGATGTACCTGTTCCTCTCCTTCCTTGAAGACTCCGGCTACATGGCGCGCGCCGCGTTTGTGATGGACCGACTGATGCAGGCGCTGGGACTCCCGGGCAAATCGTTTGTCCCGCTGATCGTCGGCTTTGGCTGTAACGTACCGTCTGTAATGGGCGCACGTACGCTGGATGCCCCGCGTGAGCGTTTGATGACCATCATGATGGCGCCGTTTATGTCCTGTGGCGCACGTCTGGCGATTTTCGCCGTCTTCGCCGCAGCGTTCTTTGGTCAGAACGGCGCGCTGGCGGTCTTCTCACTGTACGTGCTGGGTATCGTTATGGCGGTGTTGACCGGTCTGATGCTCAAACACACCATCATGCGTGGTGAAGCAACGCCGTTCGTGATGGAGCTGCCGGTGTACCACGTGCCGCACATTAAGAGTCTGATCATTCAGACCTGGCAACGCCTGAAAGGCTTCGTTCTGCGCGCGGGTAAAGTCATCATCATCGTCAGCATTTTCCTCAGCGCGTTTAACAGCTTCTCGCTGAGCGGAAAAATCGTCGACAACATCAACGACTCTGCTCTGGCCTCCGTTAGCCGCGTTATTACCCCTGTCTTTAAGCCGATTGGCGTTCACGAAGATAACTGGCAGGCAACCGTAGGTCTGTTTACCGGCGCGATGGCGAAAGAAGTGGTTGTCGGTACGCTGAACACGCTCTATACCGCAGAAAACATTCAGGAAGAAGAGTTCAATCCGGCGGATTTCCACCTCGGTGACGAGCTGCTCGGCGCGGTGGATGAAACCTGGCAAAGCCTGAAAGACACCTTCAGCCTGAGCGTGCTGGCTAACCCTATCGAAGCCAGCAAGGGCGACGGTGAAATGGCGACAGGCGCAATGGGCGTGATGGGCGAGAAATTTGGCAGCGCCGCCGCCGCGTACAGCTACCTGATCTTTGTTCTGCTGTATGTACCGTGCATTTCAGTGATGGGCGCAATCGCACGTGAATCCAGCCGTGGCTGGATGAGCTTCTCGATTCTGTGGGGTCTGAACATCGCCTACTCTCTGTCGACGCTGTTTTATCAGACGGTCAGCTACAAAGAACACCCGACCTACAGTCTGGTGTGCATTTTAGCCGTCATCCTGTTTAACATCGTGTTGCTGGGCCTGCTGCGTCGAGCTCGCAGCCGCGTGGACCTCGCGCTGCTGGCAACCAACAGGACGGCAAGTTCCTGTTGTTCAAGCACCACTGGCGATTGCCACTAAGGTTATCGACGATGGCATCGCTTATTCAGGTTCGTGATTTATTGGCTTTGCGGGGGCGCATGGAGGCGACACAAATTAGCCACACGCTGCATACCCCGCAGCCCATGATTGACGCCATGCTGAATCAGTTAGAAAAGATGGGCAAAGCGATGCGGATTCAGGAAGATGCCGACGGGTGTCTCTCCGGAAGCTGCAAAAGTTGTCCGCAAGGTAAAGCCTGCCTGCGCGAGTGGTGGGCTTTACGCTAGTTCGATGCCGGATGGCGCTACGCTTATCCGGCCTACAAATAACTGCAAACGTTCAGGCCGGATATAGCGTTTAAGCTGATATCCGGCTTTTTGCGTAATGGATTCCACAAAGACCTCTCTGTTTTCAGCAAAACAGATCTATCCTCCAGCCAGCCGCGCATCGTTATCAACTCGTGGATGATTACTGCCGACCAGAGAAGTAGAGTCCCGTCATCTTGTTTCTCAGGTGACGGATCGCCATGAATACTGACACGACAGCTACACCGCATGACGCGATTTTCAAAACGTTCTTAAACAACCCTGCGACCGCACGCGACTTTATTCAGCTTCATCTTCCAGCCTCTTTGCAAAAACTTTGCGATCTTAAAACGCTGCAACTGGAATCCGGCAGTTTTATTGAGGACGATTTGCGCGCCTACTATTCCGATGTGCTGTGGTCGTTAAAAACGCGCGAAGGCGATGGCTATATTTACACCATTATTGAGCATCAGAGCACCGCCGATAGCCATATGGCATTTCGGCTGATGCGTTATGCCATTGCGGTAATGCACCGCCATTTAGCGGCAGGCCATAAGAAACTCCCGCTGGTGATCCCCATGCTTTTTTATCATGGCTCAGCAAGCCCATACCCCTACTCACTTTGTTGGCTGGACGAGTTTGATGACCCTGAATCCGCCAGACAACTTTATAGTACCGCGTTTCCACTGATCGATATCACCGTCGTGCCCGATGACGAGATTATGCAGCATCGTCGGATGGCGCTGCTGGAACTCATCCAAAAACATATTCGTAAACGCGATTTGATGGGGCTGGTAGAAAAGCTGGCCATCCTGCTTGTTAAAGGACACGCTAATGACAACCAGTTGAAAGCCCTGTTTAATTATTTACTGCAGGCCGGGGACACCGCACATTTTGGCGAGTTCCTTTATGAAGTCGCCGAACGTTTACCCCAACATAAGGAAAAGCTGATGACTATCGCCGAAAAATTACGACAAGAAGGGCACTTTAATGGTCTTCAGGAAGGTCATAGGAAAGGGTTACAAGAGGGGTTACAAACGGGTCTGCAACAAGGCAAACGAGAGGAAGCTTTACGAATTGCATCAACCATGCACGCTGATGGTATAGACCCGCTGACCATCTTCAGAATTACCGGTCTGACCGCTGAGGATCTGGCTGCGCGCAGTCATTAATCTCAAGCCCGGCAAGCGTGGCTGTGCCGGGCAACGCAACGAATTTATAGCCGCTGCTTCAACGCCACCAGCGCTGCGCAGAACTCAGCAGGATGCGAGATAAACGGCGCATGCGCCGCCTTAGCAAACACCAACGACTCGCTCTGGGGCCACAGGGCATCCAGCATCGGGATAACTTTGCGCGGAACCAGCCCGTCAAGATAACCATACATCCGCAGGAAAGGCATATCCACCGAGCACAGCGGCTCACGCAGATCGACTGTTTTCAGGATCTCCAGCCCGCCATTAAGCACCTCGACTTCCGGCATGGGTAAAGCCAGCACCGTTTTCTTCAACGCTCGCGCATCCTGACGCGCGGTTTCCGTACCCATCGTTTGCAATGCCAGAAAACGCTCCACCGTACGCTGAAAATCTTCGCTCAACTGCTGCTGGAAGCCTGCCAGCACTTCTGGCTTGATACCCGGCCACTCGTCTCGCGCGCTAAAGCAAGGGGAAGACGCCACGGTCACCAGCGCCTGAACACGGCCAGGATGCGTTAACGCCACCTGGCTTGCAACCAGCCCGCCCAGACTCCAGCCGAGCCAGATAGCGTTCTCCGGCGCCTGTTTTAATACCCGCTCAGCCATCTCTTCCAGCGACATTGCACCAAAACCCTGGCTGCGGCCAAATCCCGGTAAGTCGACAAGATGCAGCGTGAAATGCGAGCTCAGTTCCTCACTTATGCAATTCCAGACTTGCGCATTCAGTCCCCATCCGTGCAGCAGCACAAGATGGCAATTTCCCGAACCCTGGGTCTGCCACCAGATGTCATTCATCAGTTATTGTTCTCTTTTAGCCTGAAAGGATGCTTCTATGCTAACAGTACCGGGATTGTGCTGGCTATGCCGAATGCCCCTGACGTTGGGGCATTGGGGGATTTGCTCTGTTTGCACGCGGGCAACGCGTCAGCGCGGCAGCCTGTGCCCTCAATGTGGCCTCCCTGCCGCTCATACCGTCATTCCCTGCGGGCGATGCCTGCAAAAACCACCACCGTGGCAGCGACTGGTCACGGTCAGCGACTACATTCCACCGTTGAGCGGGCTTATCCACCAGCTCAAGTTTTCGCGACGCAGCGAAATGGCCTGCGCCCTGTCACGTTTACTGTTGCTGGAGGTATTACAGGCCCGGCGCGCCAGCGGCCTTCCTCTGCCGGACAGGCTGGTCAGCGTCCCGCTCTGGCAACGCCGACACTGGCGCAGAGGATTTAATCAGAGCGATTTATTGTGCCGCCCTCTGGCGCGCTGGCTGGGCTGCGACTGGAACAGCCAGGCTATCACGCGGGTTCGGGCGACGGCGACGCAGCACCATCTCAGCGCCCGATTACGTAAACGTAACCTGAAAAACGCCTTTCGCCTTGAATTGCCGGTGCGGGGACTCCATATGGTTATTGTGGATGATGTCGTCACTACCGGAAGTACCGTCGCGGAAATCGCGCAGCTGCTTTTACGCAACGGCGCGGCGACTGTCCAGGTATGGTGCCTGTGTCGAACCTTGTAGAGCCTCGATGATGGGCGTATTATAACCAAGTAAAATAGTCAACTATTAGGCCATTACTATGATCCATATTTCCGATGCTGCACAAGCGCACTTTGCCAAACTGCTGGCAAATCAGGAAGAAGGGACACAAATCCGCGTATTTGTGATTAATCCCGGCACGCCTAACGCTGAATGCGGCGTTTCTTATTGTCCGCCGGACGCCGTGGAAGCAACCGACACCGCCATTAAATTTGACCTGCTGACCGCATATGTTGATGAACTGAGCGCACCGTATTTGGAAGATGCAGAAATCGATTTCGTGACCGACCAGTTAGGCTCTCAACTGACTCTGAAAGCGCCAAACGCCAAAATGCGTAAAGTTGCCGATGATGCGCCGCTGATGGAACGCGTGGAGTACATGCTGCAATCGCAGATCAACCCTCAGTTGGCTGGCCACGGCGGTCGCGTCTCTCTGATGGAAATCACCGATGAAGGCTACGCCATTCTGCAGTTTGGCGGCGGCTGTAACGGCTGTTCAATGGTAGATGTCACGCTGAAAGAAGGTATCGAGAAACAGCTGCTGGCTGAATTCCCTGAACTGAAAGGCGTTCGCGATTTAACCGAACACCAGCGCGGCGAGCACTCTTACTACTAACGCCCAAACCTGTAGACTTTCTATAGCCCGATAAGACGCCCCGCGTCGCCATCGGGCATTAACGCCGGATGGCAGCGTAATCGCGGTCTCCGGCTTCCCCCCCTTTCCGGGCATCTATCCTGCAACAATCCCCCTCATAATTTGACCAGCCTCTCATAATTTAAATTTTGCCTGCCCAGGTGATTTTCAAGCGCCACATGTTACCCGTATCATTCATATCAGCACCTAATACACACATAATAGCCAGCTAAACTGATTAGTTTTGAAGGCAACCAGCATTGGTGCTGAGAATACTCTGTTCCCGGTCGGGACAATCGGAATTTGTCATCTAAACACTGACGTTACCCATAACAAAGTAAAGGCCAGGTAAATCATGCCATTAGTCATCGTTGCTATCGGTGTAATCTTGTTACTCCTCCTGATGATCCGTTTCAAAATGAACGGTTTCATCGCTCTCGTCCTGGTGGCGCTTGCTGTCGGATTGATGCAAGGGATGCCACTGGATAAAGTCATCGGTTCAATTAAAGCCGGCGTCGGCGGAACCCTTGGCAGCCTCGCCCTGATTATGGGGTTTGGCGCCATGCTGGGCAAAATGCTGGCGGACTGCGGCGGCGCACAGCGCATCGCAACCACCCTGATTGCTAAATTCGGCAAAAAACATATCCAGTGGGCGGTGGTATTAACTGGCTTCACCGTCGGTTTTGCCCTGTTCTACGAAGTCGGCTTCGTGCTGATGCTGCCGCTGGTGTTCACCATCGCCGCTGCTGCCAATATCCCGCTGCTGTACGTTGGCGTACCGATGGCTGCTGCGCTGTCCGTAACACATGGCTTCCTGCCGCCACACCCGGGTCCAACCGCTATTGCCACCATTTTCCACGCAGATATGGGTAAAACCCTGCTGTTTGGTACGATTCTGGCAATCCCAACCGTTATTCTCGCCGGTCCGGTGTACGCACGTTTCCTGAAAGGCATCGATAAGCCAATCCCGGAAGGTTTGTACAGCGCGAAAACCTTTACTGAAGAAGAGATGCCTGGCTTTGGCGTCAGCGTCTGGACCTCTCTGGTACCGGTTATCCTGATGGCAATGCGCGCCGTGGCGGAGATGATTCTGCCAAAAGGTCATGCTTTCCTGACGGTTGCAGAGTTCCTCGGCGATCCGGTCATGGCAACGCTTATCGCAGTGCTGATTGCGATGTTCACTTTTGGTCTGAACCGTGGACGTTCGATGGATCAGATTAACGACACGCTGGTGTCCTCAATCAAAATCATCGCAATGATGCTGTTGATCATCGGTGGTGGCGGTGCCTTCAAACAGGTCCTGGTTGATAGCGGCGTGGACAAATACATCGCTTCAATGATGCACGGCTCTAACGTGTCTCCACTGCTGATGGCATGGTCTATCGCGGCGGTACTGCGTATCGCACTGGGTTCCGCGACCGTTGCTGCGATTACAGCAGGTGGGATTGTAGCGCCGTTGATTGCAACGACCGGCGTAAGCCCAGAGCTGATGGTTATTGCGGTTGGTTCCGGTTCCGTCATTTTCTCCCACGTGAACGATCCAGGCTTCTGGCTGTTCAAGGAGTACTTCAACCTGACCATCGGTGAGACCATCAAGTCATGGTCAATGCTGGAAACCATTATCTCCGTCTGTGGTCTGGTAGGGTGTCTGCTGCTGGGTATGGTGGTTTAAACGAGACGGCTCGTAGGCCGAATAAGGCAAAGCTGCCATCCGGCCTACGATCTAGCACCATAAAAAATCCGGGGAAATCCCCGGCTTTTTACTTCTTCTTCGCGGCCGCTTTGCGGCGCTTATCCAAATCCTTAATCAGCTTATTCACGCCCTCATCGGCAAACATCTGTTCCAGCGTGGCGGTGAGCTTACGCCGCCAGTTTTTGTACTGGTCGCTGGTCCCCGGAATGTTGACCGGCTCAGCCATATCCAGCCAGTCTTCCGGTTGCAGGCCCAGCAACGCACTGTTGCTGTCAGCGATGTAGCGTTGCATACCGCGATTAAGAATCAGCGTCATCGACATCAGGGACGCCTTGTGACCAGCACGTTTTGGCAGGCAACCGTATTTGTGCAGCGCGTCCAGCAGCCCCTGTTTCGCCAGTTCTCTGTCCTGATACAACCCACGCAGCACGACTTCATCCGGGTACAGGCCCAGCGCCTTACCGAGCGTCAGATCGCCGCTATCCCAATAACCTTTAAGCGTAGGAAGGTCATGCGTCGCCGCGACTGCCATTGATTGTTCCGGGTACGCTTTCGGCGCACGGAAGTTCTTCTCATGGTCATTCTCAAAATAAAGTACTTTGTAGGAATAGACACCACTGTCACGCAGCTTGCTGACGATCTCCACCGGCACGGTACCCAGATCTTCACCAATCACCATGCAGTGATGACGTTTACTTTCCAGCGCCAGAATGGAAAGCAGATCATCTACCGGATAATGCACGTAGGCACCGTGATCGGCTGTTTCTCCGTAAGGGATCCACCACAGACGCAGCATCGACATAACATGGTCGATACGCAGCGCGCCACAGTTCTGCATATTGGCGCGCAGCAATTCGATAAACGGTTCGTAAGCACGTGCCGTGATGATGTGCGGATCCATCGGCGGCAGTCCCCAGTTTTGTCCGAGCGGACCGAGAATGTCCGGCGGCGCGCCCACCGAGGCTTTCAGGCAGTACAGCTCGCGGTCGCACCAGGTTTCCGCCCCACCTTCGGCCACGCCAACCGCCAGGTCGCGATACAGTCCAATCGGCATCGCAAAGCCCTGGCTGGTTTTCCAGCAGTCAGCAAACTGGCTATACGCCAGCCACTGCAACCACAGGTAGAAATCCACATCATCACGATGTGTTTCGCAGAAGCGTTTTACCTCTGGCGAGTCCACCGACTGGAATGCCTGCGGCCACACCGGCCAGCCCCAGCGCAATGCGTCCTCTTTCACCTGATTGGCATGCAACGCGTCAAAGGCCGCCTGCCAGTAGAGGCTATCCCCTTCCTGAGTCACAAACTGGCGGAATGCCGCCATCTGCTCATCATCGCGCGCAGAGAAGCTTTTCCACGCCATACGTAGCGCCGTCATCTTCAGTGCGGTAACGGCAGAATAATCAACCCACTCGGCATCGCGCGCGCGTTGCAAAGCTTGCTGCGTCGCAGGTTTCTGCCACCAGGCCTGTGCCTCTTTACTCAGGTGGAAATCATCGACTGCGTTAACATCAATATAAATAACGTTCAGCCAACGACGTGACGATGGACTATACGGGCTAGCGCTCTCCGGGTTCGCCGGATACAGTGCGTGAATCGGATTAAGCCCGATAAACGCGCCCCCGCGTTGCGCCACATCCACCAGCATGGTGCGGAGATCGCCAAAATCGCCGATCCCCCAGTTTTTTTCCGAGCGCAGGGTGTAGAGCTGAACGCATGCGCCCCACAGCTTCTGCCCGGCAAGCAGCGCCTGTGGCTCATAGCAGCGTTTCGGCGCGACGATGATGCGGCAATGGGTGCGCAGCTCGCCCTGGGTCAGAGTCAGCGTGTGATACCCCTCCGGCAGCCTGGCTGGAAGGTTAAAAGATTTACCGCCGACGGCATGCCCTTTGTGCTGCACGCCCTCTTCGGTAGTCAGCAGCCAGTTAAACTCCCCGCTTCCCTCAACCGCCAGCGGCATTTTCTTACCAGCGGTATAAACCATGACATTCGGCACCGGCGTCACCGCCACCTGAACGGCAGCGGCGGGGGTGCGATGCATGGCGTCAAGCAAACGCCGCTTGGTTTCGGCGCCAATAGACTGCGGTTTACCGTGGGCATTAATGTAATTGGGGCTGATCCCCGCCGCCAGCGCGGCATTATCCAGACGTTTGCTTTCCATCGCGATCCCTTAACGTTTCGCCTGCCAGATACGAGCCTGATAATCGCGGATGGAGCGATCCGAACTGAACATGCCGCAACGCGCGGTATTCAGAATCGCCGCCCGGGTCCAGGCTTCCTGGTCACGATACAACACGTCAACCTGCTTCTGAGCTTCAACATAGGCCGCGAAGTCCGCCATCACCAGATACGGGTCACCGCCCTGCTTGCCAATACTGTGCAACATCTGGTCGAAGGCATGTTTGTCGCCATCGCTGTATTTCCCGCTTTCCAGCTCTTTCAGGACAGCATCCAGCACTTTGTCTTTCTTACGCCATTTCACCGGATCGTAGCCTTTGGCTTTGAGCGCCTTCACCTCTTCCACGGTATGACCAAAGATGAAGATATTCTCGTCACCCACCTTCTCGGCGATTTCGACGTTTGCGCCATCCAGCGTACCGACGGTTAACGCACCGTTCAGCGCCAGCTTCATGTTACCGGTGCCGGAAGCCTCTTTCCCTGCGGTTGAGATCTGCTCAGAGATATCCGCCGCCGGGATCAGCATTTCCGCCGCAGAGACACAATAATCCGGCAGGAAGACAACCTTCAGTTTGTCACCCACTTGCGGGTCGTTATTGATGGTTTGCGCAACCTTGTTGATGGCGAAGATGATATTTTTCGCCAGGTAGTAACCCGGCGCGGCTTTTGCGCCAAACAGGAATACACGCGGCACGCGATCGGCCTGCGGGTTCTCACGAATTTCTTTGTACAACGCCAGAATGTGCAGCAGGTTGAGGTGCTGACGCTTGTACTCATGCAGACGTTTAATCTGAATATCAAAAATCGCGTTGGTCGTTATCTCAATACCGGTACGCGCTTTAATAAACTTCACCAGTCGCTCTTTGTTCGCCAGCTTGATGTCACGATACTGCTGACGGAACTTCGCATCGTCAGCGTATTTTTCCAGGTTAATCAACTGGTCGAGGTCGTTGGCCCACTCTTTTTTCAGCGATTTATCCAGCAGAGCGGCAAGCGCCGGGTTGCACTGCTTAATCCAGCGACGTGGGGTAATCCCGTTGGTGACGTTATGGAATTTATTCGGCCAGAGCTGGTGATATTCCGGGAACAAATCTTTCACCACCAGATCGGAGTGCAGCGCCGCCACGCCGTTAACCGCAAAACCGCTGACCACACACATGTTAGCCATGCGCACCTGTTTGTTGTGCATCACCGCCAGTTTCGCCCAGACTTCAGCATCACCCGGCCAGGTTTTATCGACCAACGTCTTAAAGCGGTCGTTAATCTCTTTGATGATTTGCATATGGCGCGGCAGAAGCGCTTTCACCAGCTTCTCGTCCCAGCACTCTAACGCTTCCGGCATCAGGGTATGGTTGGTGTAAGCAAAGGTTTTACTGGTAATCGCCCACGCATCGTCCCAGCTCATTTGATGCTCATCAATCAGCACGCGCAGCAGCTCTGGGATCGCGATGGTCGGGTGGGTATCATTAAGCTGAATCACTTCGTAATCAGCCAGCTCATGCAGTTTACGCCCTGCCAGATGATGACGACGCAGAATGTCGGCTACGGAGCAGGCGCACTGGAAATACTGCTGCATCAGGCGCAGCTTTTTACCCGCGGTGTGGTTGTCGTTCGGGTACAGCACTTTGGTCAGTTTTTCGGCGTCAATGCCCTGCTGTTCTGCCCGCAGGAAATCGCCGTCATTAAATTTGGTCAGGTTAAACGGATGCGCGTGGCTGGCCTGCCACAGACGCAGCGGCTGGGCCACGCTGTTGCGATAGCCAAGAACCGGCAGATCCCAGGCCTGACCAGTGATGATAAATCCTGGTTCCCAGTGCCCTTCTTTGATGACTTTGCCGCCAATTCCAACCTGCACATCCAGCGCCTCGTTGTGGCGGAACCACGGATAGCTGCCGCGATGCCAGTCGTCCGGGGCTTCCATCTGTTGCCCATCGGCAAACGACTGACGGAACAGGCCGTACTGGTAGTTGAGACCGTAGCCCGTCGCCGACTGGCCGACCGTCGCCATCGAATCAAGGAAGCAGGCCGCCAGACGCCCCAACCCACCGTTACCTAACGCCGGATCGATCTCTTCTTCCAGCAGGTCGGTCAGGTTGACGTCATGCGCTTTTAGCTCATCGCTCACCGCCTGATACCAGCCGAGATTAAGTAAGTTGTTGCCGGTCAGACGACCAATCAAAAACTCCATCGAGATGTAGTTAACGTGACGCTGATTTTTTGCCGGTTTTGCCGCAGGCTGGACGCTGAGTAACTCAGCCAACGCCCCACTCACTGCTTGCCACCACTGGCGCGACGTCATTTCTTGAGCCGACAGTAAACCGAAGCGCTGCCACTGACGTGTCAGGGCAGCCTGAAATTGATCTTTGTTGAAAGTAGGCTGTGACATAGGGGTTCCAGATCCTTAGGTAATAAAACAACGTTATCGCTAGTTTGCCTGGCTCGTTGTTGACATTCCTCATCCTGGCACGGATTAGGCAGGGAGGAGGAGCGGGGATGAGCATAAAAATGTGATCGCTGCCACTTAAAGGTAGCGTAATCGCCCGTAAATTCGCGTAATCCCGCATAACGGACGACGCATTAATAGCAAGGGATAAATCGACAATATCAAATAGTGGGGTGACGGTGGGGAAACAATGTGTAAACAGAGAAATAGTTTCTAACCTGAAATACCTGGGCCAGATAAGATAATTCACATGAAACTTTTAAGTCGGCCACAAGATTCGGTGCTTTACATTAACTCACTGAGTAGCCTTATAAAAAATGAGGCATTTTTCGGCGCAGTCAAAATAACGACGGATCCAGTCGCCACGCCTGTTGCGACTCTTTAAACCAATTAATGTAATAGATGTATAGATTTGTGACATAGTGCAAAATCAGACACACAAAAAGTCCGCTTAGCTTGCATAAAACTCTAATCTGGCCGACCTTATATCCATTAATTACGAAGCGCAAAAAAAATCACTCTTCCCCATTTTCACACAGTGAAGTGACTAACTTATGTTGATTCCGTCTAAATTAAGTCGTCCGGTTCGACTCGACCATACGGTGGTTCGTGAGCGCCTGTTGGCTAAACTTTCCGGCGCGAACAATTTCAGGCTCGCCCTGATAACAAGTCCTGCTGGGTATGGAAAAACGACGCTGGTTTCACAATGGGCGGCGGGGAAGAACGACTTAGGCTGGTACTCTCTGGATGAAGGCGATAATCAGCAAGAACGTTTTGCGAGCTATCTGATCGCCGCCATCCAGCAGGCAACCGGTGGACATTGCACCACCAGCGAAGCGATGGTGCAAAAGCGCCAATACGCCAGCCTGACGTCACTGTTTGCCCAGCTATTTATCGAACTGGCCGAGTGGCACCGCCCGCTCTACCTGGTGGTGGATGATTATCATCTGATCTCTAATCCGGCTATTCACGAAGCGATGCGGTTTTTCCTGCGTCACCAGCCTGAGAACCTTACGCTGGTCGTGCTGTCGCGCAACCTGCCGCAGTTGGGCATTGCTAACCTGCGGGTACGCGATCAACTACTGGAGATAGGCAGCCAACAGTTAGCCTTTAACCATCAGGAAGCCAAACAATTTTTCGACCGACGTTTGTCCTCCCCCATTGAAGCGGCTGAAAGCAGCCGGATGTGTGATGACGTTGCTGGCTGGGCCACAGCGTTACAACTGATCGCCCTTTCCGCCCGCCAGAACAATAACTCTGCTCACCAGTCGGCACGTCGCCTCGCTGGGATCAACGCCAGCCATTTATCTGATTACCTGGTTGATGAAGTGCTGGACAGCGTCGACCTCGGCACCCGTCACTTCCTGCTGAAAAGCGCCATTCTGCGCTCTATGAACGATGCGCTGATCGTCCGCGTTACCGGGGAAGAAAACGGCCAGATGCGGCTGGAGGAGATTGAGCGCCAGGGCTTATTCCTGCAGCGGATGGATGACGTTGGCGAGTGGTTCAGTTATCACCCGCTGTTTGGCAGCTTTTTACGCCAGCGCTGTCAGTGGGAGCTGGCGAGCGAACTGCCCGAAATACACCGCGCTGCTGCGGAAAGCTGGATGGCGCAAGGTTTCCCCAGCGAAGCTATCCACCACGCGCTGGCGGCAGGCGACGCCCATATGCTCCGCGATATCCTGCTTAATCATGCGTGGGGACTGTTTAACCACAGCGAGCTGACGCTGCTGGAAGAGTCGCTGAAAGCTCTGCCATGGGAAAGCCTGCTGGAAAATCCGCGTCTGGTTCTGCTCCAGGCCTGGCTGATGCAAAGCCAGCACCGCTACGGAGAGGTTAACACTCTGCTGGCGCGCGCTGAGCAGGAAATAAAAGGCGACATGGAGCCAACGCTGCACGCCGAATTCAACGCCCTGCGGGCGCAGGTAGCGATTAACGACGGAAACCCTGACGAAGCCGAGCGTCTGGCGAAACTGGCGCTGGATGAGTTACCCATCGCCTGGTTCTATAGCCGTATCGTCGCCACCTCGGTGCACGGCGAAGTCCTGCACTGTAAGGGCGATCTCACGCGCTCTCTGGCGTTGATGCAGCAAACCGAGCAAATGGCCCGCCATCATGACGTCTGGCATTACGCGCTGTGGAGCCTTATCCAGCAAAGCGAGATTTTGTTTGCCCAGGGCTTTTTACAGGCCGCCTGGGAGACTCAGGAAAAAGCGTTTCAACTGATCAAAGAGCAGCATCTGGAACAACTGCCGATGCACGAGTTCCTGGTACGCATTCGCGCGCAGCTACTGTGGGCATGGGCGCGTCTGGACGAGTCCGAAGCGTCTGCCCGCTCGGGTATTGAACTGCTTTCCACTTTCCAGCCGCAGCAACAGCTACAGTGCCTGACATTGCTGATTCAGTGTTCGCTGGCGCGGGGCGATCTGGACAATGCGCGTAGCCTGCTTAACCGTCTGGAAAACCTGCTGGGCAACGGCCACTATCACAGCGACTGGATCTCAAACGCCGATAAGGTGCGGGTGATTTACTGGCAAATGGTAGGCGACAAAAACTCGGCCGCCAACTGGCTGCGCCACACGCCGAAACCGGAATTCGCCAATAACCACTTCCTGCAAAGCCAGTGGCGCAACATCGCCCGCGCGCAGATCCTGCTCGGCGAGTTTGAACCGGCTGAAATTGTGCTGGAAGAGTTGAATGAAAATGCGCGTAATCTGCGTCTGATGAGCGATCTGAACCGTAATCTGCTGCTGCTTAATCAGTTGTACTGGCAGGCAGGACGCAAAAATGACGCCCAGCGCGTATTACTCGATGCGCTGCAGCTGGCGAACCGCACCGGGTTTATCAGTCACTTTGTTATTGAAGGCGAGGCCATGGCGCAACAACTGCGTCAGCTGATTCAGCTCAATACCTTACCGGAGCTCGATCAGCACCGCGCCCAGCGCATTTTGCGCGAGATTAACCAGCACCACCGCCATAAATTCGCCCACTTCGATGAAGGATTCGTTGAGCGTCTTCTTACTCATCCGGAAGTGCCGGAGCTTATCCGCACCAGTCCGCTGACCCAGCGCGAATGGCAGGTTCTGGGACTGATTTATTCGGGCTACAGCAACGAGCAGATCGCCGGAGAGCTGGCCGTCGCGGCAACGACCATCAAGACGCACATCCGCAATTTGTACCAAAAACTTGGCGTCGCACATCGTCAGGATGCGGTGCAACATGCGCAGAAGCTGCTGAAGATGATGGGATATGGGGTTTAGTTAATGCCTGATGCGCTACGCTTATCAGGCAATTATCTCAGCACAGCTCTAACTGAATATGATGGTCCGCGATAACCTGCATCACGCCAGCGGGCGGCAGCGTGTCGGTATACACCGCATCCACCATGCTGATACTGCCCATATTCACCATCGCGTTACGCCCAAATTTCGAGTGATCCACCACCAGCATCACATGCCGTGAATTCTCAATAATCGCGCGTTTGGTGCGAACTTCGTGATAATCAAACTCCAGCAGAGAACCATCGCTGTCGATGCCGCTGATCCCTAAGATGCCGAAGTCCAGTCGGAACTGAGAAATGAAGTCGAGGGTCGCTTCGCCCATAATACCCCCGTCGCGGCTACGCAGTTCGCCACCGGCGAGGATTATGCGGAAATCCTCTTTCGCCATCAGCGTATTCGCCACATTGAGGTTGTTGGTCACGATACGTAAATTGCTGTGATTGAGCAGCGCGTGAGCCACCGCTTCCGGCGTAGTGCCGATATCAATAAACAGCGTAGAGCCGTTCGGGATCTGCGTGGCAACTTTGCGTGCAATGCGCTCTTTTTCCGCCGTCTGCGTCGCTTTACGGTCATGCCACGGGGTGTTGACCGAGCTGGATGGCAGCGCCGCGCCGCCGTGATGGCGCAAAATCATGTTCTGATCGGCCAGATCGTTAAGATCGCGGCGAATCGTCTGCGGGCTAACGGAGAAATGCTCCACCAGCTCCTCAGTACTGACGTATCCCTGTTTTTTTACCAGTTCAATGATCGCGTCATGTCGTTGTGTTTGCTTCATTATGGTTCCCTGAAATTACGTTCGTTTTCGCACATGAATAGTATCGGCAAACGCCATTGCCAGACCCACGGCCAGCCCGGCGATATGTGCGCCATTCGCCATCGACATGCCAAACAGATCAAACCAGCCGGCAACAATCCAGATCAAAGCAAAAATAATCAAACCACGCTGCAGGAAAATACCGCTCTGCGGATCGCGCTCACCGCGCAACCACACATAGCCCATCAGCGCATATACCACGCCAGACAGTCCACCAAACCACGGACCGCTAAATTTCTGCTGAACATAACCGCTCAGCAGGGCGCTGATCACGGTAATGACTATCAGTTTTCCGCTACCCAAACGCTTTTCAACCGCACCGCCGAGATACCACCACCACAGCAGGTTGAACAGAATATGCATCAGCGAGAAGTGCATAAAAGCGTGGGTAAAATAACGCCAGAATTCAAATTTCAGCGTAGGGTCAAACGGCCATGCCAGCCAGAGCATCACCGCCTGGTCGCCCAGCACGTTCATGGCGATAAACACCACCACACATGCGGCCATCACCGCCCACGTTACCGGGCCTGCGCGTTCGCGCAATGTGGCCAGGAACGGATAACGTTGGTAGCGCAGACCGCTATCGGTCTGGCCTGACTGCCAGCTTGCCGCGAGGTAACGCGGGTCGCCCGGATTCTCCAGAAATCGCGCCAGTTCAGCACGCACGCGCTCGGCCTGGGACTCATCCGCCAGCCAGACATCCGTTTGCTGATGTTGTTGAATCGTCAGGATAACGCCCTGTGTCGCCATATAATCAACAAATGCCTGCGCCACGCGGGGGTTAGCAAAAGAGGTAATCATCAACATGGTTGCTGTCGCTTCATCCACACAAAAGAGGACAGTATATATACCCTTCTTACTTCGAGCTGCATCTTTGTTGGCTTTCCTCGCTCACTCCGGTCACGTACTGTTCGTACGCTCCCGGAGATTCGCTGCGTCGCCGTCGCGATGCAACTCGAATTAATTTGGGTATAGCCTTACGAACCGTATGCCACTTCTGCCGGAAAATGTCGATGCCAGGCGTCGAAGCCGCCATCAACGCTGTAAACCGCGTCATAGCCTTGTTGAAGAAGATATTGCGCCGCACCTTTACTGCTGTTGCCGTGATAACACATCACCAATACGGCGGTGTCGAAATCATGCTCGCGCATAAACGACCCCAGCGTGTCGTTCGTCAGATGAAACGCCTGCGGGGCATGACCCATCGCATAGCTTTGCGGATCGCGGATATCCACCAACACCGCGCTCCCCTGATGCAGCTTCTGATGCGCTTCTTCGACATTAATACATTCAAACTGATCCATTGCTCTCTCTTCTTTATATGGCAGGTGACGCTTTTCGGACATGTTACTTCTTAGTGTACGTCCCGACGGCAGTTAAACGCCATAATGTTATATGTATCACTGTAAATTGTTTATCCGATGTTACCAATGGCGCGAATCTTTGCTATTATGCTCGATAACGAACATTAATGAGCTATAACGAAAGTGCGAGAGGCCAGCATGGAAACCAAAGATCTGATTGTGATAGGTGGAGGCATCAATGGTGCCGGTATCGCGGCAGATGCCGCTGGACGCGGTTTATCCGTGCTGATGCTGGAAGCGCAGGATTTAGCCTGCGCAACCTCCTCCGCTAGCTCCAAACTCATTCACGGTGGCCTGCGCTACCTGGAACATTACGAATTTCGCCTGGTGAGCGAAGCGCTGGCCGAACGTGAAGTGCTGTTGAAAATGGCACCGCATATCGCCTTTCCTATGCGCTTTCGTCTGCCCCATCGCCCGCACCTGCGCCCGGCATGGATGATCCGCATTGGTCTGTTTATGTACGATCATCTGGGCAAACGCACCAGTTTGCCGAGTTCTACCGGTTTGCGTTTTGGCGCAGACTCCGTATTGAAACCTGAGATTGTGCGCGGTTTCGAATATTCTGACTGCTGGGTAGACGATGCGCGACTGGTTTTGGCAAACGCCCAAATGGTCGTACGCAAAGGCGGGGAAGTATTAACCCGCACGCGTGCCACCTCCGCTCGCCGTGAAAACGGTTTGTGGATTGTTGAAGCTGAAGATATCGATACTGGCAAAAAGCACACCTGGCAGGCACGTGGGCTGGTCAACGCCACCGGCCCGTGGGTGAAAGAGTTCTTCGACGACGGCATGCATCTGCCATCGCCGTATGGCATTCGCCTGATTAAAGGTAGCCACATCGTGGTTCCGCGCGTACATACCCAGAAGCAGGCTTATATTCTGCAAAACGAAGATAAACGCATTGTGTTTGTTATCCCATGGATGGACGAATTCTCGATCATCGGGACGACCGACGTTGAATACAAAGGCGACCCGAAAGCGGTGAAAATTGATGAGAGCGAAATCAATTACCTGCTGAAGGTCTACAACGCGCACTTTAAGAAACAGCTTGGCCGTGACGATATCGTCTGGACATATTCGGGCGTACGTCCGCTGTGCGATGACGAGTCCGACTCGCCGCAGGCTATCACCCGTGATTACACGCTGGATATCCACGACGAAAATGGCAAAGCGCCGCTGCTGTCGGTCTTTGGCGGTAAGCTGACGACCTACCGTAAGCTGGCTGAACACGCGATGGAAAAACTGGCGTCGTACTATCAGGGCATTGGTCCGGCGTGGACGAAAGAGTGCATTCTGCCAGGTGGTGACATTGGCGGCGATCGCGAAGATTACGCGGCCAAACTGCGCCGTCGCTACCCGTTCCTGACCGAGTCGCTGGCACGCCATTATTCCCGCACCTACGGCAGCAACACCGAATGGATTATCGGCGAAGCCACCTCGCTTGCCGAGTTAGGTGAAGACTTCGGCCATGAGTTCTATGAGGCCGAGCTGAAATATCTGGTCGATCACGAATGGGTTCGTCGTGCGGAAGATGCGCTGTGGCGTCGCACGAAAGAGGGTATGTGGCTGAACGCTGAGCAGCAGTCGCGCATGACCCAGTGGTTGTCGGAGTACATTGAGAAGCACCAGCTGTCGCTGGCGTCGTAAGCAAGTACACGAACGTAGGCCGGGCAAGCGAAGCGCCCCCGGCAACGAGCGCCCTGTAGGCCCGGTAAGCGTCAGCGCCACCGGGCTTTTTGCCGGATGGCGGCTAGCGCCTTATCCGGCCTACAGTTAACCCTATCCCTTGTTACAACCGCACCGAATCAATATGCCAGATGTTTTCGGCGTACTCTTTAATCGTCCTGTCCGACGAGAAGTAGCCCATGTTGGCGATATTAATCATCGACCTGGTGGTCCACTCTTCCGGGTGACGATACAGTTCATCAACCTTATCCTGGCAGTCAACGTAGCTGCGATAATCCGCCAGAACCTGATAGTGGTCGCCAAAGTTGATCAGCGAGTCCACCAGGTCACGATAGCGTCCCGGCTCCTCAGGGCTGAATACACCGCTGCCGATCTGCGTCAGCACCTGGTGTAGCTCTTCATCTTTCTCGTAATACTCACGCGGCTTGTAACCCTGGCTGCGTAAAGCCTCGACCTCTTCCGCCGTATTACCAAAGATAAAGATATTCTCTGCGCCCACGTGCTCCAGCATCTCTACGTTGGCGCCGTCCAGCGTCCCGATGGTCAGCGCGCCGTTGAGGGCAAATTTCATATTACTGGTACCAGAGGCTTCAGTTCCGGCCAGAGAAATCTGCTCAGACAGGTCGGCAGCAGGAATAATCACCTGCGCCAGGCTGACGCTGTAGTTGGGGATAAACACCACTTTCAGCTTGTCGCCAATTTGCGGATCGTTGTTGATCACCTTCGCGACGTCGTTGATCAGGTGAATGATGTGCTTCGCCATATAATAGGCCGAAGCCGCTTTACCGGCGAAGATATTCACACGCGGCACCCACTCGGCGTCAGGATCGGCCTTAATGCGGTTGTAGCGGGTGATTACATGCAGCACGTTCATCAACTGGCGTTTGTATTCGTGAATACGCTTGATCTGCACATCAAACAGCGATTTCGGGTTCACCACCACGTTAAGCTGCTGGGCAATGAGCGTGGCCAGACGCTTTTTATTCTCGAGCTTCGCACGGCGCACCGCCTGATTTACCAGCGGATAATCGCAATGCTGCTCAAGCTCGCTGAGCTGGCTGAGATCGGTTCGCCAGGTGCGGCCAATATTCTCATCCAGCACTTCAGAGAGCGACGGGTTAGCCAGCGCCAGCCAGCGGCGCGGCGTCACGCCGTTGGTGACGTTGCAAAAACGAGTCGGGAAAATCTTCGCAAAATCAGCAAACAGCGACTGCACCATCAGGTTGGAGTGCAGCTCGGAAACACCGTTAACCTTGTGGCTCACTACCACCGCCAGCCATGCCATACGTACGCGGCGACCGTTAGATTCATCGATAATCGACGTCCGCCCCAGCAGGCTGGTATCGTTCGGGTACTGTTCCTGCAAGGTCTTAAGGAAGTAGTCGTTGATCTCGAAAATAATTTGCAGATGGCGCGGCAGAATTTTGCCCAGCATATCGACGGGCCAGGTCTCCAGCGCTTCGCTCATCAAGGTGTGGTTGGTGTACGAGAAGACCTGGCAACAGACCTCAAACGCATCGTCCCAACTGAACTTGTGCTCATCGATCAGCAGGCGCATCAGCTCAGGGATCGACAGCACCGGATGGGTGTCGTTGAGGTGAATGGCGATTTTATCCGCCAGGTTGTCGTAGGTTTTGTGCAGCTGGTAATGACGGCTCAGGATGTCCTGCACCGTGGAGGAGACCAGGAAATACTCCTGGCGCAAACGCAGTTCGCGTCCCGAATAGGTGGAGTCGTCCGGGTACAGTACGCGGGAGACGTTCTCGGAGTGGTTTTTATCTTCCACCGCCGCAAAGTAGTCGCCCTGGTTAAATTTACCGAGATTAATCTCGCTACTGGCCTGGGCATTCCACAGGCGCAGCGTGTTGGTGGCGTCGGTGTCGTAACCAGGGATAATCTGGTCGTAAGCAACCGCGAGGATCTCTTCGGTTTCTATCCAGCGCGTTTTCTTACCTTCCTGCTGAATACGCCCGCCAAAACGCACTTTGTAGCGCGTATTGTGGCGTTTGAACTCCCACGGGTTACCGTATTCCAGCCAGTAGTCCGGCGACTCTTTCTGTCGGCCATCAACAATGTTCTGCTTGAACATGCCGTAGTCATAACGAATACCGTAGCCGCGTCCCGGCAGGCCCAGCGTTGCCAGTGAGTCCAGGAAACAGGCCGCCAGGCGCCCGAGACCGCCGTTGCCAAGACCCGGGTCGTTTTCTTCGTCGATCAGATCTTCAAGATCCAACCCCATACCTTCCAGCGCATTTTTGACATCGTCATAAATACCCAACGATAACAGTGCATTGGAAAGCGTGCGGCCAATCAAAAACTCCATGGACAGGTAATAGACCTGGCGAGTTTCCTGAGATAATTGCGCACGGTTAGAACGCAGCCAGCGCTCCACGAGACGATCGCGCACCGCGAACAACGTGGCGTTCAGCCACTCATGTTTATTGGCAATGACCGGGTCCTTACCAATCGTAAACATCAGCTTATAGGCGATAGAATGCTTAAGTGCCTCTACGCTGAGTGTGGGCGATGCATAAGTAAATGGAGCATTCATATAGGTGATTCCTGGATATCTATTTCAAGCGATAGTAGAGCTCACGGTATGACTTCGCCGCGACTTGCCAGCTAAAATCCATGGTCATGGCCTGACGTTGTACAAACCGCCACAGCGAAGGCCGGGACCACAATACGAAAGCACGCCGGATCGCGCGTAGCAGCGACCAGGCATTACTATCTTCAAATACAAACCCACTGGCGATACCGTCCGCCAGGTTTTCCAGCGAACTGTCAGAGACCGTATCAGCCAGCCCACCGGTGCGCCGCACCAGCGGCAGCGTACCGTACTTCAGTCCATACAACTGCGTTAAGCCACACGGCTCGAAACGGCTGGGAACCAATATGACATCGGCACCCCCCATAATGCGGTGCGAGAAGGCTTCGTGGTAACCAATCTGCACGCCCACTTGCCCTGGATGTTCCGCCGCCGCGGCGAGGAAACCTTCCTGTAAAACCGGATCGCCCGCGCCAAGCAATGCCAGCTGCCCACCCTGCTCTAATAACCCCGGCAGCGCTTCCAGCACCAGATCCAGCCCTTTCTGACTGGTCAGGCGGCTGACGACTGCAAACAGCGGCACTTTATCGTTAACCTTAAGTCCCATCGCTATCTGTAGCTGACGTTTGTTCTCCGCCTTCTCCTCCAGCGTGTCGCGCGTATATCGCGATGCCAACAGCAGATCGGTTTCCGGGCTCCAGATTTTTTCATCAACGCCGTTCAGCACGCCGGAAAGACGTCCTTCACGATGACGTTGCTGCAACAGACCTTCCATGCCGTAGGCGAATTGCGGCTCGGTAATTTCCCGCGCGTAGGTCGGGCTGACTGCCGTAATGTGGTCGGCGTAGTACAATCCGGCCTTCAGGAACGAAATCTGTCCGTTAAACTCCAGTCCGTGCACATTAAAGAACGACCATGGCAATTGGATGTCATCCATATGCTTTGCATAAAACATGCCTTGATACGCCAGGTTGTGTACGGTAAACACCGATTTCGCCGGATGGCCGCGCGCTGCCAGATACGCCGGGGCCAGTCCGGCATGCCAGTCGTGCGCATGCACCACATCCGGGCGCCAGAATGGGTCAAAGCCGCAGGCCATTTCACAGCCGACCCAACCCAGCAGCGCAAAACGCAGTACGTTATCCGTATAGGCAAACAGGTTAGTGTCGTGATACGGGCTACCGGGACGGTCATAGAGATGCGGCGCGTCAATCAGGTAAATACCCACGCCGTTGAAATGCCCGAAAAGCAGCGTGATACGTCCGGCGAAGGTATCCCGACGCGTCACGACCTGCGCATCGGGAATGCCGCGACGAATATCAGGAAACGCCGGGAGCAACACGCGGGCATCCACGCCGTCCGCTATTTGCGCTGCGGGTAACGCCCCAATAACATCCGCCAGTCCCCCGGTTTTTAACAGGGGGAACATCTCTGAACAAACGTGTAAAACCTGCATTATCGCTCCTGTTTGATCTGCAGTTTGCGCAGCATTTCACGCGTGACCAGCACAATACCTTCCTCTGAACGGTAGAAACGACGTGCATCTTCTTCCGCGTTTTCACCAATGATCATGCCTTCAGGAATAACGCAGGCACGGTCGATAATGCAACGACGTAAGCGGCACGAACGTCCCACCCACACTTCAGGTAACAACACTGCCGAATCAATGTTACAGAATGAATTCACCCGCACTCGCGGGAACAAAACGGACTGCACCACCACCGAACCAGAAATAATACAGCCGCCGGAAACCAGCGAGTTCAGCGTCATACCGTGGCTACCGGAACGGTCCTGCACAAATTTCGCCGGTGGCAGAGACTCCATATGCGTACGGATTGGCCAGTCCTGGTCGTACATATCCAGTTCAGGGGTCACCGAAGCCAGATCGAGGTTCGCTTTCCAGTAGGCTTCCAGCGTTCCCACATCGCGCCAGTACGGCTCGGATTCCGGGTCAGACTGCACGCAGGACAGCGGGAATGGATGTGCATACGCCATGCCAGCTTCAGTGATTTTCGGGATAATGTCTTTGCCGAAATCGTGACTGGAGTTTTCATCGAGGTCATCTTCCGCCAGCAATTCATACAGGTAGTCGGCGTTAAAAATGTAGATCCCCATACTGGCAAGGGATTTGGTCGGATCGCCTGGCATAGCTGGCGGGTTGGCAGGTTTTTCAACGAACTCGATAATTTTATCAGTGTCGTCCACGTCCATCACGCCAAACGCGCTGGCCTCTTCAATAGGCACTGGCATACAGGCCACGGTGCAACGCGCGCCTTTCTCGACGTGGTCGATCAGCATGCGTGAGTAGTCCTGCTTGTAGATATGATCGCCCGCGAGGATCACCACATATTCCGCTTTATAGCGTCGAATGATGTCCAGGTTTTGGGTCACCGCATCCGCCGTGCCGCGATACCAGTTTTCACCCTGCATTCTCTGCTGGGCAGGTAGCAAATCGACAAACTCATTCATCTCTTCGCTAAAGAACGACCAGCCGCGCTGAATGTGCTGCACAAGCGTGTGGGACTGGTACTGGGTGATCACGCCAATGCGACGGATCCCGGAGTTAATACAGTTGGATAAAGCAAAATCGATAATGCGGAACTTTCCACCAAAGTGCACGGCGGGTTTGGCACGTTTGTTGGTTAAATCTTTCAGGCGGGTGCCGCGGCCACCGGCCAGGATCAGGGCAACAGATTTTAATGGCAGCTGGCGCGCCAACATTACACGATCGTTCTTCTCTAAACTCACCATGACTAACTCCTTTTTATCTTCTCTGGAACACACACAGTCCGTGCGCAGGTCCCTGCCAGACAGCCGTAAGCACCGGATTATCCTCTCCGGCAAATGGGGGAATAGCGTGCCATTCCCCTTCAGGTAAAACGATATCTGTCACCTCAAGCGTGGCGTTTATTGCAATCAGGAAACGGTCTGAAAGCAGAATTTGCATCTGCCTCGGGCCGTTTTGCCACTCATCCGCACTTAAGGGTTGTGCGTACTTATTCAGCCAACGCACATTGCCGTCGCCCTCTTCCCACCAGCAATCACCTGTTAATGCAGGTATTTGTCGGCGCAGATGAATCAGCGCGGCGGTAAATGTGGTTAGCCCACTGTTTGCCTGCTGCCAGTCCAGCCAGGTTAAGGCGTTATCCTGGCAGTAAGCGTTATTGTTGCCGTGCTGGCTATGACCATGCTCATCGCCCGCCAACAACATCGGCGTCCCCTGTGAGAGCAACAGCGTGGTTAACAGCGCATGAATGCTGTCGCGCCGCCGCTCAATCAGGTCCAGCGTGCCGCCTAATCCTTCTTTACCATGATTGTCGCTGTAGTTATTGCTAGTGCCGTCGCGATTTTCCTCACCATTCGCTTCATTGTGCTTATTTGTGAAGCAAACACAGTCACGTAGCGTAAAACCGTCGTGCGCGGTCACCAGATTGACCGTAGCGCTGGGTTTGCGGCCCTGGCGTTTAAACACGTCGCTGGATGCGGCAAAACGGCCGGCAAACTCGCCCAACGAGAGGTTACGCTGGAGCCAGAAGCGTCGCGTCGCATCACGGAAATGATCATTCCACTCGGCAAACGGCGGGGGGAAATTCCCCACCTGATACCCGCCTTCACCAATATCCCACGGTTCCGCAATCAGCTTAACGCGTGAGAGCAGCGGACAGTTTTGGATCGCGGTAAACAGCGGCGCATCCTGACGAAACGCAGGTGTACGCCCCATGACGGAAGCCAAATCAAAACGAAAACCATCCACATGACAGGTTTCAACCCAGTAGCGCAGGCATTCGCATGCATATTCCACAACGCCTGGATGGCTCAGGTTGAGGGTGTTCCCACAACCGGTCCAGTTGTAGTAATCACCATCGTCCCTGATCCAATAATAGCTACGGTTATCAATTCCGCGCAGCGAGAAGACGGGCCCTTCGAGATCAAGCTCGGCGCTGTGGTTCAAAACGATGTCGAGAATGACCTCAATCCCCGCTTTGTGCAGCGCTTTTACCGCATCGCGAAACTCATCAAGCGCACTCTCCGGTGAGCAGGCATAAGCCGGATGCAACGCGAACATCGCCACCGGGTTGTAGCCCCAGTAGTTCGACAGGCCCAGCCGCTGAAGCCGCGGTTCGCTGGCAAAATGCGCCACCGGAAGCAGCTCCAGGGCGGTAATGCCGAGGCGCTTGAAATAGTCGATCATCACCGGATGTCCCAGCGCCTTGTAGGTTCCGCGAATCTCTTCCGGCAGGTCAGGATGCAAATACGTCAGCCCTTTAACATGCGCTTCGTAAATCACGGTATTGCCCCACGGCGTGCGCGGCGCGGCATCGTCTTCCCAGTCATAATGGTCAGACACCACCACGCCCTTCAGCGCAATGGCGGCATTATCATGATTATCCGGTTCATTTAACCCGCCGTGCAGCAGCGGGTTATCTTTTAACTCGCCATCCACCCGACGCGCGCAAGGGTCAAGCAGCAGCTTCGCCGGATTAAACCGGTGGCCCTGCTGCGGTTGCCATGGACCATGTACACGATAACCATAGCGCAGACCTGGACGGGCGTTGGCCAGATAGCCGTGCCAGACATCGCCGCTACGCCCCGGCAGGTCATAGCGGAGTTCGCAGCCTTGCTCATCGAATACGCATAATTCAACGCGTTCAGCGTGGGCCGAGAAGAGTGTGAAATTGACGCCATGGCCGTCATACGTTGCACCATGGGGGGTGGCGTTGCCGGTTGCCAGTTGCGTCATTACCCCTCCCGAACCAGCCAGACCGTTGCCAGCGGCGGCAACGTGAGGCTCAGTGAGTGCTGACGACCATGACTGGCGATTTCATCGCTTTGCACCGCGCCGCCGTTGCCGGTATTACTGCCGTGGTAATGCGTCGAGTCGGTATTGAGGATCTCGCGCCATTTGCCCGGCTGGTTGATACCGAAGCGATAGCCGTGGCGAGGCACTGGCGTAAAGTTGCTGATAACGATGATTTCATTACCAACTTTGTCACGACGAACGAAAGCCAGCACCGAACGTTCTTTGTCATCCACCACCAGCCATTCAAAGCCATAGACATCAAAGTCGAGCTCGTGCAGCGCTTTGTGGTGGCGATAGGTAAGGTTCAGATCGCGTACCAGACGCTGTACACCGTGGTGCCAGTTATCACCGCCCTCCAGCAGATGCCAGTCGAGGCTGGCGTCATGGTTCCACTCACGCCCCTGAGCGAACTCATTGCCCATAAACAGCAGTTTCTTGCCCGGGAAGGCCCACATCCAGCCGTAATAGGCGCGCAGATTGGCGAACTTCTGCCATGCGTCTCCCGGCATGCGGTCGAGAATGGATTTTTTACCGTGCACCACTTCATCGTGCGACAGCGGCAGGACGAAGTTTTCGGTGTAGTTGTACAGCATGCCGAAGGTCAGCTTGTCGTGATGGTACTGACGATGAATCGGATCCAGCTTCATGTAGTCCAGCGTGTCGTGCATCCAGCCGAGGTTCCACTTATACCAGAACCCTAAACCGCCCATATCCTGCGGCCTTGAGACGCCGGCAAAGTCGGTGGACTCTTCCGCCATGCTCACCGCACCTGGCACCTGCTCGCCAAGAATTCGGTTGGTATTGCGTAAAAACTCAATAGCTTCGAGGTTTTCACGACCGCCAAATTCGTTCGGGACCCATTCCCCTTCTTTACGACTGTAGTCGCGATAAATCATCGACGCCACGGCATCCACGCGTAGCGCATCGATACCAAAGCGTTCAATCCAGTACAGGGCGTTGCCCACCAGGTAGTTGCTGACTTCACGGCGACCGTAGTTGTAGATCAGCGTGTTCCAGTCCTGGTGATACCCTTCTCGCGGGTCGCTGTGCTCATACAGGTTGGTGCCATCAAACTCTGCCAGACCAAAGTCGTCCGACGGGAAATGGCCCGGCACCCAGTCGAGAATGACGTTCAGTCCGGCCTGATGCGCGGCATTCACAAAATAGCGGAAATCATCACGCGTCCCAAAGCGACGGGTCGGCGCATACATGCCGGTAGGCTGGTAGCCCCAGCTACCGTCGAACGGATGCTCGTTAATCGGCAACAGTTCGAGATGAGTAAAGCCCATCCACTTGGCGTAAGGAACCAGTTGATCCGCCAGCTCACGGTAGCTCAGCCAGAAGTTGTTATCGGTATGACGACGCCATGAACCCAGGTGCACTTCATAGATAGAGATCGGCGCATCAAACTGGTTGGCTTTTTTGCGCTCCTCGCTTTGCACCACTTTTTCCGGCAGGCCGCAGATAAGCGACGCGGTTTCCGGGCGCATTTGCGCTTCGAAGGCGTAAGGATCCGCTTTGATTCGCAGCTTACCGTTCGCATCGATCATCTCGTATTTATACAGCTGACCCTGTTGCGCACCGGGGATAAACAACTCCCAGATACCGCTTTCTTTGCGCAGGCGCATCGGGTGGCGACGGCCATCCCAGTAGTTGAACTGCCCAACCACTGACACACGTTGAGCGTTAGGCGCCCAGACGGAGAAGCGCGTACCTGTTACGCCATCCATGGTATCCGCATGCGCGCCCAGCGTTTCGTAAGGTCGCAGGTGCGTACCTTCAGATAACAGCCAGGCATCCATATCCTGGATCAGCGGGCCAAAACGATAAGGGTCATCAATCAGATTCTGTTGTCCATGCCAGACAACGGCCAACTGATAGCGAAAGAAATTTTTACGGCGGGGAAGTACAGCACAGAAAAAACCGCGAGAGTCGAGGCAATCCAGCTTGCCGACTTTACGTCCGGTTTTGGGTTCGATCACCCACACTTCGGTGGCGTCAGGTAATAGGGCGCGGACTTCAAGTCCAGCATCAGTTTGGTGCATACCGAGTACGGAAAAAGGATCCGCAAAATGGCCTGCAATTAGCGCATTAATCACGTCTCTATCGATACGAACGGACATGGTTGTCATCCTGTTTTATGGTGTCACCCCTTCCAACTGATTTTCGACATCAGGTAGTGACACTTTTTTTGACCTGAACGGCGCAGCACAATTGTGCATCCTCTCTGCGTCGTCCCACCTTCAGGCAACAACTTAATACCTCCGGTACTAAGTCACCCTTAAAGAATAGCCAATGCTTTATCTTACTCCTGGTAAAAAATGAAACATCTGCGCTTACTCCTGTATTACGCAAAAAAAGGGGTGATTCCTCACCCCTTGATCGTTAACAAACTATTACGCCAATTGGCGCAGCATACGGCGCAATGGCTCCGCAGCCCCCCACAGCAACTGGTCGCCTACGGTAAAGGCTGACAGGAACTCCGGTCCCATATTCAGCTTACGCAGACGGCCTACTGGCGTGGTCAGCGTGCCGGTAACGGCCGCCGGGGTTAACTCACGCATAGTGATATCCCGATCGTTTGGCACGACTTTGGCCCACGGATTGTGCGCCGCCAGCAGTTCTTCCACGGTCGGAATAGACACATCTTTTTTCAGTTTAATGGTGAACGCCTGGCTGTGGCAGCGCAGCGCGCCGACGCGCACGCACAGACCATCGACCGGGATCACAGAAGACGTATCAAGAATTTTGTTGGTTTCGGCCTGTCCCTTCCACTCTTCACGGCTCTGACCGTTATCAAGCTGTTTGTCGATCCACGGAATCAGGCTACCGGCCAGCGGTACGCCAAAGTTATCAACCGGCAGTTCACCGCTGCGGGACAGGGCCGTCACTTTGCGTTCGATATCGAGAATAGCAGAGGAAGGGGTCGCCAGTTCATCGGCCACATGGCCATACAGATGACCCATCTGGGACAACAGTTCGCGCATATGACGCGCGCCGCCGCCGGAAGCCGCCTGATAGGTCGCCACGGAAACCCAGTCAACCAGGTCATTGGCAAACAGGCCACCAAGGGACATCAGCATCAGGCTAACGGTACAGTTTCCGCCGACAAAGGTCTTAATTCCTTTATTCAGGCCGTCAGTAATGACATCCTGGTTAACCGGATCGAGAATGATGATGGCATCGTCTTTCATACGCAGCGAAGAGGCCGCGTCAATCCAGTAACCCTGCCAACCGCTTTCACGAAGCTTTGGATAGATTTCGTTGGTATAATCGCCGCCCTGACAGGTCACGATGATATCGAGCGCCTTCAGCGCGTCCAGATCAAAAGCGTCCTGAAGCGTGCCGGTCGCGGTTCCACCGAATGTAGGTGCCGCCTGCCCGAGCTGGGAAGTAGAAAAGAAAACAGGGCGAATGGCGTCGAAGTCACGCTCCTCAACCATGCGTTGCATGAGTACAGAGCCGACCATACCGCGCCAGCCGATAAAACCAACATTTTTCATAGCGTTTTTTCCTGCAGAGATGTGTGCTGTGTATGCTAACCAGTATCCTACTGGCCTATCCTTCACCATACAAAAAGCAGCCAAAGTCGCAAGTGAAATTAATCAATGATAGCGAAGCCATCAGTAATGCGACTTATCCCGCTGCGCAAGCAAGCAGAAAGTCCGCGGTAATTATCAGGGAATTTGAGTTATGAATGAAATCATTTCAGCGGCAGTTTTATTGATCCTGATTATGGATCCGCTCGGAAATCTGCCCATTTTCATGTCCGTATTGAAACATACCGAACCAAAACGCCGTCGCGCGATTATGATTCGCGAGCTGTTCATTGCGCTGTTGGTGATGCTGATATTCCTGTTTGCGGGCGAGAAAATTCTGGCATTTCTGAACCTGCGCGCGGAGACCGTGTCGATCTCCGGGGGCATTATTTTATTCCTGATCGCCATCAAGATGATTTTCCCCAGCGCCACCGGGAATAGCACCGGACTTCCGGCAGGCGAAGAGCCGTTTATCGTGCCGCTGGCGATTCCGCTGGTCGCCGGTCCGACAATCCTGGCGTCATTAATGCTGTTGTCACATCAGTATCCGAACCAGATGGGGCATCTGGTGATTGCGCTGCTGATCGCCTGGGGCGGGACATTCGTGATTTTGCTGCAGTCTTCGCTGTTTTTACGCCTGCTGGGGGAGAAAGGGGTTAACGCGCTGGAGCGCCTGATGGGATTGATTCTGGTGATGATGGCAACCCAGATGTTCCTCGACGGCGTGCGGATGTGGATGAAGGGGTAACGCACTCACTTTACGCCGGGTGGCGGCTTCGCCTTACCCGGCCTACGGTGTTGATATGTTGCTCGTTTGTAGGCCCGGTAAGCGCTAGCGCCACCGGGCAATCAGCGCCGTGAATGTGTTTATGAGAAACACCTCAATCATTTAAGTCTCTGAAAAAGCGTATTTTCATTTCTGCGAAGCGCCTTCCGGAATGCCCTCTTGTCAGCATCACGGATAAGCATTATCTTCTCGCTGCACCTGCAAAATCAGGTGCCAGAATTAGCCTTCTGAACTCCTTCATCGGTGACGCAAGTATTTTTGTGTCGCACGCTTAGGTACACTCCAATGGTGGACCGGGCGGGGGTGTCGCAAGACGCGCCGGTATCCGATGAGGCCGGTAAGGCTAACCCTGTTCGGCTCCACCTCCAGTGAGATTAGCCTCTCCAGTGGTGGATGAAAATCACTCATCGGAGGCTGCCCTATGGCAACGACCCCTCTCTTTTCACACTCTTTATTTACCCTGCCCTTTAGCCATGCCACGGACTTCACCGAGCTGGCGGATAACTGTGAGCGTTTTGTCGAATGGCTTGTTGAATGTCATGACCCTGTTGAAAAACTGGCGATTTGTGCGCGCCTGTCGGCCTGTCTGGCACTACTGCAACCAACCTTAACGGAACCTGTACCGCAGCATCTACAGGCCAGCCTGACGGTAGAAACCTTACCGACCCGCTCTCCCCTCTTTGAACCCGAACCAGATCAGATGGGGCGTTACTGCCAGCTTTTGACGCATTTACTGATGAGCAAAACGCTGTCTGACGAGATGGAACGCGTGGCGGGTGATTTACTGCAGGATTTGGTAGGCTATTTCGCCGATACGTTAAAAGCGCCGCGTTGGTTGAAAACCGAGGATGGTGTGATGATGCTGTAAAAAGCCGGGTGGCGGCTTCGCCTTACCCGGCCTACAGATGTGGTTCTGTGATCGATTCCAGGCCCGGTAAGCGCAGCGCCACCGGGCAACAAGACTCAGCTCAGCAGCTGGAAGGCAATCATACCGACAATCGCACCGACCGTGCCGAGGATGGTTTCCATCATCGTCCAGGTCTTCAGGGTTTGCGCTTCGGTCGCGCCGGTAAATTTACCGAACAGCCAGAAACCGGCGTCGTTAACGTGACTGACGACGATAGAGCCACCCGCGATACAGATAGACAGCGCTGCCATCTGGGCCCCGGAGTAGTTCAGTTGCTCAATCACCGGCATCACCAGACCGACCGCCGTTAAGCAGGCCACGGTCGCGGAACCCTGAATGATACGCACCGCCGCCGCCAGCACGAAGCAGGTGATGGCAATCGGCAGGCCCATGCCGGTTAATGCTTCACCCAGTGCCGGACCCACGCCGGAATCCACCAGTACCTGTTTGAACACACCGCCCGCACCAATCACCAGCAGAATAATTCCCGCCGGCTGCAGCGCATGCCCGCAGATCTCCATCACGCGGTCTTTTGGCATGCCCTGGCGAATCGCCAGACCGTAAATCGCCACCAGACACGCCACCAGAATCGCGGTAAACGGGTGACCGATAAACTCGAACCATTCGTAGGTTGAAGAACCGACCGGCACAAAGCGTGCGGCGATAGTTTTCAGGCCAACCAGCACCAGCGGCAGCAGGATAAGCGATAAACTGAAGCCAAAGGATGGCATTTTGCCTTCACCCAGATGCGGCTCGGTAATGTCTTCCGGTACGTGCAGCTCAACATAACGGCTGATGAAGTTACCCCACAGCGGCCCGGCGATAATCATGCCCGGAATCGCGGCGCACAGACCAATCAGGATCATCCAGCCAAAGTCGGCGTGCATCTGAGAGGCCAGCAGCATTGGCGCAGGCCCCGGCAGCAGGAACGCTGCGGCAGCCGCCACGCCCGCAAACAGCGGAATGACCAGCTTTACAAGGTTAGTACCGGTGTGGCGCGCCATTGAGAACGCCACGCTAATCAGCAGCACAATTGCCACCTCAAAGAACAGCGGCAGCGCGCAAATCAGACCGGCCAGGCCAATCGCGTAATGCGCGCGGCTGTGACCGAAAGATTTCAGCATTTTGACGGCAATCTGATCGACCGCGCCCGTCTCATGCAAAATCTTGCCGAACATCGCCCCCAGCGCCACAACAATCGCCAGAAAACCGAGCGTGCCTCCCATCCCTTTTTCCATGGTCGCAGCGATTTTATCGAGCGGCATACCGGAAAAGAGACCTGCACCAATGGATACCACCATCAAAGCAACGAAAGCGTGCATACGCGCCTTCATCACTAAAAACAGCAGTAATAAAACGGACCCTACTGCTGTTAAAACAAGCGTTAATGTACTCACTACTTACTGCCCTGGTTAATAACCTCAATGGTGCTGGCGACCACACCGTCCAGTGGTTGATCGATATCGACCACCAGTACATCGTTTTCATTGGCACCCGGTTCTTCCAGCGCTTCAAACTGGGTCACCAGCATCTGCGTTTTGAAGAAGTGGCCTTTACGCGCCTTCAGGCGGCTTTCGATAACGTCAAAATCCCCTTTCAGATAGATGAAAGAGAGGTTTGGATTACCGTCGCGCAGCTGGTCGCGGTAGACTTTTTTCAGGGCGGAACAGACGATCAGCGAAACTTTATTGGTCCGCTGCATCGCGAAGGCGGCGTCATTCAGCGCCTGTAACCACGGTTTACGGTCGTCATCGTTAAGTGGCTCACCGGAAGCCATTTTCATGATGTTGCTGCGCGGATGGAGAAAATCGCCATCAAGAAACGCGGCCTGCAGTTGATGCGCCACTTCGCTGGCGACAGCAGATTTACCGCTGCCCGATACGCCCATCAGAACGTAAACGTGGTGATCATGATTAGTCGTGCTCAAAGCGTTGCCCCCACTGGTACAAGAATCAGGAAATTGTTACGGGTAACTGTTATCGGTAACATTGTCCAGCCGGATAAATAGAGAAGCAATATCCATTCGTGCTCGAAGTGTATAAGTGTGAGCTACTTCAAAGTTGTTGGCTTAAATAGATCCGCCCGGTGACAAGGTGAAACCTAAATCTAACATTTTAGGTGTGACTGCTTCACCACGAATGCGCGCCAGCAGGCGCTCTGCGCCAATGCTGCCCATTCGCTCACGCGGCGTGAGCACGCTCGCCAGACGCGGCTCCATCACCTGTCCGATGTCGTGACCGTGGAATCCGGCAATCGCCATATCATCAGGGATTTTCAGCCCTAAACGCTGACATTCGAAAGCCGCCCCTACCGCCAGGTCATCGTTGGTACAGAAGACGCCATCAAGCTGCGGGTATTCACGTCGCGCCTGACGAATGAGTTCAATACCGGATGAGTAGGAAGAAGACTGCTCCACCATCACGCTATACGGCACCAGGTCAGCATCGCGCATTGCCTGCTCGTAGCCTCTCTGTTTGATGATAGTACGTTCATCAAGACGTGCGCCAAGATAGGCAACATGACGGTGCCCACGGGCGATAATAGCGGCGGTCATCTGGCGCGCGGCCTCGAAGTTGTCGAAGCCGACGGCAATATCCAGACACGGTGACTGGCTGTCCATCAGTTCAACCACCGGGATACCCGCAACCTCAATCATTTTCAGCGTACGGGGCGTATGGCTACGTTCGGTGAGGATCAGGCCATCAATATTCCACGACAGCATCGACTCCAGGCGCTCTTGTTCCATCTCAGGTTTATAGCCGTAGTGCGCGAGCATAGTTTGATAACCATGGGCGTCGGTGACGGCCTCAATGCCGCGTAGCACTTCAGCAAAAACCTGGTTAGTAAGAGAGGGTAACAGCACGCCGATCGCGCGGCTGGTGGCGTTAGAAAGGATATCAGGAGCGCGATTGGGAATATAACCCAGCTCATCAAGTGCAGCGGCAATTTTGCCCCGCAGCGCCACGGAGACCTGCTCCGGGTTACGCAAAAAGCGACTGACCGTCATTTTGGTCACGCCCACGCGGTCGGCTACATCCTGAAGTACGGGTCTTTTCTTTTTCATCGTCCTGAAGCGTTAAAAAGGGATAGATTCCCCCAGTTTACCACGGACGTGCGTGAACCTTCGCAGAGAAAAAAAGGAGTTTTTTATTGTGAGAAATACACAAAATCATTCGAGTTGCATCAAGGCGGCGACGCAGTAAATCCCCGGGAGCGTACATTAAGTACGCGACCGGGGTGAGCGAGGAAAGCCAACACAGATGCAGCTTGAAGGATGCCGTGTATTTTTAGACTGGCGGCAGGTCAAACAGTAACACTTCACTATCGCTGTCGGCATGAATCGAAATTGCCTGTTCATCCCAGATGGCCAGGCCGTCGCTGGTGGTCGCTTTGGTGCCATTAATGGTGACATTGCCTTTTACCACCTGGATCCAGACGCGGCGTTCAGCGGCAATCTGATGCACCGACTGCTCATCTTTGACCAGCGCCCAACGGTACAGCTCCATATCCTGGTAAACTTTCAGCGAACCATCACGGGCATCCGGCGACAGCACCAGTTGTTTACCCTGGGCGGCATCGAAACGGCGCTGTTCATAGCGCGGCGTAATACCGTTTTCCTGCGGCATGATCCAGATCTGATACAGATGCAGTTTCTCAGTATTGCTCGGGTTATACTCCGAGTGACGGATCCCCGTCCCGGCGCTCATAATCTGAAACTCACCGGCCGGAACCTGCTCTTTGTTGCCCATGCTGTCCTGATGCTCCACTGCACCTTCCAGCACATAGGTCAGGATTTCCATGTCTTTATGGGGGTGAGTGCCAAAGCCCTGGCCTGCGTCGATTACATCATCGTTAATCACGCGCAGTGCCGAGAACCCCATAAAGTTCGGGTCATAGTAGTTGGCAAAAGAGAAGGTATGCCAGGAATCGAGCCAGCCATGATTAGCGTGGCCACGGTCATTAGCTTTGCGTAAATAGATCATTGTGTTCACCCCCAGATGTTTTCGATGGAGTAAGTGTGGACTCAATCCGTGTGGGATCATAGAGGGTGAAAATTGACTCCTCTGTTCAAAAAATATGAACAAGCCCAGAGGAGTCTGTGCAGGCTATTTGGCGAGGGTTATCGTGGCAGGCGTTGCCTGTTCAAAGGCGCGTTCGAGGATTTCCAGGTTGGTAAGAACTTCAGATTCCTTGACGTAATTAGGCGTACCGGCCGTCAGCGTCTGGTACAGCGCATCATAGACGCGACCGTAGTCTCCCACTTCCGGCTTCACCTCTTCTTTCACCGTGATGCCGTCATCGTTGACATATTCCAGCATTCCAATGGAATCATCGGTAGCGAAACCTGGCTCACCTGGCATGATATTAGCCTTCAGGCTGGTTTCCTGCTGGTCGATGCCGTACTTCACAAACGAGCCTTTGGTGCCATGGACGATAAACTTCGGATAGTCGATTTTCACCAGATGACTGGTTTTAACAATGGCTTTCAGGTCGCCGTAAAACAGCTGCGCTTCAAAGGTATCGTCCGGGTTCGCTTTGTTGCGTAGGCTGCGGATGTCATAGGCCACATGATCGGGGCGTCCGAACAGCGAGATAATCTGATCCATGGTGTGTACGCCCAGACCATAAAACGCGCCGTCCTGCGGCAGCCCCGGCTTGGTTTCTGCTTCGGGACGGTAGTAATCGAAATGGCTTTCAACTTCAACAATCTTGCCGAGCTTGCCGCTCTCAATCGCTTTTTTAGCGGTGAGGAAACAGGAGTCAAAACGACGATTCTGATACGGCGTAACGGTCAGTCCTTTGCTTTGCGCTAGCTCAAACAACTCTTTTGCTTGCGCAAGCGTCGGGGTGAAGGGTTTCTCAACCAGCACATTTTTACCCGCTTCCAGCGCGCGTTTGGCGTATTCAAAATGGCTGTCAGCATGGGTACAGACGATCACCAGCTTCACCTGCGGATCGTTTAAGATCTCGTCGAGGTCACTGGTGAAGTGAATATGGGAATACTGCGGCGCCTGCTCTTCCGGCTTGGCGTTGCGGCGGAAAATGTGCGCAACGTGCCAGCTATTTTTGCGATTGAGGACGTACGGCAAATGGTAGCGAGTGGTGCTTTTACCAAAACCAATAAATGCGCAGTGTAAGGTCATGAGACGATCCTTTTGAAAGTGATTGTCTACACCATAGCGCAAAGCGGCTGGAGACTGAATGTTGGATTCTTTGCCGGATGGCGGCGGAGCCTTATCCGGCCTACAAAACCCAGGTCTCAGCTGTAGGCCGGATAAGCGCAAGCGCCATCCGGCATCATCCCGGGGACAAAATGACAAGTAAGCCAGGCAGAAACAAAACCAAAAAAAAAGCCAGCGCAAGGCTGGCTAAAGTAATACTGGAAGCAATGTGAGCAATGTCGTGCTTTCAGGTTCTCCGTAGGGGTTCCCCTGAACGCAGAGCAATAATAATCATTCTCATTCGCACTTGTCTACTTCTTTTTGCAAAAAAATGCAGTTGACGGGATTTTCTTTCTCAGCGAGTGTAAATACACAATTAACCCTGCAGGAGATAAGGAATGAGTGAAATAGTGATACGCCACGCTGAACCAAAAGATTACGACGCAATTCGTCAGATCCACGCTCAGCCGGAGGTGTACCACAACACGCTACAGGTTCCTCATCCTTCCCTCGAGATGTGGCAGGCGCGGCTAACCGAGCAAGCCGGGGTTAAACAACTGGTTGCCTGCATTGACGATATCGTCGTGGGGCATCTCTGTATTGAGGTTGCGCAGCGCCCACGCCGCAGCCACGTGGCCGATTTTGGTATCTGCGTGGATGCCCGGTGGCACAATCGCGGCGTTGCCAGCGCGCTGATCCGCACGATGATCGACATGTGCGACAACTGGCTGCGCGTCGAGCGTATTGAGCTAACGGTATTTGTTGATAATGAGCCTGCCGTGGCGGTGTATAAGAAATACGGCTTTGAAATCGAAGGCACCGGCAAGAAATACGGCCTGCGCAACGGTGAGTATGTTGATGCCTACTTTATGGCACGCGTGAAATAAATTTAAGGGCGAGTCGTATCGCCCTGCTTATTGAAAGGACGCAATAGTGAAAAAGTACCTTCCCCTGGTGTTGCTGGCAACGCTCTCCCCTGCTTTTGCCACTACCGTACAAAATCTCGATTCCGTACCCAGCGCCATTCAACACCCGGAAGGCAAACAGATTTTCGCTGAGCAAATGGCGGGAGCAACACCCGCGAAAGGATTTGGCGAGCTTCCGCAGGGATTATCCGAGGACCAGTGGATTGCCTGGGTTGCGCCGAATGAGGATCCTGACAACCTGATCCTCACGGGTGCCAAAGCCTGGGGCAAAGACGGCAAATATATTGGCGTCGCTTGTTTCGCTGACAATCAGGCGGATGCCGGGCAGGCAAAGAAATACGCGGATAACACCTGTCCTGAAAACTACAGCAACGGGCGCGCTAATAAATTATATCTCGGCGTTTTTTCCTGGCAGAACCAACGGCTAACGCCGATTGCACGTTCGGAAAAACCGTTAAACCAACTCTCGGAGTGGAATAAAGCCGCCGAAAAAGAGAGCGATGATGAGTCCGTCAGACCGCTAGCTTATTATACAAAACTGGATCTGGCACCGTACCGGATCGCCCCCGATACCCTGGCGTTCGGGGTGCGTGGTGGATACTCTGATGCGTATTCCGGCGGCGGCGCATTTTACGAAGTGCTGGAGCTCTATACGATCAAAGACAACAGGATAATCAACGTGTATTCCGACCTTGTTTATCAATATACGGACATCGCCGGAGACTGGAATAAAGACGGCACAAGGCAGCACGACATCAGCGAAAGCAAGTACATTCTCAAAATGCGCTCGGCAAAGACGCACGGATTTTATGATTTAGAACGCGTTAACCTGCAGGATAAAAGCAGCCAAATATTCCGCTGGTCTGAGTCACTGCAGGGATATGCGCCATAACCAACCAGTCAGGCCTACACCACTTAGAACGCTGTAGGCCATTATTCTTAGTATCCCGCCGTTAAATCATCCACGGAACGCGGGTCAGACGCGCCATACAGTGCGCCATCCGGTCCAACCATAATGCTCTGCGTGCTGCCCATCGCCTCTTTCAGCGCGACTTTCTGTCCTTTTTGCTCCAGCAACTTGATTGTATCCGGGCTGAAGCCCTTCTCGATGCGCAGTTCATCCGGTAACCACTGATGATGGAAGCGCGGCGCGTTGGTCGCTTCGGCGACGTTCATCCCGAAATCAATGCTGTTGACTACCATTTGCAGCACGGTTGTGATAATTCGACTCCCGCCAGGGCTGCCGGTAACCAGCCAGGTTTTCCCGTCTTTTACCACGATAGTCGGTGACATCGACGACAGCGGGCGCTTTTTCGGCCCAACCGCGTTAGCATCGCCGCCCACCAGTCCATAAACGTTTGGCACGCCCGGCTTAGCGGAGAAATCATCCATTTCATTATTGAGCAGGATACCGGTGTTACCCGCCACGATGCCGGTCCCGAAGGTGGTATTCAGGGTATAGGTCACCGCCACGGCATTGCCGTCTTTATCCACCACCGAGAAGTGGGTGGTCTGGTTGCTTTCATACGGGGCGAGCTTGCCTGGTTTGATCTGGCTGGAAGGCTTAGCCTTGTTGATATCAATTTGATCCGCAAGCGTTTTAGCATAGGCTTTGTTGGTCAGTGCCTGCCACGGCACTTTCACAAAATCCGGGTCGCCCAGATACTCTGAACGGTCGGCGTAAGCATATTTCTCCGCTTCAGCCATGACCTGCATGGCGTCGGCGCTGCCAAACCCGTACTTCTTCATGTCGAAGTTTTCGAGAATATTGAGGATCTGCACGATGTGAATACCGCCAGAGGACGGCGGCGGCATGGAGAAGACCTGATACCCGCGATAGTCACCGCTAATCGGCGTACGCTCCACGGCTTTATAGCTGGCTAAATCCTCTTTGGTCATCAGCCCGCCGTTCTTCTGCATTTCCCCGGCAATCTGATCGGCAATCGCCCCTTTATAAAACGCGTCCGGACCGTTCTCGGCAATCATCTCGAGGCTTTTCGCCAGATTCTTTTGCACCAGCTTGTCGCCCTTTTTCAGCGGCTCGCCGTCTTTCCAGAAAATGGCTTTGCTGTTCTCGTGATTAGGGAGCACTTCGCTGCCATAGGTTTTCAGATCGTCGGCCAGCGCATCGTTAACCACAAAGCCTTCTTCCGCCAGCTTCATTGCCGGGCGCACCACTTTGTTCAGCGGCATCGTGCCGTATTTCTCCAGCGCCAGCGAGAAACCCGCCACGGTACCCGGCGTACCGGATGCCAGATGCGACGTCAGCGACTTTTTCGCATCGGCGTTGCCCTGCTCATCGAGGAACATGTCACGGGTCGCGCCAGCAGGCGCCATTTCACGAAAATCGATCGCGGTGGTGTTACCGTCTTTAGTACGCAGCAGCATAAAACCACCACCGCCCAGATTGCCCGCCTGAGGATGCGTTACCGCCAGCGCGTAGCCAACGGCCACGGCGGCATCGACGGCATTCCCCCCCTGTTTGAGAATATCCACCCCAACCTGGGTAGCCAGCGCATCCACGGAGGCCACCATCCCCTGTTGCGCGCGCACAGGATGGAACACATCTTCCTCAACACCGTAGGATACCGGCGGTGGCGCAGCCGGCGCGGCAGCAACGCTAAAACAACTTCCTGAGAGCAGAGCAGCAATGGCTACCCGGCGTAAAAACGTCGGTTTTATCATCGTTATTCTCCAGATGTATGGGGGTCGGCCCCCAATAAGCCTGGTGCATAACTCTGAAATAATCATCGTAACGGCGAGAAAGGAGTAAACTTAAACGATCCCCGAGAGGAGAAAAGCGATGAAACGACTCTTACTTTTAGCCATGCTGTTGCCGTTTGCAGGCTTTGCACAGCCTATCAACACCATGAATAACCCGAATCAACCGGGTTATCAGATCCCGAGTCAGCAGCGTATGCAGACGCAAATGCAATCGCAGCAGATTCAACAGAAAGGGATGCTCAACCAGCAGTTGCAAACGCAGACGCGTATGCAGCAACAGCATATGGAAAACCAAATCAACACCAACTCCCAGCGAGTCCTTCAGTCTCAGCCTGGCGAGCTGAATTCCGGTCAGCAGCAGATGCTTTCCAACAGCAACGGTGGGATGTTGAGTGGAACCCGTAACCCGGACAGCTCGCTGAATAAGCAACATATGCTGTCAGAGAAAAAGAACGGCGACATGCTGAAGCCCTCCAGCACGCCGCAGCCTAACGTTCCGTTAAAAACGATTGGACCTTAACAGGGCTGGAAATCCGGACCAATCGTATCAATAGCATCGGTACAGATACAGTCCACTCCCCAGCGTAGCAGTTCCGCCGCGCGCTGGGGTCGGTTGACGGTATACACCAGTATCCGTAGCCCCGCGTCGCGTAGCGCATCCACGCGAGCTTCATCCAGCAGCTTGTGATTAAGATGAATAGAGACGCAGCCAAGCCGCGTTGTCAGCTCACGCCAGTCTTCGCGCAATTCATCCAGCAGCAAACCTCTCGGCAGTTCAGGCGCCGCCTGCTGCGCCGCTTCAAGCGCATCAATTTCAAAGGATGACAACAGTGGTGGCGTCATTTCCGCCCACAGTTCCCGCGCGGCCAGCGCAACGACTTTGCCGGTTAAGGTTCCGGTGCCGGTTGTGGGTTTAATTTCAATATTCGCCATCATACCGTGCTGACGGCAGCGCTCGGCCACTTGCGAGAGCAGCGGCAGCGGTTCACCTTTAAACTCACCGCTAAACCAGCCGCCGGCGTCCACGCGCAATAAATCTTGCCAGTTCAGCTCGCCTGCCACGCCCCAGCCGTTACTGGTTCGCTCCAGGTTGTCGTCATGCAGCAAGAAGATCTCACCGTCTTTCGACAATTTAGCGTCAAACTCGATCATGGTATGCCCGTATCGCGCCCCCACGTCGATCGCCGCCAGGGTGTTTTCCGGTGCCAGCTTACCGCCGCCACGATGGGCGACAATATGGGGGTAAGGCCAGTAACTCATACGCGTTGTCCTGTTTCGCCATCAAAAAGATGCAGATGATTTTCTGGCAGATGCAGCCACAGCGTGCTGCCTGCCGTCGGGCGATGCTGATGCGCCAGTCGCACCACCAGCTTTTGCTCACCCCAACGTCCATGTGCCAGGTTATCCGCTCCCAGCATTTCCAGCGTGTCGACGACCAGTGGCACGCCGCCTTCGGCCTGCGAGCTTAGCGCAATATGCTCCGGGCGGATACCCAGCGTCATATTACGCCCACCAGACACTCTGGCGCTTCTGCCGACCGGCAACGTCATACCGTCGTCAAGCTCAAAATGGGTACCCGCGGCGCTGATGCGCCCGTCCAGCAGGTTCATCGCCGGGCTGCCGATAAAACTCGCCACAAAGCGGCTGGCTGGCTTTTCATACACCTCAACCGGCGTACCTACCTGCTCGGCAATGCCTTTGTTCATCACCATCACCCGCTGGGCGAGCGTCATCGCTTCAACCTGATCGTGCGTCACGTACAGCGAAGTGGTTTTCAGGCGGCGATGCAGATGTTGTAACTCGAGACGCATCTGTACGCGCAGCTTGGCATCGAGATTGGAAAGCGGTTCATCAAACAGGAATACCGCCGGGTCGCGGACAATCGCCCGCCCCATCGCCACGCGCTGGCGCTGTCCGCCGGAAAGCTCGCGCGGACGACGCTTGAGCAGTTCACCCAGCTCAAGAATACGCGCCGCCTCTTTCACCCGTTCGGCAATATGCTCCTTACCCATCCCGCGGATTTTCAGCCCCCAGGCCATGTTTTCTTCCACGCTCATATGCGGGTAGAGCGCGTAGTTCTGAAAGACCATCGCAATGCCGCGATCCTTCGGCTCCATCTCGGTAACGCGCTTATTATCAATCCAGATATCGCCGCCGCTCACCCGCTCAAGCCCGGCCACCATCCGCAGTAGCGTAGATTTGCCGCAGCCAGATGGCCCGACCATGACGATAAATTCCCCGTCCGCGACGTCCAGCGTCAGCGGTTTAATCACCTGGGTTTTGCCGTCCCAGCTTTTGGTTACTGCCTGTAGTTTGAGTCCTGCCATTTTATTTCTCACTGTCCACTAAACCACGTACAAACGCGCGCTGCATGGCTAACACGATGATTACCGGAGGGATAAGCGTTAGCAGCATGGCTGCCATTACCTGATTCCATTGGGTGGTACCTTCACCGGTGGCAATCATGCCTTTGATACCCGCCACCGCAGTGCCCAAATTGACGTCGGTAATAATTAACAACGGCCACAGATACTGGTTCCAGCCGTAGATAAAGGTGATAACGAACAGCGCCGCCAGGTTGGTTTTTGACAGCGGTAGTACGATATCGCGGAAAAAACGCATCGGTGACGCACCGTCAATACGCGCCGCCTCAACCAGTTCATCCGGCAGGGTCATAAAGAACTGCCGAAACAAGAAGGTCGCAGTAGCCGATGCCATCAACGGCAGCGTCAGACCCGCATAGCTGTCGAGCATTTTCAGGTTGGCAATAACCTCCACCGTCGGGAAAATACGCACCTCAACCGGCAGCATCAGGGTGATAAAAATCATCCAGAAGAACAGGTTGCGCAGCGGAAAACGGAACCAGACGATGGCGAATGCGGAGAGCATAGAAACGGTGATTTTGCCTACCGTAATACTGAACGCCATAATGAAACTGTTGAGCATCATCAGCCAGAACGGCGCGCTATTGACGCCCACGCCGTTGACCCAGATGTATTTCATGTTTTCCAGTAGCTGTGTGCCGGGCACCAGCGTCATCGGCGTTTCAAACACCGCTTTGTTGTCCAGCGTCGCCGCGACAAACGCAACGTACAGCGGAAACAGGATCACCATGATCCCCATAATCAACATGGCATGGCTGAATATTGTTAGCCCACGACGGTTCTCAATCATTGGTAACGCACCTTACTTTCCACATAGCGGAACTGCACCACCGTCAAAATAATGACCAGGAACATCAGCACCACCGATTGCGCGGCCGAAGCGGAGAGATCCAGCCCAACAAACCCTTCGCGATAGATCTTATAAATCAACGTAGTGGTCGCCTGTACCGGGCCACCCGCCGTGGCGGCATCGATCACCGGGAAAGTATCAAAGAAGGCATAAACCAGATTCACCACCAGCAGAAAGAAGCTGACCGGGGCTATCAGCGGCAACGCCAGCTTAAAGAAGCGGCGAACCGGCCCTGCGCCATCAATCGCGGCGGCCTCAATCAGCGACCGCGGAATAGACTGCAGTGCGGCAAAGAAGAACAGGAAGTTGTAACTAATCTGCTTCCAGACCGACGCAAACACCACCAGGAACATCGCCTGACCGCTGTTTTGCGCATGGTTCCAGTCATAGCCAAACTCACCGAGAAAATGGGTAATCAGTCCGCGTCCTGGGTTAAACAGGAAGATCCACAATACGGCGGCGACGGCGGGCGCGACGGCATAAGGCAACAGCATCAGCGTCTGGTAAAAACGACTGCCACGCACCACGTAATTCACCAGCGCCGCAAAAAACAACGACACCAGCAGACCGCTTACCGTGACGAACGTACTGAACTTAATGGTGGTCCAGAACGAATCAAGGTAGTACGGGTCATGAAACAGCGCGACAAAGTTCTCCAGTCCGACAAACTGGCTGGAAAGACCAAACGGATCAACGGATTGCAACGAATACCACAGCGCTTCACCGGCGGGCCAGATAAAGAAAATAACGGTGATAACCAGCTGCGGAGCCACCAGCAAATAGGGAAGCCAACGCGAGCGGAATACCGGACGGGATGAAGACATGTAGACTTTTCCTGGAAGGTGCCGGATGGCGGTGCAGGCACCTTATCCGGCCTACAAACGCTGTAGGCCTGATAAGCGCAGCGCCATCAGGCACTTATACACTTAAGACTTGGTCGATTGCTCAAAACGACGCAGTAACTGATTGCCACGTTCAACGGCGGTATCCAACGCCTGCTGCGGGGTTTTCTTCCCGGTCCAGACGCTTTCCAGCTCTTCATCCACGATAGTGCGGATCTGCGGCATGTTGCCCAGACGCAGCCCTTTGGTGAACGGCAACGGCGGCTTGTTCAGCATCTGGCGAGTGGCGATATCAGCCCCTGGGTTCTTATCATAGAAGCCCTGCTCGCGGGTCAGGTCGTAGGCAGCAGTGGTGATGGGCAGATAGCCGGTCTTCTGGTGCCATTCGGCAGCAATTTCAGGCTTCGCCAGGAAGTTGAGGAACTGCGCCACGCCTTCGTAAGTTGCTTTGTCTTTACCCTGCATAACCCACAGGCTGGCCCCACCGATAATCGCATTCTGCGGTGCGCCCTTCACGTCGGCATCGTACGGCATCATTCCGACGCCATAGTTGAATTTAGCGTAGTGACGGATGTCAGCCAGAGAACCAGAAGAGGCGGTGGTAATGGCACAATCCCCGTTATAGAACTTCTCGGTGGACTCATCTTTACGCCCAAAGTAGCTGAAATCCCCTTTTTTGTTCAGCTCTTCCAGCAGGGCAATATGTTTTACCTGCTCCGGTTTATTGAATTCCAGCACCGCGTCAGTACCGTCAAAACCGTTGTTTTTGGTTGCTACCGGCAGACCGTTCCAGGCGCTGAAGTTTTCAATCTGAATCCATCCCTGCCACCCGCTGGCGTAACCGCACTTCATTCCTGCGGCTTTCAGCTTCGCGGTGTATTCCGCCAGATCCTGCCAGGTTTTCGGCGGCTGCTCCGGGTCTAAACCGGCTTTTTTGAAGGCATCTTTGTTGTAGTACAGCACCGGAGTGGAGCTGTTAAACGGCTGGGAGAGCAAGTGCCCACTTTTAGAGTCGGTGTAGTAACCGGAAACGGTCGGTACGAACTGAGACTCATCGAAGTTAATGCCGGCCTCTTTGAAGACTTCATAGACCGGTTTAATGGCTTTCGAGGCCATCATTGTTGCCGTACCCACTTCATAAACCTGCAACAGCGCAGGCGCGTTTCCGGTACGGAAGGCGGCAATACCTGCGCTCAGGCTTTGCTCGTAGTTGCCTTTGTACTGCGGAACAATTTTGTAGTCGGGATTGGCGGCATTAAAACGTTGCGCCAGTGAGTCAACTTCTTTACCCAGTTCGCCTTCCATTGAGTGCCAGAACGGGATAGTGGTGACCGCCAGTGCCTGACCTGCAAATGCCAGGCTAAGTGCCAGTCCTAAAGCTGTATGTCGTAACGATATCATCGGTTATCTCTCTTGTTGTGCCGGATGCGCGATATCACGCGTTTTATGCTCGCGGGGGTAACATGACATGCTCGAATGACAGAAAAATAACTTTTTTATTACAAAAAAAAGATAGTAAGGCGACAAACAGATGGCAAGGCGGTGAAAGCGTAGTGACAGGAAAATGCGGGGTGGTGCACAACAAAGCCGGGTAGCGCTATGTCTTACCCGACCAGGATGATGTTATCTGTTACTGCCAGCAAGGAACATTAATCTTTACGCCCGCGTCGTTCATATTCATTCTGTAAACGCTGCTGTTCACGCCGCTCGCGTTCGCGCTGGATATCCGATTTCTCATCTTCCCAGCCCGGACATACTGAGCTGGTGAAGACTTCGCAGGGCGAGTTGGACTGCGCTAACGGGTTGTCCGGTTTCTCTTCCCAGATTGATGGGTCGCGCGGGTCGAACGCTGGCGGCGCTGAGGCCAGGGTATTTAATGAAAGCGTCAAAAACAAACTACCAATCATCATGCAGGTACCTGAACGAATCATCCTTTCTCCATGTTCATTTTTATTATTGATAACTATTCTCAATAATAACATAGAGCAATAAAAAGGGGCCACAGCGGGCCCCTTTTCTATTCAGAGAATGGTTAACCGCCCAGATACGCGCTGCGCACCGCTTCGTTAGCCAGTAACGCATCACCGGTGTCTTCCAGCACCACATGACCGTTTTCCAGCACGTAGCCGCGATCGGCGAGCTTCAGTGCCTGGTTAGCGTTCTGTTCAACGAGGAAGATGGTCATCCCCTGCTCGCGCAACTGCTCGATGGTGTTAAAAATCTGCTGGATGATAATCGGTGCCAGACCCAGCGACGGTTCATCAAGCAGTAGCAGCCTCGGCTGGCTCATCAGCGCACGACCTATCGCCAGCATCTGTTGTTCACCGCCGGACATCGTTCCCGCACGCTGAATTCGACGCTCATGCAGGCGAGGAAACAGGTCATACACCCATTTGATGCGTTCCTGAAACTGGTCCTTTTCGGCAAAGAAGCCGCCCATCGCCAGGTTCTCTTCGACCGTCATGCGGGAAAACACGCGACGCCCTTCCGGAACAATCGCGACCGCTTCGCGCATGATTTTCGCCGTCTGCCAGTCGGTAATGTCTTTACCATCAAAGACAATTCGCCCGCTGGTCGCACGCGGATCGCCGCATAACGTACCGAGCAGCGTGGTTTTTCCCGCGCCGTTGGCGCCAATCAGGGTAACGATTTCACCCTGGTTGATATACAAGCTGACATCGTGCAGCGCCTGTATCTTGCCGTAGTGGGCGCTGACTTTGTCGAACGATAACATCACGTTATCCATATTATACCTCGCCCCCATTATGCTTCTCCTAAATAGGCGCGGATAACATCCGGGTTATTACGAATCTGTTCCGGCGTCCCGTTCGCCAGCGGCGTGCCCTGGTTCACCACGTAAATACGGTCGGAAATCCCCATCACCAGCTTCATATCGTGCTCAATCAACAAAATGGTGGTGTTGTGATGGTTACGCAGTTCAGCAATCAGCTCGTCCAGCTCTTTGGTCTCTTTCGGGTTGAGGCCTGCGGCGGGTTCGTCGAGCATCAGGATTTCCGGCTGGGTCACCATGCAGCGGGCAATCTCCAGACGGCGCTGATCGCCGTAGGCCAGGTTACTGGCCTGCCGGTTGGCATGCTCCAGCAAACCAATACGCGCAAGCCAGGTGGCGGCGCGATCCAACGCTTCACTCTGCGCGCTACGGAACGACGGAGTTTTCAACAGACCGGAGAAGACACCGGTTTTCAGCTGCTGATGTTGCGCCACCAGCAGGTTTTCAATCACCGTCATTTCGCGAAACAGGCGCACGTGCTGGAAAGTACGCACCACGCCCATACGCGCGATTTGCTGACCCGGCAGCCCTTCAAGGTGCTGGTCGCGCAGCTTAATCGTGCCGCCGGTCGGCTTATAAAAACCGGTCAGACAGTTAAAGACCGTGGTTTTCCCCGCGCCGTTTGGCCCGATTAACGAGACGATTTCCTGCGGACGCAGTTCCAGTTCAACGTTGTTTACCGCCAGCAGACCGCCGAAGCGCATCATCAGGCCGTTAACGGATAATAATGGCTGACTCATGCCTGCTCTCCTTTCGCTTCCCCGTTTTTCAGCTTCAACTGCGGACGGGTCATCGGCAACAAGCCCTGCGGACGCCAGATCATCATCAGTACCATTAAACCACCCAGCATTAACATGCTGTATTCGTTGAAATCACGCATCAGTTCGCGTGACACCACCAGCAGGATAGCCGCGAGGATCACCGCAAACTGTGAGCCCATTCCGCCCAATACCACAATCGCCAGCACAAAGGCCGACTCGGCAAAAGTGAACGATTCCGGGCTGACAAAACCCTGGCGCGCAGCAAACAGCGTACCGGCAAAACCCGCGAACGCAGCGCTAATGGTAAAGGCGGTCAGCTTGATGCGCGTAGGGTTTAAGCCCAGCGAGCGACAGGCAATTTCATCTTCACGCAGCGCTTCCCACGCACGGCCCAACGGCATACGCAGCAGACGGTTGATGACAAACAGCGAGAAGACCACCAGCAGCAGCGCCACCAGATAGAGGAAAATGACGCGGTCAGACGGATCGTACTTCACATTAAAGAAGTTGCTGAAAGTATCCCAGCCGCCTTCACGGGCGGTACGGCTGAACTCCAGACCGAAAAAGGTGGGTTTCGGGATCTGGCTGATACCATTTGGGCCACCGGTCACTTCGGTGTTGTTGAGCAGCAGGATACGGACGATTTCGCCGAAGCCTAACGTCACAATCGCCAGATAATCACCGCGCAGGCGCAGTACCGGGAAGCCGAGCAGGAAGCCCGCAGCAGCGGAAACCAGCCCTGCCAGCGGCAGACAGGTCCAGAAGCCGAGTCCGTAATAATGGTTCAGCAGTGCGAAGGTGTAAGCGCCGATGGCATAGAAGCCGCCGTAGCCCAGCACCAGCAGGCCGGAAAGCCCCACTACCACGTTTAAGCCGAGGCCGAGGATGATATAAATCATCGTCAGCGTGGCGATATCCACCGTTCCGCGCGACACCATAAACGGCCACGCCACGGCAATCACCAGCAGCGCCACCAGGAACAGCTTCTGTTTAACGGTGGAGCCATCAATCGCCGGCAGAATAAACTTCGGTCCGGAGACGCTCTTCAGCCCCTTCTGGAAAGCAGGACGCAACAGTTGAAAGAGAAAGACCACGCCAGTGCCGATAAATACCCACTGCCAGCGGATATCCGCAGCGGTATCCACCACCAGTTTGGTGCCGTCAAGTTCCAGTTGAACGCCCATAAAGACGCCCGCCAGAATGAAGAACATAGCGGCGGAAAGCAGCGCCATTGCAAAATGCATCGGTTTCATACTTTCTCTACCTCCGGGCGACCCAGAATACCGGTCGGCATCACCAGCAGCACCAGAATCAGCAGCGCGAACGACACCACGTCTTTGTATTCGGTACTCAGGTAAGCAGAGGAGAGCGCCTCGGCAACGCCCAAAATCAGGCCGCCGATCATCGCCCCAGGAATGCTGCCGATGCCGCCCAGTACCGCCGCGGTAAAGGCCTTCATCCCGGCCATAAAGCCGATGTACGGGTTAATTACCCCGTAGAACTGACCGAGCAGTACGCCCGCTACCGCCGCCATTGCCGCGCCAATCACAAAGGTCAGCGCAATCACGCGATCGGTGTTAATGCCGAGCAGGCTGGCCATCTTCAGATCTTCCGCGCAGGCACGACAGGCGCGACCCATACGCGAATAGCGGATGAAAATCGTCAGCGCCAGCATCGCCAGGAAGGTTACAATCCAGATAACCGCCTGCATGGTGGTGATAGACGCAGAGAAGTTTTCGCTACTGCCGATAGTCCACTGGCCGTTGAACAGGCTGGGCAGCGCCACATCACGCGAACCTTCGGTGAGGCTGACGTAGTTTTGCAGGAAGATAGACATCCCGATGGCGGAAATCAGCGCAATCAGGCGCTTGGAGCTGCGCACGGGCCGATACGCCACGCGTTCAATACTCCAACCGTAGGCGCTGGCAATCACAATCGCGCCGACGAAACCCGCCGCGACCAGTAGCCAACTGGAATCAATACCCATCATCATTAGCGCAGCGATGATCATAAAGGAAACATAGCTGCCGATCATATACACCTCGCCGTGGGCGAAGTTGATCATGCCGATAATGCCGTACACCATCGTATAACCGATAGCGATCAGCGCGTAGGTGCTTCCCAGCGTGACGCCGTTAAACATCTGCTGCAAGAAATAGAGGAACTGCTCGGACATAAGGTAACCTTTCTTAACCCGCCCGTTTTGTACGGGCGGTGGGATAACTCGTCTTCAGCGATTACTTCGCGACGGTCGATGATCCGTCCGCGTGCCACTGGAAGACACCAAACTCAAATCCCTTCAAATCGCCTTTTTCGTCCCATTTCAGCGGCCCAATCACGGTATCAGCCCCGTGTGCTTTCAGATCTTTCACCAGGTCCAACGGCTCTTTGCTACCGCTGCGATCCATTGCAGTTGCCAATGACTGGACTGCTGCATAAGTGATCCACACGTACGGACCAGTTGGATCTTTCTTGTCAGCTTTGAGCGCATCGACGATAGCTTTATTCGCCGGATCCTGGTCATAGCGTTTTGGCATGGTCACCAGCATGCCTTCAGCGGCATCACCGGCGATATTAGACAGCGACGCATTGCCGACGCCCTCTGGTCCCATAAACTGGGTTTTCAGCCCGACAGAACGCGCCTGGCGCAGCATTTGCCCCATTTCCGGGTAGTAGCCGCCGTAATAAACAAAGTCGATATTTTCTTTTTTCAGGCGGGCGATCAGCGCAGAAAAATCTTTTTCCCCGGCGGTGATCCCATCGAAGAAGACGATGTTGCCTTTGCCCGCTTTCAGGCTGTCCTGAACTGAACGCGCCAGGCCTTCACCGTATTGCTGTTTATCGTGAATGATGGCGATGCGCTGCGGCTTCACTTTCTCCAGGATGTATTTCGCGGCGGTCGGCCCCTGAGAGGAGTCCAGGCCCGCTGTACGCATAATGTGTGCATAACCGCGCTGGGTCAGTTCTGGATTGGTTGCGCCAGGAGAAATCATCAGAATGCCTTCATCTTCATAGATATCTGATGCAGGCTGCGTAGAAGATGAACACAGATGACCAATAACGTACTGAATGCCGTCATTGACGATTTTGTTCGCTACCGCAACGGCTTGTTTTGGATCGCAAGCGTCGTCATATTCCACAGCGACCAGTTTGTCGCCTTTGACTCCACCTTTGGCATTGATATCTTTTATGGCCTGACGTGCGCCATTAAATTCCATATCACCCCACTGCGCGACCGGACCTGACATCGCGCCAACAACAGCGACCTTGATATCTTCCGCCATGACCGCATGCGACATTGCCAGTGCTATCACCCCTGCGATGATTGTTTTCGCATTCCGTTTCATTTCTGAATCCCCATTCGTGACGTAATTAATATTTTGTATTTATGTGGTTAAAAAGCAGACTGTGCTTTTTTTGCGCTGTGCTATTTTTACCAGTCTCATTAATGGCTTAGCACAGTTTTTTAAGCAAATTACGGCTAAAAGCTCTATTTTTCAGTCGATTAAGAAAAGATAATATTCTGCTTTTCACTATAGATAAACAAAAAAAAGCGCGTTTGTCAGCATAAAATAATGGCACAAAGAGCGGAATAAAATGCTGCATTCCAGGGGATTATCCTGCCTGTTTTTCAATCTCTACTGTTTCAATCTGTCATTACCGTTGTTACAAAACTATTAACCTGGTGAATCACGTAAAAAAGAGAAAGCATCCGGGCGAATTATTTCGGTACACTGATTCCATCTTTTGTGATTTGGACATGCTGTTAATGAAGCTGACCATCGTTCGTTTAGATAACTTTAGCGACCAGGACCAGATTGATCTGGGTAAAATCTGGCCGGAATATTCCGCCTCATCGTTAAGCGTAGATGAAACGCACCGGATTTACGCCGCGCGCTTTAACGAGCGTCTGTTAGGCGCAGTTCGCGTAACCCTGAGCGGCACACAAGGCGCGCTGGATTCATTGCGCGTGCGCGATATCACCCGCCGTCGCGGCGTCGGGCAGTATTTGATCGAAGAAGTGATCCGGGAAAACCCTGACGTGAGTTCATGGTGGATGGCCGACGTCGGCGTTGAAGACCGCAGCGTGATGGCCGCGTTTATGCAGGCGTTAGGGTTTACAGCCCAGGAGAATGGCTGGGAGAAGCGCTAAAAGAAAGCCGGATGGCGCTGACGCTTATCCGGCCTACGAAGTGCTCGTTGTAGACCTGGTAAGTATGTAGGCCGGGTAAGGCGAAGCCGCCACCCGGCACTCAATTACTTGGCGTCTGTCGCCGTCCCGTTTGCGTGCCAGTCAAACACGCCGAACTCGAAGCCTTTCAGATCGCCCTTCGCATCCCATGACAGCGGCCCCATTACGGTTTCCACTGAGTTTGCTTTCAGGTATTTGGCAATTTCAGCCGGATCGTCAGACTGGTTCAGGCCGGCCTGCAAGGATTGCAGCGCGGCGTAGGTGGTCCAGACGAATGCGCCGCTCGGATCCTGTTTCTTGGCTTTAATAGCATCTACGATGGGTTTGTTCGCCGGAACCTGATCGTAGTTCTTCGGTTTCGTCACCAGTAAACCTTCCGCAGACTCGCCCGCGATGTTAGACAGCGATACGTTCGCTACCCCTTCCGGTCCCATAAACTGGGTTTTCAGGCCAGCAGCGCGCGCCTGACGCAGAATCTGCCCCATTTCCGGGTGGTAACCACCGTAGTAAACGAAATCAATATTTTCTTTCTTCAGACGCGCCACCAGCGTAGAGAAATCTTTTTCGCCGGCGGTGATACCGTCGAAGAACACCACATCAGCGTTGGCTTTCTTGAGGTTGTCCTGCACGGAGCGCGCCAGGCCTTCGCCGTACTGCTGTTTGTCGTGAACGATGGCAATGCGCTTCGGTTTCACTTTATCGACGATATATTTCGCCGCAGTTGGGCCCTGATCGGAATCCAGACCTGTGGTACGCAACACCAGGTTATAGCCGCGCGCGGTCAGTTCTGGCGCCGTTGCCGCTGGGGTGATCATCAGAATACCTTCGTCTTCATAGATGTCTGATGCAGGCTGAGTGGAAGAAGAGCACAGGTGACCAATAACGTATTTAATCCCGTCGTTGACCACTTTGTTAGCAACCGCTACCGCTTGTTTCGGGTCACAGGCATCGTCATATTTCACCATGACCAGTTTGTCACCCTTCACGCCGCCCTTGGCGTTGATATCTGCTATCGCCTGCTCTGCGCCAGTAAATTCCTGATCGCCATACTGCGCTACCGGACCGGACATCGCGCCGACAACGGCCACTTTAATATCCTTAGCAAACGCCATATTGCTCAAAGACAGGGCGATACATCCTGCCAATAACGCTTTACCCTTCATATTCATCCTGACAATCCCCATTATTGTGGTTATTACGTGTGTTGTGATGTTGTTGTTCAGCACTTTATTTCGATTATTGGATAGCCACCCGTGCTTTAGCAGCATACTCTGCTAAAACATACCCGATTTTTATTATTTTGGAATAGCTAAATTTGACATGCAGATAACAACTTGATGACAAAAAGCATAAACGTCAGGAGGGAGAGGGAGTAATAAAAACAAAAAACCCCGGATTTTCATCCAGGGTTTATCAGCATTTCCAGGTCGGCTGGAAGATTACGCTTCGATCGCCGCACGCAGTTTTTTCATGGCGTTCTTTTCAAGCTGACGAACACGTTCAGCGGAAACGCCGTAGCGATCGGCCAGCTCCTGTAACGTCGATTTGTTGTCTTCGTCCAGCCAACGGGCACGAATGATGTCCTGGCTACGCTCGTCCAGGCCTTCCATTGCGTGGGTCAGTTTGTTCGCGGCCTGATCTTCCCAGTTATCTTCTTCAATGCCGTCGGCAAAGTTAGAAGATTTATCCTGCAGATACAGCACCGGAGCCATCGGCTGGCTGTCAGACTCATCGTCTGAAGACATGTCAAACGTCATGTCCTGCGCCGCCATACGGGATTCCATTTCGCGCACGTCTTTGCTGGAAACACCCAGTTCGCGAGCAACCATTTCGACTTCATCCTGGTTAAACCAGCCCAGACGCTGCTTGGTTTTACGAAGGTTAAAGAACAGTTTACGCTGCGCTTTGGTGGTCGCGACTTTAACGATACGCCAGTTACGCAGGACGTATTCGTGGATCTCAGCTTTGATCCAGTGCACGGCGAAAGAAACCAGGCGCACACCCACTTCCGGGTTGAAACGACGCACGGCTTTCATCAGGCCGATATTACCTTCCTGAATCAGATCCGCCTGCGGCAGGCCATAGCCCGCATAATTACGAGCAACATGAACAACAAAGCGCAGGTGAGACAGGATCAGCGTTTTAGCTGCTTCCAGATCGCCCTGGTAATGCAGCTTTTCAGCCAGTGCCCGCTCCTCGTCAGCCGACAACATCGGCCACGCGTTCGCAGCCCGGATGTAAGATTCCAGGTTACCAACAGGGGCTAAAGCTAAATTTTGCATTTCTTTGGTCATTCAAATCCTCTCAATCTTTTCATCTGGCGCATTGGCTAAAACCAATAGCAACAACCATGCCAGAGCTTATGAGCAACGAGAATATCATTCAATCTTTTATCAGACAGTGATTTTATCCACAAGTTCCATGTCGTAATGTGTATAGATTACGCACAAAATGTGACATCACAATGAATACGCCGGGAAGAGACAACAGGGACTCTTTCCCTGCAGAGCGAACTACTCAGTGCAGGGAAAGATTATACCAGAGATTTTTTAATCGGGGGTAAAGTGGCGTAAATGTTGAACCGTGGCAAGCCAGGCTGCCACCCAGCCAATCATCGAGCACACCAGCAGCAATAACAGGCATTCGTCGAATGATAAGCCGTTGATATCAAACTTGGTTCCAAAAACCTGCGCCACTTCAGTTACCGCTGACGACAGACGCATCACCAAAATTTCTGACAAAATCAGTGAAAGAAATGCGCCGGAAAAACCGAGCAGTGCACCACCATAAAGGAACGGACGCAGGATAAATCCATCCGTCGCGCCAATCAGTTTCTGCACGTTAATGGTATCGCGACGCGCAAAAATACTCAGACGCACGCTGTTACCAATGACGAGGAAGACCGCCGCCACCATCAGCACGCCAATCATCGCGGAAACGCGTCCAACAAGGCCCGTCAGCGCCGCCAGGCGAGCGAACCAGCTGTCATCCATCCGCACTTCATCAATACCGTTGATTTGTGCGATGCGGTCACGCAGCGTGTTCAGCGACTCCGTCCCCTGGAAGTCCAGTTTAGGGATAACCACCGCCACGGCCGGCAGCGGGTTCTCTTCCAGCATATCCAGCGCGCCGCCAAAACCAGACCAGTTACGGAATTCACCCAGCGCGTCGTCACGGGAAAGATAATTCACTTTCTCCACGCCCTGCTCGGCCTGCAACTGACCCACCACCCGCGCCGCCGCATCATCATCCAGCGTTTTTTGCAGGTAAACGGTGATCTGCGGGGACGGATAATACTGGCTTGCCGCATGGTCTACGTTCTTATAAACCATGTAGCACACGCTTGGCAGCGTCAGGGAGATGGCAATAACCATCACCGTCAGAAACGTCGCCAGCGGCTTGCTTTTCAGGTCCTGCAACGCGCCCTGGAACGCATAACGTACCTGCTCGTTAAAGACATTGGTTTTACGCGAGTTCGGCTTTGGCGCAGCTTTCGCCCGCTTTGGCGCATTGCGACCGCCGTCTCCCGGCGCACCGCCCGATTTACGAAAGCGATCCAGTCGGCCACCGAACTGCTTGATTTGATTAATAGCGTCACGTCTATTCATGCGCCAGGCCTCCATGCAGATGTCCATCGCTCAGAACCATTTGGCGATAGGAGCGACGGGAGATCAGGCCAATATCGTGCGTGGCCATTAATACCGTGACCCCGACGCGGTTAAACTCTTCGAACAGGCGAAGGATCCCTTCTGACAGCGCGTCATCCAGGTTCCCCGTTGGTTCATCCGCCAGCAGTACCGCAGGTTTGTTCACCACCGCACGAGCGATGCCCACGCGCTGTTGTTCACCGCCGGAGAGTTGAATCGGGAAGTTTTTCGCTTTGTCCAGTAGCCCGACTTTATCCAGCGCCGCTGACACGCGACGACGAATATCGTCCCCGCTGGCGCCCGCGATGATCAGCGGGATTGCCACGTTGTCAAACACGGTTCGGTCCATCAACAGGTGGTGATCCTGAAAAATCATGCCAATCTGACGACGCAGAAACGGCACTTCACGGTTTTTCAAACGGCTGATGTCATGCCCGCTGAAGTAGATTTTCCCGGCGCTGGGCCGTTCAATTCCACAAATCAGCTTCAGCAGGGTACTTTTCCCCGCGCCGGAGTGGCCGGTCAGAAACGCCATCTCGCCAGGCTGCATATGGAAGGTCACTCCCTGCAGCGCTTGTCTCCCACCGAGATAGGCCTTGCTGACATGTTCAAAGCGAATCATTGTTAATCCTCTCGGGCAAAAAGTGCCTCTATAAAATCGTCCGCTTTAAACGGACGTAAATCCTCGATACGTTCGCCCACACCGATATAGCGGATAGGGATGCCAAACTGATCGGCAACCGAGAAGATGACCCCGCCCTTCGCCGTACCGTCCAGCTTGGTCAGGGTGATACCGGTTAAGCCCACCGCTTCATGGAACAGTTTGGCCTGGCTTATCGCATTCTGCCCGGTGCTGGCATCGATAGTCAGCATAACTTCATGCGGCGCATCTTCGTCCAGCTTCTTCATGACGCGAACGATTTTTTTCAATTCTTCCATCAGGTGCGATTTATTCTGCAAACGCCCTGCGGTATCAGCGATCAGCACGTCTACGTTACGCGCCTTCGCCGCCTGGATGGCATCAAAGATAACGGACGCAGAATCGGCACCGGTATGCTGAGCAATCACCGGGATATTGTTACGCTGACCCCAGACCTGCAGCTGTTCTACCGCCGCCGCACGGAAAGTATCGCCCGCCGCCAGCATGACCGATTTACCCTGTTGCTCAAACTGACGCGCCAGCTTACCGATAGTGGTGGTTTTGCCCACGCCGTTGACGCCAACCATTAAGATAACAAAGGGTGTTTTGCCATCAACATTCAGCGGTTCGTCAACCTTCGCCAGAATCTCGCCCATCTCGTCTTTCAGCAGACCGTACAGCGCTTCCGCGTCTTTAAGCTGCTTGCGACTGGCGCCTTCCGTCAGATTCGCAATGATCTTGCGGGTCGTTTCTACGCCCACGTCGGCGATGAGCAACTGCTCTTCCAGCTCTTCAAACAGATCATCGTCGATCTTTTTACCACGGAACAGACTGATAAATCCGGAACCGAGGTTTTCTTTTGTTTTCAGCAGGCTGCGTTTCAGGCGCGCAAAGAAACCTTCTTTAGTTGGTTTTTCCTGCTCCTGGACTGCCTCTTCTTTTACCGGTTCTTCAACGGCTGGTTCTTCTACCGGCACCACCATGACGGCTTCTTCAGCAGCCTCAGCGGCCAGCGCCTGTGCTTCCAGCTCTTCGTCGGTCAGTTGCGGTTCGTTTTCAGCTTCCTCTTCAGCCGCCTCAACGATTTCCACGGTTTCCGCTTCGGCCTGCCACTCTTCGGTAGAAACATCTTCGGTTTTAACCTCTTCCGGCAGCGGCAATTCTTCGCGTTCGATGACCACCGCTGCTGGCGTTTCCACAACGGGTTCAGCAACCGGCTCAATTTCCGGCTGTGGTTGTTCGGCGACAGGTTCTTCTTCCGGCTGCAGTTTTTCGATTTCCGCAACCTGTTCAGTCACTTCAACGACTTCAGCTGCAAAGGCTTGCGTTTGTGCTTCGCTACGGGTTTCCTCGGTGCGCGGCGGTTCGTCAACGACGGTAGTTTCTTCAGCAACCGGTTGTTTTTCTTCGTTTTTTACTTCTGTCTCGTTTTCCGGTGCCTGCTCTTTTTGACCAAAGCCCAGCCAGGAAAAAAAGCCACGTTTTTTCTCTTTCGCCATTTGCGACTACACTCCCCCGCTGTTGCTTCATGGCACAGCGTCAACGCTATGTACATAGCAGCTAAAAAAATGATGAAATAGTCTATCACTTATACCCAATGAATTTCGAGTTACGTCAAGGCGGCAAGCGCACGAATCCCGATGAGCTTACTTTTAGTAAGTGATTCGGGTGAGTAAGTGCAGCCAACGAAGAGGTAACTTGAAAGGCGAAGGGTTAACTTAACTCACATCACCGCCTGGAATGACATGCTATAGGCGGATTGAGCAATAATAGAAATGAAAAAACCGAATCACTCTGGTAGCGGCCAGATTCGCATTATTGGCGGGCAATGGCGTGGCCGTAAACTCCCGGTTCCGGACAGCCCTGGCCTGCGTCCGACCACTGACCGTGTACGCGAAACGTTGTTTAACTGGCTGGCCCCGGTAATGGTCGATGCCCACTGCCTGGACTGCTTCGCCGGCAGCGGCGCGCTGGGTCTGGAAGCTCTCTCTCGCTATGCGGCAAATGCGACGCTTCTGGAGATGGATCGCGCGGTATCTCAGCAGCTACAAAAGAATCTCGCCACGCTGAAAGCCCCCCATGCCCGCGTCGTCAATACCAATACGCTGACATTTTTGGCCCAGACGGGTACGCCGCATAACGTGGTATTTGTTGACCCGCCGTTCCGCAAAGGATTACTGGAAGAAACATTAACTCTTCTGGAAACTCATGGCTGGCTGGCAAATGAAGCGTATATTTACGTTGAAAGCGAAGTAGAAAACGGTTTGCCGCCGGTTCCGGTAAACTGGTCGCTATACCGTGAAAAAGTCGCCGGACAGGTCGCCTATCGCCTGTACCAACGTGAAGCACGAGGAGAACACGATGCTGATTAACCTGGGACGCCTGCTGATGCTGTGCGTCTGGGCATTTTTACTACTGAATATTTTTCAACCCTTTCCACGTCCGCTTAACATCTTCGTTAACGTCGCGCTGATATTTATGGTGCTAATGCATGGCATGCAGTTGGCGCTGCTAAAAAGCACCATGCCCAAAGATGGCCCGCAGATGACCGGTGGAGAGAAAATCCGTATTTTTCTGTTCGGCGTTTTTGAACTGCTGGTGTGGCAGAAGAAGATTAAAGATCAGTTGAAGAAGTAACTGCGCTCTTTTCGCCCAGCGGCGCGTTGCGAGCCGGGGCGACAAAATTTGTAGGCCGGATAAGGCGTAAGCAGCCATCCGGCATCAGTCAGATGAAATCTTAGCGTTCAGCCGTAAAATCAATAAAACGCGAACCTTTGTAACTCAGCGTGCCTTTATCCCCAACCGTTAACGCATGGTACTGGCGGGCGTCCAAACGAAAGGTTTGCTCGAGGCCGCCGCTTTGTGGCTTAAAGCTGGCTTCATAGCGCATGCTGGTTCCTGCCGGGCTCACTTCCTGCTGACGGGATCGCCGATCGTTAAGCGGTTTTTCCCGTTTGTTACTCACCACCACCTGCTTTTGCACCAGCGGCGCCGCATCATTATCGGCTTTTTCACGCCGCTGCTGGACAAAACGAAACGACGCGGCGACAACGATTAAGATAATGATAATAATGAAAAAAAGTGGTGGTTTGCTCATGTTATTAACCCATCAGAAAATGCGGAAATAAGCATACATTGCCTGTTATGGTGTTGTCATCTGGCTGTGTCGGCCTCTACACTGGACAGTAGAGCCGTGAGCACCCCGCTTACGAAAAAATAACGAATTCAAGGAACTAAGATGCTTTGGTCGTTTATCGCTGTCTGTCTTTCCGCGTGGTTGTTCGTGGATGCTTCCTATCGTGGGCCTGCATGGCAACGCTGGGTCTTTAAGCCCCTGACATTGCTGCTCCTGGCGCTGCTGGCCTGGCAGGCGCCAATGTTTAACGCTATCAGCTATCTGGTACTGGCTGGCCTGCTTGCCTCACTGCTGGGTGATGCGCTTACGCTGTTACCGCGCCAACGCCTGCTGTACGCCGTGGGAGCATTCTTCCTGTCGCATCTGCTGTATACCATCTACTTCGCCAGCCAAATGACGCTGTCGTTTTTCTGGCCTCTGCCGTTGGTGCTGGTCGTAATGGGGGCGTTGCTGATTGCCGTGATCTGGACGCGTCTGGAAGAGCTGCGTGTCGCTATCTGCACCTTTATCGGTATCACGCTGATGATGGTCTGGATGGCCGGTGAGCTGTGGTTCTTCCGCCCGACCGCGCCGGCGCTGTCGGCATTTATGGGCGCATCGCTCCTGTTCATCGGCAACATTGTCTGGCTGGGTAGCCATTATCGTCGCCGCTTCCGCGCCGATAACGCAATTGCCGCCGCCTGCTACTTCGCCGGACATTTCCTGATTGTTCGTTCGTTGTATCTTTAAAACGCTTGACTCTGGAGTCGACTCCAGAGTGTATCCTCCGGTTAATACGAAATGATTATCAACCGGAGGATGCCATGTCGACACCCGATACCCGTGGCAAAAAGGTCCCACAATTCTCTTCTTTCAAGCCAGTGCCTGCGCCACAAAAGGTGGATGACTGCTGCTGCGAAGGAAGCTGCTCTACCCCACCGCCCGTATCCGATACCGTACAAGGTACCCGCTATTCCTGGAAAGTGGCGGGCATGGACTGTGCGGCCTGCGCCCGAAAAGTAGAGAATGCGGTCCGCCAGGTCAGCGGCGTCAACCAGGTCCAGGTTCTGTTCGCCACTGAAAAACTGGTAGTCGATGCCGGTTCCGATATCCGTCAGCAAGTTGAAAACGCGGTGCAGAAGGCAGGCTATACCCTGCGCGATGAGCACGCGTCGGACGCCGCTCCCGAGTCACGCTTTAAAGAGAACCTGCCGCTGATTTCGCTGATTATCATGATGGCGATTAGTTGGGGGCTGGAGCAGTTCAATCACCCCTTTGGTCAGATAGCGTTTATCGCCACCACGCTGGTTGGTCTGTATCCCATTGCCCTTCAGGCTCTGCGCCTGATGAAAACCGGCAGCTACTTTGCCATTGAAACGTTGATGAGCGTGGCCGCCATTGGCGCACTGTTTATCGGCGCTACGGCGGAAGCCGCCATGGTGCTGTTGCTGTTTTTAATTGGCGAACGCCTGGAAGGATGGGCCGCCAGCCGCGCCCGCAAAGGGGTCAGCGCGCTGATGGCGCTCAAACCGGAAACCGCCACACGCTTACGTAACGGCGAGCGCGAAGAGGTGGCTATCAATACTCTCCGGCCTGGCGATGTTATTGAAGTTGCCGCAGGTGGACGTTTACCTGCCGACGGCAAACTGGTCTCTGGTTTTGCCAGCTTTGATGAAAGCGCCCTGACCGGCGAATCGATCCCCGTTGAACGCGCCACCGGCGAGAAAGTCCCGGCCGGCGCCACCAGCGTGGACCGTCTTGTAACGCTGGAAGTACTCTCCGAGCCGGGTGCCAGCGCCATTGATCGTATTCTGAAGCTGATTGAAGAAGCGGAAGAACGCCGTGCCCCCATTGAGCGCTTTATTGACCGTTTCAGCCGGATTTACACCCCGGCCATTATGGCGGTTGCGCTGCTGGTCACCCTCGTACCGCCGCTGCTATTTGCCGCATCCTGGCAGGAGTGGATTTACAAAGGACTGACGCTGCTGCTGATTGGCTGTCCTTGCGCTCTGGTGATTTCAACACCCGCAGCCATTACTTCTGGTCTTGCCGCCGCGGCGCGTCGTGGCGCGTTAATCAAAGGCGGGGCCGCACTGGAACAGTTGGGTAGAGTCACGCAGGTGGCGTTTGATAAAACCGGCACCCTGACCGTCGGTAAACCACGCGTCACGGCGATTCATCCGGCAAGCGGTATTGGTGAGGCTGAACTGCTGGCGTTGGCAGCGGCTGTAGAGCAGGGCGCGACGCACCCGCTGGCACAAGCGATTGTTCGGGAAGCACAAACGCGCGAGCTGACTATTCCTGTCGCAAAAGAGCAACGGGCGCTGGTTGGCTCTGGAATTGAAGCGCTGGTCAACGGCGAACGCGTGCTGATTTGCGCGGCCGGTAAGCAGCCTGCCGATGCCTTTGCCGGGCAGATAAGCGAGCTGGAAAGCGCGGGCCAAACGGTAGTGCTGGTGCTGCGTAACGATACCGTTCTCGGCGTGCTGGCCCTACAGGACACGCTGCGAGACGACGCTCGCAGCGCCATCAGCGAGCTTAATCAGATTGGCGTGAAAGGGGTGATCCTGACCGGTGATAACCCACGTGCGGCGGCCGCCATTGCCGGTGAACTGGGCCTCGAATTCAAAGCGGGTCTTTTGCCGGAAGATAAGGTACAGGCCGTTACCCATCTTAACCAACAGTCGCCGCTGGCGATGGTCGGCGACGGCATCAACGACGCTCCGGCAATGAAAGCGGCCACAATGGGTATTGCGATGGGAAGCGGGACCGACGTCGCGCTGGAGACCGCCGATGCCGCCCTGACCCACAACCGTCTGCGTGGTCTGGTGCAAATGATTCAGCTGGCGCGCGCCACCCACGCCAATATTCGCCAGAACATTGCGATTGCGCTGGGCCTGAAGGGGATTTTTCTCGTTACCACGCTGCTCGGGATAACCGGGCTGTGGCTGGCGGTGCTGGCCGATACGGGGGCGACGGTACTGGTGACCGCTAACGCGCTGCGGTTATTGCGTAAAGGATAATGTGTGCGCCGGGTGCGGCGTTGCCTTATCCGTCCTGGAGGTTACACCGTCTTTGTAGGCCGGATAAGCGTTAGCGCCATCCGGCATAACAAGATTACTGGCCTTTGCGCACCAGATAGCGGTACGGCAGAGAGTCAGTCTCTTTGGCCACCAGCTCATGTTCCATAAAGGTACAAAAGCCGGGAATGTCACGGGTTGTTGCCGGATCGTCGGCGACAATCAGCAGCGTTTCACCCGCCTGCATGCCGCGCACGGTTTTACGTACCATCATTACGGGTTCCGGGCAGCGCAACCCCTGGGCATCAAGAGTATGGTCGGGAGAGGTAAACAGATCGCTCATCGTAGTCTCGTTCATTCAAAAACGGCGTTATTTTACGCTCTGTTGTGGCGTAAGCCAATCAGGTTAACGATTGCGTGAAAAACAACCATTGCAATGTGCTCTTAAAGCAGTATCATGCGACGGTTTTTTATTGGGTTCCCTCACCCCATCCAACAAAAAGGTCACAATATGACTCCGTTTACACAATCTCAGCGCGTAAAAGCGTTGTTTTGGCTATCGCTATTTCATCTGCTGGTGATCACCTCCAGCAACTATCTGGTGCAGCTCCCGATCTCCATTTTTGGTTTCCATACCACTTGGGGCGCTTTTAGCTTTCCGTTTATATTCCTCGCGACCGACCTGACCGTGCGTATTTTTGGCGCGCCGTTGGCACGTCGTATCATCTTTGCGGTAATGATCCCTGCGCTGCTGATCTCTTATGTCGTTTCATCCCTGTTCTATATGGGATCGTGGCAGGGCTTCGGCGCGTTGCTGCACTTTAATCTGTTTGTCGCCCGTATCGCCGCCGCCAGCTTTATGGCTTACGCGCTGGGACAAATTCTGGATGTGCATGTCTTCAACCGCCTGCGTCAGAACCGGCGCTGGTGGTTGGCGCCGACGGCTTCCACGCTGTTTGGCAACATCAGCGATACATTGGCCTTCTTCTTTATCGCCTTCTGGCGCAGCCCGGACGCCTTTATGGCCGAGCACTGGATGGAAATCGCGCTGGTCGATTACTGCTTCAAAGTGCTGATCAGCATTATTTTCTTCCTGCCAATGTATGGCGTACTGCTGAATATGTTACTGAAAAGGCTGGCAGATAAATCCGAAATCTCTGCATTGCAGACGAGTTAAAGGTTCATTTTCCGAGTTGTGATAAGATGAACGAATGAGCCGTTATGGCCGTTTATCGAAAGGAAGAAGTCAATGCGCAATCTGGTTAAATATGTCGGTATTGGCCTGCTGGTTATGGGGCTTGCGGCCTGTGATAATAGCGATACAAAAGCGCCAGCAGAGGGTGCTGCCGCGGAGAGTAGCGCCACCGGACAACCGGTCAGCCTGCTGGACGGCAAACTCAGTTTTTCCCTGCCTGCGGATATGACCGATCAGAGCGGCAAGCTGGGCACTCAGGCGAACAATATGCACGTATATTCTGACGCAACCGGCCAGAAAGCGGTGATTGTGATTGTTGGCGACAATACCAACGAAGATCTTGCCGTACTGGCAAAACGCCTGGAAGATCAGCAGCGTAGCCGCGACCCGCAACTGCAGGTCGTCACCAATAAATCTATTGAGCTGAAAGGCCACACGCTGCAGCAGTTAGACAGCATCATCTCGGCCAAAGGCCAGACCGCTTACTCTTCCGTAGTGCTGGGTAAAGTGGACAACCAACTGCTGACTCTGCAAATCACGCTGCCTGCTGACGATCAGCAAAAAGCGCAGACGACCGCAGAAAATATCATTAACACGCTGGTTATCCAGTAACGGTTAAGACGATGACGCGGCTTCCGGTGACACCACCTGAGGCCGTTTTTTTAACCGCCAGGTCAGCAACAACGCCACCGCTACCAGCCCGGCTGCCGCCAGATAGATAACCGGCACGCCCGCCCACGTCATGACCAGCCCGGCCAGCGGCCCGGTAATCCCCAGTGATAAATCCATAAACACCGTGTAGGTCGCCAGCGCAGCGCCCTGATTTTGCTGCGGAACGGCTTTTACCGCCACCACGCCCAGCGCCGGGAAGACTAGCGAGAACCCAGCGCCGGCCAGCAGAACACCGATTTTCGCCATCCACGGCATGGAAGCCATCCCGACCAGCAGCAGCCCAACAATCTCGACGCTAAAGCAGATCATTGCCACATTCAGTCCGCCTAAGCGGTTGATGCCGTTTGGGAACAGCAAACGCGTGCCCACAAACGTGCAGCTAAAAAGCGTCAGCGCGAATGCGGCGCCATCCCAGTCTTTGGCATCATAAAACAGGGTAATGAAGGTAGCGATTACCCCAAATCCAGCGGAGGCCAGGGCCAGCGCCATACCGTACAACCAGACGCGCCCAAGTACCGCGCGAAACGGCAATGGTTTGCCTTTACTGGCTTTCACCGCCGGACGAGGGAGCGCCAGCAGTATCGCCAGCAACGCCACGCCCATCACGGTCAGCGCCAGCCCCCGTAAGCCTCCCCAGGCATAAAACAGAACGCCCAGCGGAGCGCCTATCGCCATCGCGCCATAAGTCACGATGCCGTTCCACGAAATCACCCGTCCGATGTGCATTGAGCCAACAACCCCCACGCCCCACAGCGTAGAGCCGGTTCCGGCAAAGCTTTGCCCGATGCCAAGAATCACGCGCCCCAGGCATAGCAGCAGCAGACTGGCCAGCGGCCAGCCGTTCGTTGAGCCCGCCAGTAAATAGCCCAGCCCACTTAAAAAGCAGCCGCACAGCCCGAATACCACAATCTTCTTTGGTCCCAGCAGGTCGGCATAGCGACCTGCATGAGGACGGCTCAGCAGCGTAGCGAAATATTGCAGGCTGATGACCAGACCTGCCCAGAAAGCGCTAAATCCCATCACGTCATGGACGTAGCCAGGCAATACCGCGAGCGGCAGGCCGATGGTCAGGTAGCTGGCGAAGTTAAACATCACCACAGAAACAATACGCAGATTCAGGCGTAAACCGCTAAGCGTCGGTTCAGCGACGGGTTCGGGCATGGAGGGTCACCACGTTTTCACAACAGTGTTTCATTTCTACCATGTTGCAGAGCAGAAATCAGCAGCCAGTTTAGGAGTTTTAGTCGCAAACCAGCCGCTACACTTAATGCAAAAACACAGGCAGGAAGAAAACATGACAACCGCTCAGCCCGATAAAACGGGTTTGCACATTTTGCTCAAACTGGCCGCTCTGGTGGTGATCCTCGCAGGTATCCATGCCGCGGCGGATATCATTGTGCAACTGCTACTGGCTCTCTTTTTTGCCATCGTATTGAATCCACTGGTCACCTGGTTTATTCGCCGGGGGGTACGTCGCCCGGTAGCCATTACGTTAGTGGTCGTGGTGATGCTGATCGTTCTTACGGCGTTGGTCGGCGTTCTGGCGTCGTCAATCACTGAATTCATGGACCTGCTGCCAAAATACAATAAGGAGCTGACGCGCAAAGTTCTGTATTTGCAAGAGATGGTGCCTTTTCTGAATCTGCATATGTCCCCAGAACGCATGCTGCAACGCATGGACTCCGACAAGCTGATGACCTTCACAACCACGCTGATGACAAGTCTATCCGGCGCCATGGCCAGCGTCGTCCTGTTGGTGATGACGGTGGTCTTTATGCTGTTTGAAGTGCGTCATGTCCCCTATAAACTGCGCTTTGCGCTGAACAACCCACAAATCCATATTGCAGGACTGCATCGGGCGTTAAAGGGTGTATCTCACTATCTGGCGCTGAAAACGTTGCTCAGCCTATGGACCGGCGCTATTGTCTGGCTGGGGCTGGCGCTGATGGGTATTCAGTTTGCTCTGATGTGGGGCGTACTGGCATTCCTGCTAAACTACGTGCCCAATATTGGCTCGGTCATTTCCGCCGTCCCGCCCATGATCCAGGCGCTGCTGTTCAACGGCGTTTACGAATGCGTGCTGGTTGGCGCGCTGTTTCTGGTGGTGCATATGGTGATTGGCAATATCCTCGAACCCCGCATGATGGGGCACCGGCTGGGATTATCGACGCTTATCGTCTTTCTCTCTTTGTTAGTGTGGGGATGGCTGCTTGGTCCGGTTGGTATGTTGCTCTCCGTGCCGTTAACCAGCGTGTGTAAAATCTGGATGGAAACGACCACAGGCGGCAGTAAGCTGGCAATTTTGCTGGGGCCCGGCAGGCCCAAAAGCCGATTACCGGGATAAACTTGCAAACGGCATGTGAAGAATGGTACACAACCCCATTATTACTAAAGGTTAGCCGTGATATGTACCGGATTGTTCTTGGGAAAGTTTCTGTTTTAAGCACTGGCGCGTTGCCTGCCGCACTGAGTGATCAGGCCCCGCAAGGTGCTCACCGTGCGCGCTGGCTGGCAGGTCGCGTGCTGCTTTCCCATGCGCTTTCGCCATTACCGGACATTGTCTACGGTGAGCAAGGAAAACCGGCCTTTTCCGCCGACACGCTGCTGTGGTTCAATCTCAGCCACAGCGGCGATGATATCGCCCTGTTGCTCAGCGACGAAGGGGAAGTCGGCTGCGATATTGAAGTCGTGCGCCCACGCGATAACTGGCAGACGCTGGCAAACACGGTGTTCAGTCTCGGAGAACATGCCGAAGTTGAGGCCGAATGCCCGGAGCAACAGTTGGCGGCGTTCTGGCGCATCTGGACGCGTAAAGAAGCTATTGTGAAACAGCGTGGCGGCAGCGCCTGGCAAATCGTCAGCGTCGATAGCACCGCACTAACCTCCTCACTCTCTGTCAGCCAGTGCCAGCTCGACGCCCTGAGTCTGGCGGTCTGTACCCCCACGCCGTTTACCCTGACCGCAGACGCCGTGCAGCGTCTGTAACGCCCTCATTCCCGTGCGCCACCGCGCCATATCGTAAGGTTGAAATCGGATGCAACGTATCACCATTACCCTCGATGATGATTTACTGGAAACGCTCGACGGCCTGAGCCAGCGCCGTGGCTACAACAACCGTTCCGAAGCGATCCGCGATATTCTGCGCGGCGCACTGGCGCAGGAAACCACTCAGGAGCATGGCACTCAGGGCTTCGCGGTGCTCTCATATGTTTATGAGCATGAGAAACGTGACCTGGCGAGCCGCATTGTTTCTACTCAACACCACCACCACGATTTATCGGTCGCCACGCTGCACGTGCACATCAACCATGACGACTGTCTGGAAATCGCCGTGCTGAAAGGCGACATGGGCGAGGTGCAACATTTTGCCGATGACGTGATTTCCCAGCGCGGCGTGCGCCACGGTCATTTGCAGTGCCTGCCGAAAGAAGAGTAATTGCCTGTTTCGTTGCCGGATGGCGGCTGCGCCTTATCCGGCCTACGTCCGTTACCGTCTGTAGGTCGGGCAAGCGAAGCGCCCCCGGCAATGATGAGCAAACCAGCTAGCAACTATGCCTGTTTGAGACTTTTGCTGAGCGTTTCGATGATCCATGTATTGACTGATACCTGTTCTTCCGCTGCCGCAAAACTTAAACGTTCTCCGAAAGACTCTGGATAGCGCAGAGTAAATGTCTTCAGCTTTTCCGGGTTTGCGTAAGGTTCTATCCCTGCGGCAGAGCAATCATCAAGATAATCTCGTAAGGAGATCTCTCCCTCTTTTTGCAGCCCCTGAATGCTGTCAGAGACAAAATCACAATAGCCTGACAATCCCAGGAACTTACCGCGAAACGCATTAAGCTCAGGGACATAATTAATCACCGCAGGTTGACCGGCGATTTCCATTGAGTTTGGCGTTTTGGGTTTGATCATGGTTTTACCCCTATACTTGTTAACCAGTCACGTACGTTTTCGACCGCGCCTTTATCTGTATCCGGAGAAGGATGTGGTCTATGAAAACTCGCAATGCTCTTATTTAAAAGAAATTTACACCGTGAGCCTCGTCCTTCTTTGATTTCGCCACCTAACGCCTTGATCAGTGACTCAATTTCCGACCACTTGATTCCCTGCGGCGTCGGTGCTTTAAAAAGCTGATCCAGCGTGTTCTTTTGCTTTTTGCGTAAAGACAACACTTTTTCCTTCATCGCATGTCCTTATGACTTCATCCTTTGAAGTCATATTATAACAGCACACAATGCAGTCAAGATATGAAGCCAACCAATTACGCCATCGTACCAATCGTCTTTCGAAAGCGTAGTAGCGCTATCAGGAAAAACGCGCTGCCGATCGCCAGCAGCGTCAGAAACTGCGGCCAGACGATGCTAAACCCGGCTCCGCGATAAAGTATCGCCTGCGCGAGACTGACGAAATGGGTAGTCGGCATCGACAACATAATGTCCTGCACCGCCTGCGGCATACTTTCACGCGGTGTAGAACCTCCGGAGAGCATCTGTAACGGCAGCAGCACCAGAATCATCAGCAGCCCCAGTTGCGGCATAGAACGTGCCAGCGTGCCCATAAAAATGCCGATCGAGGTGGTGGCGAACAGGCTCAGCGCCACGCCCAGCATAAACAGCGGTATTGAGCCTTCAATCGGTACCCCGAGCACGCCTTTTACCATCAGCATCAGCGACAGACCGGAAACCACCAGCACCACCAGCCCCATCGACCAGATTTTTGCCATCATGATCTCAAACGGCGTCACCGGCATCACCAGCAGATGCTCAATGGTTCCGTGCTCGCGCTCGCGAATCAGCGCCGACCCGGTAAGCACGATCGCCAGCATGGTGATGTTGTTGATAATCGCCATTACCGCGCCAAATCGAGCAGGTTCCAGATTAGGGTTAAAGCGCATGCGCATTTCCAGCGCCACCGGCGGCTCGCTGTTATCACGGTAACGTGCCACAAAGCTGTTCACCTCGCCGCTGATGATATTCTGGATATAGCTGTTGCCGGTAAAGGCCTGGCTCATCCGAGTGGCATCGACGTTCACCTGTATATCCGGTTGTCGTCCGGCCAGAACATCACGCTGAAAATCAGGCGGAATGTTCACGGCGAAGGTGTAGCGTCCGGCATCCAGCCCGGCATCCATCTCATCGGCAGTAATCATCTCCGGAGGTAAAAACCACGGGCGATAAAAGCTGTTCACAATCCGATTCGACAACTGCGACTGGTCCATATCGGCAATGGCAATCGGCGCCAGATGCAGCGAACCCGGGAGGACGGTCGCGGAAGAGTAAACCGAAATCGTGAAAGCGAAGACGATCAGCGTCAGCATCGCTTTGTCACCCAGCAAACTGCGTAACTCTTTGATGCCGAGGTTGTAAATATTGCGTAATCGGCGCATCACCCCTCCTGTTTTTTCAGCAGTAATACGCTCAGACCAATCACCACCGGAATGGCCACCGCCAGCGGAATAAACAGCGGCCAGAGATCGGTCAGATCCAACGCTTTAGAGAACGTCCCACGCGCGATAGTCAGAAAATGGCTGGTCGGGTAAATTTCACCAATCCACCGTCCCGGCCCTTCCAGCGAGGCGACCGGATCGATCATCCCGGAAAACTGCGTCGCCGGGATCAGCGTTATAATCGCCGTACCAAAAATGGCGGCGATCTGGCTTTTCATAAACGTAGAGATTAATAAGCCCAGCCCGGTGGCAATGGTGACGTACAGCAGCGCGGCCAGCGCCAGGGTCACAAAGCTCCCCTTATGCGGGACCCCGAACACAAACACCGACAGCGCGCACAGCAGCAAGAAGTTCAGCATGCCCAGCACGATGTAAGGCAACTGTTTGCCGAGTAAAAACTCGCTGCGGGTCGTGGGCGTAACGTACAGGTTGATAATCGACCCCAGCTCTTTCTCACGTACTACGCTGAGGGCGCTGAGCATGGAAGGGATCATCATCAATAGCAGTGGGATCACCGCCGGAACAATCGCCGGCAGACTTTTCACATCCGGGTTGTAACGATAGCGAGTTTCAATGGTCATCAATCCGTTTTGCCCACTGGCATTGGGTTGACGCGCCATCACATCCTGCAGCCAGGTCTGGTGCATCGCCTGCACATAGCCCCTGACCGTTTCAGCACGGCTCGGCATTGCGCCATCGATCCAGACGCCAATCTTCACCGGTGTTCCGCGCGCAATATCGCGGCCAAAATTTGGCGGGATTTCAATTGCTACCGCGACTTCGCCCGAACGCATCCGTTTGTCCAGCTCGTCATAACTGGCGAGAGGCGGCTGCTCGATAAAATAGCGCGAGCCCGCCAGATTCAGCGTCCACGCCTGGCTGCTGACGGTCTGGTCACGATCGAGCACCGAAAACCGCAGGTTTTCCACATCCATGCTAATGCCATAGCCCATGATAAGCATCAGGATCACCGTGCCCATCAGCGCCAGCGTTGAACGAACCGGGTCACGCCGCAGCTCCAGCGCTTCGCGGCGGCTGTAGCTGAACAAGCGCCGCAGGCTAAAACCCTGCCGCGGCGGGTTATTGTTTTCATGCACTGCCGGAACATTGGCTGGCGCTAACTGAGCTTCCGGCGCCGGACCAGCCGCTTCCTGTAACCAGGAGATAAACGCCTCTTCCAGACTGGCGGCGCCGCGCTGTTTCACCAGCTCCTGCGGCGTGCCGCTGGCCAGTACTTTTCCGGCGTGCATCAGCGACATCCTGTCACAGCGCTCCGCTTCGTTCATAAAGTGGGTGGAGATAAAAATGGTCACTTTGTCCTGGCGCGACAGATCAACCATCAGTTGCCAGAACATGTCCCTCGCCACCGGATCGACCCCGGAGGTCGGTTCATCGAGAATCAACATCTCCGGGCGATGGATAACCGCCACCGCCAGCGACAGGCGTTGACGGATCCCCAACGGCAGCGCGCCGGGCAACGCGTCTTCGACATCGGTCAGCGAAAAGCGCTCGCTCATCTCCTGTATCCGCCCCGGAATTTCTGCTTCGGGGATATGGAACAGCCGCGCGTGTAGTTCGAGGTTTTGCCGGACGGTCAGCTCGCTGTAGAGCGAAAACGCCTGTGACATATAGCCTACCCGGCGGCGGGTATCGATATTTTTCGGGTCAACCGCTTGCCCAAACAGCCACGCCTCGCCCTCGTTTGCGGGCAGCAGCCCGGTGAGCATTTTCATGGTAGTGGATTTACCGCAGCCGTTAGAGCCGAGAAAACCGAAGATTTCCCCGCGCGGAATACGGAAGTTAACGTGGTCCACCGCCACAAATTTACCGAAGCGCATGGTCAGGTCTTTCGCCTCGATGGCAATCTCTTCCTGCTCAGCGTGATACGGCGGGATCACCACCGGTTTATGCGCCTGGCGCTGGGCTTCGGGTAACAGCGCGATAAATGCCTGCTCCAGCGTGTCGCTGGCGGTTTGTTCACGGAGCTGCTGCGCGCTCCCGGTGGCTAACACCTCCCCGGCGTTCATCGCCACCAGCCAGTCAAAGCGCTCGGCTTCTTCCATGTAGGCGGTGGCAACCAGCACGCTCATGTTGGTCTGTCGCTGGCGGATGCTGTTAATCAGATCCCAGAACTGGGCGCGGGACAGCGGGTCGACCCCGGTGGTGGGTTCATCAAGAATCAACAGTTCCGGGTCGTGGATTAACGCGCAGCACAGCCCCAGCTTTTGCTTCATGCCGCCCGAGAGTTTCCCGGCAGGACGATCGCGAAACGGCGCCAGTCCGGTGCTGTTCAGCAGCTCGGTAATCCGTGCTTCGCGCTCCGCTTTGTCATGACCAAACAGCCGGGCAAAGAAATCGACGTTCTCATACACTGACAGCGTGTGGTACAGGTTTTTCCCCAGCCCCTGCGGCATCCAGGCAATTCGCGGGCAGACATCCCGGCGATGCTTCGGGTCGCGCATATCGCCGCCCAGTACCCTCACGTTGCCGTGTTCAATAACCCGAGCCCCGGATATGAGAGACAGCAGGCTCGATTTTCCGACGCCATCCGGACCAATCAGCCCCACCATGCAGCGGGCGGGGATATCCAGCGTGATATTGTTCAGCGCTACCGTTTTCCCGTAATGCTGACTCACGCCGTCAAGGTGCGCCACGGGAGGAACGGGAACCAGCGCCAGATGCGTCATTGCGGCAACCTCACCACCAGGTCGTCAGGCCAGGCGCGATTTTCATCAACACGCACCCACGCCATACCCGGCAGACCGGTTTTCACGTACTCAAGATGCTGCTGTAACAACTCTGGCGGGATACGCGCTTTGACGCGAAACATCAGCTTCAGCCGTTCATCGCTGGTTTCGACCGTTTTCGGCGTGAACTGCGCCACGCTTGCCACAAAGCTGATGGTCGCCGGAATACGCAAATCCGGTGCGGCATCCAGCACCAGGCGCGCTTCACCGCCAATCTTCAGTAAGCCAGCCTGCTCGGTAGGCAAGAAGAACGTCATGTAGACATCGCTGAGATCGACCATATTCAGCACGCGCCCGCCCGCAGAAAGTACCTCGCCCGGTTCGGCTACGCGGTACTGCACGCGACCATCGCGCGGGGCTTTCAGCTCGCTGTCATCAATATCAGCCGCTATACGACGTTCGGTGGCTTGCGCGGCTTCTACGCGGGTTTGCGCCTGAATAATGCTGGTGCGAGCGGCTTCAATGGCGGCTTTTGCCGCAGAGACCTGCGCCTTTGCGGATTCCAGCGCAGCGCGTGCGCTTTCTGCCGCAGCCCGATCGTCATCCAGTTGTTGCTCAGATACAGCCCCACGCTGGGATAGAGAACGAGAACGCACGTGGCGTTTAGAGACCGACTGCAGTTCCGCCTCGCGCTGTTTGACCACCGACTGCGCGGCGCGCATTTCACTTTGCCGCTGTTCTAACAGCGCCCGCGCCGCCGCCACCGCGCTTTCAGCTTCTTTGATTTGGGCGACCGCTTCCAGCCGCTGCTCCTGCAGCACACGGGTATCCATTTTCGCCAGCACTTCGCCCTGACGAACGAATTGCCCTTCTGACACGAGGATCGTGTCAATTCGTCCGGCAATCTTGGTGGCAATATCCACTTCCGTGGCCTCAATTCTGCCGTTGCTGGCTGCGAACCCTTCCGGTATTCCGGCAGGGCGGAGCATCCACCACGCTATCGCGGCCACCACGACCAGGAGGCCCGCGCCCCACCACATCAAATGACGCTTCAACTTATCCATATTCGACCCGCCGTAATCCCTGTTTTCAAACGATGCGTGTCACAAAGCCCACTAAATAGCTATTCAGCGGGAGATTCCATCCGGGATGAGAAGGAATGAGAAACAATGGCCAGAGAGCGGACAGGCGCTAAGGCAACCTGCACCGCGCAGGAAGTGAATGACGAAAGTGCTGTGAGATCGGGTAGTAATGTTGTCATCATCAGCGTTCCTGGCCGGAAATGAAACACGCATACTCATAACTGCTGTCTATTGAATACTAACACCTGGATTCAATATGTCTATTCGGTTGTAGCACGGATGTTGCAGGCAAAAAATCGTGCCCGGCAATCCATTTGCCGGACAAACGTTTTTCTTAGAAGGTTTGCTGGATGACTAATGTAACGCACTGAAAGTACCATTTTTTGTATGGCGTCCAGAACGTTACTTCTGGCTCTGGAACGCCTTAAGATCCCTCTTCCTCTGCCCGCGCTCCATTGCCCAGGGAAATAAACTCTTCCAGCAGCATGGTAAGTTGCTGCATTTTTTCGACGGTAAAATCGGCTTCTATCAGGCGATAGGCCTCTTCCACCTGGACCTGCGCACTTTCATAAAGTTTTGAACCGGCCGGGGTTAGAGAAACGTACAGCTTGCGTTGATCGTTAACTGGCTTGAGGCGCAGAACCAGGCCATCGCGTTCCATGCGGGTCAGGATGCCCGTCAGACTCGGGCGTAAAATACAGGCGCGAAAAGCCAGATCGTGAAAATCCATCGACGGGTTTTCGGCAAGGATACGCACGATACGCCATTGCTGTTCGGTAAGATTGTGGCGTTTAACGATCGGGCGAAAGTGGGCCATCGCCGCTTCCCGCGCCTGTAGTAGCGCGATAGTTAATGAATCATGCATGACTGACCTCTGAATCACACCTTCATTTGTTAATAAGTTAATAATTAGCGTTAATCACACCAGAACGCAACCGGTTTCTGTCTCTGAAAAGTACAGGTCGAGATAAGAAGATAATCTTATATATTGATTTATAAGAAATAAAAACAAAATCTGTAAATTTATTGTTAATCCGATCACAAATCATTCACTTCTGTTTGCCAAACCTTTCTGCAAAGCATAAAAAATGATCATTAATATGTTAATGAAATGATCGTATCCGAAATCAGAATCAGAGGAGTGGTGAATGAAAGGTACCATCTTCGCCGTGGCGCTTAACCACCGCAGCCAGCTCGATGCCTGGCGCGAAGCGTTCCAACAGACCCCCTACAAAACGCCGCCAAAGACCGCGGTGTGGTTTATCAAACCGCGTAATACCGTTATCGGCAACGGAGATAGCATCCCCTTCCCGCAGGGTGAAACCGTGCTAAGCGGAGGGACTGTGGCCCTGATCGTCGGTAAAATCGCCCGTAAAGTAACTGCAGAAAAAGCGGTTGCTTACATTGCCGGATATGCGCTGGCTAACGACGTAAGCCTGCCGGAAGAGAGCTTCTATCGCCCGGCAATCAAAGCCAAATGCCGCGATGGCTTCTGCCCGATTGGCGCACTTTCTACGCTCAGCGACGTCGATAACCTGACCATTATCACCGAAATCAACGGTCGGGAAGCTGACAGTTGGAACACTGTTGATCTCCAGCGCTCCGCCGCCGAGTTGCTAAGCGCCCTGAGTGAATTCGCGACCCTCAACCCTGGCGACGCCATTCTGATCGGCACCCCGCACAACCGCGTAACCCTGCGACCAGGCGATCGCGTACGTATTCTTGCCGCAGGCCTCCTGCCGCTGGAAAACCCGGTGGTTACCGAAGGAGAACTGGCATGAAACAAGCACGTATTGAGTGGCAGGGACAACAACACAACGTCCAGATCGATGAACGCGAGCAGGTTCGCCTGGCTGACGGCAGACTGCTAAAAGAAGGCGAATTTCGTTGGCTGCCGCCCGCCGACGGCACGCTGTTCGCGCTGGGTCTGAACTACGCCGATCACGCCAGCGAGCTGGAGTTCAAGCCGCCCACCGAACCGCTGGTGTTTATCAAAGCGCCAAACACCTTTATCGGCCACCAGCAGGAATCGGTACGCCCGGATAACGTTGAGTACATGCACTACGAAGCCGAACTGGTGGTGGTGATCGGCAAAACCGCGCGTAAGGTCGCCGAAGCCGACGCCATGGAGTACGTAGCCGGATACACCGTCTGCAACGACTACGCTGTCCGCGACTATCTGGAAAACTACTATCGCCCCAATCTGCGGGTAAAAAGCCGCGACACTCTGACGCCAATAGGCCCCTGCATCGTCGACAAAGCGGATATTCCTGACCCGCACACCCTGGCCCTGCGCACCTGGGTCAACGGCGAACTGCGCCAGCAGGGCACCACCGCCGATCTAATCTTCAGCATCCCGTTCCTGATCGCTTATCTGAGCGAGTTTATGACCCTGCAACCGGGCGACATGATCGCCACTGGTACGCCAAAAGGGCTGTCAGACGTGGTGCCGGGCGATGAAGTGCTCGTCGAAGTGGAAGGCGTCGGCCGTCTGGTCAACCGCATCATCAGTCAGCAGGCATATGAGGAGAAGCTGTCATGAAAAAGATTAACCATTGGATCAACGGCAAAAACGTCGCGGCTACGGAGTATTTTCACACCACCAACCCGGCAACTGGTGAAGTGCTGGCGGAAGTGGCCTCCGGCGGTGCCGACGAAGTGAATCAGGCGGTGGCGGCAGCGAAGGAAGCGTTCCCTAAATGGGCCAATCTGCCGATGAAAGAGCGTGCACGCCTGATGCGCCGTCTGGGCGACCTGATCGACCAGAACGTCCCTGAAATTGCCGCCATGGAGACCGCCGATACCGGCCTGCCGATCCACCAGACCAAAAACGTGCTGATCCCTCGCGCGTCGCATAACTTCGAATTTTTCGCCGAAGTGTGCCAGCAGATGAATGGCAAGACCTATCCGGTCGACGACAAGATGCTCAACTACACCCTCGTACAGCCGGTCGGCGTTTGTGCACTGGTGTCGCCGTGGAATGTGCCGTTTATGACCGCCACCTGGAAAGTCGCGCCGTGCCTGGCGCTGGGCAATACCGCTGTGCTGAAGATGTCCGAGCTTTCGCCACTGACTGCCGATCGTCTGGGTGAACTGGCGTTAGAAGCAGGCATTCCGGCAGGCGTATTGAACGTGGTTCAGGGCTACGGCGCAACGGCAGGCGATGCGCTGGTACGCCACCACGACGTACGCGCGGTGTCGTTTACCGGCGGTACCGCCACCGGGCGCAATATCATGAAAAATGCCGGGCTGAAAAAATACTCCATGGAACTTGGCGGTAAATCACCGGTGCTAATTTTTGAAGATGCCGATATTGAACGTGCTCTTGATGCCGCGCTGTTTACCATCTTCTCGATCAACGGCGAACGCTGCACCGCTGGCTCGCGCATTTTTATCCAGCAGAGCATCTACCCCGAATTCGTCAAACGCTTTGCTGAACGCGCCAACCGCCTGCGCGTCGGCGACCCAGCCGACTTGAACACTCAGGTAGGCGCGCTGATTAGCCAACAGCACTGGGAGAAAGTCACCGGTTATATCCGCCTCGGCATTGAAGAAGGGGCGACCCTGCTGGCGGGCGGCCCGGATAAACCCGCCGACCTGCCTGCACATCTGAAAAGCGGCAACTTCCTGCGCCCAACGGTGCTGGCGGATGTCGACAACCGCATGCGTGTCGCGCAGGAAGAGATATTTGGCCCGGTAGCCTGTCTGCTGCCGTTTAAAGACGAGGCGGAAGGTCTGCGCCTGGCCAACGATGTGGAGTACGGCCTCGCCTCTTATATCTGGACCCAGGACATCAGCAAAGTGCTGCGCCTGGCACGCGGCATCGAAGCCGGAATGGTGTTCGTCAATACGCAGAACGTCCGCGATCTGCGTCAGCCGTTTGGCGGAGTGAAGGCTTCTGGTACAGGCCGTGAAGGCGGCGAATACAGCTTTGAAGTGTTCGCCGAAATGAAAAACGTCTGCATCTCGATGGGCGACCATCCGATCCCAAAATGGGGAGTCTGATATGGGAAAGTTAGCTTTAGCTGCAAAAATTACACACGTTCCGTCGATGTATCTCTCTGAACTGCCGGGGAAAAACCACGGCTGTCGTCAGTCAGCCATCGATGGACATAAAGAGATAAGCAAACGCTGCCGCGAAATGGGCGTCGATACCATCATTGTGTTCGACACCCACTGGCTGGTCAACAGCGCCTACCACATCAACTGTAGCCCCCATTTTGAGGGGAACTACACCAGCCACGAACTGCCGCACTTTATTCGCGACATGGCCTACCGCTACGAGGGGAACCCGGAACTGGGCCAATCAATCGCCGATGAAGCCGTCAAACTGGGTGTGCGTGCTCAGGCACACAATATTCCCAGCCTGACGCTGGAATACGGCACTCTGGTCCCCATGCGTTATATGAACGAAGACAACTACTTCAAAGTCGTTTCCATCTCAGCATTCTGTACCGTGCATGACTTCGCGGACAGTCGCAAGCTGGGTGAAGCAATTCTTAAAGCTATCGAGAAATACGACGGCACCGTGGCGGTCCTGGCCAGCGGCTCACTGTCGCACCGCTTTATCGACGATCAGCGTGCGGAAGAAGGCATGAACAGCTACACCCGCGAGTTCGACCATCAGATGGACGAGCGGGTCGTGAAGCTGTGGCGTGAAGGTAAGTTCAAAGAGTTCTGCACCATGCTGCCGGAGTACGCCAACTACTGCTACGGCGAGGGCAACATGCACGACACGGTGATGCTGCTCGGCATGCTGGGCTGGGATAAATATGACGGCAACGTTGAATTTATCACCGAGCTTTTCGCCAGTTCCGGCACCGGCCAGGTCAACGCCGTCTTCCCGCTGCCTGAGCAGGTTTAAGGAGTTCAGAATGCCGCACTTTATTGCCGAGTGTACCGACAACATCCGCGAACAGGCCGATTTACCGGGTCTGTTCGGCAAAGTGAACGAAGCGCTGGCGGCGACCGGCATCTTTCCCATCGGCGGCATTCGCAGTCGCGCCATCTGGCTGGATACCTGGCAGATGGCCGACGGCCAGCATGATTATGCCTTCGTGCATATGACGCTGAAAATCGGCTCCGGGCGTAGCCTGGAGAGCCGTCAGGACGTGGGTGAGATGTTGTTTGCGCTGATTAAGGCCCATTTCGCCACGCTGATGGAGAGCCGCTATCTGGCACTGTCGTTCGAAATCCAGGAGTTGCACCCGACGCTGAATTACAAACAGAACAACGTGCACGCGTTATTTAAATAATGTGCAAATTGCCCGGTGGCGCTGTGCTTACCGGGCCTACACCGGCCATGAATTGTAGGCCGGATAAGCGAAGCGCCATCCGGCAATGCAATGCCACAGGAACCACTATGCTCGATAAACATACCCATACCCTGATCGCCCAGCGTCTAAACCAGGCGGAAAAACAGCGCGAACAGATCCGCGCTATTTCGCTGGATCACCCGACGATCACCATCGAAGACGCCTACGCCGTTCAGCGCGAATGGGTAAAAATGAAAATCGCCGAGGGCCGCGTCCTTAAAGGCCACAAAATCGGTCTGACCTCCAAAGCGATGCAGGCCAGCTCGCAGATTAGCGAACCGGACTACGGCGCGCTGCTGGACGATATGTTTTTCCACGATGGCGGCGATATTCCTACCGACCGCTTTATCGTCCCGCGCATCGAAGTGGAGCTGGCCTTCGTGCTGGCCAAACCGCTGCGCGGCCCGAACTGCACCCTGTTCGACGTCTACAACGCTACCGACTATGTGATTCCGGCGCTGGAGCTTATCGATGCCCGCTGCCACAACATCGACCCGGAGACCCAGCGCCCGCGCAAGGTCTTCGACACCATCTCCGATAACGCCGCCAACGCCGGGGTGATCCTCGGCGGTCGCCCCATCAAACCCGACGAACTGGATCTGCGCTGGATCTCCGCCCTGCTCTATCGCAACGGCGTGATCGAAGAGACTGGCGTGGCTGCAGGGGTACTCAATCACCCAGCCAACGGCGTGGCCTGGCTGGCGAACAAGCTTGCGCCGTATGACGTCCAACTGGAAGCCGGGCAGATTATTCTCGGTGGCTCCTTTACCCGTCCGGTTCCGGCGCGCAAGGGCGACACTTTCCACGTTGACTACGGCAACATGGGCGCGATTAGCTGCCGGTTTGTTTAGGAGAAACATGATGAATAACGCCTTTAAAGATGCCTTAAAAGCCGGTCGCCCACAGATTGGCCTATGGCTTGGACTCACCAGCAGCTACAGCGCAGAGCTACTGGCCGGGGCTGGGTTCGACTGGCTGTTAATTGACGGAGAGCATGCGCCGAACAGCGTGCAAACGATACTGACCCAACTGCAGGCGATCGCCCCTTACCCCAGCCAACCTGTGGTGCGACCATCATGGAACGACCCGGTGCAAATTAAACAATTGCTGGATGTGGGTGCGCAGACTCTGCTGGTGCCGATGGTACAAAACGCTGACGAAGCGCGACTGGCAGTGAAGGCCACCCGCTACCCGCCCGCAGGTATTCGCGGCGTAGGTAGCGCGCTCGCCCGCGCCTCACGCTGGAACCGCATCCCCGAATATATCCATCAGGCCAACGACGCAATGTGCGTGCTGGTGCAAATTGAAACCCGCGAAGCGCTAAAAAATCTGCCACAGATCCTCGACGTTGAGGGCGTGGACGGCGTGTTCATCGGCCCGGCCGATCTCAGTGCTGATATGGGATTTGGCGGCAATCCGCAGCACCCGGAGGTGCAGGCTGCCATCGAACAGGCCATCGCGCAAATTCGTGCAGCCGGTAAAGCGCCGGGGATCCTGATGGCTAACGAACAGTTGGCGAAACGTTATCTGGCGCTAGGCGCACTGTTCGTTGCCGTCGGCGTTGATACCACTCTGCTGGCCCGTGGCGCAGAAGCGCTGGCGGCGCGGTTTGGGGGGGAAATAAACGCGCCGGGTTCACCAGGCGTCTACTAGTGCCCGGTAAGCGCAGCGCTACCGGGCAAAATAGCCGTACCCTACAAAATTCCCATTAGAGGAAAATGACAATGAGCGATACATCATCTGCCATCCCGGAAAAGTTCGATCCGGCTAACCAGCATAAACAGCTGACGGCGCAGCAGCAGTCAGTTATCAACAAACTGTTCCGTCGCCTGATCGTATTTTTGTTCGTACTCTTTATCTTTTCGTTTTTAGACAGGATCAATATCGGCTTTGCCGGACTGACCATGGGGCAGGATCTGGGACTGAACGCCACCATGTTCGGCCTTGCCACCACCCTGTTTTACGTTACCTACGTGATTTTTGGCATACCCAGCAACGTGATGCTCAGCATCGTCGGCGCTCGCCGCTGGATTGCCACCATCATGGTGCTATGGGGCATCGCCTCTACCGCCACCATGTTCGCCACCGGGCCGAACAGCCTCTACATCCTGCGGATGCTGGTGGGGATTACCGAGGCCGGTTTCCTGCCCGGCATCCTGTTGTATTTGACCTTCTGGTTCCCGGCCTTTTTCCGCGCCCGCGCCAACGCGCTGTTTATGATTGCTATGCCTGTGACTACCGCGCTGGGGTCGATCGTTTCTGGATATATTCTGTCTATGGACGGCATGCTTAACCTGCGCGGCTGGCAATGGTTGTTCTTGCTGGAGGGCTTCCCGTCGGTGCTGCTCGGCGTTATGGTCTGGTTCTGGCTCGATGATTCACCGTCGAAGGCGAAATGGCTGACGGCAGAAGACAAAAAGTGCCTGCAGGAGATGATGGATAACGATCGCCTCATGCTGGTACAGCCGGAAGGGGCGATCAGCCATCACGCCATGCAACAACGCAGCCTGTGGCGGGAAGTATTTACGCCGATCGTGCTGATGTACACCCTGGCCTACTTCTGCCTGACGAATACACTCAGTGCGATCAGTATCTGGACGCCGCAGATCCTTAAAAGCTTTAACGAAAGCAGCAGCAACATCACTATCGGCCTGCTGGCGGCAATCCCGCAGATTTGTACCATTCTCGGAATGATCTACTGGAGCCGTCACTCTGATAAACATCGAGAGCGTAAGCATCATACCGCTCTACCTTTTCTGTTTGCCGCTGCAGGCTGGCTGCTGGCTTCAGCCACCGATCACAACCTAATCCAACTACTGGGGATCGTGATGGCCTCCACCGGCTCCTTTAGCGCCATGGCCATCTTTTGGACCACCCCGGATCAGTCGATCAGCCTACGCGCCAGAGCGATCGGTATCGCGGTGATCAACGCCACCGGCAATATTGGATCAGCAGTAAGCCCATTAATGATCGGCTGGCTGAAAGATATTACTGGCAGCTTTAGCAGTGGTCTGTGGTTTGTTGCCACCCTGTTGGTCATTGGCGCGGTGATTATCTGGGCTATTCCGATGAAAGGATCGCGTCCTCGCGCGACGCCGTAAGGAGCCGCTATGTGTCAGAGCTCTATCGCCAATATCGATATCAACAAAGAGTACGATGAGAGTCTGGGAACGGAAGATGTGCATTATCAGTCGTTTGCCCGCATGGCTGAGTTCTTTGGCCGCGATATGCAGGCGCACCGTCACGACCAATATTTTCAGATGCACTTTCTTGATACCGGGCAGATTGAGCTGCAGCTTGACGAGAGTCGTTATTCAGTACAGGCACCGCTGTTCGTTCTGACACCGCCGTCGGTGCCGCACGCCTTTATCACTGAGTCTGATAGTGATGGGCACGTACTGACAGTGCGGGAGGATTTGGTCTGGCCGCTGTTGGAGGTACTTTATCCCGGCACACGGGAAGCCTTCGGCCTGCCGGGTATCTGCCTGTCGCTGGCCGATAAGCCCGAAGAACTGGAGGCACTAACGCACTACTGGCGGCTGATTCAACGTGAGTCGACCTCGCAATTACCGGGACGTGAACACACACTGATGCTATTGGCGCAGGCGGTGTTCACCCTACTACTACGGAATGCGAAGCTTGACGATCATGCCGCCAGCGGGATACGCGGCGAGCTAAGGCTGTTTCAACGTTTTAACCAGCTAATCGATAACCACTATCACCAGCACTGGACGGTGCCGGACTACGCCTACGAGCTGCATCTGACCGAATCCAGACTGACCGATATCTGTCGCCGCTTCGCTAACCGCCCACCAAAAAGGCTAATTTTCGACAGGCAGTTGCGCGAAGCCAAGCGGCTATTGCTGTTTTCCGACAGCGCGATCAACGAAATAGCCTGGCAATTGGGTTTTAAGGACCCAGCCTATTTCGCTCGCTTCTTTAACCGCTTAGTCGGCTGCTCACCGAGCGCGTTCAGACTGAAGAAAGTGCCCGTGTCGTGACTCTGCTTACCCTTTCATTCTAAATGGCGTCTGGATCACAGAACGTTATCTCACCTGAAAAGTACCCACAGATGACCTAAAAGTCTCTTCACGAAAACCTTGTTAACCGCTTCAATTGAACAACAAAAACAAAACATAAATTTAACATCACAATCCGATTAATACTGAAGAGGTCCCCTATGAAACCTGAAAATTTCCGTGCAGACGCTAAACGCCCGTTAACTGGTGAAGAGTATTTGAAGAGCTTGCAGGACGGCCGCGAAATCTATATTTACGGTGAGCGTGTTAAAGACGTGACTACGCATCCAGCTTTTCGCAACGCAGCCGCTTCTGTCGCCCAAATGTACGATGCGCTGCACAAACCCGAACTGCAGGACACCTTGTGCTGGGGTACCGACACCGGCAGCGGCGGCTATACCCACAAGTTTTTCCGCGTCGCTAGAAGTGCCGATGACCTGCGCCAGCAGCGCGATGCCATCGCCGAATGGTCGCGCCTGAGCTACGGCTGGATGGGGCGTACTCCGGACTACAAAGCCGCGTTTGGCTGTGCGCTGGGTGCTAACCCAGAATTTTATGGTCAGTTTGAACAGAACGCCCGCAACTGGTACACCCGCATTCAGGAAACCGGCCTGTACTTTAACCACGCCATCGTCAATCCACCGATCGACCGCCATAAGCCAGCGGATGAAGTGAAAGACGTCTATATCAAGCTCGAGAAAGAGACCGATGCCGGGATTATCGTCAGCGGTGCAAAAGTGGTGGCGACCAACTCTGCGCTGACCCACTACAACATGATTGGCTTCGGCTCCGCGCAGGTGATGGGCGAAAACCCGGACTTCGCGCTGATGTTCGTCGCGCCAATGGATGCCGAAGGGGTCAAACTTATCTCTCGCGCCTCCTATGAACTGGTCGCCGGAGCAACCGGATCGCCATACGATTATCCGCTCTCCAGTCGCTTCGACGAAAACGATGCGATCCTGGTCATGGATAACGTGCTGATCCCGTGGGAAAACGTGCTGATTTACCGCGACTTTGACCGCTGCCGCCGCTGGACGATGGAAGGTGGCTTCGCCCGTATGTATCCGCTGCAGGCCTGCGTACGTCTGGCGGTGAAGCTCGACTTTATCACAGCCCTGCTGAAGCGCTCGCTGGAGTGCACCGGTACCCTGGAGTTCCGCGGCGTACAGGCCGAGCTTGGCGAAGTCGTGGCCTGGCGCAATATGTTCTGGGCGCTGAGCGACTCAATGTGCGCTGAAGCAACGCCGTGGGTCAACGGGGCATATCTGCCGGATCACGCCGCGCTGCAAACCTATCGCGTGATGGCGCCGATGGCTTACGCCAAAATCAAAAATATTATCGAGCGCAGCGTCACCAGCGGCCTGATCTATCTGCCGTCCAGCGCACGTGATCTCAATAACCCGCAAATCAACGAATATCTGGCGAAATACGTACGCGGATCGAACGGTATGGATCACGTCGAGCGCATCAAGATCCTCAAACTAATGTGGGACGCCATCGGCAGCGAATTTGGTGGCCGCCACGAGCTGTATGAAATCAACTACTCCGGTAGCCAGGACGAAATCCGCCTGCAGTGTCTGCGCCAGGCACAGAGCTCCGGCAACATGGACAAAATGATGGCGATGGTCGATCGCTGCCTGTCCGAGTACGACCAAAATGGCTGGACGGTTCCACATTTGCACAACAATTCCGATATCAACATGCTGGATAAGCTGCTGAAGTAACCAGCAGCGGGAGGTCACAATGCAATTAGATGAACAACGTCTGCGTTTTCGCGATGCCATGGCCAGTCTGTCGGCCGCCGTTAACGTCATCACCACCGAAGGCGAAGCGGGCCGCTGCGGGATCACCGCTACGGCAGTCTGTTCGGTGACCGACTCGCCACCGTCGGTGATGGTCTGTATCAACGCCAATAGCGCAATGAACCCGGTGTTTCAGGGCAACGGCAAGCTCTGTATCAACGTGTTGAACCACGAGCAGGAAGTGATGGCCCGCCATTTCGCCGGGATGACAGGCATGGCTATGGAAGATCGCTTCAACCTTTCATGCTGGCAGAAAGGCGCGCAAGGCCAACCGGTACTGAAAGGATCGCTGGCAAGCCTCGAGGGTGAGATTAATCAAGTGCAGACTATCGGCAGCCATTTGGTCTATCTGGTCGAAATCAAGAACATTACCCTCAGCCAGCAAGGCCACGGGCTGATTTACTTCAAGCGCCGTTTCCATCCGGTGATGATGGAAATGGAAGTGGTCGCGTAGTGATCATATAGGGTTTACCTGGCCGCAAACCGGGTAAACCCTAAGTGAGGTTCTGTTCCCGCTAACGGCCTGAATAACGATAGCGATTGAGCACACTGCTAATTGATTCCATTCATAAAATGCTGACTTCTTGCTGGTAAAATCTACTGTGTTTTTACCCCAGAGGCTAAATCCTGTGCGCACGCCCAGGCGCTCGACCACGCCCACTGGAAGTTATAGCCGCCCAACCAACCGGTGACGTCCATAACTTCGCCGATAAAATACAGCCCCGGCACTTTGCGCGCTTCCATCGTGCGCGATGACAGCTCGTTGGTATCGACGCCACCTAACGTGACTTCAGCGGTACGATACCCTTCCGTACCGTTCGGCTGCACCCGCCACTCGGTCAGCGTTTCAACCAGCGTTTGCTGATCGCGTACGTTAAGCTGCTTCAGCGAGACATCCGGAATTTGCCCTAACTGCTGTAAGCATTCCACCAGACGCTTTGGCAACTGCATCGCTAACGTGTTCTTTAAGCTTTGATTATGGTGTGCGCTTCGTTGGTCATCGAGGAAGCCCGCGAGGTCAACATCCGGCAACAAATTAATGCTGACAAATTCACCTGGCTGCCAAAAACTGGAAATCTGCAGCACGGCCGGACCAGAAAGCCCGCGGTGCGTAAAGAGCAGGTTTTCACGAAATACGGTGCCGTCCTCGGCGGTGATAACGGAGGAAACCGATACGCCAGAGAGCACCTGAAGCTGCTCCAGTAGCGGCTTATGTAAAGTGAACGGCACCAGACCTGCGCGGGTCGGCAACACGTTCAGGCCGAACTGTTCGGCAATTTTATAGCCAAACGGCGTTGCGCCCAGACCCGGCATAGAGAGGCCACCGGAGGCGATAACCAGCTTTTTCGTGCCGACAGTCATCCCATTCAATTCCAGGATAAAATCGTCACCATCGCGCTCAACGCTCAGGACTTCGCTACGTAACCGCATAGTTACGTTACCTTTTTCACACTCGTCCACCAGCATATCGACAATTTGTTGGGCGGAATCGTCGCAGAAAAGCTGACCTAGCGTTTTTTCATGCCAGGCAATGCCGTGCTTGCCCACCAGATCGATAAAATCCCACTGCGTATAACGCGCCAGCGCCGATTTGCAAAAATGCGGGTTTTGGCTCAAATACGCGGCCGGTTCGACATAAAGATTAGTAAAGTTGCAGCGGCCCCCGCCAGACATGAGAATCTTGCGCCCTGGCTTTTTACCATTATCGATCAGCAGTACGCGACTACCTGCTTGTCCTGCCTGCGCGGCACAAAACATACCCGCTGCGCCAGCGCCTATAATAACGGTATCAAACCTTTCCACGTTGCGATCCTCTCTAAAAAGCGGGAGTGAATTGTAAAGATTCCTCAGTGGTCGCACCAGCACCAAACTACCGATAAAGGGTATTTATCTGAAATATATAGGATAATTCTTTAGTGGTGTAAAACAAAGCAGGAGACAAATCAAAAAAACTCTATATTTCACTTTGCCCGCGCCGCCAAAGTCACTGATAATGCGCCGCGTTCATGTCCTCAAAATGGCGTAACGTCCTATGCTACATTTGTTTGCTGGCCTGGATTTACATACCGGGCTTTTACTATTGCTTGCTCTGGCTTTCGTGCTGTTCTACGAAGCAATTAACGGCTTCCATGACACAGCCAATGCTGTCGCAACCGTGATCTACACCCGCGCAATGCGTTCGCAATTGGCGGTGGTCATGGCTGCGTTGTTCAACTTCTTTGGTGTTTTGCTGGGCGGTCTCAGCGTGGCGTATGCCATCGTGCATATGCTGCCAACGGATCTGCTGCTAAATATGGGATCGTCACATGGCCTCGCCATGGTGTTCTCCATGCTGCTGGCGGCAATTATCTGGAACCTGGGTACCTGGTACTTTGGTTTGCCTGCATCCAGCTCCCACACGCTGATTGGCGCCATTATCGGTATTGGTTTAACCAATGCGTTGATGACCGGCACCTCGGTGGTGGACGCACTTAACATCCCGAAAGTTATCGGTATTTTTGCCTCGCTAATCATCTCGCCAATTGTCGGTCTGGTGGTTGCAGGTGGTCTTATTTTCATTCTGCGTCGCTACTGGAGCGGTACGAAAAAACGTGCCCGTATCCACCTGACGCCGGCAGAACGTGAAAAGAAAGACGGTAAGAAAAAGCCGCCGTTCTGGACGCGTATTGCACTGATCCTCTCCGCAATCGGCGTGGCGTTCTCCCACGGTGCGAACGATGGTCAGAAAGGCATTGGTCTGGTGATGTTGGTGCTGATTGGCGTAGCGCCTGCAGGTTTCGTGGTGAATATGAATGCTTCCGGTTACGAGATTACCCGTACCCGTGATGCAATCAATAACGTCGAAGTCTTCTTCCAGCAGCGCCCTGACCTGCTTAAACAGGCCACAGGCGTAGACCAGTTGATTCCGTCACCGACGGACGCGGCACCCGCGACGGCGACAGAGTTCCATTGCCACCCGGCGAATACCATCAACGCGCTGGAACGCGCGAAAGGTATGCTGGCGAATCTGGAAACTTACGACAAGTTAAGCGTCGAGCAGCGTGGTCAGCTGCGCCGTATTATGCTGTGCATCTCTGATACCACCGATAAAGTGGTTAAGCTGCCTGGCGTAAGCGCTGACGATCAGCGTCTGCTGAAGAAACTGAAAGCTGACATGCTGAGCACCATTGAGTACGCGCCTATCTGGATCATTATGGCCGTCGCACTGGCGCTGGGTATTGGTACGATGATTGGCTGGCGTCGCGTAGCCACCACCATCGGCGAGAAAATCGGTAAGAAAGGTATGACCTATGCCCAGGGGATGTCGGCGCAGATGACTGCCGCAGTCTCTATCGGTCTCGCCAGTTACACCGGTATGCCCGTTTCCACCACTCACGTTCTTTCCTCTTCCGTTGCGGGAACGATGGTTGTTGATGGCGGCGGTTTGCAGCGTAAAACAGTGACCAGCATTCTGATGGCCTGGGTCTTCACCCTACCGGCTGCGATTATTCTTTCCGGGGTGCTGTACTGGCTCTCCCTGAAGCTTATCTAAGCGAATGCACGGTAAAAAAGCGGGTCAGGAAACTGGCCCGCTTTTTTTGTATCTGTCGTTGGAATCAGTGCCAGATAATCAGCGCAACCATGCTGATTAACACCAGGCCGCATAGCGCGCTGGTGAGAATGAACTGACCGCGAACCCGCTCACAGCGGCGAATAAATTCATCATCATGATGATCGCGGTAACGCTGAGCGTAGATATACCACACCAGACGCATCTGCTTATTCGGTTGCCCATGCGAGGTAAAAAAGCCTCCTCCATCTACATACTGGTAAAGCAATGGATCGCAACCACGAAGTACCACTAACAGTGCGCGTAGCGAAGAAAAATAGCGCGCCATATTAACAATGCAAACGACACATAAAGCCCAGAACAATGCAATGGTGCTTATCATACCTCCTCCCCGGCGACCCGCCCACGGAACTCCTTTCCGGGACTACCGCTCCCCGATACCCTGCCAAACCATTCAGTGAAGAGTACAGCCGAAACCGTTCGTATTAGTATCACGCATCCGAACGCCCCTCTAGATAGTGTAGGAGATTAGTTAATTTTTTTGCCAGAAGGTTAATCGCTATCAATGCAATTAACTAAAAAATTTGTTTAACTGCTTGGCAAGCAAGGCGGATTGACGGATTATCCTGGTCGCTATAATGTAAGGATAGTCCTTATATGGTACGTTTTTACGACTGGGCTAGCCCCGCGCGCAAGGTTCGCAGGACGCGGATGACGCGGCGGCAGATAACGCCAGCAGGCTAGTCATCGACAACTTATGGAAGGAGTAACACTATGGCTTATAAACACATTCTTATCGCGGTTGATCTTTCTCCGGAAAGCAAAGTTCTGGTTGAAAAAGCGGTCTCTATGGCGCGGCCTTACAATGCTAAAGTCTCCCTTATCCACGTTGACGTAAACTATTCCGACCTGTACACCGGGCTTATCGACGTGAATCTGGGCGACATGCAGAAACGCATTTCTGAAGAAACCCACCACGCGTTAACCGAGCTGTCCACCAATGCAGGCTACCCTATCACCGAAACCCTGAGCGGTAGCGGCGATCTGGGTCAGGTTCTGGTTGATGCCATCAAAAAATACGACATGGATCTGGTCGTTTGTGGTCACCACCAGGATTTCTGGAGCAAACTGATGTCCTCCGCGCGCCAACTGATCAACACTGTCCACGTCGACATGTTGATTGTTCCGCTGCGTGACGACGAAGAAGCATAAAATGCTTACCGCCGGAACATAACCCGGCCCGCAGCAAGTCGCTTAGCCTGTAAACGCCCGCCTGTGCGGGCGTTTTTGTTTTTATCATTCGGACACAATTAGTACATCAATCCAACAAACAAATCATAATTAGTGTGATCAACTAATTGGATCGAAAACCATCTCTATAATACTCTACCCTCGCGGCCAATAACCGCAGTCTATAACAAAATAAGACTTTTTCGGCGCGTTTAAGCATACGCGTTCATACTTTTCGGGATGGCTTTGAAAGGCGATGGAATATGAATAAAACTGCACCTACGGGCTTGCTGCAGCAACCTCGTCCGTTCTTCATGATCTTCTTCGTAGAATTGTGGGAACGATTTGGCTATTACGGCGTTCAGGGCATCCTGGCGGTATTTTTTGTTAAGCAGCTCGGATTTTCACAAGAACAGGCATTCGTCACCTTTGGTGCCTTTGCCGCGCTGGTCTACGGCCTAATCTCGATCGGCGGCTACGTCGGCGACCACCTGCTAGGCACCAAGCGCACACTGGTACTCGGTGCCATTGTACTGGCCATCGGCTACTTCATGACCGGGATGTCGCTGCTTAAGCCCGATCTGATCTTTATTGCTTTGGGTACCATTGCCGTTGGTAACGGGTTGTTTAAAGCCAACCCGGCAAGCCTGTTGTCAAAATGCTATCCACCGAAAGACGCCCGTCTGGACGGTGCTTTCACCCTGTTTTATATGTCGATTAACATCGGTTCGTTGCTGTCGCTGTCGCTGGCACCAGTGATCGCCGATAAGTTTGGCTACGCAGTGACCTACAACCTGTGCGGTGCCGGGCTTATCGTCGCGCTGCTGGTCTACTTTGCCTGTCGTGGCATGGTGAAGGATATCGGCTCTGAGCCAGACCATAAGCCGCTGAGTTTCCGTAATCTATTCTGCGTGCTGGCCGGTACGGTAGTGATGGTATTTATCTGCGCCTGGCTGATGCACAACGTGCAGGTTGCCAACCTGGTGCTGATTGTCCTGTCGATTGCCGTGACGATCATCTTCTTCCGTCAGGCATTCAAACTGGATAAAACCGGGCGTAACAAGATGTTCGTGGCCTTTATCCTGATGCTGGAAGCGGTGGTGTTTTACGTTCTGTACGCGCAGATGCCGACATCGCTGAACTTCTTTGCTATCAATAACGTGCACCATGAAATTCTCGGTTTTGCCATCAACCCGGTGAGCTTCCAGGCGCTGAACCCGTTCTGGGTGGTACTGGCAAGTCCGGTGCTGGCCGCTGTCTATACCCGTCTGGGAAACAAAGGCAAAGACCTGACCATGCCGATGAAATTTACGCTCGGTATGTTCCTGTGCTCGCTGGGCTTCCTGACGGCCGCCGCTGCCGGGATGTGGTTTGCCGATGCGCAGGGGCTGACGTCACCGTGGTTTATCGTGCTGGTCTACCTGTTCCAGAGTCTGGGTGAACTGCTGATTAGCGCCCTGGGACTGGCGATGGTCGCCGCTCTCGTGCCACAGCACCTGATGGGCTTTATTCTCGGGATGTGGTTCCTGACCCAGGCTGCGGCCTTCCTGATGGGGGGTTATGTCGCCACCTTCACCGCCGTACCAGAGAACATCACCGACCCGCTGCAAACGCTGCCTATCTACACCAACGTCTTCAGTAAGATTGGCCTGGTCACTCTGGCAGTAACGGTCGTGATGGCGATTATGGTGCCATGGCTGAACCGCATGATTAATACGCCAAGTACCGAGCAATAATCATCAGTGCCGGATGGCGGCTATTGCCTTATCCGGCCTACATTCAAAATGCCCGGTAGCCTGGCGCCATCGGGCATTTTCAATCGCTACCCTTTGCGGGCGTCTATCCACTCCTGAACTTCAACGACAAAAGTGTCCGGCGCTTTGCGATACATTTTGCGCGCCAAATCGAGGATCGTATGCTGGCCGAGCGCTTCTTCCATTCGCTGCTGGGCCATATCCATTACCGAGCGCACACCGCAAATGCCTTCACAGGCCCACTCTGGCGGATGCTCCTCAAATACCGCCAGCCGCTGGCGAATTTCGCGACATTCGAAGATGCGCTTATCGCCATCGATGGCGTTCACCACGTCCAACACCGTGATATGTTCAGCGGGTTTAGCCAACTGGAAACCGCCGCCCTTGCCCTCAATACTGCGTACCAGGCCCGCTTTCGATAAACGGGTAAAAATTTTCGCCAGATAGTCATACGGCACGCTTTGCAGCTCGGCAATTTCACGCACGCTCATATCCCGCGCGTCGCCCTTGCTGTCGACCATACACATCAGGCTATGAATGCCGTACTCAACCCCGGAACTGTAGAATGCCATTCTCTTATCTCAGCCAAAATGAATCTGAGTTTATTGTAGCTTTTTCGTCTCATTCATTCCAGACAGCAAAGTGAAGCCACTTTAAAATATAATTTTAAATACATATTTATCAGATAGATATTAAAAAACCCTTACCCTTTTTAGTAAAAAGGAGTTTGATCGCATTGCAATTCCTAACTACGACAAATAAAATCCGAGTAAATAATTCGTAGTCACTAGTGAGAAAACCCTAATGCGTAAACAAATTCTGATCGTGGGCGCCGGCTTTGCCGGTATGTGGGCAGCATTAAGCGCCGCACGACTGGCGGATAAACATCAGCAGGCCATTGATATTACCGTAATTGCGCCACAACCAGAGCTGCGTGTCCGTCCACGCTTTTATGAAAGCGCCGTACAAACCCTGGTCGCCCCGCTGCAGCCGTTGTTTGACGTTACTGGCGTCAACTTCCTGCAAGGCCACGTCGAGCAGATCCTCCCGGACTCTAAAGAGATAAGCTGGAAAGATGCCAACGGTGAAATTCATCTGCGCCGCTATGACCGCCTGGTGCTCGCCAGCGGCAGCCACGTAAACCGCGACATTGTCGCCGGCGCCGCTGAGCACGCGTTTGACCTCGACCAGCTCGAGAGCGCCGCTGTACTGGAGCAGCACATTAAGGATCTCGCATTACAACCGGAAAGTGAGGCCCGCAATACGGTCGTGGTCTGTGGTGGCGGCTTTACCGGGATTGAGATGGCGCTGGAATTGCCGGGGCGTTTGCGCGAAATATTGGGCGCTGATGCTAAGACCAGAGTTGTCGTAGTTGAACGCGGCGCTCAGCCAGGCGGGCGCTGGAGCCAGGAATTACGTGACGTCATTATCGAAGCCTCCGCTGAACTGGGCGTCGAATGGCTGGTCAATGCGGAAGTAGAGTGCGTGGATGCCTCCGGCGTCACGCTGAAAGATGGTCAGATGATTGCTTCGCAGACGGTTATCTGGACGGTCGGCGTACAAGCGAATAGCCTGACAGCACAGATTAACGCTCCGCGCGATCGCCAGGGCCGTCTGCATGTAAATACCCATCTGCAGGTTGTGGGTCACGATGATATCTACGCCACCGGCGATGTGGCCTATGCCGCCACCGACGACAAAGGCAACCATGCGTTAATGACCTGCCAGCACGCAATTTTATTGGGCAAGTTCGCCGGGAACAACGCCGCAGCAAGCGTGCTGGACGTGGCGCCGCTGCCGTACCGCCAGGAGATGTACGTCACTTGTCTGGATCTGGGAGCCTGGGGCGCGGTATATACCGAAGGTTGGGACCAACAGGTGAAACTGACGCGCGCAGAAGCGAAGAAGCTGAAGGTGTCGATTGTCAGCGAGCTGATTTACCCACCGAAAGCAGACCGTGCGGTAGCGTTTGAGATTGCCGATCCGCTGGCACCGTTTGTTTAAGCCGTAATGCCGGATGCGGCTACCGCCTTATCCGGCCTACAAACTATGCTGTCCCTGAGTAGATATCGAACCGATGCCCTTTCGTGACTACCGCATTCGGCGTGGCGACATCCGCCAGCGGCGGCGCGTAGTCCGGGCGTTTCACCACTACACGTTTGGTGGCCAACTGACGCGCAGGCTCCAGCAGGCCGTCCGCATCCAGATCCGGCCCTACCAACGACTGAAACACCCGCATCTCTTTTTTCACCAGCGCGCTTTTCTGCTTATGCGGGAACATCGGGTCGAGATATACCACCTGCGGGCGCGGGGTGATATCGGTTAACGCCGTCAGGCTGGAGGCATGGATCAGTTGTAAACGTTCCTGCAGCCACGGGCCGATTTCCGGGTCGGCATAGCCGCGCGCCAGACCATCATCAAGCAGCGCCGCCACTACCGGGTTACGTTCCAGCATTCGGACGCGGCAGCCTACCGAGGCCAGTACAAACGCATCGCGCCCCAGCCCGGCTGTCGCATCGACTACATCCGGAAGGTAATCGCCTTTAATGCCAACCGCCTTCGCCACCGCTTCACCGCGGCCACCGCCAAACTTGCGCCGATGGGCCATTGCACCGCCCACGAAATCAACGAAGATACCGCCAAGTTTAGGTTCGTCACGTTTGCGCAGTTCCAGATGTTCCGGCGTCATCACCAGCGCCATCAGGTTATCTTCATCGTGTTCCAGTCCCCAGCGGGCGGCCAGAACAGATAAGGCGCCGTCTCCGGCGCCTGTTTCATCCAGTAAACAAATTTTCACGCGAACAATCAGCCCTTGATCCCGTAATGCTCCAGCATTGCATCCAGCTGCGGCTCGCGGCCACGGAAGCGCTTGAACAGTTCCATCGGCTCTTCAGAACCACCACGGGTGAGGATGTTATCGAGGAACGATTGTCCGGTTTGGCGGTTGAAAATCCCTTCATCTTCAAAGCGAGAGAAGGCATCTGCCGCCAGCACGTCGGCCCACAGATAGCTGTAGTAACCTGCCGCATAGCCACCAGCAAAAATGTGGCTGAAGGCATGTGGGAAGCGGCCCCACGTTGGGCCCGGCACCACGGCAACCTGCTTTTTAATTTCCGCCAGTGTGTCGAGGATTTTCGCCCCTTGCTGCGGGTTAAACTCCGCGTGCAGACGGAAATCAAACAGGCCGAACTCCAGTTGACGGAGAATAAACAGCGCCGCCTGATAGTTTTTCGACGCCAGCATTTTATCCAGCAGTTCCTTCGGCAGCGGCTCACCGGTCTCAAAGTGACCGGAGATAAATGCCAGCGCTTCTGGCTCCCAGCACCAGTTTTCCATAAACTGGCTCGGCAGTTCGACCGCATCCCACGGCACGCCGTTGATGCCGGAAACCCCCGCGGTTTCGATACGAGTCAGCATATGGTGCAGACCATGGCCGAACTCGTGGAACAGGGTAATCACTTCATCGTGGGTAAACAGGGCGGGTTTGCCGTTCACCGGACGGTTAAAGTTACAGGTCAGGTAGGCAACAGGCTTTTGTAGCGTACCGTCGGCTTTACGCATCTGCCCGACACAGTCGTCCATCCACGCCCCGCCACGTTTATGCTCACGGGCATACAGGTCAAGATAGAAGCTGCCGCGCAGTTCGTTGTTTTCGTCATACAGCTCGAAGAAACGGACTTCCGGGTGCCAGACGTCAACATCGGTGCGCTCTTTGGCGGTGATGCCATAAATACGTTTAACCACTTCAAACAGGCCGTTAACGGCTTTGTTTTCCGGGAAATATGGGCGCAACTGCTCGTCGCTGATGCTGTAGAGGTGCTGTTTTTGTTTCTCGCTGTAGTAAGCGATATCCCACGGCTGCAGCTCATCAACGCCAAATTCCGCTTTTGCGAAGGCGCGCAGCTGGGCTAACTCTTTCTCACCCTGCGGACGGGCGCGTTTCGCCAGATCGGTCAGGAAGTCGAGCACCTGCTGCGGGTTCTCCGCCATTTTGGTGGACAGCGATTTAAAAGCGTAGCTTTCGAAACCCAACAGCTGTGCCAGTTCGTGGCGCAGCGCGAGGATCTCTTCCATTATCGGGCTGTTGTCCCATTTGCCAGCGTTTGGTCCCTGGTCAGACGCGCGAGTGGAATAAGCGCGATACATCTCCTCACGCAGTCCCTGGTTGTCGCAGTAGGTCATGACCGGCAGGTAGCTTGGGATATCCAGCGTTAACAGATAGCCGTCCTGCTCTTTAGCTTCAGCCTGGGCTTTTGCGGCGGCCAGCGCGCTCTCCGGCATGCCGGAGAGTTCCGCTTCATCAGTCACCAGCTTAGTCCAGCCCATGGTGGCATCCAGCACATTGTTGCTGTACAGATTACCCAGTTCAGACAGGCGGGTAGCGATCTCGCCATAGCGCTGCTGTTTTTCCTTCGGCAGACCAATACCAGAAAGTTCAAAATCGCGCAGTGCGTTATCGACCGCTTTTTTCTGTGCGGTGTTCAGAGTGGCGTAATGATCGCCATCACGCAGATCGCGGTACGCCTGATACAAACCTTCATGTTGCCCAACCCAGGTGCTGTATTCAGACAGCAGCGGCAGCGTTTGCTCGTAGGCTTCGCGCAGTTCCGGGCTATTTTTCACCGAGTTCAGGTGACTAACAGGAGAGAAAATACGCCCCAGCACATCGTCAACTTCTGCCAACGGCTGGCAGAGATTTTCCCAGGTGTACGGCGCGCCCTGCGCAACCACTCGCTCAACGTTTTCGCGGCAATCATTCAGCGCCTTAGTGACGGCAGGCACAACGTGCTCAGGCTGAATTTTAGAAAACGGCGGCAGTTCGAAGGGAGTCAGCAATGGATTGGTCATTAGCGCGGTCCTGTTGAAAAGAGTGAATGAAGCGCGTATCCGGCGCTGTGCATATTAATTTGTACAATGGGGTTAAGTGTAGAGGATTTCAATGCCAGGCGTTGCGCTTTCGCGGCAGTGACGAGTTTTCTGTATACTGTGGCGATACGCTTTATTTTCGCCCGATATCGCGCTGTTTTCGGGCCTACGTTTATAACCTGGAACACGTTTACCCATGCTCAGTTATCGCCACAGTTATCACGCTGGCAACCACGCCGACGTCCTTAAACACACCGTTCAGAGCCTGATCATTGAATCGCTCAAAGAGAAAGAAAAACCGTTTCTCTATCTGGACACCCATGCTGGCGCAGGCCGTTATCAGCTGAGCAGTGAGCATGCCGAACGTACCGGTGAATATCTTGAAGGGATCGCCCGTATCTGGCAGCAGGACGATTTGCCTGCCGAGCTGGAACCCTACATTGGTGTGGTGCAGCACTTCAACCGTAGCGGTCAGTTGCGCTACTACCCGGGCTCTCCGTTAATTGCTCGCCAGCTGCTGCGCGAACAGGACAGCCTGCAATTAACTGAACTGCACCCGAGCGACTTTCCTCTGCTGCGCGGCGAATTCCAGAAGGATGAGCGCGCTCGCGTGGCCAAAGCCGATGGTTATCAGCAGCTAAAAGCAAAATTACCGCCAGTTTCCCGTCGCGGGCTGATCCTTATCGATCCACCATATGAAATCAAAAGTGACTACCAGGCGGTGGTAACCGGTATTAACGAAGGCTACAAGCGTTTCGCGACCGGCACCTATGCGCTGTGGTATCCGGTGGTTTTGCGCCAGCAAATCAAGCGCATGGTCCACGATCTCGAAGACACCGGCATCCGCAAAATTCTGCAAATTGAGCTGGCGGTACGCCCGGACAGCGATCAGCGCGGCATGACGGCGTCCGGCATGATTGTGATTAACCCGCCGTGGAAGCTGGAGCAGCAGATGAACAACGTTCTGCCGTGGTTGCACAGCAAACTGGTATCGGCAGGAACCGGCCATACCTCGGTAAGCTGGATCGTGCCGGAGTAATCGCAGCCATCGGTGGAACCTTTTAATATCAGGTATACAATCGCGAATATTTTGGCGGATGGCGTAACGCTTCTCCGCCCTACAATGAACATGAAGGAGCGGTCATGACCAAGCACTATGATTACATCGCTATTGGCGGCGGCAGCGGCGGTATTGCCTCCATTAACCGTGCAGCAATGTACGGCCAGAAATGCGCACTGATTGAAGCCAAAGAGTTAGGCGGCACCTGCGTTAACGTTGGCTGCGTACCGAAGAAAGTGATGTGGCATGCCGCACAGGTCCGCGAAGCGATCCACATGTACGGTCCGGATTACGGTTTCGACACCACCATCAATAAGTTCGACTGGGATAAACTGATCGCCACGCGTACCGCTTATATCGACCGCATTCATACCTCGTACGACAACGTGCTGGGCAAAAATAATGTCGATGTGATTAAAGGCTTTGCCCGCTTTGTAGATGCCAAAACCATTGAAGTGAACGGAGAAACCATTACTGCCGATCATATTTTGATTGCTACCGGTGGTCGCCCGAGCCATCCGAGCATTCCGGGTGTGGAATACGGTATCGACTCCGATGGCTTCTTTGAACTGCCAGCGCTGCCAAAACGCGTGGCTGTTGTTGGCGCAGGCTATATCGCCGTTGAGCTGGCGGGCGTGATAAACGGCCTGGGTGCCCAAACGCATCTGTTCGTACGTAAACACGCGCCGCTGCGCAGCTTCGATCCAATGATCGTCGACACGCTGGTTGAGGTGATGAACGCCGAAGGCCCGACTCTGCATACTCATGCAATTCCGAAAGCAGTCGTTAAAAATGCTGACGGCAGTCTGACCCTGCAACTGGAAGATGGCCGTAGCGAAACGGTAGATTGCCTGATTTGGGCAATTGGTCGTGAACCTGCTACCGACAACTTCAACCTGGCGGCGACTGGCGTGAAAACCAACGAAAAAGGCTACATCGTCGTTGATAAATATCAGAACACCAGCGTGCCGGGAATTTATGCCGTCGGCGATAACACCGGTGCCGTTGAGCTGACGCCGGTTGCTGTTGCCGCGGGCCGTCGCCTGTCCGAGCGTCTATTTAACAACAAACCGGACGAGCATTTAGACTACAGCAACATCCCGACCGTGGTCTTCAGCCACCCGCCAATTGGCACCGTGGGCTTAACCGAGCAGCAGGCTCGCGAACAGCACGGCGATGACCAGGTGAAAGTGTATAAATCATCGTTTACCGCGATGTATACCGCTGTCACCACGCACCGTCAGCCGTGCCGCATGAAGCTGGTTTGCGTCGGTCCGGAAGAGAAGATTGTCGGTATTCACGGCATCGGTTTTGGGATGGATGAAATGCTGCAAGGCTTCGCGGTGGCTCTGAAAATGGGCGCAACCAAGAAAGACTTTGATAACACCGTTGCGATTCACCCAACGGCAGCAGAAGAGTTCGTTACCATGCGTTAAGCAATTAAAAACCGGATGGCGCTTTGCCATCCGGTTTTCTCTTATTTACCCTGCATATACGGCGTATACACACCGTTCAGACTCTCAAGAAACGCCACGATATCGTCGATATCTTCCTGCGGCAGTTCTTTACCCACCTGATAACGCAGCATCAGTTTTACCGCACCGTCGAGCGTTGGCACATCACCGCGATGGAAATAAGGCGCGGTCAGCGCAACGTTACGCAAGCCAGGGACTTTTTGACGCAGCTTGTCACGTAATTCATTGGTGACGTTCATGCGGCCAATATCTGCGGCAGTGACCTCGCCGAAATTAAAGTCCTTTTTCAAACCCAGTGGTTCAAATGAACGTCCGCCTAAAATAATACCGCCATGACAGGTCGCGCACTTATTATCTTTAAATAACTGATAGCCATGTTTTTGCTGGGCCGTTAACGCGCCTTCATCACCACGCAGCCATTTATCAAACGGCGAATTTGGCGTGATCAGCGTTTTCTCAAACTCGGCAATCGCATCGGTAATATTATCCCCGCTGAATCCCTGCGGATAAACAGCGATAAACTCTTGCTTCAGGGTCGGGTCTTTATCCAGTTTCTGGATGATTTCATCCCAGGATTTAGACGCCATTTCAATTGGATTGAGCGGTGGACCACCCGCCTGCGCCTGCAGTGTTGGCGCACGGCCATCCCAGAATTGTTCTACGTTAAAGACCGAGTTAAATACCGTTGGCGCATTAATAGGCCCAACCGCGCCGCCTACGCCGATTGATGTTTTCCGGCCATCCACGCCGCCCGCATTCAGGGCGTGGCAGTGGGCGCAAGAAATTGTGCTATCGCCGGAAATACGCGGGTCGTGGTAAAGCGTAAAGCCCAGCGCCACTTTGCGGGCATCGGTCGGGATACTTTCCGGTATCGGCTGCACAGGTTCGTTACGATGCTGTGCGGCGGTATCGTTACTGGCGTAGTACTGCTCACGCTGTTTCGCAATCCAGCCCAGGATCTCGGCTCGCTCCGAATCGCTTACCTTGCCAGCCCAGTGCAATGCGGTATAACGCGTCGGTGGCATGGTGTCGTACTGCATCACCCATTCAATTTTATTCAGGTCGCTTTGCGATACGGGTTTATCCCCGACCAGCGCCGCACGAACGGCCTCAAGATTGAATGATTTGTATCCCAGTTGAATGTCGTAATTCATCAACTGTTTAGCGACAGGAAAAGAAGAATAGAAAGGTAATTCGGCTGAAGGGGTGTGACAATAATCGCATCCTTTTTCGCGTAAGAACCCTAATACTTTATTATTTTCTTCCAGCGTAGAGGCCTGAACATCAGCCTGTTTGCTACGTTGATTATCGTGATACCACACATAACCGGATAATCCAAAATAACAAATCGCGATGCCAGCTATAGCAATCGCGGTAAGACGGGTAATGATTTTCATTATTTTTACCCTCACCGTTGTGAGTTATTGTGACCCAGAAAATAGACTAATTAACACACAGTCTTTGTCGGACCTGACCATCATAGGAAATGAGGGGATTACTATTTTGATAAGTATCAAGCAATTACATGGGGGAGAACTATCGATAGAATAGCCTGTGCCTATTATAGAGATAAGACGTTACCTGTTTTGTTCACACCTCGTTGCAATCGAATGTTCTGAAAATGGAATATCTTCAGGTCGCGCAGAATTCTGAATTATTCATTATTTTCATTGGGATAGTTTTATTTTTAAAATATTGCCCAGCATTAAAACGTGATCGACCGCACGCTTTACTCACCAGACACCGAAGCGAATGTCTACGCTTAACTGACGAGCGGGCAATAGCCTTAATCTTTCAACGTCCATCGGAGGTCTTTCTCATTATGCTCAACCAGAAACTACCCCACGCCCCTTCTGAAGAAATGACGATCGACATCGATCTGCTTTATGAAATGGATCCGTGCGAGTTAAAGCTGGATGAAATGATTGAGGCGGAGCCTGAACCGGAGATGATTGCAGGGTTACCCGCCTCAGATGCGTTAACCCCCGCCGATCGTTACCTCGAACTGTTCGAACACGTTCAGTCGTCAAAACTGTTTGCAGATAGCAAAACCTTTCCCGATTGCGCGCCCAAAATGGACCCGCTGGACATTTTAATCCGCTATCGCAAGGTTAAACGCCACCGCGACTTTGATCTGCGACGCTTTGTCGAGAACCACTTCTGGCTCCCGGAAACGCCCTCCAGTGAATACGTTTCTGACCCGGAAAATTCGCTGAAAGAGCATATTGATCAACTGTGGCCAGTACTGACGCGCGAGCCACAGGATCACATCCCCTGGTCCTCCCTGCTGGCATTACCGCAGTCATACATTGTGCCCGGCGGACGTTTTAGCGAAACCTACTACTGGGACTCCTATTTCACTATGCTGGGCCTGGCCGAGAGCGGTCGCGAAGACCTGCTGAAATGTATGGCGGATAACTTTGCCTGGATGATTGAAAACTATGGTCACATCCCGAACGGTAACCGTACTTATTACCTGAGTCGCTCGCAGCCGCCAGTTTTTGCGCTGATGGTGGAACTGTTTGAAGAGGATGGCGTACGCGGCGCGCGTCGTTACCTTGATCATTTAAAAATGGAGTACGCGTTCTGGATGGATGGCGCTGACTCCCTGGTGCTTAACCAGGCCTACCGTCACGTGATCAGAATGTCTGACGGCTCTCTACTCAACCGCTATTGGGACGATCGCGACACGCCACGCGATGAGTCGTGGCTTGAAGACGTCGAGACCGCTAAGCATTCGGGTCGCCCACCCAATGAGGTGTATCGGGATTTACGCGCGGGCGCGGCCTCCGGCTGGGATTACTCCTCGCGCTGGCTACGCGACGCAGGCCGCCTTGCCAGCATACGCACCACTCAGTTCATCCCGATTGACCTGAACGCATTCCTCTACAAGCTGGAGAGCACTATCGCCAATATTTCGGCACTGAAAGGCGACAAAGAAACTGAAGCGCAGTTTCGCCAGAAAGCCAGTGACCGCCGCGATGCGGTGAACCGCTATCTCTGGGACGATGAAAACGGCTGCTATCGTGATTACGACTGGCGACGCGAGCAAATGGCCCTGTTCTCTGCCGCCAGTATTGTGCCGCTGTATGTCGGCATGGCAACCCATGAACAAGCCGACCGACTTGCCAATGCGGTGCGTAGCCGCCTGCTAACGCCTGGCGGGATTTTAGCCACGGAGCATGAAACCGGTGAGCAGTGGGATAAGCCCAACGGCTGGGCGCCGCTGCAGTGGATGGCGATCCAGGGTTTCAAACTGTACGGAGACGATCATCTCGGAGATGAAATCGCACGTAACTGGTTGAAAACGGTGAATCTCTTTTATCAGGAACACCATAAGATTATCGAAAAATACCACATTGCGGATGCCGCGCCGCGCGAAGGCGGCGGCGGGGAATATCCGTTGCAGGACGGCTTTGGCTGGACCAATGGCGTGGTGCGCAGACTCATCGGTCTGTATGGCGAGCCCTAGCGGCTGACGGTCTGAATCATCAGGCTGTCAGTTAATCGCATCATACAGTTCGGCGTGAATTTTCTGCCATTTCTTGTTTTCCGGGCTTGGCTGGGCGCGAACGCGCAGCTCGGCCTGTTCAAGATCATACTGCTGACGTGCGACGACCGCAGGCACTGAGCAAAAACTTTGCAGATAACTTTTGTGCAGCGAAGTGAGTGACGCCCCATTCGACATCGCATGGCTGAGCGTGGTCATAAACTGTCGGCATGGTTTGCTTTCGTCCATTTGCGAAGGGTAACGCAGCAGCAGCCTCAACACCTCGGTATTGCCCGCCGAGAACGCCTGCTCCGTCCATGCCAGCTTCCAGTCCATTCCGCCCTGCAGGAACAGAGACGTCACGCGGGTGTCATTGCGATCGATAGCCGCGCGCATGTTAAAGGCATCCCAGGTGATGCCCATTCGGGTTACCGCCTCCCGCGCGCTGGGGGCGTCACGTCGCGGTTCTTCCTGCACAATTTCAACGGATTGCCCGGATGGCGCCTGTGGCGCTGGCACAGTGAATAACCAGAACGCACCCAGCGAAATCGCCAGCACCATCACGCCTACCGCGACCCACAACATGCCGGAAATTAGCTGCTCACGTTCTTCCGCCGTGCGTTTGGTCCGCTTCTCCGGCGGATCGATACTGTCTGCGATTTCTTGTTTATCACCACCCGCCTGCTCGTCTTTTTGCTTTGCGGCTTCCCAAAACTGGCGAACCGTCGCCTCATCTGACTCCAGATACGACGCAGGATTAATGCGCGTACGCCGTTCTTCAAATGCTCGCTGCACAGAGTGAGTAATCTGACGGTACTGGTAATCCAGCAGCAACAGTTGTACTGAGGTTAGAGGTTGCTGCGCGATAACACAGTTACGGGCGAGGCGGCAATCATCCAGGAACATCCGCAGCGTGATACGTGGTTCAACAAACGACATGAGCACTGAGGTATCGTTAAAAATCTGGGTAAAGTGGCGTACGAATAATTTCTTATCGACGACCATCAGCGCCAGTTCGCTAAACATCATGCCGTCCAGCGCATCCCGGCTTTCCCCCAGTTTTAACCAGCGACGCAAGCGTTCACCGCCAAAGTGCTGTTTCAGGAAGCTGTTGAGCGGATGTTGATCCGGCCATACCCGCGCAATCAGGGATTTGAGGGTTAATTCTATTGCGCGAAGCTGACGCTGCGCCCGCATCTGTGCATCCGGTTCTGCACGTTCAATCTCGGTTGGATACTTCAGGATGGGCTGTTGCTGGCGCAACTGTTCCAGAGAGGCGACAAAACGCAGCGCAGAAATCAGTTGGTTTTCACTGACGTCCTGACCATTTTCATATTGGGGTACGCTCTGCTGAAGATGACGCAGGCGCAAAGTGAACTGGCTCAATTGCGCATCATTCATCTGCAACCGTCTGGCGACAACTCCCCAACCGCCCAGATTCAGTCGTGCCTGGTCAAGCTGCTCGAGAAACCAGCGTGGATCTTTCCCCTCTGCTACGTGCACACCCAGCATCAGCAATATTTCTACCGACGCCTGGCGGATTATCCCCAAACAATGTTCAAATGGTGTACATGTCGCCTGTAATGCGCTATTGGTCATTATCTTCCCTAAAAGGCCCCAAAAAGTACGGTCTCACAATAGTATGTAGTTATCTTTTTATAAACGCAGCGCTGTGACGCCGACCAAAACATATTCATATAGTAAATAAAAGTGTTTTACAGTGACTTCCGCACAATCATTGCAAATTATTCAGGGGATAAGCCAGTGCCTGTACTGCACACCTCGCGTCTCATCTGTCGCCCGCTGCAAGATGATGACTGGATTTTTGGCCTGTTAAAACATGAATATCAGCCGCCCGCGCCATAAGGCATATTGCTGTAAAAACTGGCTGGGTGGCAACTGGCGTAACGCTGAGCATTACTTAGAATAGGTCTCTTTGCACAGAGATTATTATGCCGCTGCGCTCGACGCCTTTCACGCCCGCCTGTGTCACATTTATTAAGCAATGGCAGGGCCTGTCGCTGGAAAAGTATCAGGACAAAAAGGGAATTTGGGTTATTGGCCACGGGCATGAAATCACTGCAAACGAAACCTTTGCTACCCCAATAACAGCGATGCAGGCAGAAACATTGCTGCTCGCGGATATGCGTATCTGCGAGGCATTCATCCATAAGGAAATGCCGCAAATAAAAGACAGGTTTCAGCTGGAAGCATTAATTATATGGATATTCAGCGTGGGGATTGCCCGATTTTGCGCTAAAGAAATCTGGCCGGTGGCTATTTCACAGCCAGAAACATTCTGACTGTGAAATATGTGCCCACTACATGGCGTCGTTTAACATCATTGCCGCCTGGGTACGGTTTTTTACCTCCAGGCGCTGATACAGCGATTCAAGATGGGCTTTTACCGTTCCGGTGCTGATATTTAACAATCGACCAATTTGTTTATTAGATTCTCCGGCGGCCAGCATCGTCAGAATCTCCCGCTGACGCGCGCTGAGCAATCTGATATTTTGCCCACCGCTTTCGGTAGCAGTTATGCAATCTCTGGGGATAAACATCATCCCCATCGCGACGCTATTGAGAGCCAGCGTGAAGGTTTCCGCGTCCGAATCACGCGGAACAATGGCCAGCACATTTAATTGCGTGACCTCCTGCAGCCACTTTTTACGGCAATCCGTTGCGGTTACCAGCACTTTTACCGTCGCAAAGCGTTCTGCTATCTGTTGCAGCAAGCTACGGCAGAACTCTGCATCAAGGTCGCCATCCAGCATAACCAACGCATCAGGGCTGTCTTCCAGCATCTGCCAAAGGTCATCTGCCTGACTGACACCCTGAACATCCACTCCTGGAATATGCTCTTGCAAACTTACATTCATTCCATGAATAAATATTGACTGCCTGTCAAACATTATTACCTGCATTATTTATCTCCGTCTGAATAAGATATTAGCCTTAACACGCGGAAGGGTATTACCCGAGGGGTAAAATAAGAAGCCACCATTTGGCGGAGGCCATTTTACCGATAGACGGAAAAGAAAAAAGGAGAAGTTATGAATAGTTACAGCTCAAACCAAAGAATCACACAAAGGATCAAAAACGGAGTCCAATATTAAGAAAATCCTTAATACTGGACGTTCAAAATCGGAACGTTAATATTAATTTTCAGAGTCTATATTCTTAGCTAAAAATAAGGAACTCACAATAACAGACAAATATGTTACAAAACGAAATGTCGCATCAAATGATCATCACCTGTGGTTTACCCGGGCAGTATTGCCGTATCAATCGACGCTAAAGATTGCAGGTGATTGCATTACTCCAATCAGCCCTTCAAGCGGAACGGGTCTGCATAAATAATACCCTTGTAAAAAATCACAGCGTTTTACGCGCAGATAGTCAGCCTGAGCCCGAGTCTCAACGCCTTCGGCAATCATGCGCAGATTCATCTTTTGCGCCAGCTCAATAAGCGTATCGATAATCCTGGTATCACCTCCCTCGCCAATCTGGCCGACAAACAGTTTGTCTATCTTGATGAACTCCGGTTCCAGCGCGTGGAGGTAACACAGATTCGAGTATCCCGTCCCAAAGTCATCTAACGCCACGGCGATATTGGATTTTCTCAACGAGGCAAACCACTCGCTTAACTGAGGGGTAAAGTGCAGAGGGCGTCTTTCGGTAATTTCGATAACCAGTTGAACCTGACCCGGGGCAAGTTTTTGCATGAGCGCCACGGCGTCCGATTCAAAGCGCGGATCGAGGCAGTTTTCGGGGCTCAGATTCAGGTTAAGGTAAAGTCCATTGGGGAAAAGAGGGAGTCGTGGCTGCAGATCGGCAATGACCTGCTGGATAAGTTGATGCGTCAGCGAGGCAATCAGGCCATGCTCCTCCGCCAGGGGAATAAATACATCAGGGGGAATAGTGCCATACAGGGGATGCGTCCATCGGGCGAGCACCTCAATACCTGCTATTTTACCCGTCTGGCTGTTAAAAATGGGCTGATACACTGGTCTGAACTGGCGCTGAGCAATGGCTGTCTTCAACGCTTTTACCGGCGCACAGGTAAGGAAACGGGCCAGCAAGCCACTGGCGTCAGAGAATAATGTCGGGAGTTGCCTGGTTATGGTAATCATCACGAGCCTCAAGCGTGCGGCAGCCGGTCCAGAACAGCCGCACGGCAATCATCAGAACTTGACCCAGTCGTCCTGGTCGTTAGAGGAAGGACGTACCATCGAGGTCTGCCTGACGGTGTTCCCACCCTTTTCCTTGTGGTTTCGCGCAATGGCGCTTTGATCGTTCGACACGCGGAAAATCGACACCACTTTTTCAAGTTGTACGGCCTGTTCCTCCAACGAGCTGGCCGCTGCTGAAGACTCTTCAACCAGAGCAGCGTTTTGTTGGGTGGTGGTATCCATCTCCGCCATGGCCTGCGCAATTTGCGAAATCCCGCGGCTTTGTTCATCGGTCGCGGCGGCAATTTCATTCATGATATCGCGCACCTGAGACACGGAAGTCTCAATCCTGGTCATCGCAACGCCCGCGCTCTCCACCAGGTGAAAACCGTTATCCACATACACCACGGACTCATTAATCAGGTTTTCAATCTCTTTTGCTGACTGAGCGCTGCGTTGGGCAAGCGTACGCACTTCAGCCGCAACCACGGCGAAACCTTTCCCCTGATCGCCCGCACGGGCAGCTTCTACCGCGGCATTGAGCGCCAGAATATTAGTCTGGAAAGCAATACTGTTAATGACGGTGGTGATTTCAGAAATACGGTGCGAACTGTCGCGCACGCTCTTCATGGTCTCAATCACCTGCAGTGAGATCGTGCTTCCTTCCGTCGCGTTCTGTGAGGCTTCATCCGCCAGCAGTCGCGCATGGTTAGCATTTTCAGCGTTCAGCGCGACGGTCGAGGTGAGCTCTTCCATACTGGCGGCAGTTTCCACTACCGCGGCAGACTGTTGCTCAGTGCGGGCCGATAAATCCATATTCCCCGCCGCAATTTCTGAGGACGACCTGGCAACACTATCCACGCCGTCACGCACATCGTTAATGATGTTTTTCAGGTTGCTGTTCATGGTGGAAACCGCCTGCATGAGCAGGCCCGGCTCATCACGACGCGTACTGGTCAGGGTGCTGGTTAAATCCCCCCTGGCGATAAGCTCCGCCACGCGCAGGGTTTCGTTCAGCGGACGAGTAACGGATAAGGTAATCCCCATTGCCAGCAGGACGCCCAGCGCGATACCAATAACGGCGACTATGCCCATCTGCAGTTGGACGCTCTCTACCGTATCGGTGACCTTTTTCTGCTGCATGCTAAATAAGGTCTGAATCTCCTGGGTCAGCGTGACCGCTTTGCCGGTCAAGGTATCGGAGAGCGCTGCCTGTTGATCCCAAACGCTTTTGTAATTGACCAGCTCAGCCGCTACGCTCTGCATGTTTTCACGCCCGGACTGCAACCAGACCTTTTGATCTTCAGAAGCAACCGACAGCAGTTGCCCGGTATCGGACTTTGCCGTCTCCAGACGTTTGCGGATCCCATTCATTAACTCATCTGTCGGATGCTGTTTATACAGCGACATCTGTGAGTCAATGTCACTCATGATAAATGCGATTTGCGCCGCAACAAGCGCATGTTGGGCGTCCAGCGTACCATTCCGGCTCAGCGTTGAAGCCAGCTCAGAGTTATCGCACAGTCCCTGGGTATTCAGTTTTTGTTCGCTGATTTTCTTTTCAGAAAGCGCTTTCGTAAAGGGTTCAAGGCTCGCAACGTAGCTATTGACTGCATTTACCGTATCGTCCAGCGCCTTTTTCCCCTCCTGGGACCAGGACAACGTATCCATCTCAACGGCAATACCCTGCATGCGTTTGGTGGCGGCGTTGATTTGATCCAGATATTTCTGGTCCAGCGTATACTGAAAATTCGTGCGTCCCAGGCGTACCTCGGACAGCGCGTTAAACAGATCGGTGGTATGTCCGTTTTTTCTCACTTTGTCCTGGATATTTGCCAAACCAAACAAGCCCGAAACCAGAATAGCAAGCGTAACAAGCAGGACGATTGAAAATCCAAAGAATAATTTCTTACTGACTTTTAAATTGGTAAACCGATTAATTATGCCCATATATTACCCCAGAGTCGGTATATACCGAACAACAATGCTATTTAACGAACATTAATAGAAAATAGATATAGAAAAGGTAACGATAAAAAAAAGCCCCTCACACCTGCGTGCTCAGGGCAAATACCTGGGTTGACATCACTCACTCAGGTTATCTGTCTTCTCCCTTTTTTTAACGGCGTGAGTCGGGAGTTCGCTCACTCTATAATAAACGGGGATGACATCAGGATAATTGATAATATACCCCCGCCCTCTTATATTAAGAATAAAATCCCTGGGTAACCCCAGCAGGCTAAGTTTATTATTAAGATTGTGCAGAACCTGCCATAATCTTTGCGTGGAGGGGCTCAGACTGTGCGCCTCCCAGATTTTTTCAAATAACTCTTCTTTCGTTACCGGCTGGCTCCTGGCATTCATTAATAAATACAGGAAAAGCCTTAACATTGTTTCATTAAAATAAATTGACGCAAAAGCGAGGCTTTTCTCGGTATGGCTACCTGTAAGCCGATACAGTCGGCGATTAGAAATGTCAAAATGAATTTCATCACCGATCATAAATCCATATAGACGATAGCCCATATCTTATACCCACGTTAAATGAAGACTAACATGCACCTCTACATATAAGCGTTGAGATAATCCATACCGTTTATGTGGTGGATTATATGGCTGCTATGAATGCTTTCCAATCCACAACCCGATGTACTATAAGGAACCGGTCGTTTAGCATTCGTTTATGGTAGATTAGAAGTTATAAATTAAATTCACGGTTTATTATTCTTCATATGTGAAATTTTCAGAGTATGTACCCTGTTTGCGCATAAGCGATCGAACACTCAACTTTTAATGTCGAATTTTTATAATTCTAAAGAATTAAATCCTTACCCCCCTGACTCGCTGTATCGTCTGCTCCCTTTATCACATTGACGCCACGATAAGAGCAATCGGCCACAAGAAGCAGTGATATTTTTTGATTTATACTGAATCATAGCGCACAACTTGAGGGGAAACGCGTGAAACACGCTGACAGATATAACGATAATTATTTGATTTACAAACTAAAAAATCTGAATCAGAAGTTTTACGCGCAAGCCAGTTAAACATCGCGGACAATCCGGCCCCTGAACGGCCGCAAATGGTCATGTCATGAATAAAGTGTTTCTGATAAACGAAACGGTAATATTTGAACCGGAACTTCGCCGCCTTGGGTCATTAGCGAGTTACCCGGAACGCGCGGTCACTCTGCATGGCCCGGTAAATGAATGCCTGGCGCAACTACTTGAACACAATGGAGAAGTACTTACACAACGTTATCTTTTCTCTGCCGTATGGGAAAAGCAGGGAGCGGTTGTCACGACCAATGCGCTTTATCAGACGATTTCATCCATCCGCAAAGCGCTGAAGGCGGCGGGTCTGGCTGATGATGTGGTAAAAACGCTGCCCAAGGCGGGCTTTAAGTGTATCGCCCGGGTTGTTGCGGGTGAGCGGGACAATTTTATTAAACCGCAGAAAATATCTGCCGACCCCGTTTTAATCGCACCATCATCTGAACAAACAGAAGCATTTGTCGAGGCCACTAAAACATCACCAAAGCGTTTGTGGCCGTACTGGGTAGCTCTCCTGCTGTTTATTCTCTCCTGCAGCGTCCTTTATCAGACCTGGAAATATGAAGAGCCCATTTTTGCTCGCTATCACCCTGTTGGCCAAATGAACGGATGCACGGTTTTCTCTTCCTGGTACGATCGTGACAAAAGCCAAAGCGCATTTGAAGCGTTGTCCGGTCGCTATCCATTCAGTTGTCATGAAGGCGAAAATGCTTATTTAACCCTCAACCATGCGCAGCGTGGTGTAACGGTGTTAATTTGCGATAATAACCCACAAAAGAGCGCCACACGTTGCCGCTCCATTTATTACAAGCAGCAATATAATGAAAATAAATAAGGGTCTTCTAATCTGGTCGCTGATTGCTCTGGCGATTGCGGCACCGCTATTGGCCGCCATTTATATTCAACATCAGCGAGCGAATTTTAGCTGTGAGATCCACACCGCCATTGTGTATGACAATTCGGTACTGGATATGATCCTGGACTTTAATCTTAATAACGGTAATGGTAACTATGAAGCCGTGGGGGAATATACAGAAGATGGCGCTCAGTCTCAGTCCGTCAGTAATAAAGTGACGTTTAAATACTGGCATGAGGATGGGGAAGTGATCATGGTTTCTGATGAAACAAATCCACTCCCGAAGAAGAATGAATTCTTCAGAACGTTTATCCCCGATTTCTTTCAGCACCGCGATCGCGGGATCAGATTTCAGATAATACCGGCAAACGCCACCAGCTATATTTTTAACTATGATAGCGCGCCAGTTTTCTATTGCTCCAAAGGCTGACCAAAAGAGGGTCGATTACAGGAACATCCCGCCAGAGACTTCGATACGCTGCGCCGTCATCCAGGCCAGCTCATCGCTGAGCAACGCAGCAATAGCGTCGCCAATATCATCCGGTAACCCAACGCGCCCCAACGCCGTTTGCGATGCGATGTACGCATTCAGTTGCGCATTATCCCGCACGTTTCCGCCGCTAAAATCCGTCTCTATTGCGCCAGGCGCTATAATATTCGCCGTAATACCGCGCTCGCCCAGCTCTTTTGCCTGATAACGGGTTAACACCTCCATCGCGCCTTTCATGGCAGCGTAAGCGCTGTAGCCTGGCAGCGCAAAGCGCGCCAGCCCGGTCGAAACATTAAGGATCCGTCCACCGCTGTTGATCAACGGCAGCAGGTTCTGCGTCAGGAAAAAAGGACCTTTAAAATGGATGTTCAAAAGCTGGTCAAATTGCGCTTCGGTGAACGCCGGATACGGTGCGTTAATGCCAATCCCGGCATTGTTCAATAAATAATCAAAGGTGTCGCTTTGCCAGTGCGTCCGTAGGGTTTCCTGCACCTGTTTAGCAAACTGTGGGAAAGTCGAAATATCGCCGACATTCAACGGCAATGCCGCTGCTTTACTGCCAGATTGGCGGATCTCCTCCACAACCTGCTGCGCTTCTTTTTCATTGCTGTTCCACGTCAGGATGATACCAATTCCTTTACTCGCCAGCTTCAGCGCCGCGTTTTTACCGAGTCCACGGCCGCCGCCGGTCACCAATGCGATACGTTGCGTCATAAGAAACCTCATTTCAGGTGTTGTTAAAATTGAGATAAAGCTTATTAGGTGGTAGAAAAACAATAAATACCGCTGACTGCGCATTACTGTTTCATTTAGAACAACAATAGGGCATGAGAATGGATAAAATTCACGCAATGCAGTTGTTCATCCGCGTCGCAGAACTGGAGAGCTTTTCGCGCGCGGCAGACACCCTCGGACTTCCTAAAGGTAGCGTATCGCGCCAAATCCAGGCCCTGGAAAATCATCTGGGCACGCAGTTGTTGCATCGCACTACCCGTCGCGTTCAGCTCACGCAAGACGGCATGATTTATTACGAACGTGCGAAAGATCTGTTGAGCAACCTGGATGAACTGGATGGGCTATTTCATCACGATCCGGCCAGCATCAGCGGCAAGCTGCGCGTCGATATGCCGGTTGGCGTGGCGAGAAATCTGGTGATGCCCCGCTTACCGACCTTCTTGCATCAATATCCGGGCCTTGAGCTCGAACTCAGCAGCAGCGACCGTCTGGTGGATTTGATCCGCGAAGGCTTCGACTGTGTAGTACGCGTGGGAACGCTGAAAGATTCAGGGTTGATTGCACGCCCGCTGGGAAAACTCACCCAGATTAACTGCGCCAGCCCACAATATCTCGCCCGCTTTGGTTATCCGGAAAGCCTCGAAGATTTAGCCTCCCATGCGGTGGTGCACTACTCGGTCAATTTGGGAACGCGTGCGCAAGGCTTCGAAGTGGCGACAGACAACGGTGCTAAATGGGTTAAAACCGGCGGTATGCTGACGGTGAACAGTACCGAAACGTATCATGCGGCATGTCTTGCCGGTCTGGGCATTATTCAGGTACCGCGCGTGGGTGTACGTGAAGCCCTGCGCGCCGGTACACTGGTCGAAGTATTGCCGCAATATCGCGCCGAGCCATTACCGGTTTCATTGCTCTATCCGCATCGCCGCAACCTCTCCCGCCGGGTACACCTGTTTAAGGAATGGTTGACCGGCGTGATGAAAGACTACGTGGACTGACAAGCTATACTGTCTTGAGAATGAATAAAACAAGGATTACTGCCCTGATGACGCAGGAAAAAGAAATTAAACGCCCCATTCAGGAACTTGAGCACGCACCGATCCCAAAAATTGAGACCCAGGAGCGTAAAAAAACAGAAACCGACGGTACGACCAATCAGGCGTTGAAAACCGCCCTGACCTTCGCCGATAAAATTCAACGTCAGCCCGTCATCGCCCATATGATTCGTGCTGCAGAGCGTTTTAATGACCGCATGGGAAACCAGTTTGGCGCCGCCATCACCTACTTCTCGTTTCTGTCGATGATCCCCATTCTGATGGTGTCGTTTGCCGCCGCAGGTTTTATTCTCGCTTCGCACCCTACGCTGTTGCAGGATATCTTCAGCAAAATTCTGCTCAACGTCAGCGACCCGACGCTCGCCTCCACGTTGAAAAACACCATCAATACCGCCGTTCAGCAACGTACCACCGTGGGTCTGGTCGGGCTTGGCATTGCGCTCTATTCCGGAATTAACTGGATGGGCAATCTGCGCGAAGCGATTCGTGCCCAGTCGCGGGATGTCTGGGAGCGTACCCCACAGGATCAGGAAAAAATTTGGGTCAAATATCTGCGTGATTTTGTGTCCTTGATTGGCTTATTGATTGCGCTGATTGTTACTCTGTCCATTACCTCCATCGCCGGTTCCGCCCAGCAGATGATTATCTCTGCGCTGTATCTCGACGGTATCGACTGGTTGAAGCCCGCCTGGCGACTGATCGGCCTGGCCATTTCTATTTTCGCCAACTACCTGCTGTTCTTCTGGATTTTTTGGCGGCTACCGCGTCACCGACCGCGTAAGAAAGCGCTCATTCGCGGTACGTTTATCGCGGCGCTGGGGTTTGAAGTCATCAAAATGATCATGACGTACACGCTGCCATCGCTGGTCCAATCACCGTCAGGCGCGGCATTTGGTTCCGTGCTTGGACTGATGGCATTTTTCTACTTCTTCGCCCGTCTGACGCTGTTTTGCGCAGCCTGGATTGCCACGGCGGAATACAAAGACGACCCGCGAATGCCGGGTAAAACCCACCGCTAATCTTTGTTAACTGGCCGGATGGTGCTGCGCTTATCCGGCCTACGGGTGAGTTTGTAGGCCGGATAAACGCAGCGCCATCCGGCAATTATAATGCCGCCTGTTCTCACTGATTTAGTGAATAAATCCAGCCTGTAACTTTTATTTAACCAAAAACCAGTTTTATCATCCAAGTTTTAAATTTTGTGAAGCATTTCATGGAAGTGAAATCTCCAGCCTAAAAATTATCCACTTTTTGCTCCATTTTTGACCAACGCCAAGGTTTGTTACAGATTGAAATGTCTCTTTTGCTGTGCGTAATATGACCTTTCGTTCGACCTAAAATAAGAAAATATTATGCAAGCAACAGCCACAACGCTCGACAACGAACAGGAACATACCCCGGTCAACTCGCGCAATAAAGTCGTCGTCGCCTCGCTCATTGGCACCGCCATTGAGTTCTTCGACTTCTATATTTACGCCACCGCTGCGGTAATCGTGTTCCCGCATATCTTCTTCCCCCAGGGGGATCCGACCGCTGCTACGCTGCAGTCGCTCGCCACCTTTGCTATCGCCTTTGTCGCACGGCCGATCGGTTCCGCTGTGTTCGGCCATTTTGGCGATCGCGTAGGGCGCAAAGTCACGCTGGTTGCTTCGCTACTCACCATGGGGATCTCGACGGTTGTCATTGGCCTGCTGCCGGGCTATGAAACTATCGGCATTTTCGCCCCGCTGCTGCTGGCTCTGGCGCGTTTTGGCCAGGGGTTAGGTCTGGGTGGTGAATGGGGTGGTGCTGCGCTGCTGGCGACGGAAAACGCACCGCCGCGTAAACGCGCGCTGTACGGATCATTTCCGCAGTTGGGCGCGCCTATCGGCTTCTTCTTCGCCAACGGCACTTTCCTGTTGCTCTCCTGGCTGCTGACCGACGAGCAGTTTATGAGCTGGGGTTGGCGCGTGCCGTTCATCTTCTCTGCGGTGCTGGTGATTATCGGTCTGTACGTACGCGTCTCGCTGCATGAATCTCCGGTCTTCGCCAAAGTGGCTGCGGCGAAAAAACAGGTGAAAATCCCGCTGGGAACCCTGCTGACAAAACATGTCCGCGTGACGATCCTCGGCACGTTCATCATGCTGGCGACCTATACGCTGTTCTATATCATGACCGTCTATTCGATGACGTTCAGCACCGCTGCAGCGCCTGTAGGGCTTGGCCTGCCGCGTAATGAAGTGTTGTGGATGCTGATGATGGCGGTTATTGGCTTTGGCGTTATGGTGCCGGTGGCGGGTCTGCTGGCCGACGCGTTTGGTCGTCGCAAGAGCATGCTCATCATCACCACGCTTATCATTCTGTTTGCGTTGTTTGCCTTTAAACCACTGCTCGGCTCTGGCAATCCGGTGCTGGTTTTCGCCTTCCTGTTGCTGGGCTTGAGTCTGATGGGACTGACATTTGGTCCGATGGGCGCGCTGCTGCCGGAGCTGTTCCCGACCGAAGTGCGCTACACGGGGGCATCGTTTTCATACAATGTTTCATCGATTCTTGGCGCTTCCGTTGCCCCTTACATTGCCGCATGGCTGCAGGCGAATTACGGTCTGGCGGCGGTCGGTACGTATCTGGCATCGATGGCGGCGTTAACGCTGATTGCGCTGCTGTTAACCCACGAAACCCGCCATCAGTCATTGTGATTCTATTGCCGGATACGGTGTAACCACCGCATCCGGCCAGACGTCACTTCTTCATCTGCGACAGGATCGTCCGGCACTGATTCGCGTCACTCTCTGACGGCGAAATCAGCGCCAGCAAGGCCGCCGCTGGCGTCACCAGTGTTGCCAGCGCGGCAGCAACCGCACCGCGCGCAATCAGCGGCCCGGCCTTCACGCCAGCCTGCGGATCCTTAAAGGTGCCGCGAACATACAGCGGCGAACGCAGCGTAATAATACGAATGCCTTTGCTCTCTGGATCGATGGTTAAATCCAGTTGCTCCGACGCAAAGCTCGCCGTACCGGTGACATTGATGACCGCGTTTTCCGTGTCGAAAGCAAAAATCTGCGGACGCGCCACGCCGTTCACAATATCCAGATTCGCCGCCGCGCAGTTCACCCGCACCTCGTCATCACCAAATATCTGCCCGACGATATAGTTACCCAGATTCAAGCCCACAATTTCCATCAGATTCCGGCTGATCAAACCATCGTTCATCAGTAGCTTGAGGTTGCCATTGCTGTTACCAAGCAGCGCAGCGACCGAGTTTCCGCTCCCACTAAACCTGGCGTCACCATTCATTTCACCAAGCGTTTTTTGCATCAGTTCCACATCCGGCATCAGCGCTTTAAGCTTCAGGCGGCGAGCCTGGATATCCGCCTGCCCCCGCATCGGCTTTTTATCCCCTTCCAGATGGATGCTGGAAACAATGCTGCCGCCCGCAAGACCGAATTTCAGCGGCTGCAGGCGCAGGTCGGCATTTTTCAGGATGATATGGGTGGAGAGATCGCTGATCGGCAGGCTGCTGCCGTGCTCAATACGCCGTCCTTTGAAACGCACGTCAGCGTCCATCACGTTCCATTTGTCGGTTTCAAAACGGTCATACGGCAAGACCTTGCCCGCAGGTTGAACGCTCTTCTCACCTTTGCGCTGTTCAGATTGTTTTGCCCGTTCTGCCCCTTTGCCTGAATCCACACCGATCAACGGACCCAAATCAGCCAGCCTCAGTTGGCGAGACTCAACATCCCCCTTCAGCATGGGTCGCGGTTTACCGGTGGTATAGGCCAGCGTTCCGTGAATATCGCTATCGCCAATGCGGCCATTAAAATCGCGATAATCAAAAACAGAGGATTTTTCCGGGTCGATTTTTGCCACCAGACGCCCGTCGGTTTCAAACGGCGGCGTATCCGGGAGCAGTACGCCGGTCAAATCGTACAAATCCCCTAGCGAATCTCCCGAGAATTTAAGCCGCAGATCCGCCCCGCCCATGTTCAACGGATCGTTTATCGTGCCGATAAACGCCACGCGCGTATTGCCCGAACGGAAATCAGCCTGAATCGGGAAAGGGGTATTTTCACCACGCAGCGCCAGCATTCCGCCTATTTTCCCGCTACCGCTTAGCGGTTCGCCGTTATATCGCCCTTGCGCTTTCAGCCCAAATACGTAGTCCTCGACGCGGGCGTTGCTCTCTTTACCCTTTGCGCCGGTCACTTCGCTAAAGGGCAACGGTTTACCCAGCGGATCGACCAGGATCTCAAGCTCTGACTTCGTCACCTTATCGTTAATGGCGATACGTCCCTGATCGAACAGAATGTTATCCAGCCGGAACGACCACGCGGATGGCGGCGCATTGGGATCGCGATTTTCATCCCCTGCTAAGTTAAAGGTCCAGTTATTGTTTTTCTCCGACAGGCGGATAAGCCGCGCATCGGGTTTGACCAGCTTGATCCACGGGAGCCAGACGGTTTTTGTCAGCAGCGCCAGTGGGGCGAGCGTGGCTTCAACGCGCGGGAGATGCACCATGGTAACGTCAGGAATATCTGGCGGGTTGCCAAGGATAATATCTTCGGCATGGATATGCGGCCACGGAACCCAGCTACGCCAGCCGGTTTCCTGCTGCTGACGCTGCCAAACCACGCCCAGATCCCCTCGTATGGCGAAGGGCCGGTTGAGTTCTGTAGAGACTTTCTGGTTGATGGTCGGTTTGAGCCGGTTCCAGTCAAATGTCGCAATCACAATGATGAGTACGACGATCAACAACAAGAAAACCCCTATTACTGAAGTGGTTATTTTACCTGTTCTCGTCATGTCTAACCTCCTTACTTCCTTCCTTGCCTGTCCTAAAGATAGTCCAGTAGAAGAAAAGGAGGCGCTCTACATCCTCATCAAAGCGACAGAATAACGTCTTCGAGGGTATCCAGGGGCACTGGACGAGAGAGAAAATAGCCTTGGGCCGCGAAAGCCGGTGAGTTTTGCACATCACGCCACTCTTCCAGCGTTTCGACACCTTCAACAATTACGCCGCGGCAATAGCGGTTCATCAGCTGTAACAGTAGCGTGAAGAGATTGCGGCCTTCCGGCGTCTGGCGCAGCATGACAAACAGATCCCGCGCCACTTTGATATAGTCGTAACTCACTTCGCTCAGGGCCGAGAAGTTCGCCATACCGGTACCGAAATCATCCAGCCAGAGCGGGCCAAATTCGCACATTGAGGCGAACGACGAGCCCTTCGGCAAACGGATATGCTCCACCAGTTCAAAGCGCAGCCACGGCAGGCATTCGATGATTTTCAGGATATCGGGATCCTGGCGCATGGCAATAAGTGTTGGCCCGTCGACATTCACTGATGCCAGCAGATTATTGACCCGGAAAAACGCTGCTTTTTGTTCAAGCTGTAAAAGCTGCTCTTTCACCACATCGACACGATGTCGGACGGCGACTTCGGCAAAATAGCGGTCTGGCGCGATGCGTTGGGAGGGGTTTTCAGGATGGCTCACGACGGTCAGCAGCTCAACGGCCATCAGCCGACCGTTGGTCTGGTAAATCGGCTGGTAGGTGTAAGCACGCTCGCACTGCAGCCAATAGCGTCTCTCCTGCAAGCTTTCAATACTCGCATCGGGCGTAATTAGCTGCTGGGTAACCTGCTTTATCATTTGAGATGTCCTGTAAATAAGAGTGTGACTGACCGGACTCGTCAAAGGTTATCGGCGCTCAGGCGCAGAACTTTACGTTCAGCCGTACGCAAAATAGAAACTAAGCGGCAAAAAACGACGCAGAACACGTGCTGGCTCAAAAAAATAATGGAACGATGTTTTAATATAGTTGACCACTTAACACCCACAGCGCACACTAACGCTAATTTTTTTCAGAGCAGGTTACGACTATGTCCAGAAAGATTGCCGTGATTGGCGAATGCATGATTGAGCTGTCACAGAAAGGCGCTGACGTTCAGCGCGGATTCGGTGGCGACACGTTGAATACATCCGTTTATATCGCCCGTCAGGTCGATGCTGCGGCACTTTCCGTACACTATGTGACTGCACTGGGTACCGACAGTTTTAGCCAACAAATGTTGGAATCCTGGCAGGGCGAAAACGTCGATACCTCATTAACTCAGCGCATGGAAAACCGCCTGCCGGGCCTCTATTACATTGAGACCGATAGCACCGGCGAGCGCACCTTCTATTACTGGCGTAATGAAGCCGCCGCAAAATTCTGGCTGGAGAGCGAACAGTCCACCGCGATTTGCGAAGAGCTGGCGACATTTGACTATCTGTATCTGAGCGGAATCAGCCTGGCGATTTTAAGCCCGGCAAGTCGTGACAAGCTGCTGTCATTGCTGCGTGAATGCCGTGCCAACGGTGGAAAAGTCATTTTTGACAATAACTACCGTCCACGCCTGTGGAGCAGTAAAGAAGAGACCCAGCAGGTGTATCAGCAGATGCTGCAATGCACCAATATTGCGTTCCTGACGCTGGACGATGAAGACGCGCTGTGGGGTGAAAAACCCGTTGCCGAGGTGATTGCCCGTACTCACGCTGCTGGCGTTCAGGAAGTGGTTGTGAAGCGCGGCGCAGACTCTTGCCTGGTTTCCATTGCAGGCGAAGAACTGATCGACGTTCCGGCCGTAAAACTGCCGAAAGAGAAGGTGATCGATACCACCGCTGCGGGAGACTCCTTCAGCGCCGGGTATCTGGCGGTACGTCTGACCGGTGGCGATGCTGCTGATGCCGCAAAACGCGGCCATCTGACGGCAAGCACCGTCATTCAGCATCGTGGGGCGATTATCCCCCGCGACGCCATGCCGCAATAACGTGTTGTTCTTGTAGGCCGGGGGCGCTTAGCTTGCCCGGCCTACAGGTTTACTGTACCGGCGGGATGTCCGACACTTCAGGATGTGATTCATCCGTCTCAACCGAGGTTGCCGCTGCGGTAACCGGCGCCATAATGCTATCCCACGTCGCCTGCAGATCCTTCATATTGAATTCAGGTTCACCCTTTGGCTGCAGCAGGATTAACGCCATGTCTTGCGACAATTGCTGACGCAGGTCCTGATTCAGCATCTCAACGCTCAGGCTGTTCAGGAAGCTCTGGCGTAAACGCTGATACTGTTCAGGCGCAATATCCACCACCTGATTTTGCAGCGAGCGCAAACGCTGGCTGATCAAAATATCGGTATCGGTGCGACCATAGGTGGCAAACAGCTTCTGCAGTTCCAGATTCTTTTGCGCCACCAGCGCATTAAACTCTTCTTCCGGCAGCCCCTTATCACGCACTTTGGCCAGCTCACGCGCAACCGTACCGAGGTTCGCATTCAGCTTACCGTTCGGTGATTCAACGTTGATGGCGCACTGCGCGCGCAGGAACAGCACCCGACAGTCGAATCCAAGGCCAATGTCTTTGGCATTGTTTTTGGTGAGCTCCTGCTGAATGTGCCAGAACAACGCTTCGCGAGCTAAATCAGCGCGCCAGTAACGTAGCAGTGCGGCAGATTCACGGATCGGCTGCCACGGCGTATCCCACATAATAGACAGACGATCCTGACGTACCGCATCAGTCATGATGCTCACAGCCTCTGCACGCAGCGGAGAGAGCGTCGGTACCGGCGCCGGGGTTTCGCGTTTACCTTTTAACTCGCCAAAGGTTTTGTTGATTTGCTCAGCCACGCTGCGCGCATCTACGTTACCGACAATAATCAGCGTCATCGCATCCGGGGTATACCATTTCTGGTAGAAGGACTGGATTTTCGTCGCATCGACAGGCGTTTTCAGCGGATCGGCTGGATCGTGACCCAGCAGCGTCGATCCCTTCAGACGATAGCGCCACCATCCCTCTTTGGTATCTGACGGCCAGGTTGCCACCATGTCTTCACTACTCAGCGCATGATTGACCGTTTCAGGGGTAATGCTCAAATTGCCGGAAATATTGGCCAGATATGAAAGCGACTCTTTCAGCAGATCGTTACGGCTGTTAGGCAGACTGAGGTTATACAGCGTGGAATCATAGGAAACGATAACGGGCGGCATGGGACGTTTGGGATCGAACCCCTGCTGCCAAAGTGAACGGGCTTGCGTGGCGTCGAGGCCGCCGCTTTGCGTCAGCGCGATACGTGGGATCGCATGGCTGAAACCACTCTGTTGCGTACTTTCGGTGAGTGAACCGGTATTAACCAGCAGGCGAACCTCAATACGGTCGCTGGGGCGCTGGGGAGTGGCCAAGACTTGCCACTGTAAACCATTTGCCAGCGTACCCTGTTGCCACGCCGGGTCAGGCTGGAGCGCATCTGCCTGCACATAGCCGGCAGTGGCCATCATCAGCAAGCCGCCCGCTAAAAGTCGAATTTTTGTGCCCTGCATGTGAACCCCTGATCAACTATCCTGGAAATAAAAAGACAGCCCGTGAAAGGACTCTCTGAATATGACGTTAAAAACACTTCGTGTTAGACCGCAAGAACATAAAAATGTCACGGAGGAAGTGAAAAAATCCCGACGCCGCCGAATCGGCAGTTTCAGGCACAGGGGGTAATTATGCGCAAACACCCGCAGTCCTGGAAGGGACTACGGGCATAAGTGACGAGATTAAGAGGATAAATCGTGCGTTTTGCCATCCGGCGCACGGTTATTCAACGTATCATCCAGCTTTTTGGTGTCCAATTCTTTCACCCATTTAGCCACAACGACAGTTGCCACACCGTTACCAATCAGGTTGGTCAGCGCACGGGCTTCAGACATGAAGCGGTCAATACCGAGAATCAGCGCCAGACCTGCAACCGGCAAATGCCCCACCGCAGAGATAGTCGCGGCCAGAACAATAAAGCCACTCCCGGTCACACCCGCAGCACCTTTTGAGGAGAGCAGGAGCACTACCAACAGGGTTATCTGATGGAAGATATCCATATGGCTGTTGGTGGCCTGTGCGATAAACACCGCCGCCATCGTCAGATAGATTGATGTCCCATCAAGGTTAAACGAGTAGCCCGTGGGTATAACCAATCCGACAACCGACTTCCGACAGCCCAGTTTTTCCATCTTATCGAGCATGCGCGGTAGCGCGGACTCGGAAGAGGAAGTCCCCAGAACGATCAGCAGTTCTTCACGGATATAGCGGATGAATTTAAAGATACTGAAGCCGGTTGCGCGCGCAATTGAGCCCAGCACCAGCACCACGAACAAAATACAGGTGATGTAGAAGCAGATGATCAACTGACCCAGTTGGACCAGCGTCCCGACGCCATATTTACCGATGGTAAAGGCCATGGCACCGAAAGCACCGATCGGCGCCAGGCGCATGATCATATTGATGATGCCGAAAATAACCTGTGAGAAACTTTCAATCACGTTGAAAATCATCTGGCCTTTGCTACCCAGACGATGCAGCGCAAAACCAAACATTACTGCAAACAGCAATACCTGCAGGATGTTACCGCTGGCAAACGCGCCAATGACGCTCGCCGGGATAATATCCATCAGGAAACCTACGATCCCCTGGTCTTTTGCCTGCTCTGCATACATTGCAACCGCTTTGGCATCCAGCGTCGCCGGATCGACGTTCATCCCGGCACCGGGTTGCACCACGTTGACGATGATAAGGCCGATGATCAGCGCAATCGTACTGACAATTTCAAAATAAAGCAGTGCAACCGCACCGGTGCGGCCTACGGCTTTCATACTTTCCATGCCTGCAATGCCGGTAACGACAGTACAGAAGATGACAGGTGCGATGACCATTTTGATGAGCTTAACGAAAGCATCACCAAGCGGCTTCATTTGTGCGCCTAATTCAGGATAGAAATGGCCAAGGAGAATACCTATGGCAATTGCTGTCAGGACCTGAAAGTAAAGGCTTTTGAATATAGAGGTTTTCATAGGGTGTCCTTAAAGTAAAAACCACAGGTCTTGTAAGGTTTTGTTTAACCTGCGGCCTTAAAGTAACACCCACTCAACATGACAGAAATGCACCTGGATCATAATTGATACAAAAATGTTAAAAATTTTGAGCTGGCTCGCACAAGCGAGACCTTTTTTAACTTTTGTAATCAGCGTTTTCCGGCGTCAGATAACGTTCTTCGAAGATATTTGCCGGGACCGGCCTTGCAAACAGGAACCCTTGCGCCACTTCAACTCCGGCCTGTGATAACCATTCTCGTTGCGCTTCGGTTTCGACGCCTTCGGCGATCATCTGCAAATTAAGGCTATGAGCCAGCTGAATAATGGCGGAGATCATGCTGCAATCTTCAGGAACGCCATCGACAAACATCTTATCGATTTTAAGTACATCTACCGGTAACGACTTCATATGTTGCAGCTGTCGCAGACCGGCATACCCCATGCCAAAATCGTCCAGTGCGATACGCACGCCTGCGTTGCGCAGCGGGCGTAAAATAGCCACAGCGGCATTAGGATCATCAATATGCCGGCTTTCGGTCACTTCCAGAATCAACGTCCCTGGCTTGATGCGATAGCGATTTAACAATTCCAGCAGATCCGACACCATACTCGGGTGCATCAGCTGTAGCGCAGACAGGTTCACCGACAGAGGCAGCATCAGGCCGCGTTCCTGCCAGGCTGACAGCTGGCGGCATGTCTCTTCCAGCACCCAGTAACCGACCGTTACCATCAGACCACAGGACTCAATCCTGTCGATTAACCCTTCTGGCAGCTCCCAACTTCCGTCCGGCTGCTGCATTCGCAATAATGCTTCTGCGCTCAATACCTTTCCGCTGGACATCTCCACCTGCGGCTGCATCCAGAGCGCAAACTGACGGTTATCCAGCGCGGTAAGAATATCGTTCTCTTCCGTCAAACGCTGCTGCGCCTCTTCCATTTGCAACGGATCAAAGAACTGAATCTGGTTTTTACCCTTGTGGCGCGACGTTAACACGGCTGAGAGCGCCCGGCGGTATAGCTGTTCTGCGGTCAAATCGCCATTAAACATCGCCACCCCAATGTTGCAGGCAGGACGGAGTTGAATACCCTGAATCGGTAATCGCTCATTAACGATAGTAAGTACTTGCTGACCTAACGTAATCGCGTGCCAGGGCTCTTTTACGCCATGTGCGAGGATGGCAAAGTCATAGCCGCTCACCTGGGTAAGCACCATTCTGGGGGCCAATACTGACTTCAGCTTTTCCACCAGCGTAAGCAACAGGATTTCCCGCTGGGTCTCGGATAACACCCCCGCGGTATCACGCAGGGTTTCGCAGGTGACAATCATCAGCGCCGTCGTCTGCTGGCGGGTAACAACCTGCTCCAGCAGTTCCATCAGAAACGACTTGTTGGGCAGTTCGGAAACCGGGAACCGCATTGAATTGTCGCTTTGTTCTTCACTGTGGCGCTGAATCAGCTGCTGATTGAGGTTGTAGCTACGCACCAGCAGGCCAATCTCATCATCCTGATGCAGACGCGGCAGCGTCAGCTGATAGCCAATCAGATTCTGTTGGGGAATATCGTTTAACTCACGTGCTATTTTACGTAATGGATGCAAAATCAATCGGTTAATACACCATGAGATGGCTATTGTGAGGATTAACGATAGAAGTAAGTAAATGGTCACTAACGTTGAGAGCGTACTCATCACGAACTTATACATGCGGTAAGAATCCGCCTGCAGCACCAGATACGCCAGCGGTTGCGGGTTCGCAGAACGCTCAAGAGAATAGACCGGTAGCGAGATTTGTACCGGAAGCTCAAACAGACGGGTCACCGTAACCGGAACCGGACGCTCAGGGATAAAGCTCATGCGCAACGCCTGAAACTGATTGGGCAGCACCACATCGGCACGACTGACCACGCCTGCAGGCCGAATACTTCGTAAAATGGCTTCCGCTTCGGGAATATCCCCTTTCAGGATTGTGCCCGACAGAGGCTCACGGACGGAGCGAGCGATACTTTCCAGTTGCGTAGCCGTGTTATAGCGGTTCTGCTGGACCAAATGGAACAACAAAACGGTGCAAAAAATAAACACAAACACCATGACAACGGCCGCAACCATTGCCATCTGCTTAATTGTTAACGAGCGACTGACACGCAAACTGACTCTCCACGGATAGACGAAACTGCCGTCAGAGTATACCCGATCGTAGCGGTATTAAGAGAGGCGGTATCTGAAAACTTCCCAGCATGCATTATCGCGACAGGATAGGCACCTGACGACGAGATTTATCTGCATTTAAGCCGAAAAAGGCCGCAAGGTCGCCCCTGCGGCCTGGTTCGGGCGCATGTTGCCATCGCGGCAAACAGACGCCCACAAAGCGCATTACTTCCTGTTACGCAGCCAGCTCACAATCAGGCTGGCAATAATGCCAGCGATGACTGGAGCCGCTAAATCGTGCCAGAAGGCCACGCCTAACTGTGCGAGCGTCATATAGCCGCCTGTGTTGCAATGGCAACTGTTCACGGCTATCCTTGAGTTGTTCAGGTTCAAGTCAGCCCCCGTTTTGTTGCCAGGTTTATACCGAACAACGTGCGGGGGTTTTCTCTTTCCAGCAACCGATGCCGCCGGGGATCAAGCCCCCGCAACATTGCGCCTCACCGGGAATTCCCGGCTTGCCGCTGATTCTACGGTAGCCCACTTGCCATATCACTGCGCAATATTCCGCTCTGCGTAGCGCCTCGCATTTCACCCTTTTTTCTCGCCAGTACGCTGGAAAGATTCTTGCCAGTTGGCAACATTCCTGCCGACTATCAATCCAGGAAAACACATAACCCATTGATATCTATTAATTCAATTTCTGGCACAGCGATTGCTATTTGACTGTGAGCTGTTCTGTTCCGAATTAAAGGAGATATCATGTCTGACTGTCGTACTTACGGATTCAACACCCAGATCGTTCACGCGGGGCAACAACCCGACCCTTCAACTGGCGCGCTCAGTACGCCTATTTTCCAGACTTCAACGTTTGTTTTTGACAGCGCCGAACAAGGTGCCGCCCGCTTTGCGCTCGAAGAGTCCGGGTACATTTACACCCGCCTGGGTAACCCCACCACCGATGCGCTGGAGAAAAAGCTGGCGGTACTGGAAAGAGGTGAAGCCGGGCTGGCAACCGCGTCCGGTATTTCTGCCATCACCACAACGCTGCTGACGTTATGCCAGCAGGGCGACCATATTGTTTCCGCCAGCGCGATTTACGGCTGTACCCACGCGTTTTTGTCGCACAGCATGCCGAAGTTTGGTATTAACGTCAGCTTTGTCGATGCGGCTAAGCCTGAAGAAATTCGCGCCGCCATGCGTCCGGAAACCAAAGTGGTGTATATCGAAACACCCGCTAACCCGACGCTCTCATTGGTTGATATTGAAACGGTGGCCGGCATTGCCCATCAGCAAGGCGCATTGCTGGTGGTGGATAACACCTTTATGTCGCCCTACTGTCAGCAGCCTTTGCAACTGGGCGCAGACATCGTGGTGCACAGCGTCACTAAATACATCAACGGCCACGGGGACGTGATTGGCGGCATCATTGTCGGCAAGCAGGAGTTTATCGACCAGGCTCGGTTTGTTGGGCTGAAAGATATCACCGGCGGCTGCATGAGTCCGTTCAACGCCTGGTTGACGCTGCGCGGCGTTAAAACGCTGGGTATTCGTATGGAGCGCCACTGTGAAAACGCGTTGAAAATCGCCCGCTTCCTTGAAGGGCATCCGTCCATTACCCGGGTCTATTATCCTGGCCTGTCTTCGCATCCGCAGTATGAGCTGGGCCAGCGGCAGATGAGCTTGCCAGGAGGAATCATCAGCTTCGAAATCGCTGGCGGCCTCGAGGCTGGCAGACGGATGATCAATTCTGTAGAATTGTGCCTCCTCGCGGTCAGTCTCGGTGATACCGAAACCCTCATTCAGCACCCAGCGTCTATGACACATTCGCCCGTTGCGCCAGAGGAGCGGCTTAAAGCAGGTATTACCGACGGGCTTATCCGTCTTTCTGTGGGTCTTGAAGATCCAGAAGATATTATTAACGACCTTGAACACGCCATCAGAAAGGCAACATTCTGACCATTATGACCTGAACCGACGCAGATCGGTTCAGGTTGTTGAGAATCAAGGCACAACAGTCTGGCAATACGCGCAATCCTGTTTCGGGGGGAGCGCGTATTTTGGGCAGGGGGTTCTATGCAGGACAACACACTACAACTAAGCAACAATACAGCAACCGCCGTACCATTCTCAAAGAAAATACCATTCACGAAATACGATTTTGGCTGGGTATTACTGTGCATCGGCATGGCAATTGGCGCCGGAACGGTACTGATGCCGGTACAAATAGGTTTAACAGGCATTTGGGTATTCATTGTCGCCTTTATTATTGCCTATCCGGCAACCTATATTGTGCAGGATATTTATTTAAAAACATTATCAGAAAGTGAAACCTGTAATGACTATACTGATATTATTAGTCATTATCTGGGCAAGAACTGGGGCGTATTTCTTGGCGTCATCTATTTTCTGATGATTATTCACGGCATATTTATCTATTCCTTATCCGTGGTTTTTGACAGTGCCTCATATATCAAAACTTTCGGCTTGACCGAGGCCGATCTCTCACAGTCGATAATCTACAAAGTGGCCATTTTTGCCGTGCTGGTCGCCATTGCTTCCGGGGGAGAAAAACTGCTGTTCAAAATCTCCGGTCCGATGGTGGTAGTCAAAGTGGGTATCATCATCGTGTTTGGTTTTGCGATGGTTCCGCACTGGAACTTCGCTAATATCAGCGCATTCCCTGAAGCATCGGTCTTCTTTCGCGACGTGCTGCTGACCATCCCGTTCTGCTTCTTCTCAGCGGTGTTTATTCAGGTGTTGAACCCAATGAACATCGCCTACCGCAAACGGGTGGCGGATCGGGTGCTGGCCACGCGTATGGCAATCCGTACGCATCGGATCAGTTACATTACGCTGATTGCGGTCATTCTGTTTTTCTCTTTCTCTTTTACCTTTTCTATTAGCCATGAAGAGGCCGTTTCGGCCTTTGAACAAAATATTTCCGCACTGGCGCTGGCGGCGCAGGTCATTCCAGGGCAAATTATTCATATCACCTCCACGGTGCTGAATATCTTCGCCGTATTAACCGCATTCTTTGGTATTTATCTGGGGTTCCACGAGGCGATTAAAGGTATTATTCTTAACGTTCTGAGTCGCGTTATTGACGTCGAGAAAATTAATCCCCTGGTGCTTACACTAGGTATTTGCACCTTTATTGTTATCACCCTGGTCATTTGGGTATCATTTCGCGTCTCGGTACTGGTGTTCTTCCAGTTGGGTAGCCCACTGTACGGGATTGTGTCGTGTATTATTCCGTTTTTCCTGATCTATAAAGTAACGCAACTGGAAAAACTGCGCGGGCTGAAAACCTGGCTCATCCTGCTGTACGGGATCCTGCTGTGCCTGTCGCCATTATTGAAGCTGATTGAATAATCCACGTATACTGCGCCGTCAGCCACTGGCGGCGCTTAATCCACACCCTCCAGTTGATAGCTGCGAATTTTATTCAGTACCGTGGTATGTGATACCCCCAGCGCTTTGGCAATATGCCGCGACGACACATTCTCTTCCACCATCTGTTCAATAAGCTGACGTTCAGCACACAAAACCTGTTCTTTAAAAGGACGTTCTGTCGGTGCCTGCTCAACGGCGGGCAAATTCACCATCCCTAATTCTTCCCGCGTAATAACATCGGATTCCGCCATCAGCATCAGGCGAATAATGGTATTTTCCAGTTCACGCACGTTTCCCGGCCAGTTGTGATGATGCAGGGCATCAAAGCAGGCTTTATCCAGAATGATCCGCCGCTGGAATTCCTTCGCGTATTTCTGCACAAAGTGGCGAATCAGCAGGCTGATATCCTGTGGGCGCTCCCGCAAAGGCGGAATAGTCAGTGAAAGCACGTTGATGCGGTAATAGAGATCCGCGCGCAGCAGACGTTGTTCCACCCTCTCTTCCAGATTGGCGTTGGTGGCCACAATAATGCGCACATTGACCGGAATAATTTGCGCCCCGCCAACGCGACGGATCCCGCCATCCTGAAGAACACGCAGTAATTTAGCCTGTAAACTCAGCGGCATTTCACCAAATTCATCGAGAAAAAGGGTGCCTTTATCGGCCATTTCAAACAGCCCTTTTTTGCCTTTACCGTCTGCGCCGCTAAAAGCCCCTTTCTCGTAGCCAAAGAATTCACTCTCCATTAGCGACTCAGGTAGCGCAGAGCAGTTGACCGGAATAAACGGATAAAAACGTCGCTGCCCGGAATTATGGATAGCCCGGGCCAACAGCTCTTTGCCGGTACCCGTATCGCCGCGGATCAGAACAGTGTATTTGCTGTCGGCAATTTTTATCGCCTTTTCGATAAGCAAGCGCATGCTCTGGCTGCTGCAAATAATGTCAGAGAAATAGCGCGGGCGTTCCGGCTCAGACATCGACAGCTCGCTTATCTCTTCGCACAGGTAAGCGACGTTAATAATATCTGCGCGCTGGCTTAAACAGGATTGCACGCAGGAAATATCCTGTAACTGGCGGCACCAGGATTTAATCAGGATCCGTCCCGGCGTGACTTTCATCGAGATGATATTGATATCGCAGCAGGAAAATTCCTTCAGGACATCCTCAACCATCGACAGACGATCAATTGTTTTAATATCCCAGCGTATCGTGACCACATTTGCTCCTGATAGTTAGCAACTGCGAAACAGATATTTCTGTGACAAGAGAAAATCTGACTACATTTTAGACGCTATGGAATAATGTTCTGCCAGAGGACTCACATTGTGGGCGTAAAAACAAAATATAAAAAAACCGGAGCACAAGGCTCCGGTTATTGGGTCATAACCCACGTTTATTGCTGCGGGTTTTCATCCTGGTCAACGGCGAAACAGGCGACCAGTTGACCGCCGTAATCTTTCAACTGCGGCTGAAGCTGGGTACACGGACCAAAGCGACGACGGCAGCGCGCGTTGAACGCACAGCCCGGCGGCGGATTCAGCGGGCTTGGCAGCTCACCGGTCAGCTTGATACGCTCACGACGATCGTCAGGGTTCAGGCGCGGCGTTGCGGAAAGCAGCGCCTGCGTGTACGGATGACGCGGATTATTGAAGATCTGATCCTTCGTTCCTTTTTCCACGCAGCGCCCTAAGTACATCACCATCACTTCATCGGCAATGTGCTCAACTACCGACAGGTCGTGGGAGATGAAGACGTATGACAACCCCAGTTCCTGCTGCAAGTCCATCATCAGGTTTAGCACCTGCGCACGAACGGAAACGTCCAGCGCCGAGACCGGCTCATCGGCAATCACCACGTCCGGGTCAAGCATCAGCCCACGAGCGATGGCAATACGCTGACGCTGACCGCCGGAGAACATGTGCGGATAGCGATCGTAGTGCTCAGTTTTCAGCCCCACTTTCGCCATCATCGCCAGCGCCTTTTCACGACGCTGCTCTTTGCTCAGCGCGGAGTTGATTAGCAGCGGCTCTTCCAGAATCTGCCCGACTTTTTTACGCGGGTTCAGGGAACCGTACGGGTTCTGGAACACAATCTGGATTTTCTGCCGACGCAGCTTCTGCGCCTGAGGGTCGTGCTTAAGCAGATCCTGCCCCTGGTAATACAGCTCACCGCCGGTCGGAACTTCAATCATTGTCAGCAGGCGGCCAAGGGTGGATTTCCCGCAGCCCGACTCGCCGACCACCGCCAATGTTTTACCGCGTTCTAAGGTAAAGGAGACACCGTCCAGCGCTTTCACCAGGCGTTCCGGGGCGAACATGCCCTTTTTCACCGGGTAGTGTTTTTTCAGGTCAATTGCCTGCAACAGCGGCTGTGGCAAAGCGGCCTTTTGCGTACTCATAGCCCAGGCCTCCCGGCATCATCAAGTGGGTAGTGGCATTTCGACTGACGACCGCCTTCCAGCAGGTTCAGTTCAGGTTCTTCAGCGCGGCATTTGTCGGTCGCATAGGGGCAGCGCGGATTCAGCAAACAGCCGTTCGGGCGGTCATATTTACCGGGCACCACGCCCGGCAACGAAGCCAGACGCGCTTTATCCTGAGCAAACTCCGGCAACGCGCGCAGCAACGCCTGGGTATACGGGTGACGCGGCGCGCGGAAAATATCCTGCGCGGCCCCGGTTTCCACGACCTGCCCGGCGTACATCACGATAATTTTGTGCGCCGCTTCGGCCACCAGCGCCAGATCGTGCGTAATTAAGACCAGCGCCATGTTCTCTTTTTGCTGCAACTCCAGCAGCAGCTCGATGATTTGCGCCTGAATAGTCACATCCAGCGCCGTGGTCGGTTCGTCGGCAATCAGCAGCTTTGGACGACAGGCTATCGCCATCGCGATCATGACGCGCTGGCTCATCCCACCGGACAACTGGTGCGGATATACATCCAGACGCGAGGCCGGATCGGGGATCCCCACCAGCGTCAGCAGGTCAATCGCCCGCTGAATACGCGTTTTTTTGTTGCCGCCCTGGTGCACCTTGATGGCTTCCATAATCTGGTAACCAACGGTATAGCACGGGTTAAGGCTGGTCATCGGGTCCTGGAAGATCATCGCGACTTCCGCGCCCACTAACTGGCGACGCTCTTTCTCAGAGATGCGCTTCAGGTCGCGACCATTAAATTCCAGATTTTCGGCCATTACCCGGCCTGGGTAGTCAATCAATCCCATAATCGCCAGCGAGCTGACGGACTTACCAGAGCCTGACTCCCCAACAATGCCAACCACTTCACCCTGGTTCACACTGTAGCTAATGCGGTCTACGGCGCGGAATTCGGAACCGACATCGCCGAAATGCACCGATAATTTATCTACATTTAATAACGCCATCTCGAACCTCTTACTGCTTCAGTTTGGGATCGAGCGCGTCACGCAGACCGTCACCCATCAGGTTAAATGCCAGCACCGTCAGCAGGATTGCCAACCCCGGGAAGGTCACGACCCACCAGGCGCTTTGCGCAAACTGCAACACGTCAGAGAGCATGGTGCCCCATTCCGGCGTAGGCGGCTGTGCGCCCATCCCCAGGAAGCCGAGAGCAGCCATATCGAGAATGGCGTTAGAGAAGCCCAGCGACGCCTGAACAATCAGCGGCGCAAGACAGTTAGGAAGAATATTGACGAACATCTGGCGCATCGCACCGGCTCCCGCCACGCGGGATGCGGTGACGTAGTCGCGGTTAACTTCCACCAGCACGGCGGCGCGCGTCAGACGTACATAGTGCGGCAATGCCACGAACGTCAGCGCCAGCGCGGCGTTGCCAATCGAGGGGCCAAACACCGCCACCAGCACCAGCGCCAGTAACAGGCTCGGCAACGCCAGCATGATATCGACCACACGCATAATGACGTTATCGACAATCCCGCCAAAGTAGCCGGCGATAAGCCCGAGAATCACGCCCATCAGTAGGGAGAGCACCACCACCAGACAGCCGACCAGCAGCGACAGACGCGCACCGTACATCAGGCGGGACAGCACATCGCGGCCCACATCATCTGTACCAAACAGATGCGCCATGGTACCGCCTTCCTGCCACGCAGGTGGTGCCAGCAGCGCATCACGGAACTGCTCAGCCGGATTGTACGGCGCAAGGACGTTGGCAAAGACCGCAATCAGGATCATCACCACAACGTACACCAGCCCAACAACCGCACCTTTGTTGCGTTTAAAATAGTGCCAGAACTCCTGCAGCGGAGTCATTGGCACCGGTGCAGCAATAACTTTATTTTCAGTAACCTGTGACATGATGGCCCCTTACTTCTTATGCCGAATACGCGGGTTCACCACGCCGTACAGCAGGTCTACCAGCAGGTTGACGAGAATAATCATCGTCGCGACCAGCAGCACCCCGCCCTGCACCACCGGATAATCACGGCGTTGCAGCGCATCGATCAGCCAGCGCCCCAGCCCCGGCCAGGAGAAGATAGTTTCGGTCAGGATTGCTCCGGCCAGCAGCGTACCGACCTGCAGGCCGATTACGGTTACCACGGGCAGCATCGCGTTACGCAGAGCGTGAATGATGATGACGCGCATACGAGTCAGGCCTTTGGCGCGCGCGGTGCGAATGTAATCCTCGCCCAGCACTTCCAGCATCGATGAACGGGTCATACGCACAATGACCGCCAGAGGAATGGTACCCAGCACCATCGCCGGCAGAACCATATGCGCCAACGCATCAATAAAGTTGCCCTCTTCCCCCCAGATGGCGGTGTCTATCAGCATAAAACCGGTCAGGGGATTGGAGTCATCAAGGAACACCATGTCGCTCACCCGACCGGAAACCGGCGTCAGGTTCCACTGCACGGAAACCAGCATGATCAGCATCATGCCCCACCAGAAGATCGGCATGGAGTAACCGGTCAGCGCCAGGCCAACGGCGGTGTGATCGAAAATAGAGCCGCGCTTCACGGCAGCAAGTACGCCCACCGGAATACCCACCGCGACGGCGAAAATCATCGCGCAAACGCCGAGTTCCAGCGTTGCTTTAAAGCGAGGTACGAACTCTTCCCATACCGGTAAGCGGCTTTTCAGCGAGATACCTAAGTCACCATGCATAACCCCCCAGATATAATGGAGGTACTGCTGCCACATCGGTTTATCCAGACCGAGTTCAGCCAACAGTTGAGCATGACGCTCAGGGGAGATTCCACGTTCACCCGCCATGATCATTACCGGATCGCCGGGGATCATATGGACGAAGGCAAAAGTGAGAAGAGTGATACCGATAAACGTGGGGATGACGAGTCCCAAACGTCGGAGAATGAACTGCAACATAACCCGGATTCTCTCTAATGACGCACGGCCTGGAACCGTGAGTCTGTATTGCTCACAAATCTTATCCCACGCAAACTGCATCGCGGGTAAAGCATTACGCCGGATGGCGCTGCGCTTATCCGGCCTACACAATACCGGGGCGCAGCGCTTCCTTAATTGCTTTTAATTATTCGACAGAAACGTTTTCGAAGTGGTGTTTGCCTAATGGATCAACCACATAGCCTTTCACTTCTTTACGCACTGGTTCGTACACGGTGGAGTGAGCAACAATCAGAGCCGGAGCCTGATCGTGCATAACTACCTGCGCTTGCTTGTACAGTTCAATACGTTTGTTGTGATCGTCAGTCGCACGCGCCGGCTGGATCAGGTCTTCAAACGGCTTGTAGCACCAGCGAGAGTAGTTGGAACCGTCTTTCGCTGCCGCACAGCTGAACAGGGTGGCGAAGAAGTTGTCCGGATCCCCATTGTCACCGGTCCAGCCCATCATCACCGCCTGATGCTCGCCCGCTTTGGCGCGTTTCAGATACTCGCCCCACTCGTAGGTCACAATTTTGGCCTGAACGCCAATTTTCGCCCAGTCGGCCTGAACCATCTCCGCCATACGGCGAGCGTTCGGGTTGTACGGACGCTGTACCGGCATCGCCCACAGCTCAACGGTAAAGCCTTTATCCTGACCGGCTTCCTTCAGCAGCGCTTTGGCTTTCTCAGGGTCGTAGGTGTAGTCTTTAACGTCGTCGTTATAGCCCCACATGGTCGGCGGGATCAGGTTCTTCGCGGCGACGCCAGCGCCCTGATAAACCGCTTTAATGATGGCTTCTTTGTTCACCGCGTAGGTCAACGCCTGGCGGACTTTCACGTCATCAAACGGTTTCTTCTCGGTGTTGAAAGAGAGGTAGCCAACGTTCAGACCGGCCTGCTCCATCAGGTTGATGTTTTTATCCTGCTTCATGCGCGCGATGTCTGCCGGGTTCGGGTACGGCATCACCTGGCACTCGTTCTTCTGCAGCTTGGCGTAACGCACGGAAGCGTCAGGCGTAATGGAGAAGACCAGACGGTCGATCTGCGGCTTGGTGCCCCAGTAACCTTCGAATGCTTTATACAGAATACGGGAGTCTTTCTGGTACTGCTGCAGTTGGAACGGACCGGTACCGATTGGGTTCAGATCCACTTTCTCCGGGGAACCGGCTTTCAGCATGTTATCCGCATATTCTTTGGAAAGAATAGAAGCGAAGTCCATCGCCAGGTCAGCCAGGAACGGTGCTTCCGGGCGAGTCAGGACGAACTGAACGGTTTTATCGTCCACTTTTTTCACTTCGGCGATCAGATCTGGCAGACCCATCCCTTCGAAGTATTCATAGCTGCCGCCGGACACTTTGTGGTACGGGTTCTGGGCATTTTTCTGACGATCGAAAGAGAACACCACGTCATCGGCGTTTAAATCGCGCGTCGGTTTGAAATCTTTGTTGTCTTGCCACTTCACGCCCTGGCGCAGGTGGAAAGTATAGGTTTTACCGTCTTCGCTGATTTCCCACTTCTCAGCAAGGCCCGGGATGACTTCAGTTGTACCCGTTTTGAACTCAACCAGGCGGTTATAGATCGGTACGGAGCTGGCATCATAGGTGGTGCCAGAGGTAAAAAGCTGCGGGTTAAAGCCTTCAGGAGATCCTTCTGAACAATAAACCAGAGTTTTAGCCTGTACGCTTGCTGCAACGGTCATGGCCAACAGGCTCAGACCAAGCTTCAGCATCCCTGACTTCTTCAAGGAAATACTCATTCTTCTGCTCCAAATGTGATGTTTGTTGTTTTACCCTTTGCAGTGGGTTTGCACCGCCTGGCCTTTTTTGTTTTTTACCCGGCCGGGTCGGCGTTAAGAGGATGGGGATTCCGTTCACATAAGCGACTGAGTTGCAGTGCGGATTCTCCATGAAATGCCCCTCATGCCCTACAATCTGTCAACAGAATGTGTAAACGTCAATAAGGGAGCCTTGATTTACGCGGAGGATGAGAAATCCCGAACAAAGATAAAAAAAACATTTCTGAAACATTTCCAGCAGGGAAATTTATGCTACGCCCTCTGACTCAGCATAAAAAACCAAACATATTGCAACACTTAGAGTATAAATTTTACGCAGATTATGAAAAATAACTCACATTTTGCTGAATATGTGAGCATGACCTTCTGTGAACGTTAAAACGCACAGGTGAAAATGCTACTTTCAGACATAAGTTCAGACACCTTTCTCAGCGCAAGCTCATACATAAAATCAATAGAAGATGTCACAAAATGGCACGTTATCCTCCCTAGCCGACATCATCTCCTCTCGTAAAATCTCACAGTATCATTGAGGGGATGGCGTTCTTCTATAAATATATAAATAAAGCCATTTTTATCTGATGTGATTTCATTCATTGCTGTTACCTCCATTAAATTTGATTCACGGCCAACAACCCGCCGTATCCAAAATTAAATATGAAATGGAGAAATACAATGAGTGACATGATTTTTTATACTGAACCAGATTTCCAGGGAGAAAGCCTGACTGTTGCAAGCCATGATAAAGTTGAGGTGTATGCTCTAACGAAATGGGCGTATCGCTCAGTAAGACTTAAAAATAACAAGGCTATGGTTAGCGCATCATATATCAACTTTGATCCTGTCAATCAACAAGAAAATTTCATGAGTGAAGATATCCGTGATTTAGCGGACACTATTCATGTGAAGGACTCTTTGTCATCAGTCACGGTTTTTAACCTAAACAGTGATGATATCATTGTCAGTATGGATCCGCACTGTGATATGCGAGGGTTTAAAACAAACATTGATAGTGAAGCAAAACAACCGCCTCTGTTCGATTCGTATTGCTATGAAAACTACAGTGCAGATACTATTTCAGGCACGCTCGCTATTTTGAACCCGGTGACGTTACTATCCTCATCTGTATATCTGACCTGTGAATCAGTTTCAATTTACTCAGTCGGCAGCATTGGTGCAGGTTATGGAACAGCAACGACTGCGACGATTACGTACTCTCCAGAAACAAAAGACGTTGTCGTGACACCCGCGGCCAAACAAGTCTCTGTTACCGTAGAAAAAGTGGATGAGAATCACTTCCTCGCTCATTTTACCTATGACTGCGGGATCTACGATCATTGTATAATGCATCCTGAGGAGGATTATCGTAGTTATAATGCAATTACTCCTGAAGATCAGTTTTCTAACGTCAGAAATGAAAGCGGCGCCTGGAACTATAAATCCATGGAGATTATTTCAGATTCTAATTATAAAACATCGTGGCTTTGGACAGATTACCCTGCAGGCGGCGATGGATATGATATGAGCCAATATCGCAGTTTTACAACATCAACTTCCTTACCTCGATTCAATAATATTTTTGACAGCGGTAGCTCAAATCAAGTGTCATTGGCGTATTGCGCAGGCGGAATTCCGGTGTTATTACGCCTGGCAAATACAGATGCTTCCGCAAACTGGAAAGATTTTGTCATTGAAAGCTACTTTAACACCAAAATATTCACTATCCATTACCCCATTGAATATCATACTTTCTGTGCTAATAACCCAGATGCTGCACAACCCGGTATGGTATGCGTGGTAAGTGAGAACAATAATCTTCAGGATTTTAATACCTGCATACTTCGGTATGGCTCTCTGAGTACTGATGGTGCGACCGTCACTTGGGCAGGAGAAACAACGCTTAACATTGAATATGCTTCCAGTGATACTCTGACCCTGTCGCTGGGTAGTGATGCCCCAGCAGACTGGGTGATTACAGCCGTAACACGCGGTGACGACTGCTGGTACGTTGATCTGAGCGGCTCTGTTCCTGCCTGATAGGCAATCATCTTCTTTTATAAGACGACAAAAGCCTCATCGATTCTCTGATGAGGCTTTTTTTATGCTTTCAAACTTATCTTCAGTTCGCATTATAAGGGGCAAGACCTGAGTGAAAATTGGCGCGTTGGCCTCAACAGCCGACATCACTATCTCCCATTAAATCACACAGCATCATAGATGCCAGCTGCATTTTTCTATCAAAATTATAAATAAACCGATTTTTATCTGATGTGATTTCATTTAACCCTGCCTTCTCCATTAAATTTGATTCACGGCTAACAACCAGCCGCGTCCACAATTAAATATGAAATGGAGAAATATAATGAGCGATATGATTTTTTATACTGAGACCAATTTTCAGGGCACATCCATTATCCTGCCAGTGCATAAAGTATTAGATGTCTTTGAGTATGGTATCTGGGCATTTCGTTCGGTTAAGGTAAACGGGAATAAACTTTTTCTTCAGAGTATTGATGCTGTTCAGGAAAATGAGTCGGTTATTCCTTATCGTTCAGAGCTTTTTATTAATGAGGATGTCAGCGACCTGACCGTACTGACAAATAATATTGAGAACTTATCTGGCGTTTTTGCAATTTCCCTACCTGAAAATGAAATTATTGTCAGCATGGATGTCACTAACAAACTGAATAACTTCAGAACATCTATAGATTCATATGTTTCATCATTACCCCATATTAATACAGATTGTTACTTTAATCATACCCAACAAAACATCCCTGGCGTGATGGTTTTTTTGAACCCGGAAACGCAGCTTTCTGAGTCTACCTCACTGACTGCCGAGGCTACGACGGCAAAATATCCCGATGGCTGTCAATCCAGTTACGATAAATTAGCCAGCGTTACCGTCACTTATTTACCTGAATCAGAGACGATTACCCTAACGCCAGATGTCAGTGTATTGCCCTATACAATTGAGAAACTGAGTGATAACCATTTTATTGTTCACTATGAATACATTGTAGAAAACTACGACCATAGTTTTTTTTACGATCAAGAGGAATATCGCGGTGACATGTCAGTTTTAAGCACTCAGTTCAGCGTGAATTTAAAAGATGATGCAAATAACTGGCTGTACCAATCAGCATCAATTTTTAGTACAGCAAATTCACCGCTGTTTTTTTTCACAACACCTTACCCTACAGATGGCGTAGGTTTTGACTTCAATGAGTTCCGCAATTTAATCACCAATACAGGTGTGGATAATATTCCTGTCGCATTAAACCATACTTCCGCTGCTGTAACCGCAGTTTATACAAGTAATGCCGTGCCGGTTTTTGTGCGCCTGACGAACACAGTAGACGCCGATAACTGGAAAGGTTTTGTCCTCCAAAGCGAGTTTATTACCGATCTCATCCAATTCGACCAGCGAGATTATTCCTCTTTTTGCATGAGCAAACCGGATACCCAGCCAGGCTTGCTGTGCATTGCCCCCTATAGCGCCTCTAAACTTGATTACCATGAATGCAACCTGCGTTATGGTTCGCTGAGTGAGGATGGCTCGACCGTCACCTGGACCGGCGACTGCGGGCTTATCATCGAGAATGCTTCAACCGATGAATTGAACGTTTCATTACTGAATGCCCCGGCTGACTGGGAAATCACAGCGGTAACGCGCGGTGATGACGGCTGGTACGTTGATCTGAGCGGTTCAGCCGTTGCCTGATGGCGCTAAAGTAAAAAACCCTGCTCGTTGAGCAGGGTTTTGAATTTGGTCGGTGATAGAGGATTACTCGCCACTGCGTGGCTCGCCCTGCGGGCCGTTGCTGGCGCAACGTTCTCTCGTACGCTCGAGTCGAACCTCTTGCCCCCGGAGGTTCTCATCCTCACGGGCTATAATGCAAAAAACCCTGCTCGTTGAGCAGGGTTTTAAATTTGGTCGGTGATAGAGGATTACTCGCCACTGCGTGGCTCGCCCTGCGGGCCGTTGCTGGCGCAACGTTCTCTCGCTGCGCTCGAGTCGAACCTCTTGCCCCCGGAGGTTCTCATCCTCGTGGATTCCGGAAAGCAAAAAACCCGCTCAAAGAGCGGGCTTTTCTAATTTGGTCGGTGATAGAGGATTACTCGCCACTGCGTGCCTCGCCCTGCGGGCCGTTGCTGGCGCAACGTTCTCTCGCTGCGCTCGAGTCGAACCTCTTGCCCCCGGAGGTTCTCATCCTCACAGGCTATAATGCAAAAAACCCTGCTCGTTGAGCAGGGTTTTGAATTTGGTCGGTGATAGAGGATTCGAACCTCCGACCCCTTCGTCCCGAACGAAGTGCGCTACCAGGCTGCGCCAATCACCGAATGCGGGGCGCATCTTACTGCTCAGCAGCGCGCCCGTCAATCCCTTAGCATCAAAATGCCATTTGATCGGTGAGAAAGTCAGCAGCCCAATTACTGAGCCTTAACCTTCTTCGCGTCCGGAATGCGGCACCAGTTGTTATTCTCGTTAATACCGCCATTTGGCGAGGTATAACCGAGGCAACCCAAAATAGTGTCGTACAGTTCCACATGACGACGTGGCACCTTCATATCAGCTTCTTGCTTCAGATGTGCAAACGCCTTCGCATGGTCTGGGTCTTCCAGATATTTGTCTGACATCCACACCATCATAGGAACCCGGAACTGCTCTGGTGGCGCCATTTTACGCGGCGTACCGTGCAGGTGCTCACGCTCGTTAATCGACTCACCGTGGTCGGCGGCGTAGAACACAATCGCTTTCTTATCGCGCAGTTGATCGAACACTTTGGTAATAAAGTGATCAACATAGGTTACCGAGTTATCAAACGAGTTGATCATCTCGGCCTTCGAGCAGCCGCTATCAACATTGACGCACTCCGGCTTCCACTGCGCATATTCGCGGGTGTAGCGCTGAGTGTAGTTAAAATGCGAGCCTTTGGTGTGCAGAATAATCAGATGCTTGTCACCATCTTCATTATTCTGCAAAGACTGCTGCATCTCGGTAATCAGCAGCATATCGTCAACGTTTTTGCCACGGTTACGCGGCTCAGCGCCAATCTGCTCACGGTAAGCGATGTTCTCCGCCATGGTATTACTGTAGAACCACATCTCGCTTTGCATCGCGTAGAGGTCTGTCTTGAACCCTAACTGGCTGAGCACAGCAAAGACGTTTTGTTCCTTCAGGGTACGCTGCGGGTTTTCTTCCGCCCCGCCCTGGCGTACAAACATACAGCGCAGCGAAAGTTTAGTTGCCGTATCGCAGGAATATCCCCGGAATGCGGCCAGATTTTTCTCCTGGGCGAGTCTTGGCGTAGTATTGCGCTCATAGCCAAAAATCCCCATATGATCCCAACGCGTGGTTTCCCCGATAATAAAGACCACATAGGTGTCGTCGAGATTTTTGGGCGCAACGTAGGTGAACTTCTTCGCCGGGTTCATCAGCGATTTGTTGTCTGAAGATTCATCCACCTGTGCCCAGGCGTACAGACCCAGCGCTGAAAGCCAGTTTGACGGCAAATAAGAGTTCGCCACGACCCCGCCATAGCTGGGTAGATCGATCCCCGTTTCACGTTCAACGCTTCTCTGTTGCATGCTCAGCAGGCGAATCGGCGCCCATACCAGCAGGCCAGCTAACAATACTACCCCCACGCTACGCCATCTCATACCCGGCGTACGAATCTGTCTCATCAGGGTATAGCGGCAGCGGTTACTCCAGATCAGCACCAATGGGATAATACTGACCGAAACCAGCCACACGATGAAATGCCAGCCGACGACTTCTTTCGATAAATCAATATCCGTGGTCATAACGGAGGCGATAATGCCGTAGCCAATTACCACGTTCAGGAAGGTCATATAATAACTGGCGCCGGCAGAACACAGCACCACAAAGGTTGCCAGCACACGCCAGGCGCGTCGGCCAAATAACGAGAGAAGTCGGAGTAAAAAGAAGGTCACCAGCACAGTGCCGGCCAATTCAACAACCGCGGAGAGTCCTTTCCAGACGGTAAACTCGTGCGCATATCCGCTAAAGCGACGGAAAAATACAGCACAGTTCATAAACAAACCGATATAGATTGCCAGCAAGAAACTGAGTTTCTGCTGCGTCATCGACTTAATGTATCTCATGCAAACAAACCCTGGAAATCGGGATAAAAACACCCTGTGCAGCGATCAATCAGACCGGACAGAGGAAAAATGCGACAACAGCAGAAGTGAAATGTCTACGGGCGCGGGTAAGTAGACCACAGGAGGGAGAAAAAGTGCTTATAGAGAATGAAAATGGCGCATATATTTTTGTAAATATATGCGCCAGGTATTAATCAGACTACTAATAGATTTAGGCGTGCGCCTCGGTGTAGACGCTACGTTGTGGCTGACGAATGGTGGTAGAAAGCGCCAGCGAAATGATTAACAACGCAAAGATAACGCAGAAGGTCACAAAGAACCCGCCAAACAGCGAGGCGATAATGGAACCGCAAATACTGCCAATACCGAAGCCCAGGTAGATAACACCGTAGTTTTTAGCCAGGTTATTCAGACCGAAGAATTCGCTCACCAGTGACGGGAACACGGTGATGGTGCCGCCAAAGTTAAATGCGACACAGGCAATCGCCATAAAGAAGGTGAGGTCATTCAGTGGCGCGAACAACAGAGCAGCCATACCCACCAGCGAAACAACCTGGCCAATGGTGATAACGCGAATACGGGAGATTTTATCGGACAGAATCCCCAGCACCAGACGGCCCGACAGGTTCGCGATAGAAATCACGGTAACCGCATTTGCCGCCGTTGCCACATCCATATGCGCCAGGCTTTGTGCGATATCTTTCGCCACGCCAATCACATACAGGCCGCTCATACACGCCGTCAGGAACATGACCGCCAGCATCCAGTACTGCGGTTTACGCATGGACTGCGCCAGGGTGAAGTCATTCTCGACCACGCCATTTTTCGTTTTCACTTCCTGATTCGGCGCATCTTTCATCAGCGTGGAGCCAAAGACGATCATTACCAGCACAATCGCGCCCCAAATCATGAAGGTTTTTTCCAGGCCTACGGTACTCAGTAACTGGCTATCGATAAATTTAAAACCGAGGCTGCCAAGGCCATAAGAACCGATGGCAAAGGCGGAAATCAACCCTTTACGCTCCGGGAACCATTTTACGCAGTTGGAAAGCGTTAACAGGTAACCTGCACCATCCGCCAGACCAACCAGCACACCGGCGCTCAGCCACAGCATAATCAGGCTGTCGGAGTGGGCGGTTAAGAAGAAGCCGACGCCGAGTAAAACACCGGAGGCCATGGTGACGCGTTTCACGCCAAAACGTTCCTGCAGCTTGCCGGCAACGGAAGAGGAAATCGCCAGCCCAAGGCTCAGCAAGCCAAAGGAAAAGGCAACCTGGCTCACTGGCGCATCAAGCTTAGAAGAGAGTGCGCCATTAAACAGGCTCCAGGTATAAACAGAACCTAAAGCAAATTGGGTAATAATGGTGCCGATCAGAGTCAGCCAGCGGGTACGCTGATAATCAGAAGTTTTCATGGCAGTCTTCCTGCATAAACAAAATGGGAAATTCTCTGCCAACAACCATACCGAAGCGCTTTTATGAGCAGGAGAAAACGGCATGAAATGCCGCCAGGACGGAATGAAATGCCTGGATTGTGGAATGAATGACGAGACAAAAAGTTGGGTTACTGAATTTTATCGCATGAGTTAGTACACGCTATCGCTGAGGCGCGTGTGATTGTTGATCTCAATATGTAACAGAGATGTTTTCCTGATGATTTTTTACGTTAAAATTTGGCGCTCACACCCATGGTGTACATATAGTCGCTGTTGTTGGTGCTATTTTCCGCCTGCGAGAGCGCCGCATAAGCCGCCATGTGCGGGTTCAACAGCATGTCTGCACCGACGGTAACATCCAGCCAGTTACCGTCCTGACCCGCCGCCGTCATGCGGCTGAGGCCCGACTGCGCTTTCCAGATATTCTCGCCAAACTGCTGGTTATAGCTGATTTGCGCCCACGGTCGCACATCACCGAACTGGGAGTTTACTCGCCAGCCTAACGTGCTGACGCTGGCATGCCACAACGGATCGTTCTGCGCTACCGACGTCGCGCTATCGCCAAACTCGTTGTAAGTAGACGTGGTTGAACCGTCATAATGCAGCGCGGCAACCGGACCGGTTGTCACCTGCCTTGAAAGCGGGAAGTTCCAGCCCATACTCATGCCGCTGGTCGCCTCCATAGGCGTCTCATCCGCCAGATTCACCACGGGCCCCGCTACGTTTTGAGTGGAGCGGATACGTTCTTCCAGAATGTCGTTATAACGTGGTTGGTGATCGCTGTCCCATGTATAACGTTCAGCCGTATGCCCTGACATCGCATCAACGATATATTCTTGTTGCCAGCCATATGCTGTATTGATGGACAGCGCACAAACTATGACGCTCGCCAGAGTTAACCTTTGGCGACCACTACTGTTTCTTATAATCATCAACGCGACTCCAGAAAAGAGCCGAATTCGGCGATATTATTGTCATTGTGTGAAGGATATCGGGCCCATCAGGCCCTGTATTAAATATTGTCTTTTTAGCTGGCGCGTCAAGGCGGGCCGAATGAAATTTTTACGCCAGTAAAAACAGCGAGGAAGAATATGCAGCGTTGCGGATGGGTCAGCCAGGACCCACTTTACATTGCCTACCACGACAAGGAATGGGGCGTCCCCGAAACCGATGGCAAAAAGCTGTTCGAAATGATCTGCCTTGAAGGCCAGCAGGCCGGATTATCGTGGATTACCGTACTAAAGAAACGGGAAAATTATCGCCACGCCTTCCACCATTTTGACCCGGAAAAAGTGGCGGCCATGACTGAAGAGGATGTGGAGAGGCTGGTACTGGATGCTGGCATTATTCGCCATCGCGGAAAGATTCAGGCCATTATCGGCAACGCTCGCGCCTTTTTGACCATGGCGCAAAACGGAGAGTCGTTTAGCGAGTTCGTCTGGTCATTTGTTGATAACCAACCGCAAGTGACCCGCGCCGCCAACCTGAGCGATATCCCCACCTCAACGCCTGCGTCAGACGCGCTGTCTAAAGCGTTAAAAAAACGCGGGTTTAAATTTGTCGGCACCACCATTTGTTACTCCTTTATGCAGGCGTGCGGCCTGGTCAACGATCATGTCACCAGTTGCATCTGCTATCCGGGAGAACAACATGATTCGTGAATCAAAGGCTGACGATCTACCGGCGATTCTGGCGCTATGGATGGAAAGCACAATCCATGCCCACCCGTTTATCGAAGAGCGCTACTGGCGCGAAAGTGAATCCATCGTGCGTGATGTTTACCTGCCCGCCGCGCAAACCTGGGTGTGGGAAGAAGAAGGCGAGCTCAAAGGCTTTGCCAGCGTTATTGATGACCGCTTTCTCGGCGCGCTGTTTGTCGCGCCTGCCGCCATCAGAAACGGGATCGGCAAAGCGCTGGTGCAGCATGTGCAGCAGCGCTTTTCGATACTCAGCCTTGAGGTCTACCAGAAGAACCAATCGGCGGTGAACTTCTACCATGCGCTGGGTTTTCGCATTGAAGACGGCGCATGGCAGGAGGAAACTCACCATCCCACGTGGATTATGGGCTGGCAGGCGGATCAAACGCCGTAAGGGTCAACGTTGGTCCGCTGTATTTTTCGAGCCACGCCAGCGCAGTGTTGCCCGCGCAGCCATTCCCCAGCTTCGAGCTGGGGAGATCTTTGGTCAGCACGTTGACGGCGCCATTTTTACAAATACCGTTAGCAGCGAGATCCAAATCAGGCCAGGCGCCTTCATGAATACAGATGACGCCAGGTTTAATACCTGCCGACACCACCGCTCCCGCCAGAACTTGTCCTCGCTGATTCCACACCCTGACCGTGTCGCCATCCACAATGCCGCGCGCGTGGGCGTCCTGCGGGTGGATCGTGACCGGCTCACGATCCGCTACCGCATACTGTTCGCGCAACGCGCTGTAGTTAAGCTGGCTGTGCAAACGGTGAGCCGGATGAGCGGAAAGCAACTGTAACTGCTCCGGCTCTGCGTTACCGAACCACTCATCAGGCTCCAGCCACATCGGGTGTCCCGCACAGTCTGCGTAGTCGTAACCGGCAATCCTCTCACAGTAGATTTCAATTTTTCCGCTGTCCGTTTTCAGCGGATGCGCCTGCGGGTCGCGGCGAAAATCCGCGAAACGGATAAACTGCGCGCTGGCGGCGTTTTCTGGCATTTCGATCAGGGCGTTGCGCTGCCAAAACTCGGCGAAAGGCGGCAATGTCACCTGCTGACTGGCCCCGCGTTGCCCGGCAATATTGTAAAAGGTCTCCAGCCACGCCAGTTCGCTTCTACCTTCGGTAAATCGGTCATATCCGCCTTTTTCCCAGCGTTCACTCAGCTCGGCAAAGACATCATAATCATTTCTCGCTTCGTCCTGCGGCGGTACGACCTGCTTCATCGGTACCAGATGCTGGTTGCTGTAATCGCCGGTCATGGTCAAATCATTACGCTCAAACGACGTTGTCGCCGGCAGCACGATATCGGCATGCTTCGCTGCGGCAGTCCAGAAACATTCCGAAATAACCACCAGCTCCGGTTTCTGCCAGGCGCGAATTAAACGGTTGGTATCCTGGTGATGAGTGAAGTTAGCCCCGCCCGCCCACCACAGCATGCGGATGTCCGGGAAATGGCGGTCCATTCCATTATGCTGGTAAAAACCGCCGGGGTTCTCCAGCGCGTCGACAATACGCGCCACCGGGATTTTATCCACCGCGTCGGTGCCGCCTTTAATGCTGCCCTGCATTGAGGCCAGCACCGCAGAGCGGCGCGTTGGGTTGCCGCCGTTGGCAAAATGGTACGACAGCCCAAAGCCACCGCCTGGCGTGCCGATTTGTCCAAGCATGGCGGCCAGGGTGACGATCATCCAGTGCTTCTGCTCGCCATACTGCTGGCGCTGCATCCCCCATCCTGCCATCAGCATGGTGGTGTTTTGGTGAAATATCGCCGCCAGCTCACGTATTTTCGCTGCCGGAATGCCACAAATGTCGGCTGCCCACTCCGCCGTTTTTGCAACATCGTCAGATTTACCCAGCAGATAGTCGGCAAAACGGGCGTAACCGGTCGTGCACCGGGCGAGAAAGTCCTCGTCGTGCCAGCCGTTTTCCACCAGCGTATGCGCGATACCCAGCATCAACGCCACGTCAGTCCCCATATGCGGGGCGATCCATTCCATCTTATCGCCAAAGAAATCGACGCTTTCCGATCGCATCGGATCGATACAGATCAATCGTTTCCCGCTGTCGCGTAAAGCCGCAAAGTAAGCGATCCCCTGTTCGTCAGAAGCGTTCCAGGCAATCTTCAGGGTATTCAGCGGATTGGCGCTCCATAACACCACCACCTCGCTGTGCTCCAGCACCACCGGCCAGCTGGTTTGCTGCTGATAAACTTCGTTGCCGCCCACCACGTACGGCATGATGGCCTGCGCAGCCCCCGTCGAGTAATCCCCCAGATGCCCGGTATAACCGCCCGCCAGCGCCATATAACGCTGTAACAGCGTCGCGGCTTTGTGTAACACGCCGTTGGAACGCCAGCCGTAGGAACCAGCAAAAATCGAGGCCGGGCCGTAGCTGTCACGGATGCGTTTATGCTGCGTATGGATAAGATTTAGCGCGTCATCCCAACTGACGCGAACAAATTCATCCTGCCCGCGCACCCCCTGTGGGTTATCCGGCGAGGCGAGAAAGCCTTTACGCACCATCGGAAAACGTACCCGCGTTTTACTGTGAACCTGGTCGCGCACCACGGTTTGCAAAGAGTTGGGATGGGTGCCAGGCAGCGCGCCACGCGAGGAGAAAACCGTCTCCCCATCGGTTTCGACAAGGACTGGTCCCCAGTGAGCGGCGGTTAACACCGAGTAATGTGCGGGTGAATTAGCCAAGATGGTGCTCCTGAATGCGATGTGACGGCTTATTTATTATGCCGTTCAATGTTACTTACAAATTTCAGAGTCTTCCCTGGAATTTTCTTCATGTTCACACGTCATAATCAACCGCCACGGTCGCTGTGGCAAAGAAGAAAAAGTCATTAAGGAATTAAGATGAAGAAACGTGTTTTTGTTATTGCTGCCATCGTGAGCGGCGCCCTGGCGGTTTCTGGCTGCACAACAAACCCTTACACCGGCGAACGCGAAGCGGGTAAATCCGGCATTGGCGCGGGTATTGGCTCTCTGGTCGGCGCGGGCATTGGCGCACTCTCTTCTTCGAAGAAAGATCGCGGCAAAGGCGCACTGATTGGCGCAGCGGCTGGCGCGGCCGTTGGCGGCGGTGTCGGCTATTACATGGACGTGCAGGAAGCAAAACTGCGCGAAAAAATGCAGGGAACCGGCGTCAGCGTGACGCGTAGTGGCGATAACATCATTCTGAATATGCCAAATAACGTCACCTTCGACAGCAGCAGTGCCAACCTGAAACCTGCTGGTGCCAACACCCTGACCGGCGTAGCAATGGTACTGAAAGAGTACAATAAAACCGCCGTCAACGTGCTGGGCTTCACCGACAGCACCGGCAGCCAGGATCTGAATATGCGTCTGTCGCAGCAGCGCGCGGACTCCGTCGCCAGCGCCTTAATCACTCAAGGGGTCGCGGCTAACCGTATCCGCACTCAAGGTATGGGCCCGGCAAATCCGATCGCCAGCAACAGCACGGCAGAAGGTAAAGCGCAGAACCGTCGCGTAGAAATCACCTTAAGCCCACTTCAGTAACGTTTTGTGCCGGGTGAAGACAGGTCGAATCCATCCGGCATGAAGCACTTGCCATCGTTGATTTTCGCGTTAAGGTGTTGTCACCAAACTCAGGGAAATCAGCGATGAGCAAATCAACACGAGCAACCATCAGCGATGTGGCGAAAGCCGCAAAAACCGGCAAGACCAGCATTTCACGTTATCTCAACGGTGAAAAGCACCTGCTTTCCGACGCGCTGCTGGCCCGCATTGAACAAGCCATTGCCGATCTCGACTACCGCCCCAGCCTGATGGCAAGAGGCCTGAAACACGGTCGTACCCGCCTGATTGGCCTGATCATCGCCGATATTACAAATCCCTACTCCGTCAACGTGTTAAGCGGTATTGAAGCCGCCTGTCGCGATAAGGGCTTTACCCCGCTGGTGTGTAACACCAACAACGAAGTGGATCAGGAGCTGCATTATCTCGACCTGCTGCGCAGTTACCAGGTTGAAGGGATTGTGGTCAACGCCGTCGGGATGCGCGAAGAGGGGCTGAACCGCCTGCAGCAGTCTGCGCTGCCGATGGTGCTGATTGACCGTAAAATTCCCGATTTCGCCTGCGATATGGTCGGGCTGGATAACACCCAGGCGGCAACGGTTGCCACCGAGCATCTGGTCGAGCAAGGTTTTGAAGCCATCCTGTTCCTCAGCGAACCGCTGGGCATGGTGAATACGCGCCGCGAACGTCTGAGCGCTTTTCGCGCCACGCTCGCGCAGTACCCCGGCGTTATCGCGCAAAATGCTGAAGTCCCGCTAACGGACAATACGCAACTGGATGACACGCTGCGCCATTTCCACCAGCAGCATCGGGGCATGCGTAAAGCCGTTATCTCCGCCAATGGCGCCCTCACGCTACAGGTTGCCCGCGCCCTGAAGCGCATTGGCCTTAACTGGGGCAGCGATATCGGCCTGCTCGGTTTTGACGAACTGGAATGGGCAGAGCTGGCGGGCGTCGGTATTACCACATTGAAACAACCCACCTGGCAGATTGGCTACACTGCCGTTGAGCAGGTTGTAAGCCGAATTGATGGCGGCTCTTCTGCCATTCAGGAACAGGTCTTCTCCGGCGAGCTGATCGTACGCGGCTCTACCGCCCGTTAAATTACCTTCGTGATGGTGATCATAAATTCGACATCCCAGGCTTTTCTTTGGAACCGGTTCCATCTAGCGTTATTACAAGAACGCTAGTCTGGAGTTTCCATGAAAAGAAAAATTATGGTGGTCACCGCCGCTTACGGCCAAGACCAGGTGCGGGCCGCAGGCGGACAAACGGCATTATTGCCTATCATTGCCGAAGCCGGTGCTGACGGCGTTGAAATCCGCCGCGAGTTATTAACCGATGCCGAGCTGAAAACGCTCCCTACGATGGCTTCTGCTATCGAAATCTTCGGCCTGCTGGCCTGTTACTCAGCACCTGAGCCATTGTTCCTTGCGAACGGTAACCTCAACCCCCAACTTCCCGCGCTACTTGAAGAAGCGCAGGCCCTGCAGGCGCTGTGGTTAAAAGTCTCCCTCGGCCATTTTTCCCATACCGAACAGTTCAACGTTTTACGCGAATGGCTCGACAACAGCGGAATGGAGCTGGTTGTTGAGAACGATCAAACCGCCTGCGGACGCCTGCAACCGATGCAGCGCTTTAACGAAGCCTGTCAGACGCAAAACCTGCCGATATCTTTAACCTTCGATATGGGCAACTGGCTGTGGGTGGGCGACTCCCCGGAAGAAGCAGCACAAAACCTGGCGTCAACCGTTGGCTATATCCATGTCAAAGCCGCTGTCACACATCGCGACAGCTACCGCGCCGTACCGCCAGATGCAACAGACTCGCGCTGGATGGCGCTGCTAAAAACGCTGCCCAACGACGTCCCGCGCGGCATTGAGTTCCCCCTGGAAGGGCAGGATCTGACGGCGGTTACCCGCCACTACGTCGAGCTGTTACGCGAGGAGTAACGTATGAAAAATTCACTGGATGTGGTCACTATTGGTGAAGCGATGGCGATGTTTGTCGCCACGCAAACTGGCGAACTGGCGGATGTGGAGCAGTTTATCAAGCGCGTTGCAGGCGCGGAGCTTAACGTGGCGACCGGTCTTGCCCGTCTGGGCCTGAAGGTCGGCTGGGTGAGCCGCGTTGGCAACGACAGTTTTGGCCGTTTTATCGTTAAGTCGCTGGAAAAAGAAGGGATTGATGCGCAGGGAGTCACCCAGGACGGGCGTTACGCTACCGGCTTTCAGCTTAAATCTAAGGTCGAAAATGGAACCGATCCCATTGTGGAGTATTTCCGCAAAGGTTCCGCTGCCAGCCGCCTCAGCGTTGAGGATTACCACGAGGCCTATTTCGCCAGCGCACGCCACCTGCACCTGAGCGGCGTAGCAGCCGCGCTTTCCTCCAGCTCTTATGAACTACTGGCGCATACCGCCCGCACCATGAAGGCCCAGGGGAAGACCATCTCGTTCGACCCGAATTTGCGCCCGGTACTGTGGAAAAGCGAAGCCGAGATGGTGGAAAAACTGAACCGGCTGGCATTTCAGGCTGACTGGGTTCTACCCGGGTTAAAAGAGGGCATGATTTTAACCGGTCAGCAAACGCCTGAAGCCATCGCCGACTTTTATCTGCGCCATGGCGTGAAGGCCGTGATCGTTAAAACCGGGGCTGATGGCGCCTGGTACAAAACTGCCAGCGGTGAACAAGGCTGCGTTGCGCCGGTAAAAGTCGACAACGTGGTCGATACGGTCGGCGCAGGCGATGGCTTTGCCGTGGGCGTTATCAGCGCCCTGCTCGAAGGCCGCTCGCTACATCAGGCAGTGACCCGCGGCAATAAAATTGGCGCACTGGCCATTCAGGTTCAGGGCGACAGCGAAGGATTACCCACACGTGAACAATTAGGGGAATAAATTCCCGGCCAACTCTGTACCCTACATACAGAGGCGGCGTAACAGCATAACCAGAGGGCAGTCTATGAATAGCTCAACTAATGCAGCAAAACGCTGGTGGTACATCATGCCAATCGTGTTTATCACGTATAGCCTGGCGTACCTTGACCGCGCGAACTTCAGCTTCGCCTCCGCCGCAGGTATCAACGAGGACCTCGGCATTACCAAAGGGATCTCTTCCCTGCTGGGCGCGCTGTTTTTCCTTGGTTATTTCTTCTTTCAGATCCCGGGCGCAATTTATGCCGAACGCCGCAGCGTACGAAAACTGATTTTTGTCTGTCTGATCCTCTGGGGTGCCTGCGCGTCGTTAACCGGGATGGTCAGCAATATTCCAATGCTTGCCGCCATTCGCTTTATTCTTGGCGTCGTTGAAGCCGCCGTGATGCCGGCAATGCTGATTTATATCAGCAACTGGTTTACAAAATCCGAGCGCTCGCGCGCTAACACCTTCCTGATCCTCGGTAATCCGGTCACCGTCCTGTGGATGTCCGTGGTTTCCGGTTACCTGATTCAGGCGCTGGGCTGGCGGGAAATGTTTATCATCGAGGGCTTCCCGGCCATCATCTGGGCATTCTGCTGGTGGGTGCTGGTAAAAGACAAACCGTCTCAGGTCGGCTGGCTGTCAGAATCTGAAAAAGCCGCGCTTCAGGCGCAACTGGAAAAAGAGCAGCAAGGCATCAAAGCCGTACGTAACTACAGCGAGGCTTTCCGCTCACGTAACGTTATCCTGCTGTGCATGCAGTATTTCGCCTGGAGTATTGGCGTCTATGGTTTTGTCCTGTGGCTGCCGTCGATTATCCGCAACGGCGGTGCAAATCTGGGGATGGTAGAGGTTGGCTGGCTGTCATCCGTACCGTATCTGGCGGCGACGGCGGCGATGATCCTCGTCTCCTGGGCCTCCGATAAGCTGCAAAATCGTAAACTGTTTGTCTGGCCGCTGTTACTCATTGCCGCTTTCGCTTTTATCGGCTCATGGGCCGTGGGCGCAGACCACTTCTGGATTTCTTACACGCTGTTGGTTATTGCGGGTGCGGCAATGTATGCCCCTTATGGCCCCTTCTTCGCCATCATTCCGGAAATGCTGCCGCGCAACGTCGCCGGTGGGGCAATGGCGCTGATAAACAGCATGGGCGCGCTAGGCTCATTCTTTGGTTCATGGTTTGTCGGCTACCTAAATGGCGCAACCGGCAGCCCGTCCGCCTCGTACATTTTTATGGGGGTAGCGCTTTTTGTCTCAGTATGGCTAACTTTGATCGTTAAGCCTGCTAATAATCAACAGCTACCTATTGGCGCACGCCACGCTTAAATTTTAACTTACGGAGATTCGCATGAAGCCGTCCATTATTCTCTATAAAGCGTTACCTGACGATTTACTGCATCGCCTGGAAGAGCATTTTACTGTGACTCAGGTGCCTAACCTGCGCCCGGACACGGTCGCACAGCACGCCGACGCTTTTGCCAATGCAGAAGGTCTCCTAGGCTCCAGTGAAGCCGTCAATACCGCCCTGCTGGAGAAAATGCCCAGGCTGCGTGCGACATCCACAATTTCCGTAGGCTATGACAACTTCGACGTCGATGCTCTCAACGCGCGTAAGGTGCTGTTGATGCACACGCCAACCGTGCTGACGGAAACCGTCGCCGATACGGTGATGGCACTGGTGTTAAGCACCGCTCGCCGCGTGGTAGAAGTCGCTGAACGAGTTAAAGTTGGCGAATGGACCAAAAGTATCGGGCCGGACTGGTTTGGTACCGATGTACACCACAAAACGCTGGGGATTGTCGGCATGGGCCGTATTGGCCTGGCACTGGCACAACGCGCGCATTTCGGCTTTAGCATGCCAATTCTCTACAACGCGCGTCGTCATCACCAGGAGGCGGAAGAGCGCTTCAATGCACGTTACTGCGATCTTGATACGCTGTTGCAGGAGTCTGATTTTGTTTGCCTGATCCTGCCGTTAACCGAAGAAACGCATCATCTGTTCAGCACCGAACAGTTCGCCAAAATGAAGTCTTCCGCCATTTTCATTAATGCCGGACGTGGACCAGTGGTAGATGAAAAAGCGCTGATTGCCGCCCTGCAAAATGGGGAAATTCATGCCGCAGGCCTGGATGTGTTTGAGCAGGAGCCATTACCGGCTGACTCACCGCTGCTGTCGCTGCCAAACGTGGTTGCCGTGCCGCACATTGGTTCAGCCACGCATGAAACACGCTATAACATGGCGGCCTGTGCAGTGGATAATTTAATCGATGCGCTGCAAGGACACCTTGAGAAAAACTGCGTGAACCCGCAGGTCGCGCCATAAACAAAAGGCCGGGTAGCGCTTACGCTCACCCGGCCTTTCATGTATTACAGCGTCTTAATTACTGAGCGGCATTCACCGCAGCAGTCCAGGCCTGATTAAATGCCTGATGCTGAGAAGCCAACGGGCCAATCAGCGTGTTGTACTGACTTGCCTGCTGTGACGTTGGGAACTCGATACCGTTGGCGACAAAGCTCACCTGTGTATCCTGCTGCGCGACAAAATCACCGACCTGCACTAACTGCTGCGTGAAGATTTGCGCGGCAGGAATCAGCGGCTGTAACGCCTCTGAAGGTACAGTGACGACTTTGTTGTAGACCTGGTCAAAGACCGGCTTCAGATCCTCGCCCTGCTTCAGCGCGCCATGCGCAGCATCCGCCTGCAGTTTCGCATTCTGCAACTGTTGCCCTAACACGCCCAACGCACCATTTGCCTGACGCAACGGTTCACGCTGAGTCACATAATCCTGAGGAACACGAATCGCATTTACGCTATCAACCACCGGACGCAGACCGGAGTCCATCGCCTGATTAACCTGCTGTGAATAGCCATACAGAATCGCGTAATCGGACACAAACGGGCCAAACTGTTTTTTCTGATCGGCGGTCAGCGTTGGTAAACGCTCTCCGCTACGCATTGCAGTATTCTGCAGAAAATCGATAAACGCTTTGCGTTGATCGCCTTCTTTATCAAAACACCCACTCAGGCCAACTACCATTAAGAGCGCCAAAACAGGCGCAAACCAGCGAGAGCAGGACTTACCTGTCGCCATTTTAATACTCCTTTCACCCAAAAATGCGCACAACGACACCCGCGTGCCTGACGTTGACAAGGATAGTCCAGGTCAGCCCCGCAAGATACCCTTTCCGCGTAATCTTGTGGGGGAAAATAACCACTCCCGCCACCCTTCGTTTTGCTAAACAATGCTGCATTTGCCCCACGGCGTCATATTTTAGTCATCTTTACAATCGGGTTCGCTCGTTCGGAGATCCCGACCGTTATCAGTTCGTTAGCCTGCAAAAGATTATCGGCCACGATCCGCTGAAACGAATCCATCACGCAAAGCTTAAATCCGGCTTCATTTTTTCCGACTACTCTTAATGAGCTTCGATGAAATTCACGATCCCGCTGTGTGATTTGTAGGAGTTCTCAATGGAATACAAAGATCCTATGTTTGAACTGCTGAGCAGTCTGGAGCAGATTGTTTTTAAAGATGTATCGCAGACGGTCACTCTGACGCAAAAAACCAACCCTTTCACCGAATTTGAACAGCTACGACGAGGGACAGGTTTAAAAACAGACGATTTTGCCCGGGTGATGGGCGTGACGGTCGCAATGGTTCATGAATGGGAGTCTAAACGCGTAAAGCCTTCCAGTACCGAATTGAAGTTAATGCGCCTGATTCAGGCAGACCCAAGACTAAGTAAGCAATTGATGGATTGAACTATTTTTCAATTTTACCTAAGAACGGTCCGGTAAAAGGACCGTTCCCTTACGGAGAGTATCCACAAATGAGAAAATAGTAGTTGCATCCACATGCGGAAAATGAGTTAATGCCCTCAACGGTTTGACGTACAGACCATTACAGCAGTTAGTAAGGCAAGTCCCTTCAAGAGTTATCGTTGATACCCCTCGTAGTGAGCATTTCCTTTACTGTTAAAAAATCTGTAGAGCACGCCATATCGCCGAAAGGCACACTTATTTTTTAAAAGGTAATACACTATGTCCGGTAAAATGACTGGTATCGTAAAATGGTTCAACGCTGACAAAGGTTTCGGCTTCATCACTCCTGACGATGGCTCTAAAGACGTGTTCGTACACTTCTCTGCTATCCAGAACGATGGCTACAAATCTCTGGACGAAGGTCAGAAAGTTTCCTTCACCATCGAAAGCGGCGCTAAAGGCCCGGCAGCTGGCAACGTAACCAGCCTGTAAGCTTAAAAAGCTCAAAATTCTGAATCCCTGCCATACGGCGGGGATTTTTTTTATCTGTACTTCGCAAGGCTTCCCCCCAAACGCTTCTTTGCATTACTTTACCCGTCGTCCCTTTGACCTTTCCCTAAGGGCAAGCTTTATAGTGAGCCAGTCTGTATTCCACAACATTCACAAGGAATTGAAGCTATGTCGAAATCTTCACTGCTGCTGATATTAGGTTTGCTCACAACCGGTAGCGCGTTCGCTGCAACCCCACCAGCGACTTTTCTGGCGGAGAATGGGCTCAGCGGTAAATCCGTCGAGCAAATCGTCGAAACCATTGACCAGTCGCCGCAGAGCCGCCCGCTGCCGTACTCCGCATCCATCACCAGTACCGAATTAAAGCTCTCGTCGGGCGATCAGATTTATACCCTGCCGCTCGGTGACAAGTTCTATCTGTCATTTGCCCCTTATGAATGGCAAACACATCCTTGCTTCAACCACAGCCTTTCTGGCTGCCAGGGTGAAATGCCGGAGAAAACATTCAATGTCAAAGTGACGGATAACAAGGGGGGCTTGGTGGTCCAAAAAGAGATGAAGAGCGGTCGAAATGGCTTCGTCGGGATATGGTTACCGCGCAATATGACAGGTACCATCGCAGTAAGCTACAACGGTAAAACAGCGCAGTATCCCATCACGACGATGGAAGACAGCCAGACCTGTCTGACAAAATTACAGTTGCGCTAACAACATAAAAAAATGCCGGATAAGGCACAGCCGCCATCCGGCATTTTCTAAGTCAGCTCAGGACCATTACTGCAGCAGAGAAATATCCGCCACGCGCAGGAACAGTTCGCGCAGTTTTTCGAGCATAGACAGACGGTTAATACGCAGATCTTTATCTTCCACGTTAACCATCACTTTCTCAAAGAACGCATCAACCGGTTCACGCAGCGCCGATAGCTCAACCAGCGCTTCCTGGTAATGACCGGCTGCAAAAACAGGCTCCAGCTTATCGCGCAGCACCACAACCTGCATCGCCAGCGCAATTTCTTCCGGCTCCTTCAGCGTTGCCGCATTTACGCGGTCATTCAACGTCTCTTCAGACTTCGCCAGGATGTTCGATACACGCTTGTTCGCGGCAGCCAGCGCGGACGCGGCTTCCAGCGTACGGAAGTGCGAAACCGCCTTCATACGTGCGTCAAAATCAGCCGGACGAGTCGGACGACGCGCCAGTACTGCCTGGATGGTATCGACGGTGTAACCTTCATCCTGATACCAGGCGCGGAAGCGACCAAGCATAAAGTCGATAACGTCATCCACCACGTTGGCGTTAGTCAGCTTATCGCCATACAGACGAACCGCTTCCTCGGTCAACGTTTGCAGATCCAGGTTCAGGTTCTTCTCAACGATGATACGCAGTACGCCCAGCGCGGCACGACGCAGCGCAAACGGGTCTTTGTCACCTTTCGGATGCTGACCGATACCGAAGATACCCGCCAGAGTATCCATCTTATCGGCAATCGCCACGGCACAGGCAACCGGGTTAGACGGCAGGTCATCACCAGCAAAACGCGGCTGATACTGCTCGTTCAGCGCCACAGCCACATCTTCCGCTTCACCATCGTGACGCGCGTAGTGCATGCCCATTACGCCCTGGGTATCAGTGAACTCGAAGACCATGTTGGTCATCAGGTCGCACTTAGACAGCAGGCCAGCACGCGTTGCGTGGTTAACGTCAGCGCCAATCTGACCAGCAATCCAGCCCGCCAGCGCCTGGATACGGTCAGTCTTGTCGCGCAGCGTACCCAGTTGCTGTTGGAACAGCACGGTTTGCAGACGCGGCAGATGGTCTTCCAGACGTTTTTTACGGTCGGTATTGAAGAAGAACTCGGCATCCGCCAGACGTGGACGAACTACCTTCTCATTACCGGAGATAATCTGGCTCGGATCTTTCGATTCGATGTTGGCAACGAAGATAAAGTTCGGCAGCAGTTTGCCGTCGTTCGCGTAAACCGGGAAGTACTTCTGGTCACCTTTCATGGTGTGTACCAGCGCTTCAGACGGAACCGCGAGGAATTTCTCTTCGAACTTCGCAGTCAACACTACCGGCCATTCCACCAGCGAGGTGACTTCTTCCAGCAGGCTTTCGCTCAGGTCAGCGTTACCGCCAATCTTACGCGCCGCTTCTTCAGCATCGGCTTTGATTTTCGCTTTACGCTCAGCGTAATCCGCAATCACTTTGCCGCGCTCACGCAGGATTTCTGGGTACTGATCGGCAGAATCGATGGTGAATTCCGGCTCGCCCATAAAGCGATGTCCGCGGATCACGCGATCTGACTGAATACCCAGAATAGTTGCCGGAATGACTTTGTCGCCCAGCAGCAGGGTCACGGTGTGAACCGGACGCACGAAGTGCACGTCAGACGCGCCCCAGCGCATCAGTTTCGGGATAGGCAGTTTCGCCAAAGAGGTGGCGATCATATTCGGCAGCAGCGCTTCAGCGCTTTCACCTTTCACATGCGCGCGATACAGCAGCCACTCACCTTTGTCGGTGGTCAGACGCTCAGCCTGGTCAACCGTAATGCCGCAGCCACGCGCCCAACCTTCTGCCGCTTTGCTCGGTTTTCCTTCAGCGTCAAACGCCTGGGAAATGGCCGGGCCACGTTTTTCAACTTCACGGTCAGGTTGCGCTTGTGCCAGACTCGCGACTTTCAGCGCCAGACGACGCGGCGCGGCGAACCACTCCACGTTGCCGTGCGCGATGCCAGCGTTATCCAGCTCCGCAGTAACGTTCGCAGCAAAGGACTCAGCCAGGCTGCGCAGTGCTTTTGGTGGCAGCTCTTCAGTGCCGATTTCCACCAGAAAAGTTTTCTCAGACATGGCCGCCTCTTATTTGTCTTTGTTGCACATCGGGAAGCCAAGGGCTTCACGGGAAGCGTAGTAAGCTTCTGCCACTGCTTTGGTCAGGGTGCGAATGCGCAGGATATAGCGCTGACGCTCGGTGACGGAGATCGCTTTACGCGCATCCAGCAGGTTGAAGCTATGGGCGGCTTTCAGGATACGTTCATACGCAGGCAGCGGCAGCGGATTTTCCAGCGCCAGCAACTGCTGTGCTTCTTTCTCGTACTGCTCGAAGCAGGTGAACAGGAAGTCCACGTCGGCGTATTCGAAGTTGTAGGTGGATTGCTCCACTTCGTTCTGATGGAACACGTCGCCGTAAGTGGTTTTACCCAGCGGGCCGTCGCTCCAGACCAGGTCGTAAACGCTGTCTACGCCCTGAATGTACATGGCCAGACGTTCCAGACCGTAGGTAATTTCCCCGGTCACAGGTTTACACTCCAGACCACCAACCTGCTGGAAGTAGGTGAACTGCGTCACTTCCATGCCGTTCAGCCACACTTCCCAACCCAGACCCCAGGCACCCAGCGTCGGGTTTTCCCAGTTATCTTCCACGAAACGGATATCGTGAATGGTCGGGTCCATACCCAGCTCTTTCAGAGAACCCAGGTACAGCTCCTGAATGTTGTCCGGAGACGGCTTAATCACTACCTGGAACTGATAGTAGTGCTGTAAGCGGTTCGGGTTTTCGCCATAGCGGCCATCGGTCGGACGACGAGAAGGCTGCACATAAGCAGTCGCCATCGGTTCCGGCCCCAGCGCACGCAGGCAGGTCATTGGGTGAGATGTGCCCGCGCCGACTTCCATGTCCAATGGTTGAACGATGGTGCAGCCCTGGCGAGCCCAGTAATCCTGTAAGGTCAGGATCAAGCCCTGGAAGGTCCTGGTATCAAACTTTTGCATATTATTTCGTGCTGGATACGTGTGGATTTAAAGGAAGCGGTCAGTATACCCGCTGGCTGCAAGATATACAGTACGAAACGGGAAAAAGGGGGAACTTAGCGCATGGAAAGGTGCAAAAACTGCCCGTCTGCATCAAAAGAGCAGACAAAACTCTCTTTACGGAAGGTCGAACCACGCATCTCATAGCTGCCCTGGAATTGTTCCAGGCCGGAGATATCAATTTTCTGCGCGCCGGTGTTATAAAGTTGTGCCGCCTCATTTTTGCACAGCGACTCCATATCCAGCGAGCGTGTTGCACTGACCTTAACCTTTTGCGCCTTCTGCGCGGGTGCAGGCGGCTGTGTGTTAGCGCACGCTACCAGCATGAGGGTAGCGATCGCGGGAAAGAAATACTTCATCATCATTTTATTACCGCCTGGTTTGCTGGTCAGTCTTATTATTAGTGTCTGGAAACGGATCCTATTTTGAGAATCTCATCAGACCATCTCAAGCTTTAGCGTAAGAACTCGGATTATTCCAGTGAGCTACGCGCGCAAAATTTCGGTCAGACTTTTTTTAACGGATACAGAGGAACTGATGCAGCCCAAAATTTTCTGGATTGATAACCTGCGCGGGATAGCCTGTCTCATGGTCGTGATGATCCACACCACGACCTGGTACATCACCAATGCGCAAAGCGTCAGCCCGCTGAATTGGGATCTGGCCAATGTGCTCAATTCAGCCTCTCGCGTCAGCGTCCCTCTGTTCTTTATGATTTCTGGCTACCTGTTTTTTGGCGAGCGCAGCGCCAAACCGCGCCATTTCACGCGCATCGCGCTCTGCATTTTGTTTTACAGCAGCGTGGCGCTGGCCTATATCCTGCTGTTTACCTCGATCAACGCCGGGCTGTCGCTGAAAAACCTGCTGCAAAAGCCGGTGTTCTATCACCTGTGGTTTTTCTTCGCGATCGCCGTCATCTACCTGGTTTCACCGCTGATACAGGTGAAAAATATCAGCGGCAAGATGCTGCTGGCGCTCATGGTAGTGATTGGGGTGATTGCCAATCCCAACACCGTCTCGCAAAAAATTGGCGGTTTTGAATGGCTGCCCATCAATCTGTACATCAGTGGCGACACTTTCTATTACATCGTGTACGGCCTGCTGGGTCGGGCGATTGGCATGATGGATACGCAAAAGCGCGTGCTCACCTGGCTCTGTGCGGCGTTGTTCATCACCGCGGTGTTTATTATTTCTCGGGGCACGTTGCATGAACTGCGCTGGCGAGGCAATTTTGCCGATACCTGGTACCTCTACTGCGGCCCGGCTGTGTTTATTTGCGCCGTCTCGCTCCTGACGCTGGTCAAAAATACGCTCAGCACGCGCACTTTGCCGGTACTGGGCCTTATTTCCCGCCACTCGCTGGGCATTTATGGCTTTCATGCGCTGATCATTCACGCGCTGCGCACCAACGGCCTTGAACTCAAGAGCTGGCCACCGCTGGATATGCTGTGGATTTTCAGCGCTACGCTGGCTGGTAGTTTACTGTTGTCCATACTGTTGCAGCGTATCGATACGCGCAGGCTGGTGAGCTAAAAAGAAAAGCCCTCGATCGGTAACCATCGAGGGCAAGCGATCATTCTGTAAAATCTTCCGCTACTGCTGGCGTTTCTTTTGATTGATCCAAACCACCATCACGGATATTTTTCTGTACCGCAACGGTACCAAACAGGCTCAAAAAGAAGGCCAGGCCATAAAATCCTTTCTCGTTTAGCAGCAGCGTGGCATTCCACAAACCGATAACCAACAACGCCACCGCAATAACAAACGCGGCCAGGCAGGTTACGTAGTAAATCGGCGTAGTCGGGATCCCTTCATATTTATCCCGTACCGTTTTTTGATAAGACGCAGCAGAAAACAAACCAAGCACCAAAACAGCAAAGTAATACCCCTTTTCGTTCAACTGCATATCGGCGTTCCACAACCCCAACAGATAAACCACAATACCGCCGAGCAGCGCGACCCACGACACAATGCTAAATGCGGGTGAATAAGTTGATGTCCTGTTTTCCATTTAGAGTTCCAGTCCTTTAGATAAATATTCTGCTGGGCGCATAAGTAAAACTTGCCCCAGTAAACACACAAAGAATGCCGCCGGGTACAGCCCCATTTCGATGGGTGCTAACGGGGTATTCCACACCCCCACCAGCAACAATCCGATCGTTATGAGCGCCACCATCTGACACACGGAAGCGAAGCGTTCGTCGTTCTGATTGAGATTTTCAGCACGCTGGTAAGCGTACGTCACAAACATTCCCGTCATCAGCGCACCAAAAAAATAGCCTTTGCTGCTCAATAACGGGCATGCTCGCCATAAGCCAATAACGTAAATCAACGCGCCAGAGAGGAATAATATCCATGGCAACAGCCTTGTCGTCTTCATTGGGATCTCCTTATCCATCATGGATACAATATGAATAACCCGCTAAAGACAACACAGAAAAATGCCACTACGCCGGACTTTCAGAATAAATTCATGCACGCTAATTATTTATTAGATTGAAATATATATTTGATAAATCCCCACTGTTTACCAGAGGGGATTTAGGGTCAGGACATCAGCGGTTTTAATTGCTGATAGATTTGGCGGAAGGTTTCCCGACGCTGTTGGTAAAGCGCGTGGCGCCCGGCATCCGGATAATGCGCTTGTTCCAGCGTAAGCTGAGGCAGAAGGTCTGATAAAGGCCGCTGCGGATTCATGGCAATTTGCGCCAGTCGCGCCGCGCCGAGTGCAGGACCGACATCGCCGCCGGTACGGTAATCCAGCTGCAATCCGCTGATGTCAGACAGCATCTGACGCCAGTATTCGCTGCGCGCCCCGCCGCCAATCAGCGTGATGCTGGCGGGCTGCACGCCGCAGGCATGAACCACGTCCATACCATCGGCCAGCGCAAAACCCACGCCTTCCAGCACCGCCTGCGCCAGTTCCGCCGGCCCGTGCTGATGCGTCAGACCGAAAAATACGCCCTTTGCCTGTGGGTTGTTGTGCGGCGTACGTTCCCCGGACAGATAGGGTAAAAACCAGACCGGCTCAGCGTGTTCATCCGCCTCTTGCGCAGCAGCAATCAACGCAGGAACGCTCGCCAGTCCGGTTAATTTTGCCGCCCAGTCCAGGCAGGACGCCGCACTAAGCATCACGGACATCAGATGCCATCGTTCAGGCAAGGCATGGCAAAAGCTGTGGACTGCGCTTTCCGGTTTGCTGAGAAAGCCGTCGCTGACCGCAAAATAGACCCCGGAAGTACCCAGCGATAACATCGCCTGACCGGCATTCATCATGCCCACACCCACTGCTCCCGCCGCGTTATCGCCGCCGCCGGCAACCACCGCAACCTCCTGCATACCCCAGGCGTGGGCGACCTCTGGCAACAATGTTCCGGTAATACCGCTGCCTTCATAGAGCGCAGGCATATGCGCACGAGTCAGCTTACAGGCGGCCAGCATGACATCACTCCAGTCACGCTTCGCGACATCCAGCCACATCGTACCTGCCGCATCAGACATATCGCTGGCAAAATCGCCGGTCATACGCAGGCGCAGGTAATCTTTCGGCAGCAGGACTTTATCAACCCGGCTGAAAATCTCCGGTTCGTGGCGCTGCACCCACAGCAGCTTTGGCGCGGTAAAGCCAGGCATCATCAGGTTGCCGGTGATGGCGCGCGACTGCGGAACCAGGTTCTCGAGCATCACGCACTCTTCAGCACAGCGTCCATCATTCCACAGGATAGCTGGACGCAATACCTTCCGTTGCTCGTCCAGTAGCGTGGCGCCGTGCATTTGTCCGGCAATCCCCAGCGCTTTCACTTCGCGAAGTGAATGCTGCTGGCCCAGCGCTGTCACCGCACGATCCGTTGCCCGCCACCACTGCTCAGGGTCTTGTTCAGACCATAACGGATGAGGCCGCGAGACGGTGAGTTTCTCCGTGTGCGAAGCGACCACATCGCCCTGCTCATTGAGCAGAATAGCCTTTACGCCTGATGTACCTAGATCTATCCCGATATACATAGGGCATCGTTCCTTAAAGAAAGGCCCGGTAGCGCGAGCTGACCGGGCTTACCGACGTTCTCAGAGATCCGTTATTTGTCGAACAAATAATGGTTTACCAGATTTTCCAGCAATTCCTGATGACCACTCTGGTGCACCGGCGCCAGGTTGTGTTGCTCAGCGTACTGCGCAATTTCCGTCAGCGTCATCTGTCCTTTCAGAATTTGCTGGCCCAGCTCACCATTCCAACCGGCATAGCGTTTAGCCACGCGTTGATCCAGACCACCGTCTTCAATCATACGGGCCGCAATTTTCAGCGACAGCGCCATGGTATCCATCGCGCCAATATGACCATAGAACAAATCGTATTTATCGGTACTCTGACGACGCACTTTGGCATCAAAGTTCAGGCCGCCGGTGGTGAAGCCGCCCGCTTTCAGGATTTCATACATCACCAGTGCATTCTCTTCGACGCTGTTAGGGAACTGGTCTGTATCCCAGCCCAGCTGTGCGTCACCACGGTTGGCATCGACAGAACCAAACAGACCCAGCGCGATGGCGGTAGCAATTTCGTGATGGAACGAGTGGCCTGCCAGCGTGGCGTGGTTGGCTTCGATATTCAGTTTGATCTCTTTTTCCAGACCGAACTGCTTGAGGAATCCGTACACGGTCGCCGCATCGTAGTCGTACTGGTGTTTGGTCGGTTCCTGCGGTTTCGGTTCAATAAGCAAAGTGCCCTGGAAACCGGTTTTGTGTTTGTGTTCCACCACCAGTTGCATGAAGCGGCCAATCTGCTCACGTTCCTGACGCAGATCGGTATTCAACAGTGTTTCATAGCCTTCACGACCGCCCCACAGAACGTAGTTTTCGCCGCCGAGCTTATGCGTGGCATCCATAGCCGTAACCACCTGCGTGGCGGCCCAGCTGAACACTTCCGGATCCGGGTTCGTGGCCGCGCCCGCGCCGTAGCGTGGGTTGGTGAAGCAGTTTGCCGTTCCCCACAGCAGCTTCACACCGCTTTGTTCCTGTTTTGCCGCCAGCACATCAACCATCTGCGCAAAGTTGTTTTTATACTCTTTCAAAGACGCGCCTTCCGGCGAAACATCCACGTCATGGAAGCAGTAATAAGGCACGTTCAGCTTGTGGAAGAACTCAAATGCCACATCCGCTTTGCGTTTCGCCAGCGCCAGTGCTTCACCAGGCTGCTGCCATGGGCGATCGAAAGCCCCCATACCGAACATATCCGCACCGTTCCAGCAGAAGGTATGCCAGTAGCAGGCCGCAAAACGCAGATGATCTTCCATGCGCTTGCCCAACACGATTTCGTCAGGGTTGTAATGGCGGAATGCGAGCGGGTTGGTGGATTGAGTGCCTTCAAAACGAACACGATCGAGTTGGTCAAAATAAGCCGGCATAATAAGCTCCATAATCAGGTAATACGGCAAGTAAACTGCGATATAGCTATACTGGAATTTCCTGATTTATTGCTCAATTACGTTATTTCACACCGCTATTAAGAGAATACCCAAACGTGCGCTGGCTCCCAAAAAAACGCGCTGAAAAAAGAAATAAAAAAGCGATCGCGATCGAAGGTTAGCCATTAAACAAAAAACCGTAATGCGTAGATAAAAAATGACAATTGTCATCCCGCTGACAGTATGTGAATTTTGCGTAGCGCCAGGCAAATAAGAAATTTGTCACGCTTCATCAAGCAGTCGTACCTGCGGTTTTGCTAGTATCGACAGGCCCACGTTAACCTTTCCAGGACAGGTTCTTATGTTTGATAAACGTCACCGCATCACTCTGCTATTTAATGCCAATAAAGCCTACGACCGCCAGGTGGTAGAAGGAGTGGGTGAATATTTACAGGCATCGCAATCCGAGTGGGATATATTCATTGAGGAAGACTTCCGCGCCCGTATCGATAATATTAAAGACTGGTTAGGCGACGGCGTTATTGCTGATTATGACGATGATGACATTGCGCAATTACTTGCCGATGTCGATGTTCCCATCATCGGTGTTGGAGGTTCTTACCATCTGGAGCAAGATTACCCACCGGTACATTACATCGCCACCGACAACCACGCGCTGGTAGAAAGCGCTTTCCTGCATCTGAAAGAGAAGGGAGTTAACCGCTTTGCATTTTACGGCCTGCCCTCCTCAAGCGGTAAACGCTGGGCCGCGGAACGTGAATATGCGTTTTGCCAGTTGGTTGCCAAAGAGAAGTACCGCGGTGTCGTCTATCAGGGGCTGGAAACCGCGCCGGAGAACTGGCAGCACGCGCAAAATCGACTGGCGGACTGGCTACAAACTCTGCCGCCGCAAACCGGTATTATCGCCGTTACCGACGCGCGGGCACGACACGTCCTGCAAGTCTGCGAACACCTGCATATTCCGGTACCGGAAAAACTGTGCGTGATAGGAATAGACAACGAAGAATTGACCCGCTACCTGTCCCGGGTGGCGCTGTCATCCGTGGCTCAGGGAGCCAGGCAGATGGGATATCAGGCTGCTAAACTCCTGCACCGTTTACTGGCGAATGAGGAACTGCCGCTGCAACGCATTTTGGTTCCTCCGGTGCGTGTCATTGAACGTCGCTCAACCGACTACCGTTCCTTAACCGACCCGGCGGTCATTCAGGCGATGCACTTTATCCGTAATCATGCCTGTAAAGGTATTAAGGTTGAACAGGTGCTGGATTCAGTAGGAATCTCACGCTCTAACCTGGAGAAGCGCTTTAAAGAAGAGGTCGGCGAGACTATTCACGCTGTGATTCATGCAGAAAAGCTAGAAAAAGCGCGTAGCCTGTTGATTTCTACCACACTTTCAATCAACGAAATTTCACAGATGTGCGGCTATCCGTCTCTGCAGTATTTCTATTCGGTCTTCAAGAAAGAGTACGACACGACGCCAAAAGAGTATCGCGATGTGAACAGTGAAGTGTTGCTATAGAGGGAATTACCGGATGGCGGCTTCGTCTGATCCGGCCTACGAGATGACTTGTAGACCGGATCAGCACGCGAAATTACATATGCGCGGCGATTAAACGCTGGTTATCCTGATACATTGCAAACAGATAGTTGTTGTAGCTCTGTCCCTTAGTGGAGTAACCCTTCAGCTTATGGATCATCGCGGTAGCGGTGACTTCCTGGTCGGCTTTACGCAACTGCGCGCGTGACTTACGGAAGGAAGAGTAAGCCGGATGCGTGTTCAGGTTGATGACGTAAGCATTCACCGACTCTTTCACCGATTCAAACTGTGAGTAGCCTTTCACCTTACCTGGTGCATTGTTACAACGACCTTTGCCACATTTCATGCCAAACAGGTTGTTGTTGCTGCGCGCCAGCTTCGACGTGCCCCAGCCGCTTTCGGCCGCAGCCATGGTTGCCACCATACTGGTCGGGATAATGTCTACGCGCTCAAGCAGCGTATTCCACGGAATTTTACGCGTGTTACCAGACCAGCTCACTTTGTAGCGCTTCGCGATGTCTTTCATCCGCGTACGCTCAGTCGGTGACCAGCGGTTCTGGTACTGTTTTGAAATCAGCCAGTTACGGTCCGCCGTAATGGCAGCATTTTGACTGGTAATATAAGGCATAACCGTCCGGAGAAACGCTTTTTTCCTTGGTGTTCCGGAAGGGTATTTTCGCAAATCAGGAAGTGAACTACTCTTTGCACTATTGCGAGAATACTCTTGTTTACTGCTAACCTGTTTATTACTTGCCTTGGTTATCTGGGGCTTGTGACTCGTTGTCGCCGTGTGTGTCTTTGCCAGCACCTCACCCGAAAATGCAACGGTGAGTAACATAAGAATCATTGCCCCATATCGTCGAATGGGAGTCAATATCATTAGGTCTCCTGGTCGGATTTATACATTCCAACACCTTATATTTTTCACAAAAATGAGAGATGAATCTCAAATCATATCAAAAATAGCTGTCAAGAGCACCCAAAGGAATAGTCCAATTCTGAAACTATGTCACGCATTAACGGTTCGGGGTGCCATTAATTCGAAGAAAATGTGGGGGTTATCGCAAAATCAGTTTGTTTTTTGCGCGCGTTAACTCACCCTCACTTCTCCTCCTGGCGGAATCGACTCTAAGGAGGAGTTTCCGGCCTGATTTCACTGGCAAACTGGCGAAAATCGCAGCATCAAGGACAGCATTATGAAACTTGCCGCCGTTGCGCTGGCGCTCATACCCGGCATTGCCATCGCTTCATCATGGACTTCTCAGGGACTACCTACCTTCGAAGCGGAAGGTACGGGTAAATTCGTCAGCCATGCAGCGTTGACGAAGGGTACTCGTCCTTTAACCCTGAATTTTGACCAACAGTGCTGGCAGCCCGCCGATGCGATAAAACTCAACCAGATGCTGTCGCTAAAACCGTGTGAAGGCGCCCCGCCGCAGTGGCGCTTATTCAAAGACGGCGATTACACGCTGGAAGTGGATACCCGCTCCGGCACGCCAACGCTGATGCTCTCGGTAAAAAGCGCCGCAGACCCTGTCACGACCCAGATTCGCCAGTGCCCGAAATGGGACGGTGCGCCGGTCACGCTGAACGTGAGCCAGACCTTCCCGGAAGGTGCCGTGGTACGTGATTTCTACAGCCAGCAAACCGCGACGGTAAAAAACGGGGCGATTACCCTGCAGCCCGCCGCAACCAGTAACGGGCTGTTGCTGCTCGAACGGGCGGAAACTGATGCCCCTACCGCTTTTGACTGGCATAACGCCACGGTGTATTTCGTCCTGACGGACCGCTTTGTAAATGGCGATCCGAGTAACGACCACAGCTATGGGCGTCGCAGCGACGGCATGCAGGAAATTGGCACCTTCCACGGCGGCGATTTGCGCGGGCTCGCCAGCAAACTCGACTACCTGCAACAACTGGGCGTCAACGCCCTGTGGATCAGTGCGCCGTTTGAGCAAATCCACGGCTGGGTCGGTGGTGGCACCAAAGGCGACTTCCCTCACTACGCTTACCACGGCTACTACACTCAGGACTGGACCACGCTCGACGCCAATATGGGTGACGAAGCAGACCTGCGCGCGCTGGTTGATGGCGCACATCAGCGCGGCATCCGTGTTCTGTTTGATGTGGTAATGAACCATACCGGCTACGCCACCCTGGCGGATATGCAGGAATATCAGTTTGGGGCGCTGTACTTATCGGGCGATGAGCTGAAAAAAACGCTCGGCGAACGCTGGACTGACTGGAAACCGGCCGCCGGGCAGAGCTGGCACAGCTTTAATGATTACATCAACTTCAGCGATAAAGCCGGCTGGGAAAAATGGTGGGGGAAAAACTGGATCCGCACCGATATTGGCGATTACGACAATCCTGGCTTTGACGACCTCACCATGTCGCTGGCCTTCCTGCCCGACCTGAAAACCGATTCCACCACGCCCTCCGGGCTGCCACATTTTTATCAGCACAAGCCGGATACGCACGCTAAAGCTATCGCCGGATACACGCCCCGGGATTATCTGACGCACTGGCTCAGTCAGTGGGTGCGTGATTACGGGATTGACGGCTTTCGGGTCGATACCGCTAAACACGTCGAACTTCCCGCCTGGCAGCAGCTAAAAACACAGGCCAGCACGGCGCTGGTCGAATGGAAGAAAGCCAACCCTGACAAAGCGCTGGATGATAAACCCTTCTGGATGACCGGCGAGGCCTGGGGCCACGGCGTGATGCAAAGCGACTATTACCGTCACGGCTTCGATGCGATGATCAATTTCGACTACCAGGAGCAAGCGGCAAAAGCCGTCGAGTGTCTGGCGAATATGGACCCCACCTGGCAGCAGATGGCGGATAAACTGCAGGACTTTAACGTTCTGAGCTATCTCTCCTCACACGATACGCGTCTGTTCCGCGAAGGTGGAGACAAAGCCGCCGAGCTATTGCTGCTGGCGCCTGGCGCGGTACAACTCTTTTATGGCGACGAGTCGGCCCGCCCCTTTGGCCCAACCGGCTCAGATCCATTACAGGGGACGCGCTCGGAGATGAACTGGCAGGATGTGACCGGGAAATCTGCCGCCAGCGTCGCACACTGGCAACGTATCAGCCAGTTCAGGGCCAGACATCCGGCCATTGGCGCCGGTAAACAAACCACGCTGCCCCTGAAGCAGGGATACGGATTTATCCGCGAACATGGCGACGACAAAGTGATGGTGGTGTGGGCCGGTCAGCCCTGACGCGCCCGGCTTCTCGCTGTGCACGCAGCGGGAAGCCTGATTCAACATAAAAAACCAGCCAGATAAAAATCTACAGCACAAAACCTCAATCCAACCTGATGCCCCCGATTTGCACCCTGCCATGGGTAGCGCTATGGTTAGCCACTTTACTACTCAGTTCGACAGACCACCTGCTATGACATTCTCACTTTTTGGCGACAAATTCACCCGCCATTCAGGCATCACACGCCTGATGGAGGACCTCAACGACGGTTTACGCACCCCAGGCGCCATCATGCTTGGCGGCGGTAATCCGGCGCAAATTCCAGAGATGCAAAATTACTTTCAGTCTCTGCTGGCAGATATGCTGGAAAACGGCAAAGCCACTGATGCGCTTTGTAATTATGACGGTCCACAAGGAAAAACCGAGCTACTGTCTGAGCTGGCGAAACTGCTACGTGAGAAGCAGGGTTGGGATATCGAGCCACAAAATATTGCTCTGACAAATGGCAGTCAGAGCGCGTTTTTCTACTTATTCAATCTGTTCGCCGGACGTCGCGCCGACGGCACAACGCAAAAAGTATTGTTCCCGTTAGCCCCGGAATACATTGGTTATGCCGATTCCGGGCTGGAAGAGGAACTCTTTGTCTCCGCGCGCCCAAACATCGAACTGTTACCGGAAGGCCAGTTTAAGTATCACGTTGATTTTGAACACCTGCATATTGGTGAAGAGACGGGGATGATTTGCGTGTCTCGTCCGACGAATCCGACAGGCAACGTGATCACCGACGAAGAGCTGATGAAGCTGGACCGGCTGGCCAACCAGCATGGGATCCCGCTGGTGATTGATAACGCCTATGGCGTACCGTTCCCCGGCATCATCTTTAGCGAAGCGCGCCCGCTGTGGAACCCCAACATTGTGCTGTGCATGAGCCTTTCGAAGCTGGGCCTGCCAGGCTCCCGCTGCGGCATCATCATCGCGAATGAAAAAATCATCACCGCCATCACCAATATGAACGGCATCATCAGCCTCGCGCCTGGCGGAATGGGGCCGGCAATGATGTGCGAGATGATTAAACGTAACGATCTGCTGCGCCTCTCCGAAACGGTAATCAAACCGTTTTATTATCAGCGTGTTCAGGAGACGATTGCGATCATTCGCCGCTATTTGTCTGAAGATCGCTGCCTGATCCACAAACCGGAGGGCGCGATTTTCCTGTGGTTATGGTTTAAAGATTTGCCGATCACCACCGAGCTGCTGTATCAGCGCCTGAAAGCGCGCGGCGTACTGATGGTTCCCGGTGACTACTTCTTCCCGGGTCTGGATAAACCCTGGCCGCATACCCATCAGTGCATGCGGATGAACTACGTTCCGGAGCCGGAGAAAATCGAAGCAGGGGTGAAGATTCTGGCGGAAGAGATCGAGCGCGCCTGGAGCGAAGGGAGCAGCTGATTTTTGTCGCCCGATACCGTTTTGTATCGGGCGCTAGCATCACGAACTGTGCGATATCAGCTCGAAAATATTATCTGGGGTAAACACTCCCCGCGGATGATAAATGCGCCAGTCACTGAGCAGTGTAAACGGTAACGTATATTGCTCGCCTTCCTGCATATGATGCACGTAATACGGCTGATTGGTTAATACGCCTGTCAGATGTTCATCAGCGATGTTCTGCAACATAAACCACATATGTTCGCGCTTATCGTCATCGCCGTAGGGAACACCGATTTTGACAAGGGGCGCTGATATTTCATTATGCTGCGTCTCAAAAATATGCTGGAAATAAGGCCAGCGCATTTGCGCTTTTTGCGCATCGCTATCCGACAATGCGATACTTTTCATGAACATCACTTGATCGCCGCCCAGCCCACCGTCAACCACGCTGCCAATTCCGCCACGCTCATCGGCTAGACGGAACAACAGGCACGACGGGCCATTATGCTCATCTTCCCGATCGGCCAGATCGCCGGAAAAACGCCCGGAAGGTAAATCTGAGATATCACCCACCCTCTCTGCGATCTCAGGCAACAGGTTCAGGTTGCCGCCATGTTCGATCACGCTAAGTCCCTGTTCCCAGGGAATGGCCACAATATACTGCTCGCCTTCGTGAGTTCGCGCCAGCATCAGCGGTTCATTACAATACATGCCGCGATCGTCAATACAGATATTCACAAACGCTTCAATCATGTAGCCAATACTGCCCAGACTTTCCACCGGCTGGTGAATAATCACCTCGCACTCCGGTAAACCCAACCGCCGCAGGCCATGCGTGTGCAACCAGTAATGATCGTTTTCATCATCGTGAACGGCGTGGATCGCATACAGTGTATCTGCGCGCGGCCGCGCCGGAAAACGCGCTTCAAACAGTAACCGCTCGCGGGAAAACAGCCTACCGCCTGCGCTAGCGTCCTGGGCCACCAGCAGGTCCGGCACCAACAGTCCCACAATTTTGATCGCCTGCTGCCAGCTCAGGAAAACATCATTACTAAAACGGGTCGTGACTGAGATTCGCTGGCGATATTCTGCCATCTCAGAAAGTACTTCCGGTGCAACAGAACGTGCGCCAGGGACGTATTCCAGGGCGGAAGGATCGTGCTCACAGCTAAAGAGAGAAACGCGATAAAGATAAAGCTCACCGCCTGCGGTAAAGGTCAGATGCAGTTCTTCTTTCTCTTCGTCAATACGTGACAACAGCTCCGGAAATAGCGTCTGCCCCTCCACACGCGCCTGTAACGCTTCAAGGGTAACGGGTTGTGGCGGGGTCGCTACAAACTCGGAGTCCGTTTTAAACAGACCGTTGTTCGCAGCGGCGAGATACGCTTGCTTGTTTGATGCCATAATTATGCGTCCTTGCTCAATGTTCAAAAGGTAGAAAACGCCGTACGGCTACGCCTTTCACAGTTTAGCTGCGCGATCTGATTCTCGCTTACGCACTGCAACGCACTTGTCGGGCAAGCTTCAACACACGCAGGCCCCGTTTCGCGATGCCAGCACAAATCGCATTTTATCGCCTGCACCCGCGATGAGCGGGCGACAACATTCATTGCCCCAAACGGACAGGCCAGCATACAGCTTTTACAGCCAATACACCGTGTTTGTTCAACGAAGATATGTCCATGTTCACGGCGAATAGCGTGCGTTGGACAAACATTCGCGCAGGGAGCATCTTCACATTGATGGCAGGCGACTGCCGTTGTAAAGGCATCGTCTTTGATCACCCGAATCCGCGGGACAAACGCAGAAGAAGAGACCGACGCACAGTCCTGGTTTTGCTGATGCGCGACGACGCAGGCAACTTCACAGGTACGACACCCAATACATTTTGCCGCATCCGCCATAATAAACTCGTTCATTGCCCCCTCCTTCTGCATGAAAACTTCAGATTGCCAGAGAGACTGCCCCTGTCGCTTTGATCGGACAGGGGAAACGGTTAAATAGTGTCAGGTGTCTGAATGACGCCTGGCATGCGCCTAATCGCGAACGGTAAAGCCCAGCTCATTTGAAATGGCCTGTGCGGTTTCCCGCAGCGGCTTGAGTAGATTCTTTTCCCCTACCTGCTTAAGTCGCGATGTCGAGAGTGAAATTGATACCGCGTAGGGCACCCGGCCATGAATATCAAACACCGGCACGGCAATACAGGATACCCCCAGCTCATTCTCTTCCCGATCCATCGCCATACTGCTTTCGCGGATCTGCGCCAGTTCATCGTACATCGCCGGTAGACCGGTAATGGTATTGCGGGTCAGCGGCTGAATCAGATCCTGATGGCTCTCCCAGTAGGACTCCACGTAATCCGCATGCCCAAACGCCATGTAAATTTTGCCCATCGCGGAGCAGTACAGCGGCATATGTTGGCCGATATAGGCGCGGGTACGCAGCATGCCTGTCGTCGGCTCCAGCTTATAAATCAGAATCGCATGGTCATCTTCACGACTGGAGAAGTTGATCGTTTCGCCAGTGGCGATGTTCAGCGCTTCAAGGTGCGGTGCGGCAACATGGATGATATTCAGTGACGACAGCGCCTTTTGTCCCACGGCGATAAATTTAGTGGTCAACCGATAACTGCCCGCAGCGGGTGCGGGCGTGACGTATCCGCATGACTGAAGGCCTTGCAGGAGTCGATGCACGGTACTTTTGTTCAGCCCGGCCAGTTCAGACAAATGGGCCAGCGGACACCCATTCGGATAGTTGCTCAGGATCTCAATCAACATCAAACCACGGAACAGGCTCTGACTTCCGGCTGGCCTCTCTTTATCTTGCGTCATTTCACTCTCTTTGGTGCCCATCGCTTCCGCTCCCCTTTTCGTCGCGCTCTGATGGTAGCGCAAAGTGTGTTTCAGTTCACGATCTGAACCAAAAAAACACAACTATTTGATTTTGATGATTTTAAAAAATAGACCACCCCGTTGATCTGTCAAAATTTGATCGCTATATTTGAAATCAGATTTCGCATAGTGAAATTTAGAGATAAAAAAGCGATCAAACTTAAACAAGGAAACAGGAATGAAAGTCACTTTTGAGCAGTTGAAAGATGCGTTCAATCGGGTACTGCTGGCACGCGGTATCGCCGTTGAAACCGCCGATGCCTGTGCCGAAATGTTTGCGCGCACCACCGAGTCCGGCGTTTATTCGCACGGCGTGAATCGCTTCCCCCGTTTCATTCAGCAACTGGATAACGGCGACATCATTCCTGAGGCCAAACCGCAGCGCATTACCAGCCTGGGGGCGATTGAACAATGGGATGCCCAGCGTTCGATCGGCAACCTGACGGCGAAAAAGATGATGGACAGAGCTATTGAGTTGGCTTCCGATCACGGCATTGGCCTGGTCGCGCTGCGTAACGCCAACCACTGGATGCGCGGCGGCAGCTATGGCTGGCAGGCGGCAGAGAAAGGGTACATTGGTATCTGCTGGACCAACTCGATTGCCGTAATGCCGCCATGGGGTTCGAAAGAGTGCCGTATTGGTACCAACCCGCTGATTGTCGCGATCCCCTCCACGCCAATCACCATGGTTGATATGTCGATGTCGATGTTCTCCTACGGCATGCTGGAAGTGAATCGCCTGGCTGGTCGCGAACTGCCGGTAGACGGTGGTTTTGACGATGAAGGCAATCTCACCAAAGAGCCGGGCGTTATCGAAAAAAATCGCCGCATTTTACCAATGGGTTACTGGAAAGGTTCAGGCCTGTCGATTGTGCTGGATATGATTGCCACCCTGCTTTCTGACGGTTCCTCCGTGGCGGAAGTCACCCAGGATAACAGCGATGAATATGGCGTTTCACAGATTTTCATCGCCATTGAAGTGGATAAGCTAATCGATGGCGCCACCCGCGATGCCAAACTACAGCGGATTATGGATTTCATCACCACCGCCGAACGCGCTGATGAAAACACGCCTGTTCGTCTGCCGGGCCACGAGTTTACAAAGCTACTGGCAGAAAATCGCCAAAACGGCATCACCATTGATGACAGTGTCTGGGCAAAAATTCAGTCGCTGTAAGGAGCAACACCATGATCTTTGGACATATTGCTCAGCCTAATCCGTGTCGTTTGCCCGCAGCGATTGAAAGGGCGCTCGATTTTCTGCGCACCACGGATTTCCGCAAACTGGAGCCGGGCGTGGTGGAGATAGACGGTAAAAATATCTTCGCGCAGATTATCGATTTAACTACCCGTGACCCAGCCGAAAATCGCCCGGAAGTGCATCGCCGCTATCTTGATATTCAGTTTTTAGCCTGGGGTGAAGAAAAAATCGGTATCGCTATTGATACCGGAAATAATGAAATCAGCGAAGCGTTATTAGAACAGCGCGATATTATTTTTTATCACGCCAGTGAACATGAATCTTTTATTGAAATGACTCCGGGAAGCTACGCCATATTTTTCCCGCAGGATGTTCATCGTCCGGGATGTCATAAAACTGTCGCCACACCGATCCGCAAAATAGTCGTGAAGGTTGCTATTTCAGTTTTATAAAAGGAGCACAAAAAATGAAAGCTAATACAACCGGTTATATTATCGGTGCGTACCCCTGTGCACCCTCATTTCACCAAAAGAGTGAAGAGGAAGAGAAGGAATTCTGGCGGCAGCTCTCCGATACCCCGGATATTCGCGGACTGGAACAGCCCTGCCTTGAACATCTGCATCCGTTGGGCGACGAATGGTTATTGCGCCATACGCCGGGCGACTGGCAAATCGTGGTCACGGCCATTATGGAAACCATGCGCCGCCGCGGTACTGAGGGTGGTTTCGGGTTGGCCTCCAGCGACGAAGATCAGCGTAAAGCCTGTGTGGCGTATTACCGCCATCTGCACCAGAAAATCAACCATATCAATGCAACTAATGGCGGAAAAGTGATCGCGCTGGAGTTGCACGCTGCCCCGCTGGCAGGCAACCCGAACGTCGCCCAGGCCACCGACGCGTTCGCTCGTTCACTGAAAGAAATTACCCACTGGGACTGGTCCTGCGATCTGGTGCTGGAGCATTGCGATGCCATGACGGGCCCTGCGCCACGCAAAGGCTTTTTGCCGTTAGAAAACGTGCTGGACGCAATAACCGGATATGACATCAGCGTGTGCATTAACTGGGCGCGATCGGCCATTGAAGGGCAGAACCTCGCCCTACCGCTGACCCACACGCAGCAGGTCCAACAGGCCGGTAAATTGGGCGCGCTGATGTTTTCCGGCACCACAATCACGGGAGAGTATGGCGAGTGGCAAGACTTACACGCGCCGTTTGCTCCTTTCTGCCCGCAAAGCTTGATGACCACCGACCATGCCCGCGAATTATTCGCCTGCGCAGGAACCGAGCCATTGCAATTTGCCGGTATTAAATTACTGGAAATAAATGCCAATGCAGATGTGGATCATCGCGTAGCAATATTGCGCGACGGTATCGCTGCATTAAACAAAACAAAATTATAAAAATAACATACTACTCTACGAGAATATTAATATGAACATGACCTCTCGCCCTACACTCAAAGATATACCCCGTCAGCGCTGGCTGCGAATTATTCCACCCATTCTCATCGCCTGTATTATTTCTTATATGGACCGCGTTAATATCGCATTTGCGATGCCGGGCGGCATGGACGCCGAATTAGGTATTTCCGCCACCATGGCGGGACTGGCTGGCGGTATTTTCTTTATCGGTTATCTGTTTTTACAGGTTCCCGGCGGAAAAATTGCCGTACACGGTAGCGGCAAGAAATTTATCGGCTGGTCGTTGGTTGCCTGGGCGGTCATTTCCGTTTTGACGGGATTGATCACTAATCAGTATCAACTGCTGGTTTTGCGCTTTTTACTCGGCGTTGCCGAAGGCGGCATGCTGCCGGTTGTGTTGACGATGATCAGCAACTGGTTCCCCGACGCCGAGCGCGGTCGCGCCAATGCGATTGTGATTATGTTTGTGCCGATTGCCGGGATCATTACCGCCCCGCTCTCGGGTTGGATCATCACCGTGCTCGACTGGCGCTGGCTGTTCATTATTGAAGGTTTACTCTCCATTGTGGTCCTGGTGCTGTGGGCCTATACCGTTTACGACCGACCGCAGGAAGCACGCTGGATCTCTGACGCCGAGAAAAATTACCTCGTTGAAACGCTGGCCGCCGAGCAAAAAGCTATTGCCGGAACCGAAGTCAAAAATGCCTCTCTGGGCGCGGTGCTGTCCGATAAAACCATGTGGCAGTTGATCGCACTGAACTTCTTCTACCAAACCGGGATTTACGGTTACACCCTGTGGCTACCGACCATCCTCAAAGAGTTGACGCACAGCAGCATGGGACAGGTCGGTATGCTCGCCATTCTGCCGTACGTTGGCGCAATTGCCGGGATGTTCCTGTTCTCTTCTCTCTCTGACCGCACCGGTAAACGCAAGCTGTTCGTCTGCCTGCCGCTGATAGGCTTTGCCCTGTGCATGTTCCTCTCCGTGGCGCTGAAAAATAACGTCTGGCTGGCTTATGCCGCGCTGGTCGGCTGTGGCTTCTTCCTGCAATCGGCTGCGGGCGTGTTCTGGACCATTCCGGCGCGGTTGTTCAGCGCGGAAATGGCCGGTGGCGCACGTGGGGTTATCAACGCCCTCGGCAACCTTGGAGGCTTCTGCGGTCCTTACGCGGTCGGCGTACTCATCACCCTGTACAGCAAAGATGCGGGCGTTTACTGCCTGGCAATCTCACTGGCGCTGGCCGCGCTGATGGCACTGCTGCTGCCAGCAAAATGCGATGCCGGTTCTGCGCCGCTAAAGACGCTGAATCCGCGTAAACACGCGGCGTAACACGATGTCCGGTGACGCTTCGCTTATCGGGCCGACGAAATCCATACATACCCCAGGCCGGATAAGCGCAGCGTCATCCGGTCAAAATGAGATGACAAAGATGAGTGAGAAAGCGACCTTCTGGCTGGGTATTGATTGTGGCGGTACATATCTGAAAGCAGGTTTGTATGATGCCAAAGGTCATGAGCAGGGAATTAACCGGCAATCGCTGCAGACAATATCGCCGTTACCCGGTTACGCCGAACGCGATATGCACCAACTGTGGCAACAGTGCGTCGCGACCATTGCCGGTCTGCTAAAACGCACTGGCGTCTGTGGCGATCAAATTAAAGGCGTCGGTATTTCCGCTCAGGGCAAAGGCCTGTTTCTTCTTGATAAGCAGGATAAACCGCTGGGCAATGCCATTCTCTCTTCCGATCGACGCGCGATGGACATCGTTCAGCGCTGGCAGCAGGATGGGATCCCTGAGCAGCTCTACCCGGTCACCCGCCAGACATTGTGGACCGGGCATCCGGCATCGCTCCTGCGTTGGGTAAAGGAGAATACCCCTCAGCGCTACGCGCAAATTGGCAGCGTCATGATGGGCCATGATTACCTGCGCTGGTGCTTAACCGGCGTCAAAGGCTGCGAAGAAAGCAATATCTCCGAGTCGAACCTCTACAACATGACCACCGGTCAGTACGACCCGCGACTGACCCAATGGTTGGGCATCAGTGAAATCGACGCTGCCCTGCCACCTGTCGTTGGCTCAGCAGAAATATGCGGGGAAATCACCGCTCAGACAGCCGCCATCACCGGTCTGGCGGCGGGTACGCCCGTCGTCGGCGGTCTGTTTGATGTGGTTTCCACCGCACTCTGCGCCGGTATCGAAGATGAGCACACCCTCAACGCGGTGATGGGAACCTGGGCTGTCACCAGCGGGATCGCTCACGGCCTGCGTGACCACGAGGCCCATCCCTATGTTTATGGCCGCTATGTGAATGACGGGCAGTACATCGTTCACGAAGCCAGTCCGACCTCCTCCGGCAATCTGGAATGGTTTACCGCTCAGTGGGGCGAACTCTCTTTTGATGAGATCAATCAGGCCGTCGACAGCTTACCGAAAGCCGGTAGCGAGCTTTTCTTCCTGCCCTTTTTGTACGGCAGCAACGCCGGGCTGGACATGACCAGCGGCTTTTATGGCATGCAGGCTATACACACTCGCGCCCACTTATTACAGGCCATCTACGAAGGCGTGGTTTTCAGCCACATGACCCACCTCAACCGCATGCGCGAACGTTTTACGCAGGCGCATACCCTGCGCGTCACCGGAGGTCCGGCGCACTCAGATGTCTGGATGCAAATGCTGGCCGACGTCAGCGGCTTACGTATCGAGCTGCCGCAGATTGAAGAGACCGGCTGCTTTGGCGCAGCGCTTGCTGCCCGCGTAGGCACCGGCGTTTATCACGATTTCAGCGACGCCCAGCGCAGCTTACAGCACCCGGTACGCACGCTGCTGCCAGACGCCGCCGCGCATGCGAGCTACCAGCGTAAATACCGCCAATACCAGAATTTAATTACCGCACTACAGGGCTACCACGCCCGCATTAAGGAGTACGAATGATGAGTCGACCATTACTGCAACTGGCGCTCGACCACACCAACCTGCAGGCGGCCCAGCGCGATGTCGCACTGCTACAAGAGAGTGTTGATATCGTTGAGGCGGGGACGATTCTCTGCTTAACCGAAGGCCTTAGCGCCGTAAAAGCGTTACGCGCCCAGTGCCCAAATAAAATCATCGTCGCCGACTGGAAGGTGGCCGATGCGGGCGAAACCCTTGCACAGCAAGCGTTTGACGCTGGCGCTAACTGGATGACCATCATCTGCGCTGCGCCGCTGGCGACGGTAGAAAAAGGTCATGGCGTCGCGCAGTCCTGCGGCGGTGAAATTCAGATGGAACTGTTCGGCAACTGGACGCTGGATGACGCCCGAGACTGGTATCGCGTAGGGGTTCGTCAGGCGATTTACCATCGCGGGCGCGATGCCCAAGCCAGCGGGCAACAGTGGGGAGAAGCGGATCTGGCACGCATGAAAGCGCTTTCCGATATTGGTCTGGAACTGTCGATTACCGGCGGGATTACGCCCGCCGACCTGCCGCTGTTTCGCGATATCAACGTCAAAGCCTTTATCGCCGGACGCGCGCTGGCTGGGGCGAAAAACCCAACGCAGGTTGCTGGCGAATTCCATGCGCAAATCGATGCCATCTGGGGAGCACAGTATGCGTAATCATCCGTTAGGTATCTATGAAAAAGCGCTGGCGAAAGACCTCTCCTGGCCGGAGCGTCTGGTGCTGGCGAAAAGCTGCGGTTTTGATTTCGTCGAAATGTCAGTGGATGAAACCGATGAACGCCTGTCGCGTCTCGACTGGAGTCCCACTCAGCGCGCATCGCTGGTGAGCGCGATGCTGGAAACCGGTGTGGCAATCCCCTCAATGTGCCTGTCCGCCCACCGCCGTTTTCCGTTTGGCAGCCGCGATGAATCTGCACGCGTCCGGGCGCGCGACATCATGACCAAAGCCATTCGTCTGGCGCGCGATCTCGGTATTCGCACCATTCAGCTGGCAGGCTACGACGTCTATTACGAAGAACATGACGAAGGTACGCAGCAGCGCTTTGCCGAAGGGTTGGCATGGGCAGTCGAGCAAGCCGCCGCCGCGCAGGTCATGCTGGCGGTAGAAATCATGGATACCGCGTTCATGAACTCGATCAGCAAGTGGAAAAAGTGGGATGAAATGCTGTCATCGCCGTGGTTCACCGTCTATCCGGACGTAGGCAACCTCAGCGCCTGGGGTAATGACGTCACTGCCGAATTGACGCTGGGTATTGACCGTATCGCCGCTATCCACCTGAAAGACACGCTGCCAGTAACCGAAACCCATCCGGGCCAGTTTCGCGATGTGCCCTTTGGCGAAGGGTGTGTGGACTTTGTTGGTATCTTCAAAACGCTGCATGAGCTGAACTATCGCGGGTCGTTTCTGATTGAAATGTGGACTGAAAAAGCGAAAGAGCCAGTACTGGAAATTATCGAGGCACGACGCTGGATAGAAGCACGTATGCAGGAAGGAGGATTTCCATGTTAGAACAACTGAAGGCCGAGGTGCTGGCGGCCAATCTGGCGCTTCCGGCTCATGGTTTAGTCACCTTTACCTGGGGTAACGTCAGCGCAGTAGATGAAACGCGGACACTGATGGTGATTAAGCCATCCGGCGTAGAATATGACGTGATGACCGCCGACGATATGGTGGTGGTGGATATCGCCAGCGGCGACGTGGTTGAAGGGAGTAAAAAACCCTCATCTGACACGCCAACCCATCTGGCGCTATACCGCCGCTACCCTGAGATCGGTGGGATCGTCCATACCCACTCACGCCACGCGACGATCTGGTCGCAGGCGGGTCTTGATCTCCCTGCATGGGGCACTACGCATGCCGATTATTTCTATGGTTCTATTCCATGTACCCGTCTGATGACCGTTGAGGAGATCAACGGTGAATATGAATACCAGACCGGCGAAGTCATCATTAAAACTTTTGAGCAACGGAACCTGAACCCGATGCAGGTTCCGGCGGTGTTAGTGCATTCACACGGTCCGTTTGCCTGGGGTAAAGACGCCGCAGACGCCGTGCATAACGCCGTGGTGCTCGAAGAGTGCGCCTACATGGGGCTGTTCTCGCGCCAGTTAGCTCCGCAGTTGCCGGATATGCAGCCTGAGTTGCTGGATAAACATTATCTGCGCAAACATGGCGTGAATGCGTATTACGGGCAGTAATGGGTCAGGCGCTATTAATATGCTCTTTGCAATAGCGCCGTTTCCACGCCGCGGGCGTCAGGCTGGTATGCTTGCGAAAGATTTTGCGAAAATAACCCACCTCATTAAATCCACATTTCATCGCCACTTCGGTAAGCGATAGCGAATCACTGATCAACAGTTTTTCTGCCGCCCTTACCCGCTGGCGATGCAACGCTTCGGTGAGTGTCAGCCGGAACGCGCTGCGGAATAAACGCCCCAGATAGTCCGCATTGCAATGCAGCTCTTTCGCCAGCGTTGAGGCACTAATCGGCAGGTGGAACTGAGTGTGAATTATCTGCTGCGCTTTCCACGCCAGCGCATTACCCGGACTGTCTGGTGGTTGCTCGCTGGCAGCCGCGGATATTTGCTGCAAAATCAGCAGCAGGATCAGTTCCAGCGCTATGCTGCGATGAATATTTTCCTGCTCGCGTAAGAACTGACGAAACAACGAGATAATATATTGTGGCTCGCTCACCCGGGTATGTTGAGGGATAGCAAGTAACGGTTCCGTTATTGATGCGTCGCTTTCTGCCGTCACCTCAAAATGCAGCCAGTAAAATTTCAAATCAGCCGGAAATTGCCCAACGCCAATATGCGAGCGCTGCGGCCACAGCAGCAAACTTTCTCCGGCATTCACGCAAAAAACGGTCTGGCCTTCGCGAATCGTTAATGTCCCTTTTTCGACAAAGATAATTTCCCAGGATTGCAATCGTCGCGCAGGATGACTGCCCACACCCCGGGAAATAAATAATCCGCCATTTTGTACTTTAATCGGAAGAGACATGGATAATTCGAGCATATATATTCAAATTCCCGCTTTCAGCATTCTTTGAATCGGTCTTTATTATTGATTATTCACGATAAACCCAGTTTTCACCGGATCGAAATCACATTTTCTAAATGAAGTCGGAATTGTTATCTTTTTATACTTTTCTCTTCCCTTGTTGCTCCAAACATTTCGTGCAGAATAAATAACGTACTTTGCAAATTACCCACAAATAACCCGCAGTGTAGCGGGAATTTTTCTGAACATTCTCTCCGGGAGTTATTTATGACTTCGGCTCCGATTACGACATCCGATTTGGCACAGCGTGCCCAGGACGACAAACTCTCTCTGCGTGAAAAAATAGGCTATGGGTTAGGCGATGCGGGCGGGACGGTCATTACCTGTCTGATCATGAACTTCCTGACATTTTTCTACACCGATGTCTTCGGGTTAACGCCCGCACTGGTTGGTACATTGTTTATTGCCCTGCGCGTATTTGACGCCATTTCCGACCCGATAATGGGCGTGCTGGCCGACCGTACCCAAAGCCGCTGGGGGCGCTTTCGCCCCTGGCAGCTTTGGGTTGCGGTTCCCATTGGCATTATTGGCGTACTCACGTTTACCGTCCCTGACGCCAGCATGAGCGTAAAAATTGCCTGGGCGTTCGGCACCTATCTGCTGCTCTCCGTCGGCTATACCGCCATCAACGTGCCGTACTGTGCGCTGATCAACACCATGACCACCCGCCACAATGAGGTGATCGCCTGCCAGTCCTGGCGCTTTGTGTTGTGCGGCGTGGCGGGATTCCTTGTCTCCGTCGGCCTGCCGTGGATGGTGGATGTTCTGGGTCAGGGCAACGCTGCGCAGGGTTATCAGTTCGGCGTGGGTATCCTGTGCGCCATCGCGGTAGTGATGTTCCTGTGCTGCTTCTTCTGGGTGCGCGAGCGCGTGCCGCTGGCGATGATGGGGAAATTTACCCTGCGCGAACACATTGGCGGGCTGCGCAAAAATGATCAGCTATTACTGATGCTGGTAATGTCTTTCCTGCTGATTAACGTCTTTAATATTCGCGGTGGCGGGTACATGTACTTCATTACCTATGTGCTGGAGGGCAGCACCGCTTACACGTCGCTGTTTTTCACCATGGTCACCTTCGCGTCCATCATCGGTTCGGTGATCGTCAGCCCGCTGACCCGCCGCATGGATACCGTCAAACTCTATTACTACACCAACCTGGTGCTGACGGCGCTGGCGGTGCTGATGTGGTTCCTGCCAACCGGTCCGGCTTATCAGACGCTGTGGCTGGCGGTGATCCTCGGCAACGGCATTATTCTGGGCTTTACGCTGCCGCTGCATTTCTCGCTGATGGCCTTTGCCGACGACTACGGCGAGTGGAAAACCGGCGTGCGTTCTTCCGGCATGAATTTCGCCTTCAACCTGTTTTTCATCAAGCTGGCCTGGGCCTCAAGCGCGGGGATCATCAGCCTGTTGTTTATTTTTGTCGCCTATCAGCCAGGCGCTGGTAACCAAACCGCCAGTTCGCTGCAAGGGATTACCGCGATGGAAACGCTGCTGCCCGCGCTGTTCCACCTGCTGCTGGCGCTGTCTATCCGCCTTTGCAAACTCAATAACCCGATGATGTCGCGCATTGCCACCGATCTGCGTCAGCGTCATGTACAGCCTTAAGGAGCATGAAATGAACGTACTGGAAGTCGACCTGCATAAGCTCACGGTCAGCGATCCGTTCCTCGGACAATATCAGCAGTTGGTGCGTGATGTGGTGATCCCCTACCAGTGGGATGCGCTTAATGACCGCATTGCAGAGGCGGAACCAAGCCATGCGATAGAAAACTTCCGTATCGCCGCGGGGCTGCAGGATGGCGAGTTTTACGGCATGGTTTTTCAGGATAGCGACGTGGCGAAATGGCTGGAGGCCGTCGCCTGGTCCCTGTGCCAGAAACCCGATGCGGAACTTGAGAAAACCGCTGATGAGGTCATTGAACTGGTGGCTGCGGCACAGTGTGCAGACGGCTATCTCAATACTTACTTCACGGTAAAAGCTCCGGATGAACGCTGGACCAACCTCGCCGAATGCCATGAACTGTACTGCGCCGGTCATTTAATTGAAGCGGGCGTCGCATTCTTCCAGGCGACGGGTAAGCGTCGTCTGTTAGAAGTGGTGTGCCGCCTGGCGGATCATATCGACAGCGTGTTTGGGCTTGGTGAAAATCAGTTACGCGGCTACCCCGGACACCCGGAAATCGAGCTGGCCTTAATGCGCTTATATGAAGTGACTCAGCAGCCACGCTATATGGCGCTGGTAAATTACTTTGTTGAGCAGCGCGGCGCTCAGCCCCATTTCTATGACGAAGAGTACGAAAAGCGGGGGCAAACCTCTTACTGGCACACTTACGGCCCGGCGTGGATGGTGAAAGATAAACCCTACAGCCAGGCACATCAGCCCATTTCAGAACAGCAAACGGCTATCGGTCACGCGGTGCGCTTTGTTTATCTGATGACCGGCGTGGCGCACCTGGCACGTTTAAGCCAGGACGAAGGCAAGCGTCAGGATTGCCTGCGTCTGTGGAAAAATATGGCCCAGCGCCAGTTGTACATTACCGGCGGGATCGGCTCTCAAAGCAGTGGCGAGGCGTTTAGCAGCGATTACGATCTGCCCAACGACTCCGTGTACGCGGAAAGCTGCGCTTCAATCGGACTGATGATGTTCGCCCGCAGAATGCTGGAAATGGAGGCCGACAGCCAGTATGCCGACGTCATGGAGCGCGCCCTGTATAACACCGTTCTCGGCGGCATGGCGCTGGACGGTAAACACTTCTTCTACGTTAACCCACTGGAAGTACACCCTAAGTCATTAAAATTCAATCATATTTACGACCACGTGAAGCCCGTTCGCCAACGCTGGTTCGGCTGCGCCTGCTGTCCGCCCAATATCGCCCGCGTCTTAACCTCAATTGGCCATTACATCTACACGCCACGTCAGGACGCGCTGTATATCAATATGTATGTGGGCAATAGCATGGAAGTCCCCGTGGCAGATGGCGCGCTCAAACTGCGCATTAGCGGGGATTATCCATGGCATGAGCAGGTGAAAATCGCCATTGAATCACCGCAGTCGGTGTATCACACCCTGGCCTTGCGCTTGCCTGACTGGTGCTCCGCGCCGCAGGTTTTGCTGAATGGCCAACCGGTTGAGCAGGATATTCGCAAAGGCTATTTGCACATCAGCCGAACCTGGCAGGAGGGCGATACGCTCAGTCTGACTCTGCCAATGCCAGTGCGTCGGGTGTACGGAAACCCACTGGTGCGTCATGTTGCCGGTAAGGTCGCTATTCAACGTGGGCCATTGGTGTATTGCCTGGAGCAGGCCGACAACGGCGAAGAACTGCATAATCTGTGGCTGGCGAAAGAGAGCGAATTCAGGGTATTCGAGGGTAAGGGGCTGTTCAGCCATAAGATGTTAATTCAGGCTGAAGGCGTGAAGCAAAGCTGCGCCGACGCGACGCAGCAATCCTTGTGGCACTATGATGTTTCACCGGCTTCTCGCCAGGCGCATACGCTGACGTTTATTCCGTGGTTTAGCTGGGCGAACCGTGGTGAAGGCGAAATGCGAATCTGGGTAAACGAGCAGTAACGGTAAGCGTACCGGATGACGACGCTTCGCGTCTTATCCGGTCTGGCGACTGAAAAGATTGCCCTCCTCCCTGAGGACAAACGGGTGAGAATCAGAAACGCCAGGTCAGACCGGACATCAAGGTGAAGCTGTCATCGCGATCAACCATCGGGCTATTTTTAATGTCGTCCGGCAGCGCACTGTAGTTGGCGCTGGCCAGCAGCGTCAGGTTGCTGGTCAACGCGTATTTAGCGGACAGGCCAACATACGGTGTCCAGCTGTCCCCAGGAGAGTAGCTTGATAACCCACTACGGCGGGATTCATTGCCAGAGATGCCGTAGTAATATTCGTTGAAGTTTTCGTCATAGTAGAGCACGCCAATCGCCGGCGTCAGCGTTAGCTTGCCCATCGGCATTTGGCGGAACAGAGACATTTCCGCGACCCAGCCATTGCTGTTATCCAGCACATCCGCTGCGGCGGAGACTTTCACACTGCCCCATTTCTGATGGTGATACCACGCGGCGCCCGCCATGGCGGTCGCGTCACGCTTATCCAGCTTTTTCATCGCATGATCGTCGTTATCACCTGGATCAAACTCAAGCGGCATGTATGAGGCAGTAATGCTAAATTCATTACTTTCGTTTTTTGAAAGAATATAACCTAACGTTGTTTGCCTAAAATAAAAGGATTCACTTTCATAACTGACAAGCGGTACTGCGTGAACGTTATCATTATATCCACGATAAGGAGATTCATTATATACAGCGCCAGCACCAATAGAAAATTCTGCGGCAGTTGCACTCGCCATAAAAGAAAAGGCGAACAGCGCCACAATATTGCGTTTAATTAACATGCCAACATTCCATTTTAAAATAAGCTACAAAGCGCGTGCATAATAATGCTTACAATTTCATCGATGCAACATTCATATTTATATAGTAATATATACAAACATATATATATTGGGTTTGGCGATGAACAAATTACAACTCAAACACCGGGAACTGAAAATTATTTCGGTAATTGCTGCCAGTGAAAACATCAGTCATGCCGCTACGGTTCTCGGCATCGCACAGGCCAACGTCAGCAAGTACCTGGCTGATTTCGAATCAAAAGTTGGATTAAAGGTGTTTGACCGCACCACTCGGCAGCTAACTCTTACGCCGTTTGGTACGGCGCTGCTTCCTTACATCAATGATATGCTGGAAAGAAACGATCAGCTCAATAGTTTCATTGCTGATTATAAGCATGAAAAACGTGGGCGGGTAACGGTCTATGCACCAACGGGAATTATTGCTTACTTATCGCAACATGTTATTGCAAAAATTCAGAATATCGGCGGCATTAGCCTCTCACTTAAAACATGTAACCTTGAACGTAAAGCATTTTATGAAGGCGTCGACTTTCCTGATGATTGTGATGTTTTAATCACCTATGCACACCCTAAAGATGAATCACTGGTCGCCAGTTTTATTACCAAATATGCAGTGACGGCATTTGCCAGCCCTGAATACATCAAACAACATCCTATTAGTAGTCCTGATGAGCTGGAAGAACATTCCTGCATTCTGATTGATTCCATGATGATAGATGATGCCAATATCTGGCGCTTCACCTCCTCCGGCGGCAAGGAAATGCACGATTATCGGGTGACCGGAAATTATGTCTGCGACAATACACAGTCTGCGTTGGCGCTGGCACGTAACCATCTGGGCATTGTTTTTGCGCCGAATGCGAGTGTACAAAAAGATGTTCAATCCGGATTGCTGGTCCCATGTTTCTCAGAACAACATGAATGGTGGCTGGATTTGGTGGCGATTTTCCGCAAGCGTGAATACCAGCCATGGCGGGTACAGTTTATTCTTGATGAGATGTTGGCAGAGATCCGCCAGCAGCTTACTCAGTCGCTGGAGCAGCAGACTGAGTAAGCAAAATGAGGATACCAGACTCAACAGGCGTTATTGGCGCAGGTAGTTTGAACACGGCCCAGGTTCAAAAATAGCCTGCACCTAGTGGTCGAGATACAGGTAATGCACCCAGCTGGTCATCCGCAGCAAGACCTTACGCATGACCGACACATGCTCGAAGTGGTCAGAGTAAACGGCGACCTGGGCGTAAATCCCATCAGGTAATGCGCTCACATCCGCATTTTCATTTAGCTCAATTGTGGCGATCACCCCTTCCGAACCGGGCGTCGAGTTTAAGGATTGTAGCGCCCCGTTCGACTGGTATGTCCCCCCCGGTACGGCTGGGCTGATGGCAGCCAGTTTGCCGCTAAATACCTTACCCGGCAGGGCGTTAAAGACCACTTCCGCTTCATCGCCGGGCTCCAGTCGCAGCAGCGAGTTTTGACGGAACTGGGCGATAATTTGCCGTTTTTGATCCGGAATAAACACCATCACCGGGCGCATCGGCAGCGCGGCGGCGTAGGTTCCGGGGCGCATCAGCACCTGGGTTACGTAACCATCGCTGGGCGCGCGAACCACGGTCTGATCCAGATTGAATTCCGCTTCAGCTAACTGTGCTTTCAGGCTGGCAATTTGCGAATTCTCACCCTGCACCAGGCTGTCTAACTGACTCTGGATTTGCTGTTGTTCTGCAACGGAGGATTTCACCGCGGCTTCCTGCGCCAGATAGTTTTGCCGCGCCGCGTCGATATCGCGTTCAGAAAAAGGATTCACCTTCGCCTGACTCCCCTGCGCATAGCGCTGGTAATCTTTAGCCAGTTTGTCGCGCGTGGCCTTTGCCTGCTGCGTGTTGGCTTGCATTTCGTCTAACTGTGCCACCAGAGCCTGCTCTTTATGCTGTGCGGTGACAATATCAGCTTTCAGACGATCTACCCGTGCCTGATAACGTCCCGGATTAAGCTTAAAAAGAACCTCGCCTTTTTTGATCAGCGTATTTTTCTTATCCGTTACTTCCGTCACTACACCCGTTACCTGCGGCACTACGGGAATTGAAATTACCGCCTTTTGCGCCTTAAATGTATACGGATGGTTATAATTCATCAGTAATATCAGCCCGCAAACAATAAATATACCGCCTAAGGCTGCAGTGGGTACTGTCCATTTATTTACAGGAATTTTAAATATTTTAAATATTGACCATGCGCACGCCACATAGGTCAGAACAATCAGTAAATCCATCGATATTACTCCGCCGGAGAGGTCTTCGCCTCACCCAGTTTCTTTTCCAGATCGGCCACCCGTGCCTGAAGCTGGATCAGGGAAGGATCCGCGCTCTGCATGCCCCATCCGCGCTCGGGGCGATAAAGCGTTGCCCAGATCCACAAAAAGGGCCAAATAACATGTAAGGTAAACAAACTAACCCAGCCCGCGACGTGTATTGCGTCAGCATGTGGATGGTTACGTTTCTTTGCAATTAGATAGGGAATATCATGCAGAATAATAATCCCGTAAAAAATGACCAGGAATACAAAAATAAGCACTCCTAATGCAAAATAATCAAGGAACATATTTGCCTCAGGGATTTAAATTAAAAATTCGGCTGCTGTTTGATTTAAACAATAGAGTTGATAATAGTAGTGGAATGACCAGATTGGATGCAATGGTGTTATTTATATAACGATATATGGGTTTCTATATATACCCGTCGTCTTTCGAGCTGCTTCTTTGTTGGCTGCGTTCGTTCACCCCAGCCACTTACCTGAGTAAGCATCCTGGGGATGCCCGGTACGCTAAACGCGTCCGGGCAGTAAGTGACGGGATATTAGAACAGCCCCAGCGGTTTATCTGAGTAACTCACCAGCAGGCATTTGGTTTGCTGATAATGCTCGAGCATCATCTTATGCGTCTCGCGCCCGATGCCCGACTGCTTGTAACCGCCGAACGCCGCATGCGCCGGGTAAGCATGGTAACAGTTGGTCCATACACGCCCCGCCTGAATACCGCGGCCCATCTTGTACGCCAGATTTCCGTTACGACTCCAGACGCCAGCACCGAGACCGTATTGGGTGTCATTGGCGATTTCCAGCGCCTCTTCCATGGTTTTGAAGGTCGTGACGGCCAGTACCGGTCCGAAGATCTCTTCCTGGAAAACCCGCATATTATTCTTACCAAACAAAATGGTCGGTTCGAGGTAGTAACCCTCTTTTAACTCACCATCCAGCTGCTTACGCCGCCCGCCAGTGAGAATATCTGCCCCTTCTTTCTTACCAATGTCGATGTAATTCAGAATGGTTTCCAGTTGACCATGCGACACCTGCGCGCCCATTTGCGTCACGCTGTCTAACGGGTTGCCGCTACGAATACTTTCCACCCGGCGAATCGCTCTTTCCATAAAACGTTCGTAAATGGATTCCTGCACCAGGGCACGGCTTGGACAGGTACACACTTCGCCCTGGTTGAAGGCAAACAACGCAAAGCCTTCCAGCGCTTTGTCAAAGAACGCATCTTCTTCATCCATCACGTCTGCAAAGAAGATATTGGGAGATTTCCCACCCAGCTCCAGCGTGACAGGGATAATATTCTGCGTGGCGTACTGCATGATCTGCTGCCCGACTTCCGTTGAGCCGGTAAACGCCACTTTCGCAATGCGTTTAGATGTCGCCAGATATTCACCGATTTCTCCACCCGCGCCGTTTACCACGTTCACTACGCCTGGTGGGAGAAGATCGCCGATGACTTCCATCAACAGCAGTACGGACAGCGGCGTCAGACGCGCAGGTTTAAGCACCACGCAGTTACCCGCCGCCAGCGCGGGCGCCATCTTCCAACTGGCCATCAGTAGCGGGAAGTTCCACGGGATAATTTGCCCTACCACACCTAGAGGTTCATGGAAGTGATACGCCACGGTCTCGCTATCAACCTCACTGATTCCCCCTTCCTGCGCACGAATACAGGAAGCGAAATAGCGGAAATGGTCAATAGCCAGCGGCACGTCTGCCGCGCTGGTTTCGCGGATAGGTTTACCGTTATCCCAGGTTTCTGCCGTCGCCAGCAGCTCGAGATTTTGCTCCATGCGATCGGCGATTTTGAACAGAATCGCCGCCCTGTCCTGCACGGATGTCTGCGCCCACTTGTCTTTTATCTTGTGCGCGGCATCCAGGGCGAGATCGATATCCTTTTTGCCGGAAGAGGCCACTTCGCACAGTAATTGCCCGGTTACCGGCGTCAGGTTTTGGTAATACTCGCCGTCCACCGGTGCAACCCAGTCACCACCGATAAAGTTATCGTATCGGGCTTTTAACTTCAGAGGGTAACCATATTCGCCGGGATAAATACGCGTTGAAGGGGGATTATTGGTCATGACCGTCTCCTTGCTGTAGGGGTACTACAAGGGTAGACGGGGCTGGCGAATTATTCGCCAGCCATTTCCTGCTTTACGACAGGTATCACGAATTACATGGCTGCGCGATAAATCGCCATAATTTCTTCATGAGTCGCCTGAATCGGGTTAGTGAAACCGCAGGCATCTTTCAGGGCATTGGTCGCCAGTACGGCAATATCTTCTTCCTTCACGTTCAGCTCACGCAGACCGGCAGGAATATTCACTTTCTGCGCCAGTTCGCGGATCGCCGCGATGCAAGCTTCCGCCCCTTGCTCTGCGCTCAAGCCAGCAACGTCCACGCCCATCGCCTTAGCGCAATCACTCAGACGAGCGGCAGCCACTTTACTATTGAAAACCTGCACATGCGGCAGCAAAACAGCGTTACATACACCGTGCGGCAGATCGTAGAAACCACCCAACTGGTGCGCCATGGCGTGCACGTAACCCAGAGAAGCGTTGTTAAAGGCCATGCCTGCGAGGAACTGCGCGTAGGCCATAGCCTCACGTGCCTGAGCATTGCTGCCGTCTTCAACAGCGACCGGCAGGTTTTCCGCAATCATGGTGACCGCTTTCAGCGCGCAAGCATCGGTAATTGGGGTTGCAGCAATAGAAACGTAGGCTTCGATAGCGTGGGTCAGCGCATCCATACCAGTGGCCGCCGTCAGAGACTTCGGCATACCGACCATCAGCGAGGAGTCATTAACGGACAGCAGCGGCGTAACATGCTTATCCACAATCGCCATTTTAATATGGCGTACTTCATCGGTAATAATGCAAAAACGCGTCATCTCCGACGCCGTACCCGCGGTGGTGTTAATGGCGATCATCGGCAACTGAGGTTTTGCTGAGCGATCCACGCCTTCGTAATCGCGAATATAGCCACCGTTAGCCGCCACCAGCGCAATGCCTTTCGCACAATCGTGTGGCGAACCACCGCCGAGAGAAATAACGCTATCACAGTCATTTTCTTTCAGCATTTTCAGGCCAGCAGCAACGTTGCTGGTCGTCGGATTAGGATGCGTACCGTCGTAAATGACGCTGAAAATATCACGTTCCTGTAATGCCTTTTGAATCTCGCCAGCCATACCTAATTTCGTCAGCATGGCATCTGTGACAATCAGCGTACGGCGAAAACCATATTCCGCCATTGTATTCATCGCGTCTTTTAATGAATCAGCGCCAATTACATTCACGGAAGGAATAAAAAATGTTGAAGCAGCCATTGTACGTTCCTTATTTTATTCTGAAGAGCCAGGAAGCATACGTGTGAATTTTTCAACAAAATATGATCGTGGTGGTTATTTTAATAACACCATAAATAAAAAAGCACATTAGGCTTAGAATCTAATGTGCTTATTTCAATCAACATATATTTTGTATTAATTCATTTAAACCATGAATTAATTGTTTCATTATTTTTCCGGAAACAATAACGCATCGCGTAATAAATGATCATTTCCCCGGCGACGCGTAAAACCAATGCGGTCAAAATATTCCAGAATCTGAATAGCCAATTTGCGCCCAACGTTCAGCCTGTCGCGGAAATCAGCCGCACAGGTCGATCCCCGTTCCTGATCCAGCTCGCGGATCATATTGGCAAAGGCCACAATCCGATCGTTACGGTAATAGCGATCTTTAACGATCGCGGTAATAATGCCTTGCTGTGCCGCTTGTCGTAACGCCACGCGCATCATTTGCTCATCCGTACCCGTCTGTTTTGCCAGATCGCGTACCCACCACGGCTCATCGCCAAAAAGCGGTTCTGCTTTTAGCCAGATTGCCTGCTGCTCATCGCTGAAACCCGCCTTATGATCCGGCAAATGCAGCCAGCCATGATGGCTATGGATGGCACCGCTCTCGCGCATCTTTTCAATCAGCAGCAAGACCAGCGCTTCGTCTTCCATCGGCAAAGCCATACGCCGCAGACGTTCGCGTCCAGGCCCTGGCTCATCACGGTGCTGTTCGTGGTAGGTCGCCAGCGTATCGAGGACTTTTCGCTGCCAGCGCGCCGCAACGGGAGCATTCAACAGGCTGTATCCCGCCTGAATAAAACCATGTTGCTCAATCAACGGACGCATCCCGTTGCCGTTGAGCTGGCGCGCCCAGGCGAAATCAGGAATATTCACCGCCCCACGCGTCAGATGCAGCGCCAGGGCGTCGCCGTCACTCTGCGCCTTTTCCAGCGCCGACAGCCACTGCAGATATTCCGGCTTACGTTTCCCGCGACGCGGCGGATTGAGCGTTACCACGCGCGCACCTGCTAGCGTCGTGCGGGCAGAAATATCGCGCAGCACCAGACGGTCGTTATCAGCAAGCCAAAGCGGTGTATCAAACACCAGTTCCGCCAGCGTTCCTTCAAGCAGCGAGATTCGCCCGGTTACATGACTGGCCGCGTGGTGAATATGCAGCGGTTGCCACTGCATCAGCGGCGCGGCATGTTCTAAAGAAACAATTACGCGGGTAAAAGCCTCCGGCGGCGCATCAGAAAGTAGCCAGTCGCCGCGGTTAAGTTCTTCTTTTTGCGCATCGCCGGCAATATTCAGCGCGATACGTTGCCCCGCCTGCGCGCGTTCGGTGGCCTGATTTTGCGCATGCAGGCTACGTACGCGCATCGGTTTGTTGACGCCCGTGAGCCACAGCGTGTCACCGATATTCACTTCACCGCTAAGCGCCGTCCCGGTCACCACCAGCCCCGCGCCTTTGACCGTAAAGGCACGGTCAATCGCCAGGCGAAAGCTGCGATCGCAGGCATGCTCGCGCGACGTTAATTGCAGCAAATGCTCGCGCAGTTCTTCAATCCCACGACCTTCACTGGCGGCCGTCACGAACAGAACCGCACCGGCGAAACCATAATTCTCAAGCGTGGTGTGCACCTCGGCACGTACCGCGTTGATGCGATCCTCATCCACGCGGTCGGCTTTCGTGAGCGCCACGGTGATCTGCGGATTACCCGTCAGTTGCAAAATTTGCAAATGCTCACGCGTTTGCGCCATCACGCCATCATCACACGCCACCACCAGCAGCGCGTGGTCAATCCCGCCGACACCTGCCAGCATGTTGGACAAAAACTTTTCGTGTCCCGGAACATCGATAAATCCCAGTATCCGTCCGTCCGGCTGCGGCCAGTAGGCATAGCCGAGATCGATGGTCATGCCGCGCTTTTTTTCTTCCGGCAGACGGTCGGCATTCACGCCGGTAATCGCCTGTAATAACGTTGTTTTTCCGTGGTCAACGTGTCCGGCGGTTGCAATAATCATTTCAGCATCATCTCCATAAACCGGGTCTCGTCTTCAAGGCAGCGCAGATCCAGCCACATGCGACCATCATAAATTCGCCCAATGATCGGCACGGGCAACGTACGCCAGCGAGCGGCCAGCGCTTCAAGGCGGCTACCGCGCCCGTCGTGGGGGGTAAAGGTTAATGCCGCGCTGGGCAGCCTATCAACAGGTAGCGAGCCGCTGCCAATCTGCGACAGGCAAGGCATCACATTCAGGGCGAATTCGTCGCCGTAATGCTCAGCAAGCCGTGCCTGTAATTGTTGGGCCTGCGCATGGACAGCCTCTTGCGAACGGGTGAGCTGGCGTAGCGTCGGCAGCTTCGTCGCCAATGCTTCCGGGTGCAGATAAAGCCGCAGCGTCGCTTCCAGCGCAGCCAACGTCATTTTATCAGCCCGTAATGCACGTTTCAGCGGATGGCTCTGTAAGCGAGCGATCATCTCTTTTTTACCGACGATGATCCCGGCCTGCGGCCCGCCCAGTAATTTATCGCCAGAAAAGCTCACCAGACTGACGCCAGCGGCAATCAGTTGCTGCGGCATCGGCTCCTGCGGCAGTCCATACTGGCTGAGATCGACCAGCGAGCCACTGCCGAGATCCGCCACCACCGGTACATCCAGCTCCTTACCAATAGCGGCCAGCTCAGCCTCACCCACCGACTTCGTAAAGCCTTCGATGCTGTAATTACTGGTATGCACCTTCATCAGCAGCCCGGTGTTTTCATTCACCGCCTGACGGTAATCTTTCGCATGGGTCCGGTTGGTGGTACCCACTTCACGCAGCATACATCCGGCCTGGCACATAACGTCCGGAATACGAAACGCGCCGCCAATTTCTACCAGTTCGCCGCGTGAAACGACCACCTCTTTGCCGTTAGCCGTGGCGGCCAACATCAGTAAAACCGCTGCTGCATTGTTATTAACGATACAGGCGTCTTCCGCCCCCGTCAGACGGCAGAGTAAATCCGCCAGCGCCCGATCCCGATGTCCGCGCCCGGCATCATCCAGGCTGTATTCCAGCGTCACCGGCGTGCGCATCGCCTGCACCACCGCCTCGATCGCTTCTTCTGCCTGCGACGCGCGACCAAGGTTGGTGTGCAGCACCGTGCCGGTCAGGTTAATCACCGGACGCAGCGCGCTTTGCGATTCTCGTTCCAGCCGGGCGCTGGCTTCTTGCGCCCAGTCCTCACACCATGCCGGGAGCGCGTGCGTGTCGCGGATGGCTTCTCTGGCTTCGTCGAGCATATGACGCAGCAGGTCAACCACTCGGGTATGACCGTGAGACTCACGTAAGGCTGGGAAGGCGCTATCGCGCAATAAACGATCGATAGCGGGAAGCTGGCTGTAGAGTGAACGCATGTCGGTTGTCATGAAAGGGCCTGGCTGTTGGTGGCCCTCTCCACCGTGGAGAGGGATATCGATATAGGAAGGATTGTACCGTGACTTTGCTCAGGCGGACATACATACACAAAATCATTCAAGATGCATCGAGGCGGCAAGAGAATGAGTCCCCAGGAGCGTACGAATAGTACGTAACTGGGGCGAAGAAACGCTGCCAACAAAGAGGCAGCTTGAAGGATGAAGTGTAAATGTGTATCAAGCCTTTGGCGGTTCAGTACGGGCAAAACTTTCGCGTTGAAAGAGCGTTTCCACCAGTTTGACCAGGCGCGGGCGATCAACACACCAGCCGGGCGCGACCCGACGGAAATTGAGATAACCGACGGCACAAGCAATCGCAATGGTTGCCAGGTTAACCGTATCCGTTTTCAGCGTACCGTCCGCCAGATAGCCCTCCAGCATATCCAGACTACGGGTAATCTTTTCCCGCTGGCGTAACAGTTCCGTTTCTGACTGCTGCGCGGCGGGGCGAGCCTGCTCACGCACCGAGACTAAACCCGCATCCATAATGCCGTCTGCCAGCGCTTCCAACTGGCGTACCTTCAGCGCCGCCAGCGGTTCACGCGGCAGCATAGCTGGCGCAATATCCAGCAGCTCGATATATTCCGCAATGATCGGGGAGTCAAACCAGTACTCGCCCTCATCGGTGACCAGCGCGGGCACTTTTCCTAGCGGGTTATAGCGCGCCACGCCGCTATCCGCGTTATAGGGAAGTTCATTCACAAATTCGAAGGTGATGCCCTTTTCCAGTAACAGAATAGAAATTTTACGCACAAAAGGGCTGGTATAGCTGCCAATGAGTTTCATGCCGGGTCCTTTTTGCCAACAAAAATATCAGTATGGCTCAGGTCGCCGTAAATGGCAGGTGATGACGATCTCAATGATCCAAATAAAGGTAATGCATCCAACTGGTCATGCGCAGCAACACTTTACGCATCACCGACACGTGGGCGAAATGGTCAGAATAGACCGCCACCTGGGCATAGATACCGTCCGGCAACGCATCTACATCGGCATTAGGATCCAGTTCAATCGTGGCCAGCACCCCATCGGTACCCGGCACCACCGTTAAGGATTGTAATGCCCCCTGAGCCTGATAAGAACCGCCCGGCACAACCGGCAGAATGGAGGTCAACTTAGCGGAGAAAACCTGACCTGGTAGCGCATTAAACACCACTTCCGCTTCATCGCCCGGTTTCAGGCGCAACAGCGAGTTCTGGCGGAATTGCGCCACGATTTGTCGTTTCTGTTCCGGAATAAACACCATCACCGGGCGCAGAGGCAGCGCGGCAGCGTAGGTCCCGGGCCGAATAAGCACCTGCGTAACATAGCCGTTGCTGGGGGCACGGACGATAGTCTGCTCAAGATTGTATTTGGCTTCAGCGAGCTGAGCGCGCAGAGACGCAACCTGAGATTGCTCCCCGTTGACCATACTGTCTAACTGGCTTTGAATCTGTGTCTGTTCCGCAACCGATCCTTTGACCAGCGCATCCTGGGCCAGATAGTTTTGCCGGGCGTTGTCGATATCGCTTTCAGAGAATGGGTTTACCCTCGCCTGGCTGCCCTTCAAATAGCGTTGATAATCCTTATACAGGCGGTCACGTTCCGCAGACACGCGGGTGGTATTAGCGACCGCTTCCGACAGCTGTGCTTTCAGATTGTCGATATTATGCGTCGCGGTCACCAGGTCTGCCTGAAGTCTGTCAACCCGCGCCTGATAACGCACAGGGTCGAGTTTAAATAACACCTCGCCTTTTTTAATCAGCTGATTATTTTTATCTGTCACCTCACTAACAATTCCCGTGACCTGCGGGGTAACAGGAATTGAAATAACCGCTTTTTGCGCCGTAAAGGTATACGGGTGGTTATAGTTCATTAATAAAATGAGTCCCGCCACAATAAACACGCCGCCTAATGCAGCGGTTGCAAGCGTCCATTGGTTGACCGGAATACGGAATATTTTAAAGATGGCCCAGGCGAATGCCACGTAGGTCAGGACAATCAACAGATCCATGATTAAATCTCCGGAAAGGTGGAGTTATCGGTTTTATTCTCCCCATCCAGTCTTTTTTCCAACTGGCTGATGCGCGCTGCCAGCGCAGCAATCTCGGGGTCTGGATCCTTTCCGGTCGACGTGATGTGTGACTGCATGCCCCAGCCACGCTCAGGCTGGTAGAGCGTCGCCCAAATCCACAGGAATGGCCAAATAACATGCAATGTAAAAAGACTCACCCATCCCGCCGTGTGGATGGCATCGGCATGAGGATGGTTGCGCTTCTTAGCCATGTTATAGGGGATATCGTGGATGGCGATGATTCCATAAAACAGCACCAGAAATACGAAGATCAGCACGCCCAACGCGAAATAATTAAGAAACATACCTGCCTCGAATTCACGCTAATTAGAGTTTTTTTATGCCGGCAGCCGTATGCACCCAGGCTGATGTTTTGAACATAACTGCAGTTTGGGGTTTTCGCCATACCACAAAAAAAATATTTTTTCTGGTGAGAAGTTGCTTTCTTTTGCAATAAAAATGTCGGGGGTAGAACCTGCTGTAGATCACATCCGAGCAAATGCAGATAAAAATACTTTGCGATCTACATCACAAAGATTCAACAAACAGCAAAAGCAAAAATGTGAATCAGTTCACATTTAACCCTCGTTTTTGGCGAATTCTGATCCAGTGATGTTTTTTTGTACCGGAATTTTGTGATTAAGGTCACATTAACTAGCGCCCCACACCCTATATTTACGTGACGGAAGTCACACAAAAGGGCGTCGACTGGACAGTTGAACGATTCAGTGCCAGATTTCGCAGTATCTACAGGGTCCGGCTACCTCCTGCCGCTACATTAACAAACCTCGGGCTTTCAGCCTGCGCGATAGCAAACATAAGAAGGGGTGTTTTTATGTCATCCGATATTAAGATCAAGGTGCAAAGCTTTGGTCGATTCCTCAGCAACATGGTGATGCCAAATATCGGCGCGTTTATCGCGTGGGGTATTATCACCGCATTATTCATTCCGACAGGGTGGTTGCCGAACGAAACGCTGGCGAAGCTTGTCGGCCCAATGATCACCTATCTGCTGCCGCTACTGATCGGTTATACCGGTGGTAAGCTGGTTGGCGGCGAGCGTGGCGGCGTGGTTGGTGCTATCACCACCATGGGCGTTATCGTCGGTGCTGATATGCCAATGTTCCTCGGCGCGATGATCGCAGGTCCGCTGGGCGGCTGGGCTATCAAACATTTCGACAACTGGGTAGACGGTAAGATCAAGTCCGGTTTTGAGATGCTGGTGAATAACTTCTCCGCAGGCATCATCGGGATGATCCTCGCCATTCTGGCATTCCTTGGCATTGGCCCATTGGTTGAAGCACTGTCCAAAATCCTGGCGGCAGGCGTTAACTTCATGGTTGTCCATGACATGCTGCCGCTGGCGTCTATCTTCGTTGAACCGGCGAAAATCCTGTTCCTCAATAACGCCATCAACCACGGTATTTTCTCACCGCTGGGTATTCAGCAATCCCATGAGATGGGCAAATCCATCTTCTTCCTGATTGAAGCTAACCCGGGTCCGGGTATGGGCGTCCTGCTGGCATACATGTTCTTCGGTCGCGGCAGCGCTAAGCAGTCTGCGGGCGGCGCGGCAATCATTCACTTCCTGGGTGGTATCCACGAAATTTACTTCCCGTACGTGCTGATGAACCCACGTCTGATCCTGGCCGTTATCCTCGGCGGTATGACTGGCGTATTTACCCTGACTATCCTGAACGGCGGTCTGGTTTCTCCGGCCTCTCCGGGTTCTATCCTGGCCGTGCTGGCAATGACGCCGAAGGGGGCTTACTTCGCTAACATCGCCGCTATCTGTGCAGCAATGGCGGTCTCCTTTGTAGTCTCAGCCATTCTGCTGAAAACCAGCAAAGTGAAAGAAGATGATGACATTGATGCTGCCACACGTCGTATGCACGACATGAAAGCGGAATCTAAAGGCGCATCTCCGCTGGCGGCTGGCGACGTGACTAACGACCTGAGCCATGTGCGTAAAATCATCGTTGCCTGCGATGCCGGTATGGGTTCCAGCGCCATGGGTGCGGGCGTACTGCGTAAGAAAGTGCAGGATGCCGGTCTGTCTCAGATTTCTGTCACCAACAGCGCGATTAACAATCTGCCGCCGGATGTGGATCTGGTCATTACCCACCGTGACCTGACCGAACGTGCGATGCGCCAGGTGCCTCAGGCACAGCACATTTCGCTGACCAACTTCCTCGACAGCGGTCTGTACTCCAGCCTGACCGAACGTCTGGTTGCGGCACAGCGCCACAACGTGAATGAAGTGAAAGTCCGCGATCACCTGAAAGACAGCTTTGAAGAGGGTGATACCCACCTGTTCAAGCTGGGTGCGGAGAATATCTTCCTTGGCCGTAAAGCCACTAACAAAGAGGAAGCGATTCGCTTTGCCGGTGAGCAACTGGTGAAAGGTGGTTACGTTGAGCCAGAATACGTTGAGGCGATGCTGGACCGCGAAAAACTGACCCCGACTTACCTCGGCGAGTCCATCGCAGTACCGCATGGTACGGTTGAAGCCAAAGACCGCGTGCTGAAAACCGGTGTGGTGTTCTGCCAATACCCGGAAGGCGTTCGCTTCGGTGAAGAAGAAGACGATATTGCCCGCCTGGTAATTGGTATCGCAGCACGTAACAACGAGCACATCCAGGTGATTACCAGCCTGACCAACGCTCTGGATGATGAATCTGTGATCGAACGTCTGGCCCATACCACCAGCGTGGATGAAGTTCTGGAACTGCTGGCGGGTAAAAAAGCTTAACGCTTAAGTATCTCCAAAATAGTTCGAGCTGCAGGAAGGCGGCAACGCAGTGAATCCCCAGGAGCGTACATAAGTACGTGACTGGGGTGAGCGAGGAGAGCCAACGCATCTGCAGTTCGAAATATGAAGGCGATATCCTCTCCCTTGTGGAGAGGGTTAGGTTGAGGGAAAAGCCTCACCCCAGCCCTCTTGGGTAAAAACATTAATGAAGGTTAATACTATGAAAGCATTACATTTTGGCGCAGGTAATATCGGTCGTGGCTTTATCGGCAAATTGCTGGCGGACGCGGGGATACAGCTGACGTTCGCGGATGTAAACCAGGTCGTGCTCGATGCCCTGAATGCCCGTCATAGCTATCAGGTTCATGTGGTGGGTGAAAACGAGCAGGTTGATACCGTCTCCGGCGTCAACGCCGTGAGCAGCATCGGCGATGATGTCGTCGACCTGATTGCCCATGTAGATTTAGTCACTACCGCCGTCGGTCCGGTCGTGCTTGAGCGTATCGCTCCGGCCATCGCCAAAGGGCTGGTTAAACGCAAGGCACAGGGCATAGCTACTCCGCTAAATATCATCGCCTGTGAAAACATGGTTCGCGGAACGACCCAGTTGAAAGGCCATGTAATGAACGCGCTGGCAGATGAAGACAAAGCCTGGGTTGAAGAACATGTTGGCTTCGTCGATTCCGCCGTGGACCGTATTGTTCCTCCTTCAGCCTCTGCGACCAATGACCCGCTGGAAGTTACCGTTGAAACCTTCAGTGAGTGGATTGTCGACAAAACGCAGTTTAAAGGCGAATTGCCGAACATCCCGGGAATGGAATTAACTGATAACCTGATGGCATTTGTCGAACGTAAACTCTTCACGCTGAACACCGGGCATGCTATAACCGCGTACCTCGGAAAATTGACCGGTCATCAGACCATCCGTGACGCGATTCTCGACGAGAAAATCCGCGCAGTGGTAAAAGGTGCGATGGAAGAGAGCGGCGCGGTACTGATTAAACGCTATGGCTTTGATGCAGCAAAACATGCGGCATACATTCAGAAAATCCTCGGTCGCTTTGAAAACCCGTATCTGAAAGATGACGTTGAGCGCGTGGGTCGTCAGCCGCTGCGTAAGCTGAGCGCGGGCGATCGTCTGATTAAACCGCTGCTGGGCACGCTGGAGTATGCTCTGCCGCACGCCAATCTGGTCACCGGTATTGCCGCTGCAATGCACTATCGCAGTGAGGAAGATCCTCAGGCACAGGAACTGGCCGCGCTGATTGACGAAAAAGGTCCACAGGCCGCGCTGGCGCAGATCTCCGGCCTGGATGCCAACAGTGATGTGGTGGCGGAGGCGGTTAACGCATATAACGCGACCAAATGATAGAGAATGTGGCGCAGGTCAGCCTGCGCCAAAATGACAGATTGTCAGATATGCAGGCAATAATGGAACAAACGCAGGCCTTTGAAAATCGTGTGCTTGAGCGTCTGAATGCTGGCAAAACCGTACGCAGCTTCCTCATCACCGCCGTAGAACTGCTTACCGAGGCGGTGAATATTCTTGTGCTTCAGGTATTTCGCAAAGACGACTATGCGGTGAAATATGCTGTAGAACCGCTGCTTGACGGCGACGGTCCGCTGGGCGATCTTTCCGTTCGCCTGAAGCTCATCTACGGTCTGGGCGTACTCAGCCGGCCGGAGTATGAAGACGCGGAGCTTCTGATGGCGCTGCGGGAAGAGTTAAACCATGACGGCAATGAATATGCGTTCACCGACGACGAAATTCTTGGTCCGTTTGGCGAACTCCACTGCGTGACGGCACTCCCGCCGCCACCGCAGTTTGATACCTCAGACTCAGGTCTGCACGCGATGCAGATCCAGCGCTACCAGCAGATGGTGCGCTCCACGATGGTACTTTCCCTGACCGAGCTGATTTCTAAAATCAGCTTAAAAAAAGCCTTTCAAAAATAAGACCCTGCAGGCTTACTTCTCTTCCTGCTGCGGTCGATAAAGCTGCCGATAGTACGCCAGACGTTGCAGATACAGCTGCGCATTCTCCTGCGGTATTTCAGAAGGGACAACGTTGCGCGGTGGTGTTTTATTCAGATACTCGCGAAAAGCCTGGCTTGAAGCCATAAAATCGACCGTCTTATCAATAAGGACCGAGACGTTCTCACCTATTTTCGCCATAATCTTCCCTCCTCCATGTATTAACCACGCTCAGCCTGCGCGGTTGATCATTTAAGTTTAGGATCGGTTGGGCAATTACATTGAGGAAAACGTGCTTCACTATGAACCCGCCAATAAAAAGCGCCATGGCCGATCTTATCGCTTAAAATTCCTTACTAATCAAAATGGTAGTATTTCCATTAGCTGAATAATACTTGCGGCATTTGATTATTTATCTTCGATTAGTTGTGAATAATCCCGCTCTGCGCGCATACTATAGGATATTCATCCTATTTTTATCAGAAGCTATCCTATGAAAGAAGTCGAAAAAAACGAAATTAAACGCCTGAGCGATCGTCTGGACGCTATCCGCCACCAGCAGGCTGACCTGTCTCTGGTTGAGGCCGCCGACAAATATGCCGAGCTGGAACAAGAGAAAGAAACTCTGGAAACCGAGATTGCGCGTCTGCGTGAAGTCCATGGCCAGAAGCTGAGCAAAGAAGCGCAAAAGCTGACGAAACTCCCTTTCCGTCGCGCCATCACCAAAAAAGAGCAGGCGGATATGGGCAAGCTGAAGAAGAGCGTGCGCGGCCTGATTGTCGTTCACCCGATGACCGAGCTTGGCCGTGAAATGGGCCTGAAAGAGATGACGGGCTTCGCGAAGAGCGAGTTCTAATCTCCCACCGGGCAACATCCGCTTGCCCGGTCCTTCATTTCACCTCGCAATTGGCCCTACCAATTTCAGTCAGATCCTACCAGCACCTCACATTTCATTAAAATGCGCGTACAATACCGTTGCCAATAGATAACATTTGATTAACCATTCATTGTCATTACCCCTACACAACAATATTGGCAGGGCCACTTTTACACATAATGTGACCTGGAGATGAGCACAGACTCATTCCATTATGTCGGCGGCCCCCAGGAGACCTGCAATGAATCTCTGGCAACAGAACTACGACCCGGCCGGTAACATCTGGCTTTCCAGTTTGATCGCATCGCTCCCTATCCTGTTCTTTTTCTTCGCCCTGATTAAGCTCAAGCTGAAAGGCTATGTTGCGGCATCATGGACGGTGGTGATTGCTTTGTCGGTCGCCCTGCTGTTTTACAAAATGCCGGTCGATCACGCTCTGGCTTCCGTGGTCTACGGCTTCTTCTATGGTTTGTGGCCGATTGCCTGGATCATTATCGCCGCGGTATTCGTCTATAAAATCTCGGTGAAAACCGGGCAGTTCGACATCATCCGCTCATCGATACTCTCGATTACCCCGGACCAGCGTCTGCAAATGCTGATTGTCGGTTTCTCCTTTGGTGCCTTCCTCGAAGGAGCAGCAGGCTTTGGCGCTCCGGTAGCGATTACCGCCGCGCTGCTGGTAGGCCTCGGCTTTAACCCACTGTACGCGGCAGGTTTGTGCTTGATCGTAAATACTGCGCCGGTCGCTTTTGGCGCAATGGGCATTCCGATTCTGGTTGCCGGTCAGGTGACCGGACTGGACAGCTTCGAGATTGGCCAGATGGTGGGCCGTCAGCTGCCGTTCCTGACCATTATCGTGCTCTTCTGGATTATGGCGATTATGGATGGCTGGCGCGGCGTAAAAGAGACCTGGCCTGCGGTGATGGTCGCTGGAGGCTCGTTTGCTATCGCGCAGTATCTCAGCTCTAACTTTATCGGACCGGAGCTGCCAGACATCATCTCTTCTCTGGTTTCGCTGGTCTGCCTGACGCTGTTCCTGAAACGCTGGCAGCCAGTACGCATCTTCCGCTTTGGCGATATGGGCGCTTCGCAGGTCGATATGGACCTGTCGCGCACCCGCTACACCGCAGGACAAGTGGTACGCGCCTGGTCTCCGTTCCTGTTCCTGACCGCCACCGTCACGCTGTGGAGCATACCGCCGTTTAAAGCGCTGTTTGCGCCCGGCGGCGCGATGTACCACTGGGTGGTCAATATTCCAGTCCCGTTCCTCGACAAGCTGGTTGCCCGTATGCCGCCGGTCGTACACGAAGCCACAGCCTACGCGGCGGTGTACAAATTTGACTGGTTCTCTGCGACCGGTACCGCGATCCTGTTTGCCGCCCTGCTGTCTATCGTCTGGTTGAAGATGAAGCCGTCTGCTGCGCTGCAAACCTTTGGCAGCACGCTGAAAGATCTGGCGCTGCCTATTTACTCCATCGGCATGGTGCTGGCGTTCGCGTTTATCTCTAACTACTCAGGTCTTTCATCAACCCTGGCATTGGCCCTGGCGCACACCGGCAGCGCGTTTACTTTCTTCTCGCCGTTCCTCGGCTGGCTGGGGGTATTCCTGACCGGGTCCGACACCTCATCAAACGCACTGTTTGCCGCCCTGCAGGCCACGGCCGCTCAGCAAATCGGCGTATCAGACGTACTGATGGTGGCGGCAAATACCACCGGCGGCGTGACCGGCAAGATGATCTCTCCACAATCTATCGCTATTGCCTGTGCGGCAGTGGGATTAGTGGGGAAAGAATCTGACCTGTTCCGCTTTACCGTGAAGCACAGCCTGATTTTCACCTGCATGGTGGGTGTGATCACCACGCTGCAGGCCTATGTCTTAACCTGGATGATTCCATGATAGTGATGCCCAGACGCCTGTCAGACGAAGTCGCATCTCGTGTGCGGGCGCTGATTGAAGAACAACAGTTGGAGGCGGGCATGAAGTTGCCCGCTGAGCGTCAGCTGGCCGTACAGCTCGGCGTCTCGCGCAACTCGCTGCGCGAGGCGTTAGCAAAGCTTGTGAGCGAAGGCGTACTGATTAGCCGTCGTGGCGGCGGGACGTTTATCCGCTGGCAGCATGAGGCCTGGTCTGAACAAAACATCGTTCAGCCGCTGAAGAGCCTGCTGGCGGACGATCCCGACTACAGCTTCGATATTCTTGAAGCCCGCCACGCCATTGAAGCCAGCACCGCATGGCACGCAGCGATGCGGGCCACCGCCGCCGACAAAGAGAAAATCAGGCTCTGTTTCGACGCCACGCAAAGCGAAGATCCGGATCTCGCCTCACAGGCTGACGTGCGCTTTCATCTCGCCATTGCGGAGGCCTCGCACAACGTGGTGCTGTTGCAGACCATGCGCGGTTTCTTCGACGTATTGCAGTCTTCGGTTAAACAGAGCCGCCAACGTATGTACCTCGTGCCCCCCGTATTTTCACAACTGACGGCGCAGCATCAGGCAGTGCTGGACGCCATTGTCGCCGGCGATGCCGACGGGGCGCGTAGGGCCATGATGGCGCACCTTAGTTTTGTCCACACCACGATTAAACGATTTGATGAAGATCAGGCCCGCCAGGCGCGTATCACCCGCCTGCCCGGTGACTCTGGTGATAATAGCAGGGAGAACAACACATGATTATTTCAGCAGCCAGCGACTATCGCGCCGCAGCCCAGCGCATCCTACCCCCCTTCTTGTTCCATTATATTGACGGTGGGGCGTATGCCGAGCACACCTTGCGCCGTAACGTGGCAGACCTGTCGGAAGTGGCGCTGCGCCAGCGCGTGTTGAAGAATATGTCCGACCTGAGCCTGGAAACAAAGCTGTTCAACGAAACGCTTTCTATGCCGGTGGCCCTCGCGCCTGTCGGACTGTGCGGCATGTACGCACGCCGGGGGGAAGTTCAGGCCGCCGCCGCCGCTGACGCTAAAGGCATTCCGTTTACGCTTTCCACGGTATCCGTATGTCCTATTGAAGAAGTCGCCCCGACCATCAAGCGTCCGATGTGGTTCCAGCTGTATGTCCTGCGCGATCGCGGCTTTATGCGTAACGCCCTGGAGCGCGCCAAAGCAGCGGGTTGCTCCACGCTGGTCTTTACCGTCGATATGCCTACGCCCGGCGCACGTTACCGTGACGCCCATTCCGGTATGAGTGGTCCCAACGCCGCGCTGCGTCGCTACTGGCAGGCAGCCACTCATCCACAGTGGGCATGGGACGTTGGCCTGAACGGTCGCCCGCATGATTTAGGCAATATCTCGACCTATCTTGGCAAACCCACCGGCCTTGAGGATTACATCGGCTGGTTGGCGAATAATTTCGATCCGTCGATTTCCTGGAAAGACCTCGAGTGGATCCGTGAATTCTGGGACGGCCCGATGGTGATCAAAGGGATCCTCGATCCGGAAGATGCTCGTGATGCAGTCCGTTTCGGCGCGGATGGCATTGTCGTTTCTAACCATGGTGGCCGCCAGTTAGATGGTGTGCTGTCTTCTGCTCGCGCGCTGCCCGCCATTGCCGATGCGGTGAAGGGCGATATCACCATTCTGGCCGATAGCGGGATCCGCAACGGTCTGGACGTTGTGCGCATGATTGCGCTGGGCGCGGATAGCGTGCTGCTGGGGCGGGCCTATCTGTACGCGCTGGCGACCCACGGCCAGGCCGGGGTGGCGAATCTGCTGAATCTGATCGAGAAAGAGATGAAAGTGGCAATGACCCTGACCGGTGCGAAGTCGATTAGCGAAATCAGCGGTGATTCGCTGGTACAGGAACTGGGTAAGAGCCTGCCTGCTGCATTAGCGCCTCTGGCCCAGGGTAGCGCTGCGTAACACTCTCCCCCGTAAAATCGCGTTTTCTGCATGGTCGGCCTGTTCTCAGCCCGGCCATTTTTTATCCAAAAATAACGACCAGTTAACATTTACAACCAATATATTTGACAACTTTTTATCCACCTGCCAAATGTATATACAAGCTAATACAAGAGCGATTTATACAGATAACAACCATCATAACGGGCGAGGGTGACATGGCTTATTCCGGTAAAGTGAATATCCAGCAGGCGATAGATGACAGTCCTTTTTCGCGCTTCCATTGGGTCATTATTGTCCTGGGATTTCTGGTTTTAGCCATTGACGGCTTCGATACCGCGGCGATGGGTTATATTGCTCCCACGCTCTCAGCCGACTGGGGCATCAAGAAGCAAGATCTCGGACCGGTGTTAAGCGCCGCGCTATTAGGCCTGTCATTTGGCGCCCTGCTCGCCGGACCGATTTCCGATCGTATGGGCCGTAAGCGTGTCCTGGTCTTTTCCTGTCTGTTCTTTGGCCTCGCCAGTCTGGGAACCGCCTATGCCCAGACCCTGAATATGCTCACATTTTGGCGTTTTCTCACTGGACTTGGGCTTGGCGCGGCAATGCCCAACGCCATCACCCTGGTGTCAGAATTCGCCCCGAAACGCTGTCGTTCAATGGCGATTAACACCATGTACTGCGGCTTTCCGTTAGGTGCTGCGGGCGGCGGCGTAATCTCCTCCTGGCTTATTCCCAATTACGGCTGGCACAGTGTTCTGCTTGCCGGTGCGATCGCCCCGCTGGCCCTCACCGTACTGTTGGTGCTGTTCCTGCCGGAGTCGGTGAAGTATCTGGTTCACCGCGGTAAAGGGGTGGCACAGGTTAAACGCATTGCTCAACGTTTTATGTCGGGAAATCTGGAACAGGTTACTCAGTTTTATCTGGATGAAGACCGCGTCACGATCAAAAAAGGCAGCGTGGCGCAGCTATTCAGTATGCCCTGGCTGCCGGGCACGCTGATGCTCTGGACGACCTATTTTATGGGGCTGGTTATCTATTACGTGCTGCTGAGCTGGATGCCAACGCTGATGCTGGGCATGGGCTATCCGCTGGCTGAATCCGCCTGGCTGACGTCACTGTTTACCTTCGGCGGTACTGCAGGGATCCTGCTGGCCGGTTGGTTAATGGACCGTTGGGAAGCGCATAAAGTGGTGTCACTCGGCTTTATTCTGACGATGCTGTTTGCCCTCGCTCTCGGGTTTGAACACAACCATATCATCCTGTTTGGCGCACTGATCTTCCTGATGGGGATTACCATGAACGGCGCGCAGTCCGGGCTACAGACGCTGGCTGCAACGTTTTATCCAACCCACTGCCGCGCAACGGGCATTGCCTGGATGCAGGGCGTGGGCCGCTTCGGCGGCGTAGCCGGAACGATGATGAGCGCCCAGTTGCTTTCCCTGCAATGGCAGGCAGACAGTATCTTAATGTTCCTCAGCCTTCCGGCTTTGGTCGCCGCGGCCGCGACGATTTACAAGCTGCAACGCTATAAACCGCACGCGCTGACCGTCGCATAGTACCGGCTCTTTCTGCTATTCTGCCCCCCGTTATTAAGGGGGCAGTATGCTTAACATCGTTTTATTCGAACCAGAAATCCCGCCAAATACCGGCAATATTATCCGTCTTTGCGCCAACACCGGCTTTCGTCTGCATATTATTGAGCCAATGGGCTTTACCTGGGACGATAAGCGCCTGCGTCGCGCGGGGCTGGATTACCATGAATTTACCGCCGTGCTTCGCCACCCTGATTACGCCGCCTTCGTCGCTGCAGAACATCCGCAACGTTTGTTTGCCCTGACCACCAAAGGTACGCCAGCGCACAGCGCGGTAAGCTATCAGGACGGAGATTATCTGATGTTTGGCCCGGAAACCCGCGGCCTGCCAGCCAGCATCCTCGATGCGCTGCCTGCCGAACAAAAAATTCGTATTCCGATGATGCCGGACAGTCGCAGCATGAACCTGTCAAATGCGGTGTCGGTGGTGGTGTATGAGGCCTGGCGCCAGTTAGGTTATCCCGGCGCGGTATTGCGGTCGTAAAAGAATTAAATGCCGGATGGCGGCTACACCTTATCCGGCCTACAAATACCACGTAGGCCCGGTAAACGCAGTGCCACCGGGCATGGCTCGAAATCAGATGCCGTCGCCGTATTCGAAAGTATGATGAATCCCATTGAAATGCTGATCCATATCCATGGACGGCTTATCGCTGTCTGGCTTACCGACGATGCGTGCCGGAACGCCTGCCGCGGTAGTGTGCGGGGGGACCGGCTGTAAAACCACGGAACCTGCGCCAATCTTCGCGCCGCGTCCGACTTCAATGTTGCCGAGAATTTTTGCTCCTGCGCCAATCATCACCCCTTCACGAATTTTCGGATGACGATCGCCGCCGGCTTTACCGGTCCCGCCGAGCGTAACGGATTGCAAAATAGAGACGTCGTTTTCAATCACGGCGGTTTCACCCACCACAATACCGGTGGCGTGATCGAGCATGATCCCACGGCCAATTTTTGCCGCCGGGTGAATATCTACCTGGAAGCTAACGGACACCTGATTTTGCAGGAAGATCGCCAGTGCCTGACGCCCCTGATGCCACAGCCAGTGACCAATACGGTAGGCCTGAAGCGCATGAAAACCCTTCAGGTACAGAAGTGGGGTGGAATATTTATCGACAGCCGGGTCACGCGTACGTACCGCCTGAATATCACAGGCCGCTGAGGCAATCATTTCAGGATCGGCGGCGTAGGCCTCTTCCACGACTTCGCGAATCGCAATGGCAGGCATGATCGGAGAGGCGAGTTTATTCGCCAGCATATAGCTTAGCGCACTGCCGAGATTTTCATGCTTGAGCAGCGTTGCGTGGTAAAAACTGGCCAGCATTGGCTCACATTCCGCCAGTGCCCGGGCTTCCGCTTTAATGTTTTTCCAGACGATATCCAGTTCTTCACACGGCATTGCGTACTCCAGAAGGTAGCAAAACGACCGACCCGTTCTTCGCGGGTCGGGTCGTTATATTCAACAGTTCCTTACAGCTAGTGGCGACTCAGCTCGTCCTTGCGTGCACGGCCTAATAACGTCAATGCTGCCTCGCGCGCGTTTTTTCCGCAATACAATACTTGATAAATTTCCTCGGTTATTGGCATCTCAACACCAAAACGGTGCGCCAATTCACGAACTTCTTTCGTATTGCGGTAGCCTTCAACCACCTGACCAATCTTGTCCTGCGCGCCCTGCACGTCCATCCCCTGGCCGAGCATCATGCCAAAACGACGGTTACGTGACTGGTTGTCGGTACAGGTCAGCACCAGATCGCCCAAACCCGCCATCCCCATAAAGGTGGCAGGATCGGCACCCAGCGCCGCGCCAAGACGAGACATTTCGGTCAGACCACGGGTGATCAATGCGGTTCGCGCATTGGCGCCGAAACCAATGCCGTCAGACATCCCCGCGCCAATCGCAATGACGTTTTTCACCGCGCCGCCCAGTTGAACGCCAATGAAATCCGGGTTGCTGTACACACGGAAGCTTTTGCCGCAGTGCAGCAACTGCTGGAGATCGTCAGCAAAAGTATCATCCGTTGAGGCCAGAGATATCGCCGTCGGCATGCCCGCCGCCAGCTCTTTCGCGAACGTCGGACCGGAGATAACCGCCAGTGGAATAGAATCACCTAACGCTTCACGCGCGACGTCCTGCAGCAGGCGTCCCGTTTCCGCTTCCAGACCTTTTGTCGCCCAGACCAGCCGCGCGTCAGGGCGCATCAGCGGTTTGATGTTACGCAGCACTTCGCCAAAAACGTGGCTCGGCACTACCACCAGAATATTACGACTGGCGGCCAGCGCAGTGGCTAAGTCACTTTCCAGGCGCAGCGTTTCGGGAAAAGGCACATCAGGGAGGAACGCGACGTTGCAGCGATCGTGCTCGAGGGTCGCGATATGTTTCGGATCATGGCCCCACAGGACAACCTGATGGCCATTTCTTGCCAGGGTAATGGCAAGAGCGGTGCCGTACGAGCCGGCACCAATCACAGTCATTGAAGCATTACTTTGGTTCATCAGGCATCCTGATGTTCTTCAGTACCTTCGCCAGCCTGCTGCTGTAAATAGTTCATGAACAGCGCATCAAAGTTGACCGGCGCAAGGTTCAGTTGCGGGAATGTACCGCGTGAAACCAGGCTGGTGATGCATTCGCGGGCATACGGGAACAGAATGTTCGGGCAGTATGCGCCAAGGCAATGCGCCATCTGAGTCCCTTCAATACCACTGATGGAAAAAATACCGCCCTGCTGAACTTCGCACAGGAACGCAGTTTCTTCGCCCAGAGAAGCCGTTACGGTGACACGCAGCACTACTTCATACACATCATCTGCCAGTTGGGTAGATGCGGTATCAAGATCAAGTTTAACCTCTGGCTGCCAATCTTTCTGGAAAACATGCGGTGCATTTGGCGCTTCGAAAGACACATCCTTGGTATAGATACGTTGGATCTGGAAAGCCATTTCAGTGTTATTTTGTTCTGACATGTTGAGAAAACCCTTTAGTGTTGTCCTTTAAATACTTCGGTACGCCTTAACGCAGCAGTGGATCCAGTCCACCACGCGCATCCAACGCATACAAGTCGTCACAACCACCAATGTGCTGTGCATCAATAAAAATCTGCGGAACCGTAGTACGGCCACTGCGCTTGATCATCTCTTCGCGCTTCACGGCATCGCCGTCAATCGGAAGTTCCTGGAAACTCACACCCTTGCTGTTCAGCAGCGCCTTTGCGCGATGGCAAAATGGGCAGGTTGCTTTGGTATAGATCTCAATATTGGCCATGACTTATCTCCAGTGTTCTTTTACCCTGCGGTATGAAAGAAGACGGGTAAATTACTTGCCGCGAACCAGTGGCAGGTTCTCACCACTCCAGCCCGCTACGCCGTCTTTCAGTACAGATACCTGCTCAAAACCGGCTTTAATCAGCGCAGTTGCTGAATCCTGGCATTGCATGCCTGAGCCATCAACCACAATAACAGGTTTGTTTTTGTGTTTTTCCAGCTCGCCAAAATTATTGGCTTTGATTTCGCTCGGCAGCAGGTTAGTGGAGCCTGCGATATGACCTTTACGGAAGTCGTCGCGCTGACGTAAATCCACAATCACCGCATCTTCTTTATTGATAAGACGTGTAGCTTCTCCGCGCGTAATCACCTTCACTTTCGAAGTCAGGCTCTTAAACGTGGTAAATAATACAGCCGCCAGTAACGCAATCCAGGCGATACTCAAGACAGGGTGGCGACTAACAAATTGCATAATTTCTTGCATGGGGGGTAACAACTCCCGACTCAGTGATTAAAAAACCAGGAAAGGAGTATACCTGCGCGTTGGCGCAAATACAGCCAGAGCGTGCATTGGATTGCATTTTTGCGGGGCGCTACGGAAAAAAAAACGTAAATCCGCGCCCTCTGCGGCGCGCTCTGGTCGATTATTTGATCTTCTGGGGCTACTTTATCGATTCAGCTGTAGTAAAATTACGCAATTATTTTTTATCTATTAAGTGTGAGGTTGTCGCAATGTCGGTTTCTAAAAAACCTATGGTACTGGTGATTCTGGATGGCTACGGTTATCGTGAAGACAGCCAGGATAACGCCATCTTTAATGCCAAAACCCCGGTAATGGATGCCCTGTGGGCAAAACGTCCGCATACCCTGATTGATGCGTCTGGCCTGGAAGTCGGCCTGCCCGATCGCCAGATGGGCAACTCCGAAGTGGGCCACGTCAACCTGGGCGCTGGCCGCATCGTGTATCAGGACCTGACCCGTCTGGATGTTGAAATTAAAGAGCGTACTTTCTTCGCTAACCCGGTGCTGACCAATGCGGTCGACCAGGCAAAAAATAGCGGCAAAGCGGTACACATCATGGGTCTGCTCTCTGCTGGCGGCGTTCACAGCCACGAAGATCACATCATGGCGATGGTAGAAATGGCCGCTGAACGTGGCGCTGAGAAAATCTATCTGCACGCTTTCCTTGATGGCCGTGACACCCCGCCGCGCAGCGCTGAACATTCCCTGCAGAAATTCGAAGAGAAATTTGCCGCGTTGGGCAAAGGCCGCGTAGCGTCCATCATCGGTCGTTACTACGCTATGGACCGCGACAACCGTTGGGATCGCGTTGAACAGGCTTATGACCTGATGACGCTGGCAAAAGGCGAGTTCCAGTTCGCTACGGCGGTTGAAGGCCTGCAGGCTGCTTATGCCCGCGACGAAAACGACGAATTCGTGAAAGCGACCGTGATCCGTGCTGAAGGCCAGGCTGAAGCCGCCATGGAAGACGGCGATACGCTGATTTTCATGAACTTCCGTGCTGACCGTGCGCGTGAAATTACCCGTGCGTTTGTTAACGCTGACTTCGACGGCTTCGCCCGTAAGAAAGTCGTTAACCTCAACTTTGTGATGCTGACCGAATACGCGGCCGACATCAAAACTGCGGTAGCTTACCCACCAGCGTCTCTGGCCAATACCCTTGGCGAGTGGATGGCGAAGAACGACAAAACGCAGCTGCGTATTTCCGAAACCGAAAAATATGCGCACGTGACCTTCTTCTTCAACGGCGGCGTAGAAGAACCGTTCAAAGGCGAAGACCGCATCCTGATCAACTCGCCGAAAGTCGCGACCTACGATCTGCAGCCGGAAATGAGCTCTGCAGAGCTGACCGAAAAACTGGTTGCTGCGATTGAGAGCGGAAAATACGACACCATCATTTGTAACTACCCGAACGGCGACATGGTTGGCCACACCGGGGTGATGGAAGCAGCGGTTAAAGCGGTTGAAGCGCTGGATCATTGCGTTGAGCAGGTGACTAAAGCGGTTGAATCCGTTGGCGGCCAGTTGCTGATCACCGCGGACCACGGTAACGCAGAGCAAATGCGCGATCCGTCCACCGGTCAGGCACATACAGCGCACACCAACCTGCCCGTTCCGCTGATTTATGTCGGTGGTAAAAACGTCAAAGCAGTCGAAGGCGGCAAACTTTCTGATATCGCCCCGACGATGCTGACGCTGATGGGTATGGAAATCCCGCAAGAGATGACTGGTAAGCCGCTGTTCATCGTGGAATAATCCCTCCCCATGAGGGGAAAGGCGATTAATACCATCACTCGGGCCGTGAAGCTGCGCAAGCTTTCAGTCAGGCCCTTGTTCTACGCCAGCGCGCTTAGCGCTGGCGTATTGCTGTGCGCCTTTTCCGCCCACGCGGACGAACGCGACCAGCTCAAATCTATTCAGGCCGATATCGCGGCAAAAGAACGCGCGGTACGCCAACAGCAACAACAACGCGCCACCCTACTCGCTCAGCTTAAAGCGCAGGAACAGGCCATTGCCGTTGCCGCCAGGCAACTGCGCGAAACGCAAAACTCACTGGCGCAGCTGAACGCGCAAATCGCAGAGATGAATGCCGCCCTTGCGAAGCTGGAAAAACAGCGGGCCGCGCAAGAACGCAGCCTGGCAGCCCAACTCGACGCTGCATTTCGCCAGGGCGAACATACCGGCATTCAGCTCATTCTTAGCGGTGAAGAAAGCCAGCGTGGGCAACGCCTGCAGGCCTATTTCGGCTATCTGAACCAGGCGCGACAGGAAACCATCGCGCAGCTGAAACAAACCCGCGAAGAGGTCGACTCGCAAAAAGCCGAGCTGGAAGATAAGCAGAGCGAACAGCAGACTCTGTTGTACGAGCAGCGTGCTCAGCAGGCTAAGCTGGAGCAGGCGCGTAATGAACGCCAGAAGACGCTCTCGGGTCTGGAGTCATCGATTCAACAGGGTCAACAGCAATTGGGCGAAATGCGCGCCAACGAATCGCGCCTGCGTAACAGCATTGCTCGCGCCGAAGCCGCAGCCAAAGCACGCGCGGAACGTGAAGCCCGCGAGGCGCAGGCCGTACGCGATAAGCAGCAGGATGCCTCACGGAAAGGCTCAACCTATAAGCCAACCGAAAGTGAAAAATCACTGATGTCGCGTACCGGCGGTTTGGGTTCGCCACGTGGCCAGGCATTCTGGCCCGTTCGTGGTCCAACGTTACATCGTTATGGCGAACAGCTGCAGGGTGAGCTACGTTGGAAGGGGATGGTTATTGGCGCATCCGAAGGCACCGAAGTTAAAGCCATTGCCGATGGTCGCGTCATTCTGGCGGACTGGCTGCAGGGCTATGGCCTGGTCGTCGTCGTTGAGCACGGTAAAGGCGATATGAGCCTGTACGGTTATAACCAGAGCGCACTGGTCAGCGTCGGTACGCAGGTTCGCGCCGGGCAGCCTATTGCACTTGTGGGTAGCAGCGGCGGTCAGGGTAGACCGGCGCTCTATTTCGAAATTCGTCGCCAGGGTCAGGCGGTCAATCCACAGCCGTGGTTGGGAAGATAAGTTTTGCCTCAATTTCGTCGTCTATTACTCTCTCTCGCCAGCCTGCTGGCCTTCGCAACACCTGTTTTTGCTGGCAAACTCGCCATCGTCATTGATGATTTCGGCTATCGTCCACACACTGAAAATCAGGTGCTGGCGATGCCTTCCGCCATCTCCGTTGCCGTTTTGCCTAATGCTCCGCATGCGCGGGAAATGGCAACCAAAGCGCATAACAGCGGGCATGAAGTCCTGATCCATCTACCGATGGCGCCACTGAGCAAACAGCCGTTAGAGAAAGACACTTTACGCCCGGAAATGAGCAGCGAAGAGATTGAGCGGATTATTCGCGATGCGGTAAGCAAAGTACCGAATGCGGTCGGTCTGAACAACCATATGGGCAGCGCGATGACCTCCAGCCTGTTTGGCATGCAGAAGGTGATGCAGGCGCTGGAACGATACGACCTCTACTTCCTCGACAGCATGACCATCGGCAACAGCCAGGCCATGCGCGCAGCATCAGGAACCGGTGTGAAGGTCATCAAACGCAAAGTCTTCCTGGACGACACGCAAAACGAAGCCGATATTCGCCGTCAGTTTAATCGTGCCGTCGAACTTGCGCGTCGCAACGGCTCGGCAATTGCCATTGGCCACCCTCACCCGTCTACGGTTCGCGTCCTACAGCAGATGCTTTATAGCCTGCCAGCCGACATCACGCTGGTTCGCCCAAGCAGCCTGCTCAATGAACCACAGGTGGATACGTCCAGACCAAACCTCACTCCGCCAAAAAACGGTACGCCTGACGCACCGCGTAATCCTTTCCGCGGGGTGAAATTATGCAAACCGAAACAGCCGTTAGAGCCGGTTTACGCCAGCCGCTTCTTCAGCGTGCTCGGTGAAAGCATCACCCAAAGCACGCTGGTGCAGTACATGAAGCTGCAGTGGCAGGGCTGGGGAAATACATCCTCTCCCGGCACTATGAACGCTAACGTAGATTAAGCGTTTTACGTGTAATACGAGAAGGCGACGATGTTTTATCTCGCCATTTCCAGAGACGGAATGACCATAGCAGCGCCTGGTACATAACTTTGGCGCTGCGTACATTAGTAATCATGCGTTTATACATACCCGAGACAAAAATCTCTGCAATCATACGCTGACGAATATGAACATCCGGTTCTTTGCGTACTGCGTGACAAACGCGCAAAGCTTCATAGGTTATTTGCTGATGAAATTCCGGATAAAGAGTAATCCGTCCAGCATATTCACGATTCAACTTATCCAATAACCGTGTAATTTTAATATAGTGTCGTTGGTAATTGAGATTTTTTAAGCCTTGTCTTTTAAGACGGCTAACTGATTGATCATGTAAGAAGTATTTATATAAAGATTGTTCGGTATATCGTACACGTTTGGCGTTAAACATAAACTCCGTCGTCCATACAATATCCTGATGATGCAACCCAGGAACAAACGATATCTTATTTTTCTCGATAACATCCCTGCGGTAAACCCCCATCCAGACCACATGTGTCCAACGGCGTGAAGCCAATGCCATACGTAACCAGTCAGGGCCGGTCAATACACCCGTAGACCGCAAACGGTCCGTCGGTATTGATTGCCAGGTGTCCCCCGTTTCGAAAATGCACCAGTCAGAATTGCACTGCGCCAGATCCAGGTCATCCTGAAGTGCCATGGTCATCAGGGTTTCATACATATTGGGATAAACCAGGTCATCAGCATCGACAAATGCAACATAATCCCCTCTGGCCGCTGCCAGACCACGATTACGCGCAACAGATGCCCCAGCGTTAGCCTGATGCAACAACCGAACATGGGGATAGTTATCAGCATACTGTCTTGCAATATCAACAGAGTTATCCGTTGAGCCATCATCGACAATAATGATCTCTATCGCACTCCATGTCTGTGCGATCAAAGATTCCATGCAATCCCGAAAACTATCACCCGCGTTATACAACGGAATAATGACACTCAACATATTTGTGCTGTTTCTCATCAGCTAACCCTGGTTTGTTAGTACACTGATGACTTTTACTACAGTTTCATTAAGGAATTATTAAGCCTGGAACGATTTATCGCCAGAAGCGGCGCGGCGAAAGCAGCCAGTATGAGAAAATGCTATGCGAAACCTGATTTCAGCGGGCAGTGAAAGCTCAGATCGTCTACATATTGAGGGGCGCAACCTGTATACTATATCGCTATAAATTAACGCATTATGTACACTGATATTGAGGAAAGTGATGGCCATCAGTAAGACACATGAAAAAGGTTATACGGTCTATTGTAAAGAGACCAATATAGACCTTAAGTCACTGATGAGTAAGTATATAAATAAAGAAATCAGTGGCAAACCGTTGAGCAGTGGTAACGCTATGCGCAGCGTGGAACTGGTCGAGTACAACTCACAAAAATTTATCATCAAAAACGACCGTGAAGTTGATCCTCGATTCGAGAAAAAAATGCAGAATTTTATCTCCGGTCCCTTCTATTCCAGGCTCATCAAGAAGCTGGACAAGCTCTCCCCGGAAATGCGCGCCTGTACAGCCGATCTCTACTACGCTGCAGAGAAAGTGCGCCTTCGTCAGTGTCATGATGTTTATATTATTCATGAATATATTGAAGGTACTCCTTTAAAAGAAATTAGCCCTAAGAATGCCGATGAAGTGAAGCAGTGCGTTCTGCGCCTTCACAAAGCCGGGTTGGCATCTAATGATATCCACCCAGGAAACTTCATTCGTACGCCAGGCGGTGAATTAAGAATTATCGACTTATCTTGTAAGGGAAACATGAAGATTTGTCAGGCTAATGACATTTTAGCGTTGCAGCGAAAATATAATATTAAAATCAAAGGGAAAGGGTTAGTGTATAAGCTCATCTGCCTCAAAGAAGCGACAAGATCTTTATCCAGAAAGCTTCGTGGTAAATAGCATTTATTATGTATACGGCCAGATCAAATAATCTGGCCGTTGGTAACATTTAATACAAATCGAGCCTTCAATCCCAACTCAGGATCACTTTCCCTGACTGGCCTGAACGCATCGCGTCAAAGCCCTGCTGGAATTCATCGATGGAGAATCGATGGGTGATGATTGGCGACAAATCCAGACCAGACTGAATCAGTGCAGCCATTTTGTACCAGGTCTCAAACATCTCACGACCGTAGATACCTTTAATAAACAGCCCCTTAAAGATAACTTTCGTCCAGTCGATTGACATGTCAGATGGCGGAATACCCAGCATAGCAATGCGCCCACCGTGGTTCATAGTGTCCAGCATGGCGCGAAACGCTGGCGGCGCACCGGACATCTCCAGACCTACATCAAACCCTTCGGTCATACCCAGTTCAGCCATCACGTCAGTCAGATTCTCTTTCGAGACGTTGACCGCGCGAGTGATGCCCATTTTACGCGCCAACTCAAGGCGATACTCATTAACATCGGTAATCACCACGTGGCGTGCGCCAACGTGCTTCGCGACCGCTGCTGCCATAATTCCGATTGGACCCGCACCGGAAACCAGCACATCTTCCCCAACCAGATCAAACGACAGCGCCGTGTGCACCGCATTACCGAACGGATCGAAAATAGACGCCAGGTCGTCGGAGATGTTGTCCGGAATTTTAAACGCGTTAAATGCCGGGATCACCAGGTACTCTGCAAAGCAGCCAGGACGATTTACGCCGACACCGGTCGTATTGCGGCACAGGTGAGTACGCCCACCGCGGCAGTTACGGCAATGCCCGCAGGTGATATGACCTTCGCCTGAAACGCGATCGCCGATTTTAAAGCCTTTAACTTCCTGGCCGATGCCAACAACTTCGCCGACATATTCATGCCCAACGACCATCGGTACCGGGATGGTTTTTTGCGACCATTCATCCCAGTTATAAATGTGAACGTCAGTCCCGCAGATGGCTGTTTTACGGATTTTAATCAGCAAATCGTTATGGCCGACTTCCGGTTCAGGAACGTCGGTCATCCAAATGCCCTCTTCCGCTTTCAGTTTGGATAACGCTTTCATTTCACATCCTCAGGCAATAACGCCCAGTTGTTTACCAATGCGTGTGAAGGCCTCAACAGCACGCGTGATCTGCTCAGGGGTATGCGCCGCAGACATCTGGGTACGAATACGCGCCTGGCCTTTTGGAACCACCGGATAGAAGAATCCGGTAACGTAAATCCCCTCTTTTTGCAGTTCACGGGCGAACGCCTGCGCCACAACCGCATCACCCAACATGACCGGGATAATCGCGTGATCCGCACCCGCTAACGTAAAGCCTGCGGCAGACATTTGCTCACGGAACTGACGTGCGTTCGCCCACAGGCGATCGCGCAGCTCGTTGCCAGCCTCGACCATCTCCAGCACTTTAATGGAGGCTGCAACAATCGCCGGAGCCAGTGAGTTGGAGAACAGGTACGGACGGGAACGCTGACGCAGCCACTCAACAACCTCTTTGCGCGCTGCGGTGTAACCGCCGGATGCGCCACCGAGCGCTTTACCCAGCGTACCGGTGATGATGTCCACACGGCCCATCACATCACAGTATTCATGGGAGCCACGACCGTTTTCGCCGACAAAGCCGACCGCATGAGAATCATCAACCATGACCAGCGCGTCGTATTTATCCGCCAGGTCACAAACGCCTTTCAGGTTAGCGATAACGCCATCCATAGAGAACACGCCATCGGTGGCGATCAGAATATGACGGGCGCCCGCTTCACGTGCTTCTTTCAGGCGCGCTTCCAGCTCGACCATGTCGTTGTTGGCATAACGGAAACGCTTTGCTTTACACAAGCGAACGCCGTCAATGATAGACGCGTGGTTTAGCGCATCTGAAATGATCGCATCTTCGGCGCCCAGCAGCGTTTCGAACAGGCCGCCGTTGGCGTCAAAGCAGGAAGAGTAAAGGATGGCATCTTCCATACCGAGGAATGCCGCCAGTTTTTGCTCCAGTTGCTTATGGCTGTCCTGGGTACCGCAAATAAAGCGGACCGAAGCCATACCAAATCCGTGAGAATCCATGCCCGCTTTTGCCGCTGCAATCAGCTCCGGGTGGTTAGCCAGCCCCAGATAGTTGTTCGCACAAAAGTTAATAACGTGGCTTCCGTCCGCCACGGTGATATCCGCCTGCTGGGCAGACGTAATAATGCGCTCTTCTTTAAACAATCCTTCCGCACGTGCGGTGTCGAGATCGTTGGTTAACTGTTTGTAAAAATCCCCACGCATTTCAATTCTCCAGACTGGGCAAATTTCAGCACATATTACCCAAAGCTATACGTTGATACGAGATGACGCATCACTACTTCTTCAAAATGAAGCATAAATCACGTATATCCACATGGCTAATCAGTGATGCTGCCGTGTATCTTTATTAGGAGGGATAATTCACAACCACTTGATTTAGAAGAGCTTTATTGATTGAGGTGAAAAAACAGCATCAATAACAGAAGAATGCCTTCACAGCATTCTATCTGCTCAGGTAACCCTTAGATCCCATTCGAACCACTACTTTCGGGTCAGAAAAATTCGTAGTGCCTGGAGTTTTGCACCTAACGCGGTTCGCCGATAAACACGGAACAGATCGAACCATTTGCCACGACCAAGGTAATTAAGCATTAATAGCGCAGGGCGTTTGTAATAACACATAACAAAAATACCCTGATCATCATCAACAATATTATTTCTGAGGGTCTCTTTTTGGCATTCAGTGACTAATGAATAAAACTCTTTCCATTTTTCCTGAGAGCCAACAATAGCGCCACCGATAATATAAATATGATTCCCAATCATAAAGTCAAACACTTGCTTTATTGATGACACAACCAAGCCTTTTTTAATCGTAAAGAGATGCATTTTATTACGATCAAATGGGAAATCCCATACCTTTAAACCGCCAGTGACCTGAGGTTTACGACAATACCCGAAGTCGATCCACGCAACCATCGGAGTATTAACTAAGCCTAAATTAATAGCTTTAGCTACAAAATATGCTTTTAAATTAGTGATCAACACATATTCTGGAGACCAGTATTCAGGGTTACCAAGCTGTCGAGTTTCTAACTTACTCTTAAAGGCATCATCCTGCTGGATTTGTCTAATTTTATTTTTAATATGTTTGAATTTATTATCTAAATCTATAGCTATAATTTTTGTGGGCTTACCTTTGCGTATTTCCGCAATTCTGGCTTCAAACTCAGGCGAAGTAAAAATAACCATATCGTTTTCTAAATCGGCTAACCGCTTGAAGTAATCAAAATAGACATCAGAAGATCGGGATAGTTTTTCACGGAAGCCTTTATTAACAGTCCACTCCCCCCTACCGATATCAAAATATGCTGTAACAATAGTGGTAGATGATTTCATAGCCATATCAAACCATTAATAAAAAAAATATTATATCACATAGCTTTTGTTTTTGTACATATAATATACATGGGTGGTTATTAAAAAACCGCAATACATTTAAGAATAATTCAATACAGATAATAACCATTAAATAAGCATTCTTATGCCAGTGTTTATAGACCGTCTGCCGACTCGCCATCTTACTTAAGAGGCTGAAGGGATGCCGATGTGATGGTATGATTACAAACATTAGTGTCTGAGATTGTCTCTGACTCCATAATTCGAAGGTTACATTTATGATCATCGTTACCGGCGGCGCGGGCTTTATCGGCAGCAACATCGTTAAGTCCCTGAATGATAAAGGCATCACCGACATCCTGGTGGTGGACAACCTGAAAGACGGCACCAAGTTTGTTAACCTGGTGGATCTGAATATTGCTGACTACATGGACAAGGAAGACTTCCTGATCCAGATTATGGCCGGGGAAGATTTCGGCGATATCGAAGCGATTTTCCACGAAGGCGCATGCTCTTCCACCACCGAGTGGGACGGCAAGTATATGATGGATAACAACTATCAATACTCCAAAGAGCTGCTGCACTACTGCCTGGAGCGTGAAATCCCGTTCCTGTACGCGTCTTCTGCCGCCACTTATGGCGGTCGCACTTCTGATTTCATCGAATCCCGTGAATATGAGAAGCCGCTGAACGTCTACGGTTACTCAAAATTCCTGTTCGACGAGTACGTTCGTCAGATCCTGCCAGAAGCGACCTCTCAGATTGTTGGCTTCCGCTATTTCAACGTCTACGGACCACGTGAAGGCCATAAAGGCAGCATGGCGAGTGTCGCCTTCCACCTCAATACCCAGCTCAACAATGGCGAAACACCAAAACTGTTCGAAGGCAGTGAAAACTTCAAACGTGATTTCGTTTATGTCGGCGATGTGGCTGCGGTAAACCTGTGGTTCCTGGAAAACGGGGTTTCCGGCATCTTTAACCTCGGTACCGGTCGTGCGGAATCTTTCCAGGCCGTTGCCGATGCTACGCTTGCGTATCACAACAAAGGCAGCATTGAGTACATCCCATTCCCGGAAAAACTGAAAGGTCGCTACCAGGCATTTACGCAGGCCGATCTGACTAACCTGCGCGCAGCGGGCTATGACAAGCCGTTTAAAACCGTCGCCGAAGGCGTTACGGAATATATGGCCTGGCTGAACCGCGACGCGTAAGGCAGGCAATCAATGAGGATTCTGGTGGTGGGCCCGTCCTGGGTGGGCGACATGATGATGTCGCAAAGTCTCTATCGCACGCTTAAGGCGCGCTATCCCCAGGCGATAATCGACGTGATGGCACCTGCGTGGTGCCGTCCGCTGCTGTCGCGCATGCCTGAAGTCAACGAAGCCATTGCCATGCCGCTGGGTCATGGCGCGCTGGAGATCGGCGAACGCCGTAAACTCGGTCACAGCCTGCGTGAAAAGCGCTATGACCGCGCCTATGTGCTGCCTAACTCGTTTAAATCAGCTCTGGTGCCGTTCTTTGCTGGCATTCCCCATCGTACCGGTTGGCGTGGCGAAATGCGCTACGGTCTGCTAAACGATGCGCGCGTGCTGGATAAAGACGCATGGCCGTTGATGGTCGAGCGCTATGTGGCCCTGGCTTATGATAAAGGTGTGATGCTGACGGCCAAAGATTTGCCGCAGCCTCTGCTATGGCCGCAGTTGCAGGTCAGCGAAGGCGAGAAATCACTGACCTGTAGTCAGTTTTCCCTCTCTGCCGAACGCCCCATCATCGGCTTTTGCCCTGGCGCGGAATTTGGCCCTGCAAAACGATGGCCACATTACCACTACGCAGAACTGGCAAAGCAATTGATCGATGAGGGCCATCAGATTGTGCTGTTTGGCTCGGCAAAAGACCATGAGGCCGGAAATGAGATCCTGGCGACGCTGAGCGTTGAACAGCAGGCATGGTGCCGTAATCTGGCGGGGGAAACACAGCTGGAGCAGGCCGTCATCCTTCTCGCAGCCTGCAAAGCGGTGGTCACCAACGACTCTGGATTAATGCACGTTGCCGCCGCGCTAAACCGCCCATTGGTCGCATTATACGGCCCCAGCAGCCCGGATTTCACTCCGCCTCTTTCACACAAGGCGCGCGTGATTCGCCTGATTACAGGTTATCACAAAGTACGCAAGGGCGATGCGGCAGAAGGCTATCATCAGAGCCTGATTGACATTACCCCCCAGCGCGTACTGAAAGAACTCAACGACCTGTTGTTACACGAGGAAGCCTGACGAATGCGGGTACTGATCGTTAAAACATCGTCTATGGGCGATGTACTGCATACGTTACCTGCATTAACTGATGCGCAGCAGGTCATGCCGGATATTCAATTTGATTGGGTAGTGGAAGAGGGCTTCGCGCAGATCCCATCCTGGCATGCGGCCGTTGACCGCGTGATCCCAGTGGCGATTCGTCGTTGGCGTAAAGCCTGGTTTTCAGCGCCGATTAAAGCCGAGCGTAAAGCCTTTCGCGATGCGGTGCGTTTACGCCAGTATGACGCGATAATTGATGCGCAGGGTTTGGTTAAAAGCGCAGCGTTGGTTACGCGTCTGGCGCGTGGCATCAAGCATGGTATGGACTGGAGCACGGCACGCGAACCCTTGGCTAGCCTGTTTTATAATCGCAAACATCACATTGCCCGGCAGCAGCATGCGGTAGAACGTACGCGTGAGCTGTTCGCCAAAAGTCTGGGATATGCTAAACCGCAGTCGCAGGGTGATTACGCTATCGCTCAGCATTTTCTGAAAGAACGTAATGCTGAGACAGGACAGTATGCCGTATTTCTGCATGCCACGACGCGTGATGATAAACACTGGCCAGAAGCCAACTGGCGGGAGCTAATTGGCCTGTTAAATAACGCTGGCATACGTATTAAACTGCCCTGGGGTGCTCCCCATGAAGAAGCACGGGCCCTTAGGCTGGCGGATGGTTTTTCTTATGTTGATGTTCTTCCACGGATGACTCTTGAAGAGGTCGCTCGCGTATTGGCGGGGGCAAAATTTGTGGTGTCGGTTGATACAGGCCTGAGCCATTTAACCGCTGCGCTGGATCGCCCTAATATTACGTTGTACGGTCCAACGGACCCAGGATTGATTGGTGGGTATGGGAAGAATCAAGTGGTATGTCGCTCAGGAAGTGAAAACCTTTCAGACTTGCTTTCTTCGACCGTATTTGAATCAATTAATTGCGTTTTTTTAAATAATTGTCTGCCGGTGTCGGAGAAATGATGGCTTTAACAAATTTTTTTTCAAATGAGAAAAAAAACTGGAAGATAAACTGGAATAGAGGACTTGTATTTCTTTTTATCGCCACCTATTTCTTAGGTGATATTACACGTTATAAACATTTGATTGTCATACTAATGACCATCACTACGATAGTTTATTTATGCAAGAATCCTCGTCATTACATTTTAACTTTTAAAACATTTATTTTTGCAAGCGTATTATTTCTTGTAATCGCTACTTTCGTCTCTTTAATGTTCACTCCTGAACTAAAAGCTAGCCTGAAAGAGATAAACAACTCAGTTGTTGAAAATGTCTTATTATGCACCATTGCGATCCCTGTTTTATTAAGAGAAGAAAGCAAAGAAACCATTTCGAAGTTGATATTCTTCTCGTTCCTTACTGCTCTTAGTTTGCGATGCCTTTCAGAACTTGTCCTTTATTATCAGGACTATCAGCAAGGAATCATGCCTTTTACTAATTATCAACACCGCGGAATTTCAGATGCAATGGTATTTTTATTCCCCGCGCTTCTGAATCTATGGTTACTTAAATCAGCAAAATACCGTATATTATTCCTGGCGCTAGGGGCAATATATACCTTTCTAATTCTCGGAACATTGTCCCGTGGCGCCTGGTTATCGGTATTTATTATCGCTCTAACATGGATAGTCATATACAAACAATGGCGATTGCTTGCTGTTGGAAGCCTCATTGCTATTGTTGCCCTGACAGCTATTTTTTCACATAAAGATATGTCAGAGAAACTGACATTTAAATTACAACAAACTGACAGCTCATACCGCTATACTAATGGTACCCAAGGAAGTGCGTTTGACCTAATCCTTGAAAACCCGGTTATAGGCTATGGCTTTGGTAACAATGCTTATAAGATAGTGTACAACAAGCGTGTTGTTGATTATCCAAACTGGACATTCCGCGAGTCAATTGGACCACACAACCTTATTCTCTTTGTCTGGTTTGGTACAGGGTTGCTTGGACTTCTGGGATTAATACTGGTGTACACAAGCATTGTGAGAGAGTGTGTCACGCATGCATTTAGGGAGAATTATCACTCCCCATACAATGCTTACATGATAATTTTACTTTCATTTGTCGGTTATTTTATTATTCGCGGTAACGTTGAGCAGATTGAATTAGATCTGTTGGGTATTTTTGCTGGGTTACTGTTAGCCCTGAAGAATAAATAAATCATTAAAAAAGGCTACTTTATGTAGCCTTTTTATCACTCGAACCAGTTACAAATAACCTCTTCAAAACGTTGCGTAACCGCAGACCAGCTATAGTTTTTAAAGACGTATTGCTGCCCTCGTTGGGCCGTATTCGGTAAATCACTTTCCAGCATAACCCTGATGATATCCTCAGCAATAGTGTCTGCAGTCATCGGCTCTGTTAAGTGATAGCCTGTAATCTTATCTTTAACAAACTCAATCATGCCGCCTCGAGTGCTGACTAATACAGGCCTTCCGGCTCCCATAGCCTCAATTGCCACCATACAAAATGGCTCCTGAAACTGCGAAGGAATCACTACTATGTCTGCCAGTGGATAGTAATAGTGCATTTTCTCGGGAGAGATACTACCCAACATAATGCAATGTGGTTTGAGACGCTCGGCTATCTCCCGCACTTCGCGCTGATAATCACCTTTATCATTCTTACTTACTTCCATGTGATCACCAACGACCACAAGCTTCAGATTTTTGTTTTCATGTTGCAGCTTTTCAAAAGCCTGCAGAAGCAAGAGAACACCTTTATCAGGTACTATGCGTCCAGCAAAAAATACCACCTTGCTTTCTGGGGAAATATTTAATTTACTCTTTGATATGGATTCATAGGACGATTGATAGATATCCAGGTCAATACCATTAGGTACAATAACAATATCAGCTTCAGGAAGATAAGATTGATAATAATTCTTCAAAAACAAACTTGGTACGATCATCTTAACTTTTTGATCGAGCAACTTAGGTTCAAAAGCATTATGCATATGAATCACAACTCTTGCCTGAGGAGCTCGCGAACGAATTTGTCGATATAGCTTCATACTGTTATGGACAACAATCACACTTTGATCGGTTATCTCAAACTTTTCAGCAACTTTCAGTATGCGCTTTGAATAAGGTACCGGATCCAGTCGGGTCCACTTTTGGAAAATACGTTTATATAACGGACTAAATCCAATGCGATGAATACTGCATCGTTCGTTTACGTAAGAATAATCAGAATATCCTTCATTCTTTATGCAGACAATACGATTAGGGAATTGAGTTCTCTGTGCAACCTGATACATCCAGGTCTCAACTGCTGCGGCACCACGTGGTGGAATAGAATAAATAGGGGTTACAGTAAATATGATTTTATCAATCATAAAGATCACCTTCACATTGTCTTATATTTAATTGCTGCGATCAGGCCTGGAATTATTTTATTTTGATAAAGAAGATGCTTATATTTTTCTCTATATTCATGTTTTTGTTTTGCAACTTGATAAGGCTGATTCTTCCATGGTGACTTATCATATACTGTGCGGAAAAACTGTGCTGAGGAATAATCAGCCCACTCGTGCCATGGTTTTGTTACACCAGTATAATGAATAAATACTGTCTCTTCATTAATCACTGATTTATAATGATTTTTATTTTTAATTTCAAACTCAGACTTCAATGAGTAAATTGAGTTAAATTTTCTCGGTAATAATACCGCATGATGCAAAAACATAATATTTAAAATATCTTGATCAGGATATTTTACTTTGGAAACTATATTTTCATCTGACAATAGTTCAAAAAATCTCTTCGTCAAACTAGAGTTAAGCCATTGTTGCAAGTTTATATACATGACCCCCGAGTTAAAGTAGTTGCCTTTAAACTCAGGGTTATGTAAACGTTCTGCGCTTTTAGCCTGCATGGAATCAACATCTACTACGACCGCACCATATTCCCCATCAAATTTCAGAGCGGCAAGATCCTCTAAAGAGCCTTTACACGTAATATCAGCATCTAGATATAGCAGTCGATCTAATCGTTCAGAAAAGTAATCAAATGAAAGCAAGCGATAGTATATTGACACTGGCCATATATTTGTTTTAGGCAGTGACACCAACGGTTCAGAATCAATATGATATAGCTTAATAACTGTTTTATACTGTTCTGCTAACTGTGTCAAAAGTGCAATATAATCTTGGTCTAAATAATCCGCAATAATATGAAAGGTAAAATTAATATTACTCTCTTTATTATTTTCAAGGATAGATGCAATAGAGATTGCCGCACCAGTTTGGTAATTTTTATCGATCCCCCATGAAATATTAAAAGTGTCACGATCATCACATGGAGTAACACGTCTGTCTAACTCAATGATATCTTTGAAGTTAGTTAACCTTTTGAAGTCCAATTTAATTACCTTTAATTATTTCAGCTATATTTTTCAGCGGCCAAGTTCTGCATAGTTATGGATGATTTTAGTAATGCACTTAACCAGCAGTTAACCTTTCAACTTAGTCAGATAATAATTAAAGTAGCTATACAGTCCCTGAACGTATAACCCTTGTTTAAATTTATGCTTTGCACAATATCTGAATTGGTTACTATTGGTCGGTTTGAGAAGCGCGACTGAATGCCAGGGCGAGGCCTCTTTCGCAACTAAAAAACTCTTCGATACCGGATAGTTGGACCACTCATGCCAGGGTTTAGTCGGTCCTACATAATGAATGAAGACAGTTTCATTATTAACAGGGTTGACTACTTTATCTTTCAGTTCATAATTAATGCTAAAGCGAGTATTGTATTTACCATTGATAAAAGTTACTTTTCCGGCTAACAACACATTAAGGACATCTTGATCAAGATGAGTTATTCTTTCCACCCATTCTGGAATACGCAACATTTCGATGGCTCGGGAAGAGATATTATTACTGTGCCATGCGTTGATATTGATAAGTAAGAACCCAGCATTAAAGTATCCGGCAGTTAATTCTGGAGTGGCCAGCGTTACAGAACGATTATGCCACCATTCGGAATCTCTTTCCGTTACAACGACAGCGATCTCATCTGCGGAAAACTTATAATCGACCAGTTCTCGCACACAACCCTGGCAAGCAATATCAGCATCAAGGTATAATAATTTATCTACCTTATTATAGAAATAATCTGCAATAACAAAACGGAAATATGTTGCATAAGTCCAATTTTTGGTACTAGGTAAGTCTTTTAATTTATTGCAATCAATTAGGTAGACTTTGATACAGGATTGATATTGTTTAGCCAGATCGGAGAATCTGGCTTTATCACTCTCATCGAAATAATCAGTAAATATATGAAATGTGAAATCGATTTTTTTATTCGACAATAATATAGAGGCTATTGAAACGCCGCAGCCAAATAAAAAATTCCTGTCAATACCATAACCGATATTAAAACAGTCAGCAGAAGTATTTTCCCGAAAATCGTACTCAAAAACAGAAAGGATAACTTCTTTATCACTAAATTGAGACATTTGACTCTTACCAATTTTTGAGAAATAGACCACGTTCTCACATGCCCTATTCCAAATAGTTCAGGATAAATTAATCACAGAGATTTACGAATTGTTCTTTCGCGTATTTTATTAGCTTTAACCTGTGCTTCATTGAACAAATCAGCCTCCTGGCTTAGGATGCTTTTCAATGGCAACTCGCAATAGACGCGTAGAAATCTATATATATCACGCTGTGTTAATCCAATATTCATGGATGAAAAATAGAGACCAATCAAGTCTTTGTCACGCCAGCGTCGGGGAACGGTCGACCGAATCTGAGCACGGTGCAAATCAATCACTGAAATCTTGAGATCGTCCTCATGCCCAGAAAAAGGAAGATGTAATAAAAAGTGGCAAATATAGCAATCGCGATGATTGATACCTCCAGCATGCATCTTACGCACCATGGTGGCAACACGATCAATAATAATACGCTTCACTTTCACATCGGGAGAATTTGTGGCCCATTCCGCACAGTAATCTTCCAGGCTGATGGTTGGAGTGAGATCCTCAGTAATAATAAACGAGGTTTTAGTCAGTGGATTCAATCCTTTCTCACCAAATCCCACCCCTGTCATTGTATCCACGCCCAATTGACTCAGGCGATGAATAGCATTCCATTCTCTATCAGCACCTAATACTGGCATGCGTAATGAAAGTAGATTTTTAACAATCTCCTTCAGAGAAGTGCCTCTGTGCCATTTTAAAAAATAGCTTTTACCCGCTAGTTCAAATCGTAGCGTACGGCGAGTTTCCAGCTCTCTGAATACTTCACCTTGTAAATTTTTAACTTCTTCAAATGCATCTTTCCCGCGCCATAATGTGGCTAACGGTTCTTTTAATTCAACCATCTAAACCACCCGTAATCATATCCGCTGCTTTCTCCGGTAGGCTGTATAAATCTTGCGTATCCGCATAGTTTCGCGCATTTTCCCTCCACTCAGAACACAATGAAGGCTCTACCAGCGCTTTACGTAAGACTTCATTCAGCCTTTCTTGCCGGAATGGTTCTGCAATTGCCATACCACAGTTAGCATCAACAATATAATGCGCGTAACCGCATACAGCTGTGGTCAAAACCGGCAGCCCTGCAGTGATTGCCTCTAGTAGCACAATGCCTGCCGCCTCCTGATAAGCCGGATGCATCAATAAATCAGCCGCAGCCATTAATTCTGCAACATCATTACGGCCTGAATAGAAATGGACATTACTGCGTACGCCAAGTTTTTCCGCCAACGCCTCAAATTTTCTCGGTTTGTCTTGTCCAACAACAAACAGTAGCGTATTGGTTCGAAGAGTTTCTGGTAATGATGCCAACGCGCGAATTGAACGATCCACACCTTTACGAGTGAAATCAGAGCCTACCTGTAATAAAAGATTTTGTTGCTCTGTTATACCGTTTTTCTGGCGAAAAACTTCATGGCTATTCGGGATCTGCTGACTATACTTTCTGTCCGGATAAATCCCGGGAGGAAGAATATGAAATCGCTCAGCTTCTGTCTGATAATGCTTCTGAAAATCAGCAATCTGCTTATCAGTTAGCATTAATAGCTGCGTCGATTTACCCTGCTCAAACGTCGCACGCTCAAACGCTGCATAGTGCCGATATCGTGAAGTTAACCGATAGAGGAAACCTTTTTCTTGCGCCACTTTCTCGGCATAGCAAACGTCAGCAGCATAGTAGATATCCAGGCCCGGCATTTTATTAAAACCAACAACCCGATCGACAGGATGCTGAAGTAAATGTGCCTGGACCCAGGAATAATACTCCGCATTGCGGCCATGGTTTGTCCGGGACTTTACCGGTACAAGAATTAATTCAAAAACGTCAGGACACTCACCTTCCCAGGACTGCGTGTAGACACGAACATGGTGACCTCGTGCCGCTACAGTTTGCGCAATGCGCATAAAATCACGCTGTAACCCACCGAATGGGAAGTATTTATACAAACAGAAAGCAACAATCATACGGGACTCCCCGCTTGTGGCGGCACAAGTCTACCGGGTAATAGTTTATCGACAGCAGCAATAACATCGTCAGCGGGAATCACCGAAAGATACATTTCATTGCGATCGCGCTGCTCACGTGGTGGCATCGGACGGTAATCACCAGCCCAAAATTGAATCATCTGCTTTGACCATGGTCGCCAAAAATTATGATCCGTTGCGCCAAACAGGCATATCAATGGTGTATCAACCGCAGCAGCAATGTGTCCGGGAGCAGAGTCCACCCCAATAAACAACTGGGCATGATCGATGACTGCTCCTAGCTCTGGGAAGCTCATCTTTCCGGCCAACGCAGTAACGGGCTTTTCTTTGCAACCTTGTGCAATTTCATTCACGCAAGCCAGATCGTCTGCGCCTGGGCCAGAGGTCAGAACTACCTCCAGACCACGCTGGTGTAAGGCGTCAATTACCTGTGAAAACTTTTCGTTATTCCAACACTTGAAGCGTTGACGTGCCGTCGGTTGAATAACAACGTATTCATCACCAACCCCAGCCCGATTTAATTCTGTGCGCATACGTTCCCAACTATCCGGAGGATAGCTCATTGTGGTATGCGTAACAGTCGAGTTAAGTTTCAACGGGGCCAGCACAGACAGATTACTTTCCACCACATTTTCTCCGCTCAGCGGAGCCAGACATGTAAAACTATTTTTCCAAAAAGAAGATTGCCGATGAGCATAATCCTGAGAGATTTTAATCGGCGCATTCAGTAGCCGCATCAATATCGCGACGATCCACTGGTCGGTAAGGTTTACAACTAAATCATACCCATTTGCGCGTAACGTTGTGGCCAGGTGCATGAAATTAGTAATTTTGTCGGTTACTTTTGTCTTTTTATTTTTAATACCATAAAGGGCATTAATTTCTGGGTTTTCCGACAAAATTGGGATGGTATCCTGATAAAGAAGCACGTCGATTTTCGCTTCAGGATAGTTCTGCTTTAGCGTACTAATGACAGGAGTTGTTAACAACATATCTCCGTGAAAACGCATTTTTATGACCAGAATTCTATTAATTGGCTTATCCACAAGCGGCTCTTTTATCGTGAGTGTCCGGTAAAGTTAAGCAGAAAAAAGCACGCTACCGCCCCAGGCTCAACAGCTACCTGATTACTGATATCGCACTGATTTTTTACGCGCTAGTGTATCACTTCTTTCGCCATGTTCCGACTCGAATAATTCTTGCACAACCAATATCATTAATCCATATAAATCAATAAATTACCCTGTCAAGACCTTTTGATTTTAAGCTCTCTGGCTCGACTAAACCTGAAAATATCAACAGATATCGTAAAGATGCAAAAGATGTTTGCACCCAAGGTAATCCCCGCCTGAGACGCTATTTAATTTAAAAATAGGAAAAGTATTGGTAAAGCCACAACTAAATACATAGAATCCCCAGCACATTCATAAGTCAGCTACCATTATGCTCGAATTGCTTTACACCGCCCTTTTCTACCTTATTCAGCCTCTGATCTGGATACGGCTTTGGGTGCGCGGACGTAAGGCTCCGGCCTACCGTAAACGCTGGGGTGAACGCTACGGCTTTTACCGCCGTCCGCTTAAACCAGGCGGCATCATGCTTCATTCGGTTTCAGTAGGCGAAACGCTGGCAGCTATCCCATTAGTCCGCGCTCTGCGACATCGTTATCCCGACTTGCCAATCACGGTAACCACCATGACGCCAACCGGTTCCGAGCGCGTACAATCCGCTTTTGGCACTGACGTTCAACACATTTATCTGCCGTACGATTTACCGGATGCCCTGAACCGTTTTCTGAATAAAGTTGACCCCAAGCTGGTGTTAATTATGGAAACAGAGCTGTGGCCAAATCTGATCGCGGCACTCCATAAGCGCCACATCCCGCTGGTTATTGCCAACGCACGTCTTTCAGCTCGTTCAGCTGCTGGCTACGCTAAATTAGGGAAATTTGTTGGCAGGCTGCTGCGTCGTATCACCTTGATTGCCGCCCAGAACGAAGAAGATGGTGCACGTTTTATTGCGCTTGGCGCCAGAAGCAATCAGGTCACCGTCACCGGCAGCCTGAAGTTTGATATTTCCGTCACGCCGCAACTGGCCGCAAAAGCAGTCACATTACGTCGTCAATGGGCGCCTCACCGCCCGGTGTGGATTGCAACCAGCACTCACGACGGCGAAGAAAGCATTATCATTGCCGCCCATCAGGCGTTATTAAATCAGTTCCCGAATCTTTTACTGATTCTGGTTCCCAGACATCCGGAACGCTTCCCGGATGCTATTAACCTCGTACGCCAGGCTGGGCTAAGCTATACCACACGCTCTTCGGGCGAAGTTCCGTCATCGGGTACTCAGGTTGTGATCGGCGACACCATGGGCGAGCTGATGCTACTGTACGGCATTGCCGACCTCGCTTTTGTCGGCGGTTCACTGGTTGAACGTGGTGGACACAATCCACTGGAAGCCGCGGCACACGCCATTCCTGTATTAATGGGACCGCATACTTTTAATTTTAAAGATATTTGCGCCCGCCTCGAACAGGCAAGCGGATTGATCACCGTCACCGACGCAACGACGCTGGTGAAAGAGGTCTCTTCTTTACTGACCGATGCAGATTATCGTAATTTTTATGGCCGTCACGCAGTTGAAGTTCTGTATCAAAATCAGGGCGCGCTACAGCGTCTGCTGCAGCTGCTGGAACCTTATCTGCCACCCAAAACGCATTGAGGCAAGTCATGCAAAAACGGGCGATTTATCCAGGAACCTTTGATCCCATTACTAACGGCCACCTCGATATTGTGACGCGTGCAACAAGCATGTTCGATCACGTAATCCTGGCCATTGCCGCAAGTCCCAGTAAACAGCCGATGTTTACTCTGGAAGAGCGCGTTGAGCTGGCGCAACAGGCAACGGCGCATCTTGGCAATGTCGAAGTTCTGGGATTCAGCGATTTGATGGCAAATTTTGCCCGCGATAATCAGGCTAATATTCTGATCCGTGGTCTGCGTGCGGTAGCCGATTTTGAATATGAAATGCAGCTGGCCCATATGAACCGTCACCTGATGCCACAACTGGAAAGCGTCTTTTTGATGCCGTCTAAAGAGTGGTCATTTATCTCATCGTCGCTGGTGAAAGAAGTTGCCCGCCATCAGGGTGACGTGACGCATTTTCTGCCGAAAAACGTCCATCAGGCATTATTGGGTAAACTGAAGTAATACGTCTGGCCGGATGAGACGTATGCGACCTCCGGCCAATAACGGTGTTATTTCTGACAGCGACGGCAGTAGAACGTTGTGCGCTGGGCGTGTTTTGTCGCAATGATTGGCGCGCCGCACGCGCGACAGGGTTCACCTTCTCTCCCATAGACTTGCAGCTCCTGGGCAAAATAGCCCGGCTTACCGTCACTTTGCAGGAAATCCTTCAGCGTGGTGCCACCCTGCTCGATAGAACGTAGCAAAACCGCCTTGATGACGCGCACCAGCAGTTCACACTCGTCCTGCGACAAAGATGACGCCAGACGGTCAGGATGGATGCCAGCCGCAAACAGCGACTCGCTGGCATAGATGTTACCCACCCCCACCACCAGCTTGTTATCCATCAGCCAGGGCTTAATCGCAGTTTTCTTCTTCGCACATTTCTGCTGCAAATAACCGGCGTTGAAATCATCGCTCAGCGGCTCAGGACCAAGATGAGCGAGGACATTATGCCCATCCAGCTCTTTAGCCCACAGCCATGCGCCAAAACGGCGTGGATCGGTATAGCGCAGGACTTTGCCGTTGCTCATCACCAGGTCAACATGGTCATGCTTTTCTGCCGGAAGTTCTTCAGGGAGGATACGCAAACTACCCGACATCCCCAGATGAATGATTACCCAGCCATCCGATAGCTCCAGCAGCAGGTATTTCGCGCGCCGCTGTACGCTCAGAACGGGTTTATCACTCAGACGATAGATTTCCTCAGATACCGGCCAACGCAAACGACCGTTACGCACCGTCGCGTGCATAATCGTTGCCCCCACCAGATGCGGCTCAATACCGCGGCGGCTGGTTTCGACTTCAGGTAATTCAGGCATAGTATCTCCGGCGATGTATCAGGTCACATTAATATGGGGACGGCCAGAAAACAAAAAACCCCGCCGAAGCGAGGTTTTTTATTACATCAAAGCGAGAATTATTTGATTTTCGCTTCTTTGTAGAGAACGTGCTGACGGACAACTGGATCGAATTTTTTCAGTTCCAGTTTTTCCGGCTTAGTACGTTTGTTCTTCGTAGTGGTATAGAAGTGACCAGTACCAGCAGAAGAAACCAGCTTGATTTTCTCACGAATACCTTTAGCCATGATTTATTTCCTCTTAGTACTTAGTACTTTTCGCCACGGGCACGCAGTTCAGACAGAACTGTTTCGATGCCTTTCTTATCAATAACACGCATACCTTTAGCAGATACACGCAGGGTGACAAAACGCTTCTCGCTCTCAACCCAGAAACGGTGAGAGTGCAGGTTAGGCAGGAAACGGCGTTTAGTCGCGTTCAGTGCGTGGGAACGGTTGTTACCGGTCACCGGACGCTTGCCAGTAACTTGGCAGACTCGGGACATGTCTATTCTCCAAAAATCAAATTAGCTCGAGCTTCGTATGGGGTATCGGCGCCTCGTCAGGCTTTACAGCCCGGTCATCGCATAGTTCTAAGTGAACTCTCGATTGCCAGGCCCAAATGCCAAACCCGAGATTCTCAAAGGTGGCGTAGTATACGCTGACCCGGCGTTATGCTCAAGTCCCGAACAGACAAAGATCCCGATGGATCGCGTAAAGTGCGTTAAATCCAACCGCGTTCCGCAAAAGAAACGTACTCTCCGCGCCCAATGACCAGATGATCTAGCACCCGGATATCCATGAACTGACAGCATTTCACAACACGCTCGGTGATGAGTTTATCTGCTTTGCTCGGCTCTGCACACCCCGAAGGATGATTATGTGCAAGGATCACCGCCGAAGCATTCATTTTTATCGCTTCACGGACAATTTCTCGTGGATGCACCTCAACGTGGCTTAGCGTACCGGAAAAAAGTTTGCTGTGCTTAATCACACGGTGTTGAGAATCCATAAAGATCACAAAAAAGATCTCGCGTTCCTCTTGCGAGAGCTGACTTTGCAGAAATTCGCGCGCCATTTCCGGGCTAAGTATCGCGCGCTCCTCTATCACCCGTACGTTGTAATAACGCCTCGCCAGCTCCGCTATTCCCTTCAGTTGCGCGTACTTCGCGATACCGATGCCCTGAACGTAGCTGAAATCCAAGTAATCAGCAGACAACAGGCCATACAGCGAATCAAAATGCTGAAGCATCTCTTTCGCCAGCGTAAGCACATCTTTACCCAGCATCCCGGTGCGTAAAAATAGAGCCAGTAGCTCAACGTCGGTCAGCGAACTGGCCCCCTGCGCCAACAGCTTTTCCCGAGGCATTATACGTCCTGTATTTCCCATGCTTTTCCTCTCCTTTAGCGTGCGCATAGTGGCATAACGCCAGCGGTGAATCGACGCTCTGTTTTCACTTCTTCGTAGCGCCTCGCAAACTGGGTCGCGGGCAAAAGCACGACAAATTGCGGATTGTGATAAAATATCCGCCTTCTGGTGAAACCCAACAGGAAAGATCATGATGAGCCTGGCCGGTAAAAAAATCGTACTTGGCGTCAGTGGCGGCATTGCTGCGTACAAAACCCCTGAGCTGGTACGTCGTTTACGGGAACGCGGCGCTGACGTCCGCGTGGCGATGACCGAAGCGGCAAAAGCGTTTATTACACCTCTGAGCTTACAGGCCGTTTCGGGTTATCCCGTTTCCGACAGCCTGCTTGATCCTGCAGCCGAAGCCGCGATGGGCCACATTGAGCTGGGGAAATGGGCCGATTTGGTTATCCTGGCCCCTGCTACGGCAGACCTGATTGCTCGCGTTGCCGCAGGTATGGCCAACGATCTGGTGTCAACAATCTGTCTGGCAACGCCAGCGCCTGTTGCCGTGCTACCGGCCATGAACCAGCAGATGTACCGCGCTGCCGCGACCCAGAACAACCTGGGCATCCTTGCTTCGCGAGGGTTGCTCATTTGGGGCCCTGACAGCGGTAGTCAGGCATGTGGTGATATCGGTCCTGGACGTATGCTGGACCCATTAACCATTGTGGATATGGCGGCAGAACATTTTTCACCTGTCAACTCCCTGCAACATCTCAACATCATGATTACGGCGGGCCCGACGCGTGAACCGCTTGATCCTGTGCGTTATATTTCCAACCACAGCTCCGGGAAAATGGGATTTGCTATCGCAGCCGCGGCCGCAAAGCGCGGAGCAAACGTCACGCTGGTATCGGGTCCGGTTTCGTTACCCACTCCGCCATTTGTCCAGCGCGTTGATGTGATGACCGCGCTGGAGATGGAAGCCGCCGTGCAATCTGCGGTGCAACAACAGCATATTTTCATCGGCTGCGCCGCAGTCGCTGATTATCGCGCTGACACGATCGCCCACGAAAAAATCAAAAAGCAGGCGACGCAGGGTGATGAATTAACAGTAAAAATGGTCAAAAATCCGGATATTATCGCCGGTGTTGCCGCACTGGTTGCTAACCGTCCCTTTGTCGTTGGGTTTGCCGCCGAAACAAATAATGTGGAAGAATATGCCCGGCAAAAACGCATCCGCAAAAACCTTGATGTGATCTGTGCGAACGATGTTTCGCTGTCTACTCAAGGATTTAACAGCGACAGCAACGCATTACACCTTTTTTGGCAGGATGGAGATAAAGTCTTACCGCTTGAGCGCAAAGAACTCCTGGGCCAATTATTACTCGACGAGATCGTGACCCGTTATGATGAAAAAAATCGACGTTAAGATTCTGGACCCGCGCGTAGGGCAACAATTTCCGCTTCCTACGTACGCCACCTCTGGTTCTGCCGGACTTGACCTGCGTGCTTGTCTTGATGACGCCGTAGAACTGGCGCCGGGCGCAACAACGCTGGTACCAACGGGGTTAGCTATCCACATTGCCGATCCTTCTCTGGCAGCGGTAATGCTCCCGCGTTCCGGATTGGGCCATAAGCACGGTATCGTACTGGGCAATCTGGTCGGTTTAATTGATTCCGACTACCAGGGCCAGCTGATGGTATCCGTCTGGAACCGTGGTCAGGACAGCTTCACTATCGAGCCGGGCGAGCGCATCGCGCAGATGGTATTTGTACCGGTTGTGCAGGCTGAATTTAATCTGGTGGAAGAGTTTGAAGCCACCGATCGTGGCGAAGGTGGCTTCGGCCATTCCGGGCGCAAGTAACCCGCAGAAAAGTATCCCACAGCGTAATAACGCAATAACATACCGCAAACAACAGTTTGCGGTCGCTGTGTGGATGCCTGCCTGGCAAGAGCTTATTTTCAGGGGTATTTTGTAACATGGTAGAAAAGCAAACTGCGAAAAGGAATCGTCGCGAAGAAATACTTCAGTCTCTGGCACTGATGCTTGAGTCCAGCGATGGTAGCCAACGCATCACCACAGCAAAGCTGGCAGCCTCAGTTGGCGTATCCGAAGCGGCATTGTATCGCCATTTCCCCAGCAAGACTCGCATGTTCGATAGCCTGATTGAGTTTATCGAAGATAGTCTGATTACCCGTATCAATCTGATTTTGAAAGATGAAAAGGACACCAACGCGCGCTTGCGTCTGATCGTACTGCTCATTTTAGGGTTCGGTGAGCGCAACCCTGGCCTGACGCGAATTCTGACCGGACACGCGTTGATGTTCGAGCAAGATCGTCTGCAAGGCCGTATTAACCAGCTTTTTGAGCGAATTGAGGCGCAATTACGCCAGGTTCTGCGAGAAAAAAGAATGCGTGAAGGTGAAGGCTACACCGTGGATGAAACGCTGCTGGCCAGCCAGTTGTTGGCTTTCTGCGAAGGTATGCTGTCCCGGTTTGTACGTAGCGAATTTAAATATCGTCCGACGGATGATTTCGACACCCGCTGGCCGTTGGTGGCTGCTCAGTTGCAATAGCAGATTTGTTTAGTCCGGCCTACGGGGTTACGTAGGCCGGATAAGCGCAGCGCCATCCGGCAGTTCTTAAACGCCGTACGCTTCGCGATAGGCCCGTACTGCCACCAGATGCTCTGCCATCTCTGGCTTCTCTTCCAGATACGCAATCAATTCTTTCAGGGTAATGATAGAAATCACCTTGCAGCCATAATCGCGTTCCACTTCCTGAATCGCTGAAATCTCGCCGCGACCGCGTTCCTGACGATCGAGAGAAATCAGTACCCCCGCCAGCGTGGCGCCATGAGCCTGGATAATTTCCATCGACTCACGAATAGCCGTACCTGCGGTGATAACATCATCGACCAGCATGACACGCCCTTCAAGTGCGCTACCTACCAGATTACCGCCTTCGCCGTGGGTTTTCGCCTCTTTACGGTTAAAGCAGTACGGCAAATCTTTATCATGGTGTTCCGCCAGCGCAACGGCCGTTGTGGTAGCAATCGGAATACCTTTGTAGGCCGGACCAAACAGCAAATCGAACTCAATACCGGAATCCACCAGCGCTTCGGCATAAAAACGGCCTAACAGTGCCAGGTCGCGCCCGGTATTAAACAGCCCGGCGTTGAAGAAATAGGGGCTTTTGCGCCCGGATTTCAGCGTAAATTCACCAAACTTTAGTACCTGCTTGCTAAGCGCAAACTCAATAAACTGGCGCTGATACGGTTTCATGGATTCGCTCCTCATCTCACTTTATTACAGACAAAAAAAAGGCGACTAATCAGTCGCCTTTAAAATCAATTTTCTAACGCCGCCTTCTGCGTCGCTACAATGGACTCGATCCCCCCTCGGGCCAATGCCAGTAGGGTGAGAAGTTCTTCATGGCTGAACGGCTCGCCTTCCGCCGTGCCCTGCACCTCTATAATGCGACCGTCTTCAGTCATCACCACGTTCATGTCGGTTTCTGCGGCAGAATCTTCAACGTATTCCAGGTCGCAGAGTGCTTCGCCGTTCACAATACCTACGGAGACCGCCGCGACCATCCCTTTCATTGGGTTGGTTTTCAGCTTACCGCTTGCTACCAGTTTGTTCAGCGCGTCAGCCAAAGCGACACAAGCACCGGTAATGGATGCGGTGCGCGTACCGCCATCGGCCTGAATAACATCGCAGTCCAGCGTAATAGTGAATTCGCCGAGCGTCTTCAGATCAACGGCGGCGCGCAGCGCACGCGCGATCAGACGCTGGATTTCCATGGTACGACCGCCCTGCTTACCTTTCGCCGCTTCACGGGCGTTACGGGTGTGCGTGGCGCGTGGCAGCATGCCATATTCTGCGGTGATCCAGCCCTGGCCCTGTCCTTTCAGAAAACGCGGTACGCCTTCATCAATCGAGGCGGTACACAGCACTTTGGTATCACCAAATTCGACCAGCACGGAGCCTTCAGCGTGTTTTGTATAATTACGGGTCAGGGTGACGGGACGCACCTGATTGGCACTACGACCTGCTGGACGCATGATAAATTCTCCGGCTTGAAACGAATGTGGCTGCGCATTATACGGACTTCCGACTGTTATTCCTATCCTGACAAGACGTGGATGGCTATAATCCTCCCATCTCATCTTTAAAAACAGGAACGTCTATGATCCGCAGCATGACCGCTTACGCCCGGCGTGAAATCAAGGGTGAATGGGGTAGCGCAACCTGGGAAATGCGCTCGGTAAACCAGCGTTATCTGGAAACTTATTTTCGCCTGCCGGAGCAGTTCCGTAGCCTTGAACCCGTTGTTCGCGAGCGCATCCGCACACGTCTGACGCGCGGTAAAGTCGAGTGTACGCTGCGTTTTGAGCCCGATGCCAGCGCCCAGGGCGAGCTGATTCTGAATGAAAAGCTCGCTAAACAGCTCGTGAGTGCGGCTAACTGGGTAAAAATGCAGAGTGATGAAGGTGAAATTAACCCGGTTGATATCCTGCGCTGGCCAGGCGTAATGGCTGCCCAGGAGCAAGATCTGGACGCCATTGCCGCCGAAATCCTCGCTGCGCTTGACGGTACGCTGGATGACTTCATCGTCGCGCGTGAAACCGAAGGTCAGGCGCTGAAAGCGCTGATCGAGCAGCGTCTGGAAGGCGTCAGCGCTGAAGTTACGAAAGTACGTGCACATATGCCGGAAATCCTGCAATGGCAGCGCGAGCGCCTGGTAGCCAAACTGGAAGACGCCCAGGTGCAACTGGAAAATAACCGCCTTGAGCAAGAACTGGTGCTGATGGCGCAGCGCATCGATGTGGCAGAAGAGTTAGATCGTCTGGAAGCCCACGTCAAAGAAACCTACAACATCCTGAAGAAAAAAGAGGCCGTTGGCCGTCGTCTGGACTTCATGATGCAGGAATTCAACCGTGAGTCGAACACTCTGGCATCCAAGTCTATCAATGCCGAGGTGACGAATTCCGCGATTGAACTGAAGGTATTGATCGAGCAAATGCGCGAGCAGATCCAGAACATCGAATAAGCCAGCATTCTACGTAGCCCGCCAATAAACGGCGGGACTACGTGTTTTCCCTTCGCTTTGGTACTCTTCCCATTCATTCCGAATTATATTTTCTCATCATTTATTATCACCACCCATAACACAAAGCGCATATCACCACGTATTTTCAGCACATTCGCATTAGCTGTAGTTATTAAAATCGTTTCACCTTAGAAAATCTCAATCGTGACAATGCGCACAAATCGTTAACCTTAGCCCCCAGCAAATCAGGGGGAATACATGCTGCTACACGTTTTATATTTAATTGGTATTACAGCTGAAGCCATGACCGGTGCGCTTGCGGCTGGGCGTCGTCGTATGGATACATTTGGCGTCATTATTATTGCCACCGCGACCGCCATTGGCGGCGGCTCAGTACGCGACATTCTTCTCGGCCACTATCCGCTTGGCTGGGTAAAGCACCCTGAATACGTCATTATCGTGGCGACCGCTGCGGTACTCACCACCATTATTGCTCCCGTCATGCCCTATCTGCGTAAAATATTCCTTGTACTGGATGCGCTGGGCCTGGTGGTTTTTTCTATTATTGGCGCTCAGGTGGCGCTGGATATGGGTCATGGGCCGATTATCGCCGTAGTCGCTGCAGTCACTACCGGCGTCTTTGGTGGTGTTTTACGTGATATGTTCTGCAAACGTATCCCATTAGTATTCCAGAAAGAACTGTATGCCGGCGTTTCATTTGCCGCTGCAGTGCTGTACATCGTGCTGCAACATTATGTCTCCAGTCACGATGTAGTGGTTATCTCTACCCTGCTCTTCGGCTTCACCGCCCGACTGCTGGCGCTGCGCCTGAAGTTAGGGCTACCGGTATTTTACTATCGCCATGAAGGCCATTAAGGCATAAAGCCCGCGATCCGCTGAGCAGCTAACCAGTTGCTCAGCGCAATGATCTCTCTATTCTCCAGCCACTGCATCACCTGGCGTGCCCGCCGCTCCCCCATGAAAGGCAACTGCCGCCAGCTTTGTTCACTGCGCGCCTGTAACTGCTGCCACGAACCATCCCGACTGGCATTCAGTGTTGCCTGTGTTAACGGTATTCCCATGGCAATCACCCAGCGCGTGAACGGGAGATGGCGCGACAGGTTGAACTGATGCCACAACTTCTCCCCTTTGTTCACGCCGAAGGTGGACTGTAGCTGCGCCTGGGTTAATCCTAGCCAGGAAAAGATATGTTCAAAGCGATACGCCTGATGGAGCTCTCGCCATCCCGCCTCGCCGATACCCTCCAGCCCCAGCACTTCTTTACCGCCCAGCCAGACCAGTCTGGCAACAAACTGTTCCTGGCACTCCGCTGTGGCATAAAAACAGGTTAATGAATTGAAGCGCTCCTCAGGTGGCACCGGCTTAATACGCTGGGTACTGCGCCAGACCACCTCATCTATACGGGGGATCCCTTGTCCAGCGAGGCTTATCAGAATCTGATCGCCAGGCGCGATATCCCATTCATTCCAGCGTCGTACAGAGCCAATATTGACGCGCTGCACCCGCTTATCATCCAGCATGACGGGGGTCAGCAATGCCACCACCGCAATTTTCCCGCTTTTGCCAACGGAGAACTGAATACCCGTTACCTCAGATACCCTTGCCACAGGAGGATATTTCCACGCCGCCAGCCAGTCACCCTGTCCGGGTAGCCAATACTGTGCCCGTGGCTCTTTTGCCGTTCGCACCACTACGCCATCCGTCACAAAAGGTAATGCTGAACTCCACCACCTGGCGCGCGACTTTTCGACGTCATCCGCATTTTTCACAGCCTGAGTAAAGCGTTGCGTGTAACTGAACCCGGCAGCAGTGAGTTGTTCCTGTCTTTCAGACATGAGCGCCGGACCATCAGGCCAGGCCCAGATAAAAATATCCAGCGAGCGTAATATTTCCGGGTTGCTCTGGCGCATCATCATTCCAGCAACCTTTGAGCGGGCGTTCATTCCGCCTTTCTGTTGCTGGATATGCCCCTGCTGCTGTAAAAATATCTCCCCCTGCAACGTACTGTTAGCGAGCTGTCCTGTGGTGGTGCGTGGCACGGAAGGGATCTGAAGAACCTTTTGCGTCCAGTCTTCGCCTTTCAGGCCGTTACCACGGCTAATCGCCTGTATCAGATTGCCGTTGCGATAGACCAGCGTGACCGCCACGCCGTCCACCTTTGGCTGTACCCAGAGATCGCTGCGAGTGTGCATCCATTGCTGTAGCGCTTGCTTATCGGCAAGTTTACGGACTCCCGTGTGGGGAACTGGATGCGGGACGGTGCCACTTATTGGGGGCGTAGACAGATCTGGTGGGGCTTCATCGCCAAAACAGCGCTGCCATTGGATGAGTTGCGCATTGAGCTGGTCATAAACGCCGTCGTCTACGGCACTTTCACCCTGTTTCCAGTAACTGTCATTCCACTGTGTGATCTGCTGCTGTAGTCGAGAAATTTCTTCGTTTGCCCTGGCAGGAGACCAGACTGGGCATACCGCCCATGCGGGTAGACATCCCATTAGCAAAACCAGCCCTATGCCTTTCCATAATCCCATGTTACCTCCGCTGAACACTGCATTTCCCGGCAGATATAGCGCGAAGTAAAAGGGAAACAGAGCGGCAAAAAATCATCCTGCGAGCACCGTTCCTGACATTTGCACAAATTGCTGCAAATCGCGGATAAAACAGAAAACTGGTACGCAAAACGCAATAAACATGCGCAAAAAGTGTGACAAGGGCTACGTCACATAGCGGCTACGTGTATAATAAGCCCGTATGTAGGCTCTCTTTCGACAATCACATACATTAAGATACTCATGGCTCAAGGCACGCTTTATATTGTTTCTGCCCCCAGTGGCGCGGGTAAATCCAGCCTGATTCAGGCTTTATTAAAGACCCAACCGTTGTATGACACCCAGGTTTCTGTTTCGCACACCACGCGCGCACCGCGCCCGGGGGAAGTGCACGGTGAACACTATTTCTTTGTGAACCATGATGAATTCAGAACCATGATTGGCAGAGACGCGTTTCTGGAACACGCTGAGGTTTTCGGTAATTACTACGGCACCTCGCGTGAGACCATTGAGCAAGTATTAGCATCCGGCGTAGACGTCTTTTTAGATATCGACTGGCAAGGTGCGCAGCAAATTCGTGAAAAAATGCCGCATGCGCGCAGTATTTTTATTTTGCCGCCATCTAAGATTGAGCTGGACCGCCGTCTGCGTGGCCGCGGTCAGGATAGCGAAGACGTGATCGCAAAACGTATGGCGCAAGCTGTTGCAGAAATGAGCCATTACGCCGAATATGATTATCTTATTGTGAATGATGACTTCGATACCGCCCTGGGCGATTTGAAAACTATCATTCGCGCCGAACGTCTGCGCATGAGCCGCCAAAAGCAGCGTCATGACGCTTTAATCAGCAAACTGTTGGCAGACTGAACCCACATTCAGTATCATGCCCAGTCATTTCTTCACCCGTGGAGCATTTTAAGTATGGCACGCGTAACTGTTCAGGACGCTGTAGAGAAAATTGGTAACCGTTTTGACCTGGTACTGGTCGCCGCGCGTCGCGCTCGTCAGATGCAGGTAGGCGGAAAGGATCCGCTCGTACCGGAAGAAAACGATAAAACTACCGTTATCGCGCTGCGCGAAATCGAAGAAGGTCTGATCAACAACCAGATCCTCGACGTGCGTGAGCGCCAGGAACAGCAAGAGCAGGAAGCCGCTGAATTACAAGCCGTTACCGCTATTGCTGAAGGTCGTCGTTAATCACAAAGCGGGTCGCCCTTGTATCTGTTTGAAAGCCTGAATCAACTGATTCAAAACTACCTGCCGGAAGACCAGATTAAGCGTCTTCGGCAGGCGTATCTCGTTGCACGTGACGCTCACGAGGGCCAGACACGTTCAAGCGGTGAACCCTATATCACGCACCCGGTAGCGGTAGCCTGCATTCTGGCCGAGATGAAACTCGACTACGAAACGCTGATGGCTGCGCTGCTGCATGACGTGATTGAAGATACTCCAGCCACCTACCAGGATATGGAACAGCTTTTTGGTAAAAGCGTTGCAGAACTGGTAGAAGGGGTATCGAAGCTTGATAAGCTTAAGTTTCGCGATAAGAAAGAGGCGCAAGCTGAAAACTTTCGCAAGATGATTATGGCGATGGTGCAGGATATCCGCGTCATTCTCATCAAACTTGCTGACCGTACCCACAACATGCGCACGCTGGGCTCATTACGCCCGGACAAGCGTCGCCGCATCGCCCGTGAAACCCTCGAAATCTATAGTCCGCTGGCGCACCGTTTAGGTATTCATCACATTAAAACCGAGCTGGAAGAGCTGGGTTTTGAAGCGTTGTACCCAAACCGCTATCGCGTGATTAAAGAAGTGGTAAAAGCCGCTCGCGGCAACCGTAAAGAGATGATCCAAAAAATCCTCTCGGAAATCGAAGGGCGTTTGCAAGAGGCAGGCATTCCGTGTCGCGTAAGCGGGCGTGAGAAGCACCTGTACTCGATCTACTGCAAAATGGTGCTCAAAGAGCAGCGTTTTCACTCCATCATGGACATCTACGCGTTTCGCGTTATCGTTCATGATTCCGATACCTGCTATCGCGTACTCGGCCAGATGCACAGCCTGTACAAACCACGTCCTGGTCGCGTGAAAGACTATATCGCCATTCCGAAAGCTAACGGATATCAGTCTTTGCACACCTCAATGATCGGCCCACACGGTGTCCCGGTAGAAGTACAGATTCGTACTGAAGACATGGACCAGATGGCAGAGATGGGGGTTGCAGCGCACTGGGCTTACAAAGAGCACGGCGGCGAAAGCAGCACCACTGCGCAAATCCGCGCTCAGCGCTGGATGCAAAGCCTGCTGGAACTGCAGCAGAGCGCCGGTAGCTCGTTTGAATTTATTGAAAGCGTTAAATCTGATCTCTTCCCGGATGAGATTTATGTTTTCACACCGGAAGGGCGCATTGTCGAACTGCCTGCCGGTGCAACGCCTGTCGACTTTGCCTACGCCGTGCATACCGATATCGGTCACGCCTGCGTTGGCGCACGCGTCGACAGACAGCCTTACCCGCTTTCACAACCGCTCTTTAGCGGCCAGACCGTTGAGATTATTACCGCGCCGGGCGCACGTCCGAACGCCGCATGGCTCAACTTCGTCGTCAGTTCGAAAGCGCGCGCCAAAATTCGCCAACTGCTGAAAAACCTCAAGCGCGATGATTCCGTTAGTCTGGGTCGTCGACTGCTCAACCATGCCCTGGGCGGTAGCCGTAAACTGGCTGAGATCCCACCAGAGAGCATCCAGCGTGAGCTTGAGCGTATGAAGCTCGCCACGCTTGACGATCTGCTCGCAGAAATCGGTCTGGGTAACGCCATGAGCGTGGTGGTAGCGAAAAACCTTCAGCAGGGCGAAGCAACGACAAATGTGCCGGCGCAATCTGGTCACGGTCATCTGCCGATCAAAGGCGCAGACGGCGTGCTGATCACCTTTGCGAAATGCTGTCGTCCGATTCCAGGCGATCCAATCATTGCCCACGTCAGTCCGGGTAAAGGTCTGGTGATTCACCATGAATCCTGCCGTAATATTCGTGGCTACCAGAAAGAGCCAGAGAAGTTTATGGCGGTGGAATGGGATAAAGAGACGGAGCAGGAGTTCATTACAGAGATTAAGGTGGATATGTTTAACCACCAGGGTGCTCTGGCGAACCTGACGGCGGCAATCAACACGACCACCTCCAACATTCAAAGTCTGAATACGGAAGAGAAAGATGGCCGCGTCTATAGCGCCTTTATTCGCCTGACCGCTCGCGATCGCGTGCACCTGGCGAATATCATGCGCAAAATTCGCGTCATGCCGGACGTGATAAAAGTCACCCGAAACCGAAACTAGTCTTATGAATGAACAGCGCTATGCACGTATCCGCGAGATGCTCGCGCGTCGGCAGCCCGATCTGACCGTCTGCATGGAGCAGGTCCACAAACCTCATAACGTTTCTGCGATCATTCGTACTGCAGATGCGGTCGGCGTGCATGAAGTCCACGCCGTCTGGCCGGGTAGCCGTATGCGCACCATGGCCTCTTCTGCCGCAGGCAGCAACAGTTGGGTGCAGGTGAAAACTCACCTTACCATTGGCGATGCGGTCACACATTTAAAAAGCCAGGGCATGCAGGTTCTGGCTACTCATCTGTCAGATAACGCCGTGGATTTTCGCGAGATTGATTACACGCGGCCCACCTGCATCCTGATGGGCCAGGAGAAAACCGGCATCACTCAGGAAGCGTTGGATCTGGCTGATCAGGACATCATCATTCCCATGACTGGCATGGTGCAGTCGCTGAACGTTTCTGTCGCCTCCGCGCTAATCCTGTACGAAGCGCAGCGCCAGCGGCAAAATGCTGGCATGTACCGACGAGAAAACAGCATGCTGCCACAAGACGAGCAGCAGCGCTTACTGTTTGAAGGCGGTTATCCGGTGCTGGCGAATGTCGCTAAGCGCAAAGGTCTTCCCTACCCTCACGTCAACACGCAGGGCGAAATTGAAGCCGATGCAACGTGGTGGGCCACTATGCAATCTGCGAGATAAACGCGATGAAAGGCCGTTTACTGGATGCCATCCCACTCAACTCTCTGACCGGCGTTGGCGCAGCGCAAAGCAGTAAACTGGCGAAAATTGGCCTGCACACCGTGCAGGACCTCCTGCTCCACCTCCCTCTGCGTTACGAAGATCGTACCCATCTGTACCCCATTGGCGAATTGTTACCGGGCGTCTATGCCACCGTTGAAGGCGAAGTGTTGAACTGTAATATCACCTTCGGTGGCCGCCGGATGATGACCTGTCAGATCAGCGATGGCTCCGGCATTCTCACCATGCGCTTTTTCAATTTCAGCGCTGCGATGAAAAACAGCCTTGCGACCGGTCGCCGGGTGCTGGCCTACGGTGAAGCCAAACGCGGGAAATATGGGGCAGAAATGATTCACCCGGAATACCGCGTGCAGGGCGATCTCAGCACGCCGGAATTGCAAGAAACGCTCACACCGGTGTATCCAACTACCGAAGGCGTGAAGCAGGCCACGCTGCGCAAACTGACCGATCAAGCGCTGGATCTGCTCGATACCTGCGCCATTGCCGAACTGCTGCCACCAGAGCTGTTACAGGGCATGATGAGCCTGCCGGAAGCCCTGCGCACGCTACACCGTCCACCGCCGTCACTGCAATTGAGCGATCTGGAAACCGGCCAGCATCCGGCGCAGCGACGTCTGATTCTGGAAGAGCTTCTGGCGCATAACCTCAGCATGCTGGCGCTACGCGCCGGGGCACAGCGCTTCCACGCCCAGCCGCTGAGCGCAAACGACACGCTGAAAGACCAACTGCTGGCGGCGCTACCGTTTAAACCCACCGGCGCACAGGCCCGCGTTACCGCTGAGATCGAACGCGATATGGCGCTGGATGTCCCAATGATGCGTCTGGTGCAGGGCGATGTCGGCTCCGGTAAAACCCTGGTTGCGGCTCTGGCCGCGCTGCGGGCTATCGCACATGGTAAGCAGGTGGCGCTGATGGCCCCCACCGAATTGCTGGCTGAACAGCATGCGAATAACTTCCGCAACTGGTTCGCGCCTCTGGGCGTTGAAGTGGGCTGGCTGGCAGGTAAGCAGAAAGGCAAAGCGCGCCAGGCACAGCAGGAAGCCATCGCCAGCGGCCAGGTACAGATGATTGTCGGCACACACGCGATTTTCCAGGAGCAGGTGCAGTTCAACGGACTGGCGCTGGTTATCATCGATGAGCAACACCGTTTTGGCGTGCATCAGCGTCTTGCGCTGTGGGAGAAAGGCCAGCAGCAGGGTTTTCACCCGCACCAGCTAATCATGACCGCCACGCCAATCCCGCGCACGCTGGCGATGACCGCCTATGCCGATCTCGACACGTCGGTCATTGACGAACTGCCTCCGGGGCGTACGCCGGTCACTACGGTGGCCATTCCGGATACCCGCCGCAGCGATATTATTGACCGCGTGCGCAACGCCTGCACCCACGAAGGGCGTCAGGCGTACTGGGTCTGTACGTTAATTGAAGAGTCTGATTTGTTAGAAGCTCAGGCGGCTGAAGCGACGTGGGAAGAGCTTAAACTGGCGTTGCCCGAACTCAATATTGGCCTGGTACACGGGCGCATGAAGCCTGCCGAGAAGCAGTCGGTAATGGCTGCTTTTAAACAGGGAGATTTGCATCTGCTCATTGCCACCACGGTGATTGAAGTGGGCGTGGACGTACCCAATGCCAGCCTGATGATTATTGAAAACCCGGAGCGCCTGGGCCTGGCGCAGTTGCACCAGCTACGTGGTCGCGTAGGTCGAGGCGCGGTGGCCTCCCATTGCGTCCTGCTCTATAAATCACCGCTGTCAAAAACTGCACAACAACGCCTGCAGGTTCTGCGAGATAGCAACGACGGATTCGTCATTGCGCAAAAAGATTTAGAGATTCGCGGCCCCGGCGAGCTGTTGGGTACACGCCAGACCGGAACGGCGGAATTCAAAGTTGCGGACTTACTGCGTGATCAAGCGATTATCCCGGAAGTTCAGCGTATTGCCCGCCATATTCATGAACGTTACCCGCAACAGGCTGTGGCGCTAATCGAGCGCTGGATGCCGGAAACCGAACGCTACTCCAACGCATAGTTGATTCTTAGCGGCGGCGGATGTGACTCCGCCGCACAGCCTTTATTGCGCGAAAATCGGCAACAGCAGATACAGCTTAATCACCAGCGCGTTGACGATATCGATAAAGAACGCCCCCACCATCGGCACCACCAGAAACGCCATATGGGACGGCCCAAAACGTTCGGTAATCGCCTGCATGTTGGCAATCGCCGTCGGCGTCGCGCCGAGGCCAAAACCGCAATGTCCGGCTGCCAGCACGGCGGCATCGTAGTTCTTACCCATCATGCGCCAGGTGACGAATATCGCGTACAGCGCCATGAAAATGGTCTGCACGACCAGAATTGCCAGCATCGGCAGAGCCAGAGAAGCCAGCTCCCACAGCTTCAGGCTCATCAGCGCCATCGCCAGGAAAAGCGACAGACTGACGTTACCCAGCACCGAAACCGCGCGCTCAAATACCCGATAAAAGCCCAGTAGCGCCAGGCCGTTACTGAGGATCACGCCAACAAAAAGCACGCAAACGAAGGTCGGCAGTTCCAGCACCGTTCCCACCAGCATTTGCGCAACGATTTTACCCACCGTCAGACAGATAGCGATCAGCGCGATGGTTTCAATCAGCACCAACGAGGTGATCATGCGCCCGACGTCCGGCTTTTCAAACGCGGTCGGCACGGCCTGATCGTCAGGCATGCCGTCAGGCGTGGTGGAGTGTTTGACCAGATAGCGCGCCACTGGACCGCCAATCAATCCGCCCAAAACCAGGCCAAACGTTGCGCAAGCCATCGCCACTTCAGTTGCATTGGTGAAGCCATAACGTTCAATAAACAGCTTGCTCCATGCGGCCCCGGTTCCGTGTCCGCCAGAGAGGGTTATTGAACCAGCAATCAGCCCCATCAGCGGATCCAGGCCCAGCAGGGTCGCCATACCAATACCGATGGCGTTTTGCATCAGCAGCAGGCCAACAACCACAATCAGAAAGATTCCCACCACACGGCCACCGGCACGCAGACTGGCGATATTGGCGTTCAGGCCAATGGTGGCGAAGAAGGCCAGCATCAGTGGGTCGCGCAGGGTCATGTCGAAGTTCACTTCCCAACCCATACTTTTTTTCAGTACCAGCAGCGCAATCGCTACCAGCAATCCGCCCGCTACAGGTTCGGGAATGGTGTATTTTTTCAGGAAGGAAACAGACTGGACGAGCTTACGTCCCAGCAGCAATACAAGGGTTGCCGCAACCAGCGTTGATAACGTATCGAGATAAAACATTTACAGCTCCATTAGTGCGTTTAGCACAATCACGCACGATGCATTCCAGACCGATTTTTAGCTCTTATTGAGTTTTCGGGGTGGATTTTAAGCAGAAAATCATGAAAAGTTATATAAAAATGTTTGTTTATCCGTTTTAAATATTAAGAATACCTGGTAGCAAACGTTTGCATTTCTGCCCTGGTCAGATAAAATCACCGCTTTTCCACCATGGGATTGCCTCTGATGTCCGTTAACGCCGTAGAGTCAACAAATGCGCAACCGGTTGCGCAGACTCACAACAGTGAACTGATTTACCGTCTTGAAGATCGCCCCCCGCTAGCCCAGACCCTGTTTGCCGCCTGCCAGCACCTGTTGGCCATGTTCGTCGCGGTAATCACTCCTGCTCTGTTAATTTGCCAGGCGCTCGGCTTACCGGCTCAGGATACTCAACACATTATCAGTATGTCGCTGTTCGCTTCCGGCGTAGCTTCTATCATTCAGATCAAAGCCTGGGGCCCGGTCGGCTCAGGGCTGTTATCCATTCAGGGCACCAGCTTTAACTTTGTTGCGCCACTGATTATGGGCGGTACAGCGCTAAAAACCGGTGGCGCAGATGTCCCAACCATGATGGCGGCGTTGTTCGGTACGCTGATGCTGGCCAGCTGCACTGAGATGGTTATTTCACGCGTACTGCATCTGGCGCGTCGTATCATTACCCCGCTGGTCTCAGGCGTGGTGGTGATGATTATCGGCCTGTCGCTGATTCAGGTCGGTCTGACGTCGATTGGCGGCGGCTATGCCGCAATGAGCGACAACACCTTTGGCGCACCGAAGAATTTACTGTTGGCAGGCGTCGTGCTGGCGCTAATTATTCTGCTTAACCGCCAGCGCAACCCGTACCTGCGCGTTGCGTCACTGGTGATTGCAATGGCGGCGGGTTACCTGCTGGCCTGGTTTATGGACATGCTGCCGCAAAATACCGCGCCGGTAAGCCAGGATCTGCTGATGGTGCCAACGCCGCTGTATTATGGCCTGGGTATCGACTGGAGTTTACTGCTGCCGCTGATGCTGGTCTTTATGATCACCTCACTGGAAACCATCGGTGATATTACGGCCACCTCCGACGTCTCCGAGCAGCCGGTTTCTGGTCCGCTGTACATGAAACGCCTGAAAGGCGGCGTGCTGGCGAATGGTCTGAACTCGTTTGTTTCCGCCGTGTTCAACACCTTCCCTAACTCCTGTTTTGGCCAGAACAACGGGGTTATTCAATTAACAGGCGTTGCCAGTCGCTATGTCGGTTTTGTGGTGGCGCTGATGCTGATCGCGCTGGGTTTGTTCCCGGCGGTCAGCGGTTTTGTACAGCATATTCCTGAGCCGGTACTCGGCGGCGCAACGCTGGTGATGTTCGGTACGATCGCGGCATCCGGCGTACGTATCGTGTCCCGCGAGCCACTGAACCGCCGTGCGATTCTGATTATCGCCCTGTCGCTGGCCGTCGGCCTGGGCGTTTCCCAGCAGCCGCTGATCCTGCAGTTCGCTCCGGACTGGGTGAAAAACCTGCTCTCTTCCGGCATTGCCGCAGGCGGTATCACCGCTATCGTTCTGAACCTGGTATTCCCGCCAGAAAAGCAATAAGCAAAATGCGGCGTTGATTCTGAATCAACGCCGCTGTAACGCTCTTTCACCATTCCCGCCTTGAGCATTGCGCCTAAATCGTGCATAACTTGACTATGTGCACTTCGCGGGATGGAAGACCATGAAATTTATTGGAAAGCTGCTTCTTTACGTGCTGATCGCCCTTGCAGTGGCGATCCTTGGCCTTTATTTTCTACTGCAAACCCGCTGGGGCGCAGAGCATGTCAGCGCCTGGGTCTCGGAGAACAGCAGCTACCATCTGGCCTTTGATGCCATCGATCACCGATTTTCTTCCCCTTCCCATATTCTGCTGGAAAACGTCACCTTTGGCCGGGATGGTCAGCCCGCGACGCTGGTCGCCAAAACGGTCGATATTGGACTGAGCAGCCGCCAAATCACCGACCCGCTGCATGTCGACACCATTTTGTTGCAAAACGGCACGCTGAATTTGTCGCAGCAAACCGCGCCGCTGCCGTTCCAGGCCGATCGCCTGCAGTTGCAGGATATGGCCCTTAACAGCCCCGGTAGCGAGTGGACCCTGAGCGCGCAGCGCGTTAACGGCGGCGTCATTCCCTGGAGCCCTGAGGCGGGTAAAATTCTCGGGAGTAAAGCGCAAATTCAGCTCAGCGCCAGTTCGTTGACGCTCAACGATGTCCCGACCACTAACGTATTGATTGAAGGCAGCATCGACCATGACCGGGTGACGCTTAGCAATATTGGTGCAGACGTGGCGCGTGGGGCATTAACCGGCGTGGCGCAGCGCAATGCCGACGGTAGTTGGGTAGTGGAGAATCTGCGCCTGAACGATATCCGGCTGCAAAGCGACAAATCGCTGGCCGAGTTTTTTGCTCCGTTAAGCACGATTCCTTCCCTGCAAATTGGTCGTCTGGAGGTAACAGATGCCCGTTTGCAAGGCCCCGACTGGGCGGTGACGGATCTCGACCTGAGCTTGCGCAACATGACCTTCAGTAAGGACGACTGGCAAACCCAGGAAGGCAAACTGTCGATGAATGCCAGCGAGTTTATTTACGGCTCTCTGCACTTCTTCGATCCAATCCTGAACGCCGAGTTCTCACCACAGGGTATTGCTCTGCGCCAGTTCACCACCCGCTGGGAAGGCGGTATGGTCAGAACATCCGGAAGCTGGATGCGCAGCAACAAAGCGCTGGTCCTCGATGATGCCGCTATTGCCGGTCTGGAATATACGCTGCCGGAAAACTGGAAACAGCTTTGGATGAAACCCTTGCCAGCCTGGCTAAACAGCCTGACGCTGAAGAAATTCAGCGCCAGCCGTAATCTGGTGATTGATATCGATCCGGACTTCCCGTGGCAACTCACCGCGCTGGACGGTTACGGCGCCAACCTCGGGCTGGTACAGAACAATCAGTGGGGGGTCTGGAGCGGAAGCGCCACCCTCAACGCCGCTGCAGCCACCTTTAACCGCACCGACGTGCGTCGTCCTTCGCTGGCGCTGACCGCGAACAGCAGCACCATCAATATCAGCGAACTGAGCGCCTATACGGAAAAAGGGCTACTGGAGTCCACCGCCAGCATTTCGCAGTTGCCTCAGCGCCAGACTCAGGTCAGCCTGAACGGGCGCGGCGTGCCAATGACGATTCTGCAACATTGGGGATGGCCCGCGCTGCCGCTTTCCGGTGACGGTAACATCCAGCTTACCGCCAGCGGCGGTCTTCAGGCCGATGCACCGCTCAAGCCTACGGTCAACGGTCAGTTACATGCGGTGAATGTGGAGAAACAACAGGTAACGCAAGCCATGCGGGCGGGCGTGGTATCCGGGAGTGAAATTACCGCCCCACCCGTTGCGCAGTGATTATTGCCCGGTAGAGCTTCGCTTACCGGGCCTACCCCCGCTTATAAACGAATATATTCACTGCATAACAACCATTTCACCGGCTCGTCCTCTTCTATCGCCGGGAAGCGACCGCCCGGCTCAAGGAAATGGTTGTCATGCAGGTCGTCATTGACCATCGAGATTTCCCAGCCCAACACGAACGCTTTCTCCGCCCAAAAGCGGTGATACAATCGCGGCGGCAAACACACTCCTTGTCCCGGTTTCAATACCAGCGTCTCGCCAGCGTCAACGGTACGCCGCTGACCATCCACGCTAACCTCAACAATGCGCCGGGCATCATACCCGTCATCAGGCGTGGCCCACGCCAGTTGCATACACAAATCACCGCCGCCGCGATTAACGATATCTTCCATTTTATGGCGATGAAAATGCCATGGTGTTTGCTGATCCTGCTGAATTTGCAGCATCTTTTCGGCGTACGGTTTGGGGTAATTGACTGACCCCATCAGACCATTGCGCAACGTCAGTAACGTCAGCCCTGTTTGCGCAAAATCTCCGCGCCCGAAGTCGGTAATGTCCCATCCCAACTGGAGATCGAGTACTTCACGCCACAGAGTTTGATCCTGTTGCCGCCAGGCGTCGACGGTAAAATACGCAAAGTCAGGCAGACAGATTCGAAAAGTCTCGGCGATGGCATGCGCTTTATCGACGGCATAATTAATGTGTGAACGCTTCATTCCACTTTTCCTTATTGCGAAAGAGGCGGGTCGCCCCGCCTGCATGCCGTTAGTAAAGTGACGCTTTGCCGGTTGAGCCGAACAGTTTCATTTTATGGCGGATGACGTCACGCGCGGCGCTAATGGCTTCCGGGTAAATAACGTTAGGATCCCACCAGGTTTCTTTCGCCAGGATTTCGCGGACTTTCTGGAAGTAGGCGTATTTCATGTCGCTGGAAATATTGATTTTGCCAACGCCCAGCGTCACGGATTCGGCAATTTCCGCATCCGGGTTCGCGGAACCGCCATGCAGCACCAGCGGAATATCCACCCGCCCGGCGATGTCGCGCAGGATATTCATTTGCAGCTCTGGCTGCATCCCTTTCGGGTAGATCCCGTGCGCAGTTCCAATTGCCACCGCCAGCGTGTCCGCGCCGGTACGGGCGATAAAATCCTGTGCCTGAGCAGGATCGGTATAAGTAACCTTCGACACGCCGCCTTCCACTGACGTCCCGGTCTGGCCAATCGTACCCAACTCCCCTTCCACCGAAACGCCTACCGCATGCGCCAGTTTGACCACTTCTCGGGTCAGCGCCACGTTCTCTTCATACGGCAGCAGCGAGCCATCAATCATCACCGAGGTAAACCCACACTGAATTGCCCGCAGGACATGCTCAACCGAAGCGCCGTGGTCCAGATGCAGAGTAAAAGGAACCGGGCTGCGCAGGGTAATATCGCGCACGTAGCTAAAAAACGCATCGCCGACAAAATCATGTTCGCTGGGGTGAATGGAGATAATCGCCGGGGTATTGGTCGCTTCCGCTTCTTCCACTACGGCACGTACAAAGCAGCTGTCCGCCACGTTGAATGCGCCGATGGCAAAACCGTGCTGACGGGTAGGTTGCAGTAATTCTTTCATCGAAACTAACATGTTAATTCTCCAGTTTCAGGGTGTAGAAAGCCCTGCCAGTGCGTCGTCGCAGAGGCATAGAAGGCGTTACAGAAAATGAATCAGGCTTTGCCGATAGCGCCGCTGGCCTGCAGGTACGGAATAATGGCTTCCTCGCAGGCCTGCTCCATCAGGGCCAGGACATCAACAAGTTCACCGGATGTGTCGCGACACAGGGTATGTAGTAGCGCTGCCTTTCCGGCTTCGAAAACCGCCGCGCCAACGTTTATCTTGGCAACGCCAAACGTCGGGCAGCGCTGTAGCTGGTCAAACGGCGTCCCGCTACCGCCATGCAGCGCCAGCGGCACCGTTGATAACCGGGCAATTTCCTCCAGCCGTTGAAAATCAATAGCTGGCGTGACGCCCGGCGCGTACATGCCGTGCGCCGTGCCAACCGATACCGCCAGTAAATCGATCCCGGTCTGTTGGATAAAGGGTTCCACGTCAGCGGCCTGGGTCATCAAATCGGCGTTAGCGGCGTGGTCATAGCACGGAGCATCGGCCAGATGGCCCAGCTCACCCTCTACACACAGTTGCACGCTGGCAGCGAGATCAACCACCGCCCGGGTCTGGCGAATATTCTCCTCCAGGGCAAAGGCGGAGGCGTCGATCATTAACCCGCTGAATCCGGCGCGAAAAGCCTGGCGAATGCGTACAGGATCCTTTCCATGATCCAGCGCCAGCGCGATCGGTACCGAGGCTTCCTCTGCCAGCGTTTTGACCACCGCTACCGCTATCGGAGCCGGAAAATGGTCCAGGTGTCCCTGATACAGATTCAGAATGATGGGCGCACGGTGTTTCTCAGCCACCCGTACCGCCGCACGGGCGCTTTCCAGGTTCATACAGTTGATAGCCAGCAGCGCGTACTGCTCGCGCCAGGCTTTCGTCACCATGCTTTTCATATCGGCAAACATACGGCCTCCGGTTATTCCAGGGTGAAGGTGATCTCTTCGTCTTTCAGCTTTTGATCGCTAAGTTCATCAAACTCTTCGTCACGCTCGGTCACCGGTTTCTTCCACAGCGACAGCATGACGCCGCAAATCACCGTGCCAATCCCCAGCGCCAGGCAAAACAGCAGCGGATGCGTAAAGAGTGGGACCACGAACATGCCGCCGTGCGGTACCGGGCTTTCGACGCCCCATACCATTATCAAGCCGCCCGCTATCGCCGAAGCTACCACGCAGGACCCCACCACGCGCAGCAGGTCGCGCGCCGCAATCGGGATAACCCCTTCGGTTATCATGCAGATCCCCATCGGGAATGCCGCTTTCAGCGCCTCGCGCTCCGCACGGGTGTATTTGTGACGCGTCAGCAGGAAAGAGAGCGTAATGCCAAACGGAGGGATCATCGAACCGACAAACTTCACCGCTTCCGGACCGTACACACCGCTGACCAGCATGCCGTCAGCAAACAGCGACATGGTTTTATTCACCGGGCCGCCAAAGTCGAATGTCGCCATTGCGCCGAGGATAGCGCCCATCAGAAAGCGGGATCCGCCCTGCATGGACTCCAGCAGATGAATCAACGCGTCCTGCAGCCAGGCTATCGGCTTGCCAATCAGCGTCATCATCAACAGGCCGCCAATAACGGTACTCAGTACCGGCAACACCATGATGGGCATCAACCCCTGCATCGACTGTGGCAAACGGATATAGCGTTTGAGCAGCAGGACGGTATAACCGACCAGAAACCCGCCCAGCATCCCGCCGATAAAACCGGTATGAATTTCTCCGCAGACGAAGCCGACAATCAGGCCCGGCGCGAATCCGGGACGATCGGCAATGGAGTACGCAATCGCCGCGCTAATCAGCGGTACGATTAACCCCATTCCCCAGCCGCCAATCTGGTTGAGCATCCAGGGTATGGTGCCTGTTTTTTCACCCACGTTAGTGCCGCCAAGTATTTGCCCGAGAGCAATACAGATCCCGGCGGCAACAATTAACGGGATCATCCACGAAATTCCCGTTAATAAATGTCTTTTTATTTCCTGAGATAGCGGAATTTTATTTTCACTCATGTGAAATCCCTCCAGAATGAGGATCGCTACTGGTTAGTATTAACTAATGATTTTTCGACCTTTTCAAGAAACTGAATCGGCGATTTTATGACGATTTCGGTTTTCACTCGCACAATGCGTTTATTTGAAAAGCGCTCCTCCCCTTTTATTTTTACATCGACAGCAAGAATCACGACATCAGCCGCAGAAATATCCTCTGCCAGCAGTTCGTTCTCCGTGCCAATGGTCCCTTGGGTTTCTACTCTTATATTATGGCCAAGCGCTTTAGCACCTTTAATTAACTTTTCACGAGCAATATAGGTGTGCGCAATACCCGCCGTACAGGCGGCGACACAAACAATATTCATAACATGCTCCACTTTTTTATTTAGCAAACATTGGATTCAGCATATTGGCTAAAAAGCTCAATAATTTTCTGTGGACTGCTTTCGACTAACAGTTGTTCAATAATATCGTCATCCGCCAACGCGCCGGCAACCTGCGAAAGCAGACGAATATGGGTGGTGTTTTGATCTTCAAGGCGTACGGCAAACAGAATGATGCAGCGCACGTTGCTGCCATCCAGGGTTTCCCATGGAATGTCCTGGCGGGTACGACCAATCGCCAGCGTAGTATTAACCACCGCCGAAGATTTCCCGTGCGGGATCGCAATATGATTTTCGAAGCCGGTCGAACCTTCTGATTCACGCAGCCAGACATCCTGAATAAATGTTTCCCGACAGCTAATTGCCCCATCTTTTTGCAGAATATCCGTCAGTTCCTCAATAGCCTCCGTTTTGTTTGTGGCCTTCATGTCCAAAATAACGCGATTTGTATTGAGTATTTTCGTGATGTCCATCAATCTTACCTCATGGAGTTCAGACATTAATTTGCAACGACCAGCGACGTCGCCCGATGTAATTTTTCCGTAATAACCGTTTCTGTTACCCGCTTAATATCCGCATCATTGAAGAAGGCAGTGACATACACGACCGGGATGGCAACGGCAGGTAAATTGATCGTCGATACCACCAGTTCAATATCGTCCGTCAGCACGGAGGGCAGGCTGCCTGCCGACACCACGCCAACGATGGTCCAGTCCGGAAAGGCGCGCAAAATGCGGCTTTTGAGTAAGTGAGAGGTGCCGATACCGGTTGAGCAGACCAGCAGCACGCGCTTTCGTGCTATCTGCCGCTCCATTGCGGCCTGAAAATGCACGGTTAAATATCCCACCTCATCTTCCGACACGGCCCGCTCGCCCCAGCCGCTAAACACCCGATTTACCGCACACTGAGTCAGACGCCAGACATCCTGTAACTCGCCTTTAATGTCCTCCAGCAGGGGATTACGAATACGGATCTGGTAGTTCAGGCGGTTTATCAGCGGCTTAATGTGGATCAGCAATCCGTCGTACAGTGCAGTGTCCTGGCTAAGATCGCTGTCAACCATTTCGGCGAAGGTGGCAATCAGCCGCTGGGTAATTAAGCGTGCTTCGTCGCTGGAGTGCATATGGCCAATCACGCTCACATCGTTATGTTCCTCAATCACTACACCGGAGGAGATAATGTATTGATAAATAAACCAGACTTCGTCTTCCGGTAGCGGATGGGCAATACGTTTTTCGATATGCTGAATCATACGGCTGGCAATGGAAAAAATGTTCTCGTCACATAAAGTGATGTTTTCTTCTTTTCTCGCAAGCGCGTTGCCCCGCGTGATGCGGTACATCATGATCAGAATATGAGTAAAGATATTGACGTAATAAGGCTCACCCAGCGACCAGCACAGATCGTTCTCCATTTCCTGCAACAACGTCTGGACAAATAAAACGTCTTCTTCGCCAAAGTAATGCACTAACGCTTTATAACTGCCCGGGTCAAGGCGTGAATAAACCACGTTACCAGGTTCATTATGGTTAATCACACCGTTAATCAGCGACGCCATCGCCTGACGCACGCCGCTCTCACTGCCTTCGATGTGCGTACCGCTTTGGCTGCGAATCAGCGACAGGCCCAGCGGAGTGATCCAGGACTCAATCACTTTCAGATCGTTAACAATCGATGCGCTACTAATGAAATAACGTTCGGATAATTTGCTGATCGAAGTTTCATGTGGCGTTTCACTTAATAGTTGGGAGGCTATTTTGACTCGTCGTGAATTATTCATCATGCCGTCAGCATCTTCACCCTCCGCCCCTAATAACTGATCCAGATATAAAAGATCGGTAATATTATCGGCAATTAATATCACGCCCGCACCGGTACGTTTATCAATGGTTATTTTCCATTCCGCTAACCATGATTCCAGTAGCCGTAGATCGCGCTGGACTGTTTTCTCTGAAACAGATAAATATTCGGCAATTTTCAGCAGTGTGACATATTCCTTCCGGGACAGAAGAAATTTTAATAATCTGTTTTGTCGCGAGGTAATCATTTGCATTATTTACCCTTATTACATACCAGATTAAATATCTATACCCGTCATACTTCAAGCTGCATGTGCGTTGGCTTTTCTGGCTCACCCCAGTCACGTACTTATGTACGCTCAGGGGATTCGCTGCGTTGCCGCCTTCCTGCAACTCGAATTATTTAGGTTATAAAGAAGCATTTATGCTCCACGTGTATTCCGTGATGATAAATATAAGAGGACTACGATGCGCCAACAATACTAAATCGTGTCCTGTATTCCGGACAGAAATAAGACAAAAAGGGGAAATAGTGAGATATTTACGGCGCAGATCACATTTTTCGCGGGAATTAGAGTGATAACGCTCGCAAATATGGAGATATAAAATTTTAAATCAGGATGTTTTTGATTTTCAGATCTGGAACGCTGCTCGCAGCGTGGGCCGGATAAAACACATCCGGCACCACGTAGACTGAATTTACAGGGTAATCGTCAGCACATCTTCACCAGGCGTGATGACCATTCCCCACTCGCTGCCCGCAGATGAACCGCCCATCACGCCGCTGATCTGCGCAATATTACGCAGGCACAGCGTCCAGTTACGCGCTTCGCCACTCCCTTGCACGGTGATGGTATTACCCGCACGCGTCGCCTTCAGCGTGAAGATAACCGAACCGTCAGCCGCCGGGACTTCACAAATCGCTTCCCGGCCCTCCTGCAGATGGAACAGCTGGAAGGCGGTCCCTTCGTGCCAGGCGTAGTCCGGCTTCTGATTATTGCGCCCCAGCGCCAGCAGGGTGTTGTCGCGCACATACACCGGCAGACTCAGGAAGTCATGCCTCTGTTTATGCCAACGGCTGCCCGCCACCTCGTCGTTATGCCACAGATGCGTCCAGCGTCCTTCCGGCAGGTAGAACTGCACATCTCCTGCCTCGCTAAACACCGGCGCAACCATCACGCTATCGCCCAGCATGTACTGGCGGTCGAGATAATCACACGCCGGATCGTCCGGGAACTCCAGCATCATTGCGCGCATCATCGGCGTGCCTTGCTCATTGGCGCGTGCCGCTTCGCGATACAGGTACGGCATCATACGGCATTTCTGTTCGGTGAAGTAGCGCACCACATCGCAGGATTCGTCATCGTACGCCCACGGCACACGGTAGGATTTACTGCCGTGCAGGCGGCTGTGGCTGGAGAGCAGCCCGAACGCACACCAGCGCTTGTAGACGTGCGCCGGGGCGGTATTCTCAAAGCCGCCAATATCGTGACTCCAGAAGCCAAAGCCGGACAGACCGATAGACAACCCACCGCGCAGGCTTTCGGCCATCGATTCATAGTTGGCGTAGCAGTCACCGCCCCAGTGCACCGGAAACTGCTGCGCGCCCACGGAGGCCGAACGGGCGAACAGCACAGCCTCTTCTTCACCGACGGTTTCTTTCAGCACGTTCCACACCAGTTCGTTGTAGATGTATGCATAATGGTTGTGCATTTTCTGCGGATCGGCACCGTCAAACCACTGCACGTCGGTGGGAATGCGTTCGCCAAAGTCAGTTTTGAAGCAGTCAACGCCGATATCCACCAGATCTTTCAGCTTGTTGGCATACCACTCGCAGGCTTGCGGATTGGTAAAGTCATAAATCGCCAGACCCGGCTGCCATTTATCCCATTGCCACAGGGAACCGTCCGGACGTTTGAGCAGATACCCTTTCTCTTTCAATTCATTGAACAGCGGGGATTTCTGACCGATATAGGGGTTTATCCAGACGCAGACCTTCAGCCCTTTCTCCTTCAGGCGACGGATCATGCCTTCCGGGTCCGGGAAAGTCGCCGGATCCCACTCAAAGTCGCACCACTGGAAGGCTTTCATCCAGAAACAGTCGAAGTGAAAGACGTGCAGCGGCAGATTGCGCTCGGCCATGCCGTCGATAAAGCTGTTCACCGTCGCTTCATCATAATTGGTGGTGAACGACGTGGTCAGCCACAGGCCGAACGACCAGGCGGGCGGCAGCGCCGGACGACCGGTAAAGCGGGTATAGCGATCCAGCACCGCTTTCGGCGTTGGGCCGTCGATGACGAAATACTCCAGATACTCGCTTTCAACGCTGAACTGCACTTTCGACACTTTCTCAGAGCCGATTTCAAACGACACACACTGCGGATGGTTCACCAGCACGCCGTAGCCGCGATTGGTGAGATAAAACGGGATGTTCTTGTAAGACTGCTCGGTACTGGTGCCGCCATCGCGGTTCCAGGTTTCCACCGTCTGGCCGTTACGTACCAACGCGGTAAAGCGCTCTCCCAGCCCGTACACCGTTTCCCCAACGCCCAGATCCAGGCGCTCAAACATATAGTTTTTCCCGCTGTGGGTATCCTGGACATAGCCGTTATTTTTCAACTGGCTGCCGGTAATACGTGCCCCGTTACGCAGGAAATCCAGCGACCAGAACTCACCTTTGGTGACCCACACGCTCAAATTACCGCTCTTCAGTTCGGCAAATTCAGCGGTGTTTTGCATCTCGACGTTGACGTCCTGCCGCACGTTCAACGGGTAGTGCGGACCGTTATCCAGCGCGCCCTGGAAGTGTTCCATACGCACGCCAACCACGCCTTCCTGCGGCGAGAAAAAGCGTAGGGTGAAGAGTGGGGTATCCAGTTGCCAGGTACGTTCACGCACGTCGCGCGGCGCAACGTAGACGATCATCTCGTTACCCTGCTGTTCGACCTCGAATACCTGAATCGGGTGAGTTAAATTCAGGCCAGGTTGCGTCAGCCAGTTACCATCGCTAATTTTCATCGTCAGTTCCTTAGTTCTGTAATTCTTTCGTCGTAAAATCCTGCTGATTGCGGCGCGCGCCCTGAGCCAACTGGCTCATAATTTCCGTCAGATACGGCGTTTTCAGGGTATAGAAGCGTTTGGCGATCACGGCACTCAGCAGGTAACAAATAGCCGGGACAATCGTGAACAATGCGATAATGATGCTGATGGTGGCGCTGTTCTGGGTTTTCGCTGCGGCATCGTAACCGCCGCCCGCCAGCATCCAGCCGATCATCGCCCCACCGAGCGCCAGACCCAGCTTGAGCACGAACAGCGTGCCCGCAAAGCTGATCCCCGTCAGACGTTTTCCGTTGCACCACTCGCCGTAATCAACGGTGTCGGACATCATTACCCACTGGATGGGCGTCACGAGCTGATGCAGTACGCCAATCACGAAGATGAAGACGAACATGGTGATGTTGGCGTGCATCGGCACGAAGAACATCGCCAGGCTGACGACCGCCAGCAGGGCGTTCGTCCACCAGAAGACGCTGACTTTGCATTGCCAGTCGGTCAGCGGTTTTGCCAGCGCAGAGCCGATCAGGTTGCCGACGCAATAAGTGGTGAGGAAGGCGACAAACACTTCCGGCGTGCCCAGGATCCAGGTGACGTAATACATCATCGCCCCGCCGCGAACACAGACGGCCAGGATGTTGAGGATGGTCAGCAGGCCGACAATGCGCCACTGGTCGTTTTGCCAGATGTCGCGCAGGTCTTCACGCATTGAGGTGCTACTCGGCGGCGCTTCTACACGTTCTTTGGTTGTGAAGAAGCAAAACGCCAGCATCAGGAACGCCACTACCGAGAGCACGGCAATCCCGCCCTGGAAGCCCAGCGCTTTATCTTCGCCACCAATCAGATTCACCAGCGGCATCATCAGCACGGTGGAGAGCATGCCGCCCGCCGTCGCCAGCACGAAGCGCCATGATTGCAGGGAGATGCGCTGCGTCGGGTCATTGGTGATAACACCGCCCAGCGCGCAGTAGGGAATATTCACCACGGTATAAAGCAGGGTCAGCAGCGTGTAGGTGATTGCGGCATAAATCATTTTGCCGTGCAGGCTGAGGTCTGGCGTACTGTAAGCGAGCACACAGACCAGACCAAACGGCAGAGCGCCAAACAGCACCCACGGACGGAATTTCCCCCAGCGCGACCGGGTACGGTCGGCCAGTAGCCCCATGCAAGGGTCTGAGATAGCATCCAGCGCGCGGGCCAGCAGAAACATGGTGCCGACAAATCCGGCAGGAATACCAAAAATATCGGTATAGAAAAACATCATATAGAACATGACGTTATCGAAAATAATATGGCTGGCGGCATCGCCCATGCCGTAGCCGATTTTCTCTTTAACAGACAGAATCTCACTTTTCATTACGCATCCTTGTTTGCACTTTCTCACGCGCTGGTACCGGTTACAGCTTTTGTAAACCATCCCTGTTGGCGCGGGTATTCCGATATCTCGTTATCAAATTACGATTCTTGTTTTCTGTGATCGGGGTAGCGTCAAAAAATAATCATCACTGTAACTTATGGATTTCGTAGGGATTTATTTGAAACGGGTCATGGTAACGTGAAACGGAAGTTAAAAAAGTGAGTGAGGGGGTGTGGAAACGTTTGGAAGTAGCTATAATGCGCCCCGCCTCCATGTAGCAATCGAGGCGCGGAAGATCGTCATCTCCGGTGAGGTGGCTGGACTTCAAATCCAGTTGGGGCCGCCAGCGGTCCCGGGCAGGTTCGACTCCTGTGATCTTCCGCCAATTATAATAATAATTAACTCCTAATTTAGAGTATATCCATTAATTCAATACCATTTATATCTATAACTTTCACAGGTGAAATAATGAGTGGTTTATTCGGCATGGAATACAAAGATATTGTAATGACAGCAGCAGTAATAATTGGCCCCATACTTGCTGTAGAAATACAAAAAATATTAGAGCAATTTCGTGAAAAAAACAAAATCGCTTATATATATTTAGAACTTTGATGTCAACCAGATCACAAAGACTGCATAGAGATCACGTACAGGCACTAAACATGATTGATATTGAATTCTACGGACGGAAAATTCCATTAATTAAGACACGGTATCAAACAAGCAGAGAGCAGGCAGTAACCCATGCCTGGAAAGCTATAACAATCACTTAAACAAAGCAAAAGAATACCCTGATATAAATATATGGATATCAAAATCCGATGATTTATTCACCGAGCTTTTATATACGATCGCACAAGCCATGAATTATGACTTTGATAAAGTACAATTACAAAGAGATTGTTATAGACCGATAGCTCATGGAGATCTAGAAACCACTCAAGCTAACATATTAAAAGGTCTTGAAGATATATTTTCTGGTAAAAATTCTTTACCAATGACTATAACGAATATCCCCTTCAACGGGGCAAATGCAAGGGATCAGGAAGCTCAGATGGGCAGCCAAGACCTTGATAGTAATAAGTCCTAACCTTTTGGCTCAATTCCTGTATGACGCAACTCCTCCCTCGCCAGTTCCTTCAACCAACTGGCGAGACTTACCCCTTCTTCTGCCGCCACAGCATCCACTGCTCTTTCAATGCCGGATCAATACGCATTTTGAATTGTGGTGATTGACCGCCGCCTTTTGGTTTTTTTTCGCGCGATATGATTGATATGGGGCCACCGATCCAACTATCTCAATCATATAGGAGACCACCTAAAAGCCTCCTACACTAGCAACGCCCCGTTGTGCGGGAACAAAGCCGGAGCGTCTAACCTCACCAACTATCAAGGAGTTGATTATGGCTGATTCGCATTCTACCTCAGACACCGACCAATCCGGAACCAAGCGTTCGGTAATTGTGGGATACCGCCCGAATGTTTTCGACAAATCCACACCCAAAATTATTCTTTCCTGCAAGTGGCTACGCGCTGCGGGGTTTGATACCGGGCAACAGATTACCGTAAAAGCGATGAATGGCTGTATCGTCCTGATGGTCTATGGCGAGCAGAAGCAACGATTGCAGGATGAGCTGAAAGACGCCAATCAGAAGTTGAATAGGATTGAGAGCACGCTGGCGACTCTTCAGTGAAGCACGGCTGAACCTGTAAGCGTTACTTACAGATTACCAGGTCCCGGATGACGCTTGTGCTTATCCGGCCTACTTTCACAATCCCCTTTGTCTGCTCCCCTCCTCATAGTGACCACCAGAAAGATATCGACTATAATGAACGAATCGAACGATTCATGCGAAATGGTGACAATATGCATACTCTTACGGCAAATGAAGCCAAAACCCAGTTTGGCGATATGCTACTTAAAGCGCAGCGAGAGCCTGTGCAAATTAACCGTAACGGTAAACCTGTTGCAGTTGTCGTTTCCATTGAAGACTATGAACAAATGGAAGCCATGAAGCTTCAGTTACTGAAGGCCAAAATTCAGCGTGCTCAAAACGATATTCATTTGGGCAATACTGTTGATGGTGATGCTTTTTTTGATGAGTTGATGGATCAACACAAAGGATAAAAAGTGAGTTACAAACTTACTGGAGAAGCACAGCGCGATATTATTGAAATCCGTGATTACACATCAAGAAATTGGGGCGCTAAACAGTCCAGGGATTATCTTAGAAAATTACGGGGCGTTCTCTCTCAGTTAGCTGAAATGCCAGGCATGGGGCATCATCGAATTGATGATTTTGGTGAAGATATTTACAGCTTTCCTTATGTTAGCCATATGATTTACTACAGTACACAAGACACAAATATTGTTGTATTGGCAGTCTTACACCAAAGCCGAGTACCAACAACACATCTCGGACAACGTTTGTAGCCCGCCACCTTATTTACCAGATGGCGCTAACGCTTATCCGGCCTACGGGCTGCACTCAACAAGTGACAACGTTGCGGCCTTTCATTTGCAGTTGTTCGGTTTTACCGAACAACTGCAATAACCACCATCTTCAATACGTAAAAAAGCCGCCGATCGGTTAATCAGCGGCTTTTACATTACTGCATTACATTAGAAATTATATTTCACGCCGAGCATACCGCGGGTATCGCTGTATCCTTTATCGCCGACCTGTTGGGCCACGTTACTCCATACGTTGAGACGCGGAGTGATTTGACCCTCAACGCCGACTTTCAGCTCGCCGATGTTTTTGGTGCCGCGCATATCGTTGCTCACATCGTCCATTTTCACGCTGGTTGTCTGCGTGTTGTGGATCCAGTTGGCTTCAACAAACGGCTGGAACTCGCGAGATTTACCGTCGTCGATGGCATTGTGACCGTTGATAAAGGCTTTTACCCCCAGACGGGTCATCAGGTTGCCATCGGTGTTGTCCCTCACGCGGGTACCGTTCGCTTCGCGGTGGCTGTCGGCCTGCACATCCATCCACACCACCTGCGCTTTCGGTTGCAGCCAGTAGCTATTGCGCTCGTTTTCACCCAGTTTGAAGCTGTAACCGGCTTCAACAGAAGCGGTTATCCCGCTGGATTTGTATTTCTCTGTCGCCTGTTCCTGGCCCATCACTTTGTTATCAAACCAGTTGTACAGCGCCCAGGTATCCACGTAGGTACCGGTCTTGTCGGCGTCATTGGCATACCATGTGCCGTACAGTCCCACGCTGTAACCTGTGACCTGACCACGTGAATGGTAGCCGGTCAGGCTGGACTGCGTGCGGTTCTGGCTATTGGCATAACCTGCCATCGCGCCAAGATGCCAGCGGTCGAGACCGTCGCTACTCCACTGCGCCAGATCGCCGCCTAACTGCAAGACATAGCTGTTGCTTTGGGTTTTCAACTGTCCGCTACCGTCTTTGAAGCGGGTATGCGCTCCAACGTTACGCATCCACAGGCTGGTGACTTTTTTCTCGCCCGTCAGCATGTCGATGTACTGCGTTTCACCCAGACGGTCGTGCAGTCGGGTCATAAACAGCGTGTTAGCGGCGTAATTGTTCGCCAGATAACTGCCTGCTTCCGGGCGGTACTGCTGCTCAGTAACAGGAGGCGCAACAGGTTCTTCCGGCTCAGGGATAATCGGGTCTACAGGATCGACGGGGTCTGGATCTACCGGACCTGGGTCAATAGGGTCAACCGGATCCGGGTCAACGGGGTCGGGGTCGATGGGATCAACCGGGTCCGGGTCAACGGGGTCCGGCTCTTCCGGATCAGGCGGAGCCGGAATAAAGCTGGTCAGATACCAGTTGCTGCCCTTCTGCACAACGTTATAGTCGTACGCTCCGGCAACAATACGGCCCGCTTTCTCAAAAGTACCGTCAGAATTACCGGCCACTTCGATGATCTCAATGCCTTCAACGGTCTGCGCCCCGGTTCCGCCAATATTGTTCACCGCTACAAACGCGTTACCCGCGGTGTCGCCGAGCACTTTCAGCTTGTCGGTTTCGGAGGTATCGTCATTCAGGACGGTATTGAAAACCAGTTTGCCGCCGTTTCCGGTAAAATCTTCATTGATGGTAAGCGTCTGCCACGGTTCACCGTCAGCATGCCCAAAGTTCACCACTGACCCGCTGTTCAGCGTCAGGTCGGTGAGCGTTGAGCTGTTGGTCATATTCCAGGTCGCGTCGCTCATTTGCAGCGAGATAACGCCCGTCCCGGCAGTGGCGCTGGTGATGTATGACGCCCCGCTCCACAACGAGTTGTCGGTCATGTTGAGCTTAATGGTACTGTTTTGCTGCGGCAGGCTGCTGGTTGCAGCAGTCGCGCCGGCGGCGTGAAGATCGCCATCGATAAGAAAGCGCCCACCAGCGGAGCCGTCTACGGTGCCGCCCGTTTCGGTGCTGATGGCATAGCTTTCATTGCTGTGATTGCCCGCCATGGCAATGGCGGCACCGCCTGCCAGGTTTATCGCCCCGCGTGAAGTCGCATACAGGCCGCGTGGCGCTTTACTGTATGACGCCGCTTTCGCCGAACTGTTGACGTTGATTGTTGCATTTTCGCCGAGATTTACGGTCGCGTTGGTGGAGTAGACCGCATGTGCGCTAACGCCATTGACCGTAATCGTCGCGTTGTTGCCCAGTTCTGTTTTGGAAGACGAGGCGGCATAAATCCCCGTGGAAGAGGAACCCGATGTCTCAATGGTGGCGTCATTGCCAAGCAGGATCGAGGAACCGCTCTGCCCGGTGCGAAGACCTTCTGAACTGTCACCTGTCGTCACAATGTGTGCCCGGTCGCCAACGACAATCGTATTTTTGGCCTGCGTGGCGTCTTTCATTGCGTTTGCAGTGATGCCACGTCCCTGGGTACCGGTGGTCTGAATATACAGATCGTCGCCGACATAAATGCTGGCCGATCCTTTCCAACCCTGGCTATAGGAGTTGTAACCGGCGTTAATACCGTCACCATCCTGACCGTCCACATAAATGCTGGTGCGGTCGCCTGTAATGATAAAGACTGGGTTATCAGGCGTATTGGCCCCATGCGTGCGGATACCGTCAACATCTTTACCATTATTGGCGGCATTCTTCGACTGTGTGCGAATCGTCAGGTCGTCACCGAAAATAACGCCCGGGCTACCCGTGGTACTATTCTGAATAACGGTAACAGAGTGCTCAAAAGCTTCAGCACCGGGTCCATTAATCGTTAATCCATTGCCATAAACGGGAATAGTACCCGCACTCCATTGATAAACATAATTCGGCATGGCGCTGGTTTTAGCGAAATTGGAATTTGCCTGCGCAGGTATTATTGCCTGCAACTCTGGGGGCAAACTACTAACCAGTCCGCTGGAAGGAAGACTATCAACGTCAACCCATGCCGCATGGCTTGAAAATACCATAGAGGTTAATGCGGCTGAAACCGCTATGGCAATACGAGAGTAAGATTTGGGATTTGGCATATCAGCCTCCTGCTATCAGGCGTAGAGCGTCCACCACATCACAAGGATGTGAAAATAATAAAAATCAGAAATGCGTTATAAAATATTCGACAATATTTGATGAATACTATGGCCTAACTTATCTTCAAGCCTGAGCTTGTAGACATATATTTTCTTAATATCGATATTATCTATTTTGGTAATTTGCTGAATGCTTTTTCCTGACACAAAGCGCTTCAGTAATATCATTTCTGTGTAATTGAGTGAGCGTCCGCGTTTACTGTTAGCGAGGTGACCGGTAAATAATCGGCGAATTTTCTGACGCTGAACCTCATCATCATCATCGGAATATATAATCCCTTGAATTTTATTGCTTTTTGACAACCAGTAGTTGGCTAACGGCGCCAGGTTCCTGTCTGCTATCAACACAATATGCATACCGCTATAGGCCAGGCGGTCTACCCATTGCGGGTCGGCGAACAGGCGCAGATTCGGGAAAGAAAAGTCCACAAAAATAAACCCGCGCGACAAATGGTTTTGATTATTAAGCAGAAGTTTTTCAATAATTCCTTTTTGCAGAAAGCCATTTCCCTCTGGCCAGATCGCAAAAGCGGCACGGTGACAGTAGCTGGCGCGAACCGCAGTATCCGGAAATAATTGACAGGATAATTCACAGCTTATGCAACGAACACTCTGTGACGGTGATCTCTTCATCAAAAATGACTCCTGTTATTTTTCCATAAATATTTCATTGGTAAATAAATGTGTCAATCCGACACGTTTGACATTCCTTGTCAGTTAATAACAGTGGTGCTAATAAAATGTAATAAACTCCTGATGTGCTATTATGTATGGGCTGTGATTAATACGATTGCGCTAAGCTTTTTTGTGCCTTACCTCAGAATTACAGCCTGAGCATTAGGAATTTTATGCATAAATTCAGATTCCAGGATAAAACAGTAAAAAAGCACTATTTGCTAAAAAACAACCGATGTAAACGATACTCATTAATTACACAATACTGATAACTCAATCACCCTTGAAGTGCTGTGGATAAATATAATGATAATTCAGATAAAACTGTAATGAATTCTCATTATTTAACATTAGTTAATTCTCACCTAAGAACTGAAAACCATAAGTCATTGTATTTAAAGAGTTTTAATTCCTTAAGTAAAATTCTTATCTTCGATCACGTACAAAGAGTGAGGCATATTTTCGATTTGGATGTAAAATTTAAGGGAGATGTTGGCACACGCGGTGATACGTTGTGGTTACTGAGGGTTGGCAATTGTACCTTATCAATCAGTTGGTCGAATTTAATCCTGATAGCAAAAGTCTGGTCAATCGTCAGACCGGGCGGGCAATACAACTTCAGCTCCCAGCCTCACTTTGTTTTCTCTATTTAATTACTCACGCAAGTGACATTGTTTCGCAGAGCACGTTGATGAAAGTAGGTTGGGGCGAGAGAAATAATGTGACCACCACCAACACATTTTACCAGGCTATTCTGACGCTACGTAATGCGCTGGCGGATGTGGGGCTACCACGAGATACGGTGAAAACTATTTCCCGGCGCGGGCTCAGATTAAATGAAAATACGCAGGTAGAGGCAATAACGCATCCTGAGAGTGACGTTTACCAGCCGCCGGTTATAGAGGATTACGCGCCCCCAAAGATAATTCCTCCCGCGCCTCAACAAACGACGCGGGTACCCTGGTGGGACATTATTTTTAGCGCTGGCATCGTTATTGCCACCCTGCTTATCTGGCTGGTGTGGTATCAAACACGTCCTGTTATGCCGTTTAGTAAATTCGTGTCGGTTTCTATGCAGGTCCCCTCACGACAAAACTGTAAAATCTTTTACTCACCGAATGAGCACGATCAGGAGAATTATTTCAATCTGATGCAGTTGCATCCCTATCTCTGTGAAAACAACAAGCATGTGTTCCTTTCCGGCTACCGAAAAGCGGAGAGGATTGTGGCATTTGTCTGTGATAAAGATGCGCGGGTAGATGCTCACGCGTTTTGTACCACCCATTATTACTGGATGCGCGGGCAATGAAAAAAACACGCCACCTTATTTTGCTGGTGATCGGCCTGGCGACATTACTCGGCTCTGGTGGATGGCTATGGCATTCACGCTATGCCGAAAAACCGCTAAATTGCGTTGGAAATGTTGAATGGAATATTGGCAGCAACCGCTTTGCCGGTACGATTTCATTCCGAATGTACAAAGATGCAGGGCTATCGACCATTACCGGAAAACTGTACGGACGTAATACCTCAGACATTAGCAGGAACATCTATTTCAACTATACCAGGCAGCACGAAGCCCGAGTGCTACAGGCGATGCAGGTGGTCAAAACCTTTGCTGATAGCGCCGATGAAGCTGATATTAACAACACATTACCCGGATTTTATCGCCAAAGCGGACGAACCCTAAGCCTGGTCATGGAGGAGTATAAGGGCGCATGGATTTTTGCCAGCTCCAATGTACCCTCGCTGTACTGCCGCAAAAGGTAACGTCTTATCCGGATACAAAAATCGCGCCTCCCCAATGGAATTCATATTTTCCATCATCGACTTACGCGACATGGGTCACTGAATCCACTAATAACCCATTGCTATTCTTCATCCCGAATCAGGAAACATCCTGAATACCACGATATCCATTGCGTAATAATTAAGCGAAATGGGCGTTTTATTTTGCCCAGAAGACTTCAACCTACAGATGGATATTTGGAGAAGACGTGGGCAGGGGCGTTTATCTCTCTCGCGAGCAATGTCTGCGCGTTCAGGCGTTATCGCACTTCAGGAAACGGTGTGTTTCCGGTGTATTTTTGGCGTACATATGAGGGATACGTAATGTTTACTTTTAAAAAGTGCCTGATTGCACTTTCTATAAATTTGGCCGTTGTTTCATCAGGTTTTGCCTGTACGACCCTGCTGGTCGGTAACGAAGCATCAGCGGACGGCTCTATGCTGGTAGCCCGTAGCGCAGACAGCGATGCCCTAAAAGCGCAACATTTTGTCATTCATCCGGCAAAACAGAATCAGACCGGGGTATACAGTACCAAAGCACATAACGGTGCGAATGACTTTACCTGGCCGCTCCCCAAAAACTCTCTGCGTTATACCACCGTTCCAAACTGGAAAACTCAACTGCACGGCGCGACCGGATTTAACGAGCTGGGCGTTGGCGTGAGCGGCACAGAATCTATTTTTGCCTCACCAAAAGCGCTGGCCGCCGACCCGTACGTTGAGGATAAAGGGATCACCGAAGACGATATTCCAGATATTCTGCTGTCGCAGAGTAAAAACGCGCGTGAAGCCGTGGCGCTGCTGGGCCATATCGTTGAGACCGTCGGCGCAGGTGAAGGCTTTGGCGTTGCCGTCGTCGACGATAACGAGATCTGGTACCTGGAAACCGGCAGCGGCCATCAGTGGATGGCGCAGCGTCTGCCAAATAACCAGTATTTTGCCACCGGTAATCAGGGCCGCTTACAGGATTACGATCCGAAAAACCCGGACATGATGGCGTCAAAAAACCTGATTCAATTTGCGACTGAAAAAGGTCTGTACGAACCAACAAAAGATGGCAAATTCAACTTCTCCAAAGCCTATACCCGTGATGATGAGCGCGATCGCACGTATAACGATCCTCGCGTATGGACCATCCAGAAAGAGTTCAATCCTTCCGTAAACCAGGATATGGCCAAAGGGCGTGAATTCCCGGTCTTCATGACGCCAGAGAAGAAAATGACGCTGGACGATGTGAAGGCCGTACTGCGTAATCATTACGAAGGCACCAGCCATGACCCCTACACCAACGGTCTGAACGGCAAAGAACCATGGCGTCCGGTCAGCGTCTTCCGCACCTATGAAGCGCACGTTATGCAGGTCCGTCCGTGGTTGCCAAAAGAGATTGGTGAAACGACCTACATTGGTCTGGGCATGGCCGACCTCACCGCTTTTGTTCCGTACTACAGCGGCCTGAAAGCGTATCCGGCAAACTACACGATGGGTAGCGACAAAGCGGACGATCAATCCATTTACTGGAAATACCGCAAGCTACAGACGTTGACGATGACTGATTATCCGAAGCTCGCGCCAATCGTCAAAAAAGCCTACAAAGCGTGGGAAGACAAAGTGGCGAAGGAGCAAAAAGAGGTCGAAGCAGAGTACCTGAAGATGGCCAAAACTGATAAACCAGCCGCCGATAAGATGCTGAATGACTTCAACCTGCGCATCATGGCCGACGCCGAGAAGCTGACGGAAGACCTCACTAATCAGTTGTTTACCATCCGCACGAAAGACATTCAGTCTGATATTTTCTTTGCAAACGCGGCGAAAAAAGACTGAGTAACAACGCGATAATATTCTGGCGCAAGCGCATATTAGCTTTGCGCCAGCATTTCACACCGCGCCTTCACCGCGTCGTGCAGCAGACGGACCGCCGTCGAAAGCTGCTTCCGATGCGGGCAAATCATATTCAGAGGAACTTTCTCCCCCTGATAATCCGGCATCAGCAGTTGTAATCGACCGTCACGCACATCCTCGCTGACATCCAGCCACGACTTGTACGCCACGCCTTCTCCGGCAATCGCCAGCCGTCGAATAACTTCCGCATCGTCGCTCATAATGGCGCCGTTAACCTGTACACTGCTGACCTCGCCGTTACGCGTAAACGTCCAGCGATCGTGCAGGCGGCCGCGTAATACGAAGGTCATGGCGTTGAGCTGAGTTAAATCGTCCGGGGTTTGCGGCGCGCCGTTTTGCTTAACCCATTGCGGTGATGCCACCAGCACGCGTCGATTACCCGGTGCAACGGGCAGTGCAATGTAAGACGCGTCTTCAATGTTGCCATAGCGAAACGCAACATCGACGGGATCTTTAAAGACATCCGTCACCTGGTCAGAGAAAAAAATCCGCAGGCGCAGCGCGGGATAGCGGCGTCGAAACGACTGAAAGACGGGCAGCAGCAGGTTACGACCGAGATCGGAAGGCACGGCGATTTGCAGCGTGCCTGACACTTCATCTTCCGGGGTCTGAATTTTTTGCAGCCCGGCATGCATCACATCCAGCATCTGGCGAGCATAGGGCAGCCAGACCTCGCCCTCCGGCGTCAGGCGCAGGCTGCGCGTGGAGCGGGCGAACAAGCGGATAGCCAACGTAGACTCCAGGCGCTTGATAGCAGAACTGACCTGGGCAGGCTGAACCCCGACTTCACGCGCGGCATCGCTAAAACTATTCAGCGCCGCGGCGCGGACAAACAACGTGAGATCTTCAAGCCGGAACATTTTCACTCCCCGAGTATAAGTCCTGTCGCCGTACGGCTATTTTTCCCGTTCTGCTACCGGTTTACCATCGAATTATTCAACTGATTCCTGTGACCGGAGAGATTATGAAAGCCATCGCTATTACCCGCGCCGCGACCGACGGCAATAACATTGAATTTTTACAAGAGATTGATCTGCCCATGCCAGTCGCCACCGGGCACGATCTGCTGGTTGAAGTGAAAGCCATTTCCGTCAACCCCGTTGATACCAAGGTCCGCGAAGGTTTTAACGCTGATGTGCCGCGCGTGCTGGGGTGGGACGCTGTTGGCGTGGTGAAGTCCGTGGGTGAAGCGGTCACTCTGTTCGCACCTGGCGATGAAGTCTGGTACGCCGGTGCGCTGGGTCGCGCTGGCAGTAACAGTGAATTTCAGTTGGTTGATGAACGTATTACCGCGCTGAAGCCGCAATCACTGGATAATGCTTCTGCGGCGGCGCTGCCGCTAACCGCCATCACCGCCTGGGAAATGCTGTTTGACCGTCTGGGTATTGCGGAAAACGACAATGAAAATGATGTGTTATTGATTGTTGGCGCGGCTGGCGGCGTCGGTTCTATCCTGACGCAACTGGCCAGTAAGTTGACCAAAATGACCGTCATCGGTACGGCATCACGTCCACAGAGTCAAAAATGGGTACGTGAAGCGGGCGCTCATCATGTAATTGACCACAGCAAACCGCTGACGGAAGAGTTGACACGGATAGGTATTAAAGAGGTGACGCACGTTGCCAGCCTGAACAATACCGAGCAGCACTATTCGCAAATTATTGCCGCCCTGGCGCCGCAGGGCAAACTGGCGCTGATTGACGATCCGCAATCCCTCGATGCGCGTCCGCTGAAGGCCAAAAGCATTTCGCTGCACTGGGAGTTTATGTTCACCCGTTCAATGTTTACCACCCAAGACATCATTGCGCAGCATCAGCTATTGACCCGCGTAGCACGGTTGATCGACGACAATATCCTCCGTACCACGCTGGGCGAGCATTTTGGCGCGATCACCGCGGCGAATCTGCAAAAAGCCCACACGCAAATTGAAACCGGTCGCTCGGTCGGCAAGATTGTGCTGGAGGGGTTTTAATATGTCTGATTCAGAAGTAATTTCAATTATTGCGGTACTGAAAGCCAGACCGGGAAAAATCGACGCACTGAAACACGCGCTGCAGGCCCTGCTGCTGCCCACGCGCCGGGAGCCAGGCAATATTGAATATGCCCTGTTCCAGCTACGCGACACGCCGGATGTGTTCTACGTACGCGAATCCTGGCGCGGCCAGGCCGGTCTGGACGAACATATCGCTTTGCCGCATTTCCAGACGTTCATTCTGCAAATGAACGATCTGCTGGCCGAACCACTACGGCTGGATTATCTGACGCCGATTGCACCTTGATATTATCGCCAGCCCCCTGCCGAGTGGGGGGCGTTGTCAGCCATGCCTCCCTCGCTTCGCTATCTCTGCTATGATGCCTGCACACAAATAAAACAAAACAACATGCCGAGGAAAAGATGAGTTCCACCAGAAGAGGGATGATGAATGTCCTGATTGCCGCCGTATTATGGGGAAGTTCAGGCGTTTGCGCGCAGTACATCATGGAGCAAAGTCAGATGTCGTCGCAGTTTCTGACCATGACGCGCCTGATATTCGCCGGGCTAATTCTGCTGATGCTCTCTTTCGTTCACGGCGACAAAGTGTTCTCCATAATTAAAAACCGCAAAGATGCTATCAGCCTGCTGATTTTCTCCGTAGTCGGGGCGCTTACCGTCCAGCTAACTTTTCTGCTGACCATCGAAAAATCCAACGCCGCCACCGCGACGGTGCTGCAATTTTTGTCACCGACCATTATCGTGGCGTGGTTCTCCGTGGTGCGCAAAGCGCGACCGGGGATTTTAGTGCTGACCGCAATCTTCACCTCGCTTATCGGCACCTTCTTACTGGTCACCCACGGTAACCCGACGTCGCTATCAATCTCACCTGCCGCGCTGTTCTGGGGAATTGCCTCGGCGTTTGCCGCCGCGTTTTATACTACCTACCCTTCAACGCTCATCGCGCGCTACGGCACACTGCCGGTCGTCGGCTGGAGTATGTTGATCGGCGGGATGATCCTGCTGCCGTTTTATGCCGGGCAAGGCACTAATTTCGTGGTGAATGGCAGTTTGATTCTGGCGTTTTTCTATTTGGTGGTTATCGGCACATCGCTCACGTTTAGCCTGTACCTGAAAGGCGCGCAGATGATTGGTGGACCGAAAGCGAGCATTTTAAGCTGCGCTGAACCGTTGAGCAGCGCGTTGCTGTCCCTGCTGCTGTTAGGCATTACCTTTACCCTGCCAGACTGGCTGGGCACGCTTTTGATCCTCTCTTCGGTAATACTTATCTCAATGGACTCACGTCGCCGCGCCAGAGCGGTTTAACCTCAACCAGCGCGGCAACGGGTCATGATTACCAGCCCGGAACCGCGCCGCCGTTAAAGATAGTTTCTGCCGCCTTCGCCACTTCCGGTGACTGATAAGATTGCAGGAATTCTTTTACATTCTCGGCATCTTTATTGTCTTCCCGCGCCACCAGAATGTTCACGTACGGTGAGTTTTTATCTTCAATAAATACGCTGTCATGTACCGGGGAAAGCCCGGTTTGCTGGATGTAGGTGGTACTGATAATCGCCACATCCACTTTTTGATCGTCCAGCACGCGCGGTAACTGTGCGCCTTCCAGTTCCATAATATTCAGATGCCGCGGATTATCAGTAATATCCAGCGCCGTTGGCAGCAGGCCAGTATCCGCTTTCAGAGTGATTAACTTCTCTTTTTGCAGCAGCAACAGCGCCCGCCCAAGGTTGGTTGGGTCGTTAGGTATCGCAATCGTCGCACCGTCTTTTAGCTCAGCAACGCTTTTGATTTTCTTCGAATATCCAGCCATCGGGAACACAAAGGTATTACCCACCGCGACCAGCTTATAGCCGTGCGCTTTATTATCTTGTTCAAGGAACGGACGATGCTGGAAGACGTTAGCATCCAGCTCACCATGGTTAGTGGCATCGTTGGGCAGCAGAGAGCCGCTAAACCCCACCAGCTCCACCTCCAGGCCATATTTTTCTTTAGCGACTTTCTTCGCGACTTCCGCCACATCCTGTTCTGCGCCGTTAATCACGCCCACTTTGATATGCTTTGCATCATTGCTCTGCTGATCGCATCCTGCCAGCAATAATCCCGCCAGTAATACCACCGCCCCGGCCCCGAAATAAGGTATCTTCAGTTTCACGTTTTATCCTTTTGCAATAACCGCCTGATGAGTAATGAAATGACTATAGCGGGAAGGCCGCTGCGGTTTAAAAAACGAAAAAGCATCAGCAAGAAGAAAAAAGCATAAAGCAGACATATGGACAAAAATGCCCGGTAGCGCTTACGCTGACCGGGCTGGTGACATGAGGTTATCTGTAGGCCGGATAAGCGAAGTGCCATCCGGCGATAACAACATCACACCATCTCTTTCACTATCTCCATCAACCTGACGACGTCTGCAGGCCGGGTATTGCCGGTCTGTGGGTCGATAATCGAGCTGTAAACATGCGGCATGACGCGCGGTACTCCCGCCTCCAGACAGGATTGCAGGATAACGCCGAAGTTTTCGAGATCGATCCCGCCGGTCGGTTCAATCAGCGTCATGCCGTTTCGTGCTGCAGTCGTCGCCAGTGCGTACAGCTCAGGAAGCGACCGCTCACCGCCCATCGGGAAGAATTTCGCCGCGTGAGCCCCGGAATCAAGCATCATACGTACCGCTGCATCGCAGGAAACGCGGGCTGGCGTTCCCTGGCTGCTGCTGACGCCGGTCGAGATCAACACTTCCCCCGGCGTGCCTGTGGGACTGACTAACGCGTTGATATGGGTCTGTTCACCGCCCGTGGCCGCCAGCGCCCCTGCCGCAAACCCACAACCGGTGAAGGTCTGGTTGACGTGTGCCGGATGGACCCGTGAGGCAATCATCGCCGCTTTGTAATACTGCGCCGGATCGCCCGCGCCCAACCCCACGGAAATTGATGGCACATCGGTCATCCAACGTTTTACTTCTTTGATCCCTTCTTCAACCGAGGAAAACTGCGCCGAAAGAATACCGATCACCGCGTGGCCTTCGGCAGCTTCATAGATTTCCCGGGCATTAGCGATATCCTTCGCCAGTACGTTAATGGCCACTTTATTCCGATAAAAATTAATCTGCTGCATGGTCTGCAATCTCCTTTAATCGCGCCACGATCAGCGCCATTTCCCCTTCTGCGACCGTACGCGGGTCAAGACTAAAAACGCCTTGATGAAGGTTGTAACGACGAGCGTAAATCGCGATTTCACCCCCGCGAAGTTGCGCTTCTACGGCGTAAGCATCCATTCCCAGCACCTGCGCATTCACCCGAATACGTATCCGCCAGATGGCGCGTCCGGCCTCATCCTGCTCGATATCCGCATCCAGTCCGCGAATCGCTGAAATCGCCTGCGCCACGGGGCGGAGTTCTTCAGCGGTGACCACGGTTTGTTCCTTATGGTAGTTTTCCAGGGCATACACCAGCCCAACCATATTCTCTTTGCCGATTTTCATCGCCCGGGCAATCCCGTGGTGCTGCGCTTTACACGCTGCAATCCACTGTTTCTTCCCGGTGATAAATCCGGAGGTCGGCGCGTTAAAAGCTTTTGCCCCGCTGTAGACCACCATATCTGCCCCGCTCGCCACCCAGGCGTGTAAATCCTCCTCGGCGGCGGCATCGACAATTAGCGGCAGGTTGTGAACCTGCGCGACCTGCACAAAATCCGCAATGCTCAACATGCCTTTCTGCACACAGTGGTGCGATTTCACGTACAGCAGCGCGGCTGTGTTGTCGGTAATCGCGCTCTCCAGTTGCCAGCGGGCCGCCAGATTACTCGAGCCAACCTCCACCACCCGCCCGCCGCCCAGGCGGATGGCGCTGGTGATGGGCGCACCATAGTCAACGTTATGTCCGCGCAGCATAACCACTTCATTAGCCATACCTGCACTGTCCGGCATCAGCGTGACTCTTGCCTGGTCACCGCGGGTAATGGCGGCAGCAACAGCGATGGCAATACCCGCCGACGCACAGGAGGTGACATAGCTGTCTTCAGCGCCGGTGTAGCGGGAAACCAGTTCTCCGGTTCTGTCCACCAGCCGATCGATTTCAACAAAAGCCGAAGCTGCCCGCGCGGTGGCCTGCATCACTTCCGGGGCCACGCTGGAAACGCCCAAAATCGTCATTTTGCCGCAGGCGTTAATGACCTGTTTTAGCCCCAACTGTTGATAGATATTTTGCGTCATGGCTTACAGCACTCCCAGCAGCGAACAGACCACGCTGAGCGCGACAATCGACAGCAAAATCGTGGTATAACGCGGCCCTTTCTTTACCAGGTAGAAGTAAATGGCGAACACCGCCGCCAGCGGTAACAGACCGGGGGCAATAGAGTCGAGGATTTGCTGAACCACCACTTCAGAACCTTTCAGGGCACTGAGTTTTAACGGCGTGGTGATCTTGACGTAGCTAGCAGAAAGCGCCCCCATCATGATCAAGCCCAGCACGTTCGCGCCGTAGATAAGCTCCTTTATTCGCCCTCCATGCAGCAGGCCAATTATCGAGTCACGCCCCAGCGTATAGCCTTTGTGAACCATGCCATAGCTGATTGCCAGCGTAATAGCAGGATAGAGAATTAACGGCACAATTCCGCCCATCGCGCTGCCATTGGCGGCGAACGGGATGAATATAGCAATTAACAGCGGCATCACGGCGGCCCAGATGATGGAGTCCCCCATCCCGGCCAGCGGTCCCATCAGTCCGGTTTTAATGCCGGTGATGGAGGCATCGCTGATCGGCTCGCCGCGGGTTTTCTGTTCCTCCATCGCAATGGAGATCCCCTGAATCACCGCCCCGAACGTCTGCTCCGAGTTGAAGAAGTTCAAATGGCGTTTCAGCGCTTCAACCTGCTCCTCTTTTTGCGGGTAGAGTTTTTTGATGATCGGCGTCATTGAGGCGCAGAAAATCAGGCTCTGCAATCGCTCATAGGAGCTGGAAACTTCCGCGCCCAGCCAGTAGATAAACCAGGCTTTGGTGATGTCTGCTTTAGTCAGCGTGCCGCTTTCACGCGCGCGCTCCACCAGTTCATGCTGCATTACGTCGCTGCTCATCATGCTGCTCCTTCATTTTTCGCCAGACCTTTAATCAGGAAGGCCACGCAGGTACCAAAGATTGCCATCGCCATGATGTCCACCTTCAGGTACAGCACCGCAAAGAATCCGCCGATAAACCACGGCAGCAGACTCTTTTTACCGATCACCATAATGGTGATGGCGAAGCCCAGCGCCGGCAGAATGCCGCCCATAATTTCAAAGGAGTGGGTGAGCCAGTGAGGCATCAGCTTCAGGAAGCTTTCCACCACGTCCTGACCAAAATAGTTAGCGGCGAAAACCACCGGGAAACGCAGCACCAGCCCGAGTAACGCCGGGTAGAGGAACGCACAGCGCATAATGCCCGCCATATTTGCCGTTTCCGCATGCTTGTCGGCCATATGCACCCACGCCGCGTTTAACGTGCGGCGCAGCTGGTCGAGAAACACGCCGATGACGCCAAACGGGATCGCCAGTGCGATAGCCAGGTTCGGGTCCATTCCGGCCTTCACGGCGATAGGAATTGAAATACAGGCAGCCAGCGCCGGATCCGACGGGACGTTGCCGCCCGGCGTGGAGGTCACGCCGAGATAAACCAGCTGCATACCTGCGCCGATGATCATCGCCGTTTCCATGTTGCCTAACAGCAGGCCAACGAATACGGCAATCACGACGGGTTGTAGCAGCATGGCTGAGAAGGTGTAGCCAAGGCGTAATCGGGCAAACCAGTAATACAACCCCATCAGGCTTGCAAAGACTAAAGTATCCATAATTAAGTACCCTGTTATCAAAGAATTAGATTTTTTTCAGGATATCGTCCAGCGACTGAGGCTTATCTTCCGGGATAGTCTGGAAGAACACCTGAATCCCACGATTTTTCAGGTCGCTCAGAATGCCGACGTCTTTTTCATCCAGCGTAATGTTCTGGAATACCGCTTTGCGGTTTGGCCCACCGCCCAGTCCACCGACCTGAATGGTAGTGACGTCAAACCCCAACTGGACCGCTTCCTGAACCGCCGCCAGAGAAGGGAACAGCACCAGCACTTTGCCGTCACCAAGCTGGTTTTCTTTCCAGGCTGCCGCAAAACTTTGGTTACTGAAACAATCCACTTTGATGTTCGGCGGCGCGGCCATCAGGTAGATGTTTTTCATAAACGGATCGGCATCCAGCTCATCGCTGACCACCGCAATCCGGTTTGCCTGAGATTGCCCAACCCATTTGGTCACCACTTGTCCATGAATCAGACGGCTATCGATACGACATAAAACGATGTTTGCCATGATGTTTATTCCTTATTGTGATTGTTGTAATTGACGTACGTGGGCAACAACGTCCAGGCAGCTGCTACGCCCGGCCTCGACCAGATCGGCCACGCAGGTGGTCAGTTGGCCATGCTCGCGTTTGTCGAGCGCCTCCAGTAACAACGAGGCGTTGAGCCCAGAAATCACTGCCACCGGGTAATCGGCGCTCAGCCGTGCCGCCACGTTAGAGGTGGTTCCGCCAATAAAATCGGTCAGGATCAGTGAGCCTTCCGGCATAGCTTTCACTACGGCTTCGACGCGCTGATAAAATTCGCCGAGCGTATCAACGGGCATCAGCGCAATTTCCGTCACGCCTTTGATTTCGCCCATCACCATGCGCAGGCTGTTGCAAAGCTGTTGCCCCCAGCCGCCATGGGTCAGCAGCAGGATCTGGGGCAAGGATTCAGTGGTAGTCAAAATGGCCTCCTGGCTCGATTACATAGACATAGGTAAACAGAGCAAAGGCTGTGCCAGAATTTGTGTCACGCGGGGGAGTTATGGATGCCGACGGGGCGCAAAGCCCCGCAAGTCTTGGGGTTAGCTATACAGCAGTTCGTAGATATAAAAATATTCCGCGTCCGATAAGCGAATGGCATAGGCCTCTTCGATCGGCAGGAAAGCAGATTTAATGACACTAAACGCACGAATATCCAGATCCGGCTTGTTCTCCAGCGCCATCTGTAACGGTTTGCGGTTAATCACGATACGCTCGACCATACAGCAGCAGTGGATCAGGAAGCGCAGTGTCACCTGACGGCTCGGTTTGAGCGAAAGCGTGGTGGTCAGATGATTCAGCACGCCTTCCATCTCTTTCAGAATACGCTGCGGGTTGAGCACCGAAATATGGTTAATGATGCTCTCCATGGTCAACGCGCTGATAAAGCGCATCGCGCTGCGCTCCATCTCCAGACGGCGTTCGCTGCTGGAGAGATCGGGCGTCAGCAGGCTGAGCACCAGTTCAGGGCCTTGCTCAGAGAACAGCTCCTCGAGCGAGATAAACGGAATATCCGGCAGTCCCGGCTGGAAAGTACCCACGATTCCCGCCAGACGTTCACTGGCGTTAATCGCCTGCTGAACGCGCTCCAGGCTGCGAACTTCGTTGTAATCGAGGATCACCATCCGCGTATCCTGCGACATCAGCTCGCCGAAGCTCTCTTCCAGCACCTTTTTGATTTTTTCTGCTGTTCCCATCCCGGTAATGCAGGAGATAACCAGCACTTTACCGCTGTTTTCCTGCTGCGGCGTACAGAGCTGACAGGGAATATTTTTGCTCTGCATCAACGCCGCCAGCTGCGGCAAGTCGCTGGTTTCGTAGCTTAAATCCAGCCCAATCTCCAGCAGGCTGGTGAGCGTAATATTGGGCATCAGCAGAACATCTATCTGGAATAATTTGCTGATCGTACTGCCAAAATGGACCAGCGAGCCAATATCCACCATCAGGATTAATCGGCGATACTGCCGGGTCTGGATCATCTGCGTCAGGGCTTCCAGCGTGTCATGCACCGACTGCTCGAAAGGCATATCGATAGCGCTGAACACCTCGCGCTCCAGTACGCGATTCACGTACTGCGCTTGACTTGTGGCGGTCGTCGCACCGTGAGCAATCAAAATCACCCCGCAGTCCGGACTGGCGTCAATCCGTTGGCGGTAATGGCGACACTCTTTGAGGAACAGGCACAGCCAGACCACCTCCGTCGCCGGACACTGAATATGCAGCAGTTCATTGATTTTTCGGCATAACAACGTAGCGTTTTCGTATTCATCTTTGCAGCGATCGAGGATCAGGCTGGAAGAATAAAGTTGCGGAATAAGGCCGCGCTGCACATAGCCAATCAGCGCCAGGAAGTGTTTGCGTAACGGGTTAACCAGATTTTCCGGCAGCGTGAAGCCAAGCACCTGCTCAACACAGCCGATCAGCAGCGTGACTCGCTCTTCAATCTGATCGCCATAGCGCGGGGGATGCGCCACGCTGTCGCGGCTATAGAGACCATATTCAAAAATCGAGCTGAGTTTGTTTTTGAGGATTGCCAGCGTTTCGGCTGGCGGTACGTTACTGTTACGCAGATTGATATATTCCCGGGTCAGGAAGCTATAAAAGAGATCGCTCTCTTCAATTTCAGCTCCGGTGGCCAGCGAATTTTTCAGTGCCGGCAGCGTACGGGCATCGATGCTCAGGTGCTCTTTGCCTTCGAACAGCGCCCCAACCAGCAGACGTTGTTCCGGCGTGGCGTTAAAGGGGATCTCGGTCAGACGTTTATCCAGCTGTAGCGTATCGCTGTGCTCCGTCATTCCCGAAGCCCAGGCCTGGGCGCAGAGAAACTGAATATCGCTCTTGAGCTGACCAATATTGCCTTCCAGCGGCTTGTTCAGCAGCCAGAGCAGCAGGGTACGGTCGATGCTTATCGTACGCTCGATTTTGCGGCTCTCACGCTGTAAGAAGCCAACGATCAGTTCAACCTGCTCTTCCACCGAACGCTGGCGGATGCCAGGGAGATCGATACATACCTGAATACGTCGCTGAAAAGTGCGCAGCAACGCCGAACTTACCGGTTCGGTGGTCGCACATATCAGGCGAACCGAGATGGAACGCGCCACGGCGCTTGAACCCAGCGGCCGGTATTCGCCTTTGTCGAGAATAGAGAACAGCTTTTCCTGGCCTTCATACGGCAGACGATGCACTTCATCGAGCAGGAGATAGCCGCCATCAGCCTGTTCGACCAGACCGGGTTTATTCTCGTTTGCGCCGGTAAACGCCCCCTGTCGATGACCAAACAGGTGTGAAGAGAGCAGCTCCGGGTTATGCGCGTATTCCGCGCAGTTGAAATAGACCAGCGGGGGAGGCGTTCCCGCTGCACGTTCGCAGGCGAAACGGTGCATCAGTTCGGCAAAAAAGGTTTTACCTACGCCGGAGGGACCGGTTAGCAGAACATGCAGCCCGTGGGGATACAGCACCGCCGCGCGGCCTTTTTCCACCGCATCGCGCAGGCTGCGATCGTAACCAATCAGGCCGGAAAAGGGATCGTCTGTCGCCTGGTTTTCCTGAACAGGCAACAGGTCGGCAACGGTTTGCACTTCACGCTCGGACTCATCCAGTTTGCGCCCCAGTAGCGTTTCAATCGCCTGACGATGCAGAAAGAATACCGGGCGACCGCGGCTTTTAATCGCCAGGCCGTCGTTCCAGAGCTGATTGAGATCTTTACTGACCGAGTTGCGCGCCAGCCCGAGGTTGAAGCCGATAGCCTCCGCCGTGAACGCCCTTTCCTGCGCCAGATAGGCAAGATTCAGTCCTCGCGTCAGCCGTTCCAGCTCTCCCAGTATTATCTCAATCCGTCTCATCTCTTTACCGCTTAAGAAATAAATGATTGTTCAGAACATACACTATTCTGCTGCGCAAGAAAGTGAGGCGGCGTCCAGACCTTCCGGTCATCAAAACGTTTTTGACAAATAATGGCGCGCGGAACCGGTTTCCGGGAAGTTATCGAAGGTCATTTGCAGCTGATAGCCGTTTTTCTGATAAAACGGCAGCTCTTGCATCCTATCCTCCTGAAATAACTACAACTTCTGGCTGATTTATTTTTAGACATTAACACAGGGTGATGAGTGAGTCGTATGCCGTCTACACTTACTCTTGAGATGATGCGCATAGACAACAAGGATTATTATCATGAAACGAGTCATTTTTCCGATTATTGCCGTCCTTTTCATGCTACCCGGTCTGGCGCAAGCCGACTCGGCATATGGCAGTCTGCAGGCTGTACACGAAAAGAATACCGTTTTGAAGGACTTACGTAAGATTTGCACCCCGCAAGGCTCGCCATCTGATGAGGTATGGGAAAAAACGATTATGGCTGATACGCGTAACCAACAGCACATCCGCGAAGCCATTCTGGCAATTCAAAGAAACAATCAGAACAACTACTGGGAAGCGCTTGGCAAAGTTGAATGCCCGGATTTATAAGCATCTTGTTGTAAAATGAGTACTGTAACCGGTTTCTGTGTCACAAAAACACGTATTGTTGCCAGAACGTATAAATAGCAATGGAGCAACAATAATGCGATACCGTTTTCCTGAAAACTTTTGGTGGGGAAGTGCCTGCTCAGCGCTGCAAACCGAAGGGGATAGCCTGAACGGCGGCAAAAGCCAGACCACGTGGGACGTGTGGTTCGATCGTCAGCCAGGTCGTTTCCATCAGGGGGTTGGTCCGGCAACTACCTCGACCTTTTATCAGCACTGGAAACAAGACATCGCACTGCTCAAACAGCTGAAACACAACAGCTTCCGTACGTCTCTGAGCTGGTCGCGACTGATCCCGGACGGTACCGGCGAGGTTAATCCTGAAGCTGTCGATTTCTATAACAACATCATCGACGAGCTGCTGGCACAAGGTATTACGCCATTTATCACCCTGTTCCACTTCGATATGCCAATGGTGATGCAGGAGAAAGGCGGCTGGGAAAACCGTGAAGTGGTCGAGGCGTTTGGCCGCTACGCACAGACCTGTTTTACATTGTTCGGCAACCGGGTTAAGCACTGGTTTACCTTTAACGAGCCAATTGTCCCGGTAGAAGGCGGCTATCTGTATGACTTCCATTACCCTAACGTAGTGGATTTCAAACGTGCAGCCACCGTGGCGTATCACACCATACTGGCGCATTCGACGGCGGTTCGGGCGTATCGTGGCGCAAACCATGACGGTGAAATCGGCGTGGTGCTGAATTTAACGCCTTCCTATCCACGCTCACAAAATCCGGCGGATGTGAAAGCCGCACACTATGCGGATCTGCTGTTTAACCGCAGCTTCCTCGACCCGGTGCTGAAGGGTGAATATCCGGCAGATTTGGTCGAACTGCTGAAAGAGTACGATCAATTACCGGCATGCCAGCCGGGCGACCGCCAGTTGATCGCCGAGGGCAAAATCGATCTGCTCGGCATCAACTACTATCAGCCGCGTCGCGTGAAATGCCGTGATAGCGCCGTCAACCCGGATGCACCGTTTATGCCGGAGTGGCTGTTTGATTATTACGAAATGCCGGGTCGGAAAATGAATCCTTACCGTGGCTGGGAAATTTATGAGCCGGGTATTTACGATATCATTACCAATTTGCGTGATAATTATGGCAATCCACGCTGTTTTATTTCTGAAAACGGTATGGGTGTCGAGAATGAGCAGCGTTTTATTCAGCAAGAGCAAATCAACGACAGCTACCGTATTGAATTTGTTGCTGAGCATCTCAAATGGCTACATAAAGGAATTAGCGAAGGGTGTAATTGTCTTGGCTACCATATGTGGACCTTTATTGATAACTGGTCATGGCTCAACGGCTATAAAAACCGCTACGGTTTTGTTCAGTTAGATTTAGAAACGCAAAAACGCACGGTGAAAAAGAGCGGCGAATGGTTTGCCCACACCGCCGAAAATAATGGTTTTGATTGAAACCCACCAGGATGCCGGATAGCGATCCGGCATATCGTGATTTAGTTTATTGCATACCCTTTATGCGAACTTTCGCTGCCACCAGAAGCGCCGTCAGCAGCATCAGGCTGCCGGAGAGCATCAGGGGCGACAGCAGTCCGAGGTTATCGAGCGCATAGCCTCCCACCGCTGCCCCGCAGGTATTGGCAAGCTGGATCACGGCGACCTGGATGGATCCGGCTTTTTCTGCCTGATCGGCAAGCGAGCGGGTGATCCACGTCGACCAACCGACCGGTACCAACGCAAACGCCAGTCCCCAGATAATCGCAATGCCTGCCGCCACAACTTTGTCGCTGCCCCACAGAATCAGGACCAGCGCGCTGAGCGCCAGCACCAGCGGCGCACCAGCTAAGGCTAGTTTTACCGAGCGCTTCAGAATTACCGAGGAGAGCGACGTCCCGACAAAGCTGGCGATACCAAAACTCAGCAGCACCAGCGTCAGGCCATCAACGCCAAAGCCCGCCAGATTCATATAGATCGGACGAATATAGGTAAAGAAGGCGAACTGCCCGGCAAAGGACATGAAGATGGCAATCATCCCGGCCATCACGCCCGGGCGCTGCAGCAGACTGAACATGTTTTGTTTCTGATGCGAAGGTTCGCCCGGCAGCGAAGGCAGCGCTCTCACCACCCATATGGTACACAACACCCCCATTACCGCCGCCGCGTTAAACACGTTGCGCCAGCCGATAATGCCGCCCAAAAAGCTCCCCAACGGCGCGGCAATCACCAGCGCGATTGAGACTGCGCCAAAAATCACCGACAGCGCTTTCGGTACCGTACGTGCGGGAACCAGACGCATGGTCAGCGACGCCGACATCGCCCAGAAACCGCCAAGTGCCAGACCGAGGCAGGCACGGCCAACGAGCAACAGCGAAAAAGAGTTGGCAAAGGAAACCAGCAGGCAGGAGAGCGTCAGCAGCACCGAAAACAGGATCACCACGTAGCGACGATCGGTCGCCTGAATAATTTGCGTCACAAACAGGCTGGCGAACATGGCGACAAACGCCGTCACGGTCACTGATTGTCCGGCAACGCCTTCAGAAATCCCCAGATCCTGCGCCATCGGCGTTAACAGGCTAACGGGCAAAAATTCAACGGTTATCAGGCAGGCAACGCAGAACGCCACGGCAAATACCGCCGACCAGTTCGGGCGGACATTTGCCTCAGCGCGGGATTTTTGTTCAACAGCTTCACTCATTTTGTTACCTGCGTGGGGTTATTGTAGAAAAGTTACGCAGTGTAACATTAAATTTGTGACGTATTTAACGTTTTGACAACTATTCCCCGGATGCCGGCTGCGCCTTATCCGGCTTACGATTGAACCTGTTTGTAAGCCTGATAAGCGTAGCGCCATCAGGCATCACTATCAGTGCAGCCAGTGCACGCCATCTTCGGGCTGGAAAAAGGCGTTATAGCGCATCTGAAACGCATTAAGCTCCTGCATATCCGGCTCCATCTCGCGCAGAAATCCGAGCGCCAGACGCACCTGCGCGTCGGTAATCGGTGCAGCCAGCCGGGCTTTTTGCAGCCAACGGTGCCACTGCAGCAGATTCTGCTCACTGCCGTCGACAATCACGATTTGCCAGATCAACAGCACCTGGGCGGCATTTTGCAGATGTGATTCATCCGGGCGGTGCAGGTACTGTAAAAAAGCCTCACCCTGTACTTTTCCCATCTGATCGATCATCGATTCTACCGGCACGACATCAATATTCAGTCGCTCGCTCAGACGACGAATTGCCCGCCGCGACCCGGACGTCAGCACCCGAAAACCCACCACAAAAACAACCACCAACGTGGCCAGCATTATCCAAATCATTAATGACGATACCCGCCTGCTTAAACTAATTTTTCCGAGAGTGACTGGCAGGCTTCGCGCACCCACTGTGAATATTGTGGAATACAATCTTTAGGCATTTGTAATTCAACGCCGCTGATACTTATTGCCGCAATTACTTCTTTATTACGATTAAATACCGGTGCAGCAATGCAATAGATGCCAGGGGAGTCCTCGGCGTTATCAAATACCCAACCCTGCTCGCGGATTTTGGCAAACTCTTTCATCAACGCTTTTTTGCTGGTAATGGTGGTATCTGTATACTGCGGCAATTCCTCATTCGGTAACAGTTCATCTATTTTATCCTGCGGCAGCCAGGCACAAAGCGCTTTCCCCACACCGGAGCTGTGCATCGGTAACTTTTTACCGACCCAGGTACGAATACTAATAGCCTGAGTGTTTTCCAGCTTCATGAGATAAATTGGGGCAACTTCATCCAGTATGCCCAGATGGCAGGTCAGGTCCGTTTGCTCACGCAGTTTTTCCAAAACTGGAAGCGCTGCATTACGGATATCAAACTGTTCCAGCGAACGATTCCCCCATTCATACAGCTTTAGTCCCAAAAAGAAACGCCCCTTTTCCAGGCGCAAAAGATGATGCTCAACCAGGGCATTTAGCAACGAGGATGTGCTGCTTTTGGGTAATCCCAGATCCTGCTGAATCTGGCTGAACGTCGCCCCAGGGGAATTGAAAAGGTAATTACAGATTTTTACTGTCTTATCCAATGCGGGAACAGAGGTCGTAATGTCTTGGTTCATGCGCTATTAATCTTTTTTTATTCATAGACTCTGCACAGTATACCGCAATCACTTTTCTCAGGAATGCGGCTTTTTTGCACATCAGCAAATGAGCTCCATTCCCTAAATGTCAATTCCCCAAACTCGATCCATCTCACAATTGTTCGTTTTTTCCGCAAAAAGCATTGACGAACGATTTGGATATTTGCTGTACTAACTTCAACATACAGAACATGAGTTCCACATATAGAACTAGAGGAATGGCAATGTTGAACGTTTTCAAAGGTATTTTCCCGCCAGTACCGACCATCGTTGACGATAACGGTGAATTGGATCGCGCAGGAATGGCAGCAATGATTGACCATGTTATTAGCAATGGTGCTGACGGTATGTTGATTCTGGGCAGCGGCGGCGAATTCTCACATTTATCGTCTGAGCAAAGAAAACAGATTGCAGAATTTAGTCTGCAACATGTTGCCGACAGAGTTCCAGTTCTCATCGGTATTGCCTGCGCGAGCACTGCGGAAACTATCCAGCTTGGAAAACACGCCGAAAACGCGGGGGCACAAGGAGTACTGGTAGTTAACCCCTATTATGCAAAACTCAGCGATGAGGCCCGCTTTACGCATTACAAACGGATCGCAGAAGCGTTAAGCATCCCAGTCTTCTTATATAACTTTCCAGAGCTAACCGGTCAGGATATTGGTTTAGACGTCATCACCCGTCTTGCCCGTGATGTACCAAATATCGTCGGTATTAAAGACACTATTGATAACATTAGCCACACAAGGGAAATTATTAATCGAGTTCACTGTTTTCGCCCAGATTTTATCATTTTCAGCGGTTATGACGAATATTTACTTGATACATTACTACTGGGTGGACATGGCGGAATTCCGGCAACCTTTAACTTTGCGCCTCATATTACGCGGGGAATTTATCAGGCTGTTCAACAAAACGATCTTGCTACAGCCAAAACGCTTCAACAACAACTTGCCGGATTATCACCTTTATATGCCTTAGAACAACCTTTCTTTGGCGTTATAAAAACCGCCATAAAATTAAGTGGTGTGGACATATCTACCGCAGTTGTCCCTCCTGCATTACCGTTAGATAAAGAAAAAATAGCGCAGGTTAAGAGTATTTTGACCCGTATCTCGGTATAAACCAGCATGAGAGCAATGATAATGAACATCAACCCTGTACTAAAATTGAATCCCAAAGATGATGTGGTTATCGCAAGACAAACAGTGCCCAGTGAGACCTGGCTTGAAGACGAACAAATTACGGTTTTGAGTGAAATTCCTGCAGGGCATAAAATCGCCCTGCGTGCGCTGAGTGTCGGCGACGCGGTCAAACGCTATGGACAGATTATAGGCTTCGCAACCCAGCCGATTAAACCTGGCGAACACGTCCACATGCACAATTTGGGAATGGGCGATTTTGAGCGCGACTATGCCTGGGGTGAAGATTGCCATTCACTTCCTCCAGTCCCTCAACAAGATACATTTATGGGTATCCGCCGTGCAGATGGCCGAGCAGCCACACGTAACTACATCGGTATTTTAAGCTCCGTCAACTGCAGCGCCACTGTCGTCAGGGCCATTGAGGATCACTTCCGCCTGCACGGCCTTGCAGATTATCCAAACGTTGATGGCGTAGTATCATTACCACAAAGTTTTGGCTGCGCTATCGGCGCTAAAAGTGAATCAATGGACGTCATGAGACGTACGATGGCCGGTTATGCCACCCATGCGAACTTCGCCGGGGTAATCATCATTGGTTTGGGATGCGAATCCAGTCAAATTAAAGACATGATGAACGCCCATGGCCTGGCCGATGGCCCCATGATGCACAGTTATACCATTCAGGATGTAGGCGGCACACGCCACGCCATTGAGAAAGGTATTATCCTGGTTAACCAGATGCTACCTGTTGCTAACCAGGTTACACGTCAACCCATCCCTGCTTCAGAAATTATCCTCGCGCTTGAGTGTGGCGGTTCCGACAGCTATTCCGGGATTTCGGCCAATCCAGCTCTGGGCTATGCGGCAGATAAACTGGTGCAACAAGGCGGAACAGCAATTTTATCTGAAACCTCGGAAATTTATGGCGCTGAACATCTTCTTACCCGCCGCGCCGTTTCTCGCGAAGTAGGTGAAAAACTCATTGCACGCATTCACTGGTGGGAAGAGTATTGCCGCCGTACCGGGAGCGAAATGAACAATAACCCCTCGGCCGGTAACAAAGTCGGCGGATTGACGACGATTCTGGAAAAATCACTAGGTGGTATTGCTAAAGCAGGCACAACCAATCTGACAGAAGTGTATGAGTATGCCGAACCGGTAACCGCGAAAGGCTTTGTCTTTATGGATACTCCTGGATATGACCCCATCGCCGTCACGGGTCAAATCGCCGGAGGGGCAAATCTTCTGTGTTTCACCACAGGCCGCGGTTCGGCCTTTGGTTCCAAACCAACGCCAAGCCTGAAGTTGGCTACCAATAATGCGCTTTGGGAACGCCAACAGGAGGATATGGATATTAATTGCGGAACCATTGTCGAGGGGGAAGAAACCATTGCGGAAGTTGGCGAACGTATTTACCAGATGATCCTTGAAATGGCATCCGGAAAAAAAACGAAGAGTGAGGAATTTGGCTATGGCAGTCAAGAATTCGTCCCCTGGACTATTGGCTCCATAATGTAACGCTCCACAATATAATAATACCTCGTACCGCCATACTCACTATGAGTATGGCAAGGAGTCTTTATGTCTATTATTAATACAAATACTGAAGAAGATAAATTAAAGGCAACAACAGTAAGATGGCGGATATTTATCATCATGCTTTTATTAGGTGCCATTAACTATATTGACCGCACCTCTCTTTCTATTGCCATGCCTTATATTACGGATGAATTTGGTATTACCGACACCCGCGTTGTCGGCGTTATTCATAGTGCTTTTTTCTGGGCGTATGCATTAATGCAAATTCCCAGTGGCATCATTGCCGATAAATTCAAAGCCAGAAATATCATTGCCCTGGCCACTATCTTATGGGGTGCATTTCAGGCCGTCGCAGCTCTGTGTCACTCTATTTTCACCCTTTCACTTTCTCGTCTGGGGTTAGGCGTCACTGAATCTCCAATCATGCCCGCTGGTGCGAAGTTAATGGGGACATGGTTAACACCAACAGAGCGCGGACGCGGTTCGATGCTGCTTGATGGTGGCGCCCCCCTGGGTACGGCGTTAGGGGCAGTAATCATCGCCGGTCTTATTGCAATGTTCGACTCCTGGCGTATGGCATTTGTAGTGGCAGGCGTCGGAACAATGGTCGTCGGCCTTCTGGCCTGGTGGTACATCCGCACATATCCATCAGAACATCCGAGCATTAATAAAGCTGAGCTGGACCACATTGCTGCCGCAAACGGCGCGGAAACCAGCAGTAAAAAATACCGTTTAGCTGATATCAAACCTTACCTGAAACAACGAAATGTAATTGCGCTTATCGGGGGGTGGGTCTGCTACAGCTTTGTGTTCTACGGTCTGATGACCTGGCTGCCGCTCTATTTTCAAGCCACCTACGGTTTTGATATCAAATCGATGGGCGGAGCAATGGCGCTGATCTTCCTGCTGTGCTTTGTCGGCCAATTGACGGGCGGTTACATTATGGATAAATGGCGCAGCAAAGGAGCAAAAACAAGCCGTGTTATGCATACCATGTTGGCTATTTCCGCCACTACTGCTGGTGTTGGCATTTTCCTTTGCGCACAAAGTTCGACGCCAGCCGTCGCCATCACCTTACTCACTATTGCCCTTTTCCCTCTGCGGTGGGCCAGCGTTTACTGGTCAATACCGGGACTGTTGGGCGCACAATCTGTTGCAGGCACCATTTGCGGGACCATGAACTTCACTAGTAACCTGTTCGCCGCCATCTTACCCATTTTTATCGGTTTCCTGGTTCAATCTACCGGCAACTATTACGCCGCCATGATGTTCTTTGCACTGGCTGCAGTGGGTTATCTCATCTGCTCGCTACTGATCAACTTTGATAAAAAAATGGTCATTGCCGACGATTAATCAACTGACTTTGAAACAACCTGAATACGAGATGCTTCAGCCTCAAACATAAAAAAGCCCGCCATTAAGGCGGGCAAAAGTTACCAATGCACACTTAACTTAAGCGACTTTCAATTGTTGAATCTTTTTCTCGCGGCGAATTTTCCGTTCTTCAAATACGGCCACCACGGCCATCAGGCAGATACAACCGATGGCGGCAGCATCCAGCGCGGCGAAAGTGCCCGCCCAGCCGGTCAGACCGAAAATCGGCGTGCCGTCGGCAATCATCCCCAGACCCAGCTTGGCGAAGCTGTCACCAATCAGATAAGCGAAAGTGCCTTTAATCCCATCGGCCGCGCCGATCGCTTTTTTCGGCACAAATCCGACTGCCGCAACGCCGATTAACAACTGAGGACCGAACACCAGGAAGCCCAGCGCAAACAGCGAAGCCAGATAGACATACTGGTTGCTGGCATGTTGATAAACGCCCAGGGTGGCGATAATCAACGCCAGCGCCACGCAGGCCACCAGCGCACGGCGGCCATTCGCCAGGTCAGAGAGCCAGCCCCACAGCAGCGTGCCGACCAGCGCGCCCACTTCAAACAGGGTAAAGCCCTGAATCGCCACTTCTTTGGAGAGCTTCAACTCCTGGAAAGCGTAGACGGTGGACCACTGGTCAATACCGATACGCACCACGTACAGGAAGATGTTCGAGAAACATAACAGCCAGATCACTTTGTTTTTCAGCACGTACTCAACAAAGATCTGCCATTTAGTCATCTCGTTTTCTTCGGTCTCTTTGTCCTCTTCGCTGATCTCCTCGCCGAACAGCTCTTCGGCTTTACCGAGGCCGTATGACTCCGGGGAATCGCTGCCGTAGCGCAGGCCGATAAAACCAACAATCAGGGCAATAATTGACGGGAAGATAAACATCCCGATGACGTGACCGTCGAACAGATAGTTAGCGCCAAACAGCGCCACGCCCGCCGCACCCGCACCACCGAGGTTGTGAGAGATGTTCCACATGCCGAGGTAAGAACCCCGCTTGCGACGCGGCGTCCATTTGGTGATGGTGGAATAGCTACACGAGCCGCCGGTACTCTGGAAGAAACCGCTCAGCGCGTAGAAGGCGATCATCAAAAACAGACTGGTTGAACCCGCGCCCATGCTGGCGCTGAAGCCGAGCATACAGATGGCGGAGAGGATCAGCATAAACGGCAGGAACTGCTTGGTGTTTTTACCGTCCGCGTAGTAGGAAACCAGCGTTTTACCCACGCCATAGGTGATAGAGAAGCCCAGGCCAATCATCCCCAGTTGCGTCATGCTCAGCCCGTAGGTGGAGATCATGTCATTCTGCGCGATGTTGAAGTTTTTGCGGATCAGGTACATGGTCAGGTAGCCGATAAAGACCACCAGATAGGACTGCATGAACGGTTTGAACCACATTTTGCGCCGCACATCGAGCGGCAGATCCAGGGTTGGCTTGCGCACCTGGTTTAGAAAGGCCAGCATTTGACACTCCCGAGCTAATTTTTTATACCTGCGAATGGCAGGCATTGTAAAAATCAGCCGGAAGACGCGCCTGAGACAGCGTCCAGGTGAAACCGGGAAAATTTCTTAGTTTTGCCCCACTCAGGGCAAAAAGGTGAGGTACATCACGCTTCGTTGAGATCGCGCGGGGCCTGGGCGTTTAAAAACGGCAGCAGCAACAGCGCGGAAATCCCCGCCGCAATGGCGATCACCACAAAGAATCCTGTCCAGTGCCAGACCTCCATCACCTTCGCCAGCGGCCAGCCGGAGAGCGATGCCCCCAGATAAGCAAACAGTCCGACAAACCCGGTTGCCGCGCCCGCCGCCTCTTTGTGCGAGCACTCCGCCGCCGCCATGCCTATCAGCATCTGCGGGCCGAAGACGAAGAATCCGGTAGTGAAAAAGCACGCTGCCTGCATCACGTAGCTGGCGAACGGCATCAGCCACAACGAGCCAACGGAGAGTAAAATTCCGGCGGCGAAAATCAGGTTCATTGGACCGCGGTTGCCGTTAAACAGCTTGTCAGAACCCCAACCCGCCACCAGCGCGCCAACAAATCCGCCCAGCTCAAACATCGTCACGGCGGTATTGGCGGTCACCAGATCCACGCCGAGCGTCTCCGACATATACAGATTACCCCAGTCATTGATCGCGGCGCGCACAACGTACACCAGCACATAACACAGCGACAGCAGCCAGATATAAGGATTCAGTAGCACATAGCGGGTGAGGATCTCTTTGCGGCTCAGCCCTGCTCCTTCCTGCTGCTGGGCGATCTCCAGTTCATCATGCCGCCAGTCGCCAACCGGCGGCAGGCCAATTGCCTGCGGCCTGTCGCGTAGCCGCCAGCAGAGAAAAATCCCTACTACAATCGCCAGCAGCCCGGCGATGGTCATCCCGGCGCGCCAGCCGTAGTGCAGCGCCGTCGCCGCCATCACGATGGGGATCAGCGCCCCGCCGACGTTGTGCGCGGTATTCCACAGCGCCCACCAGCCGCCGCGCTCGGTACGCGAATACCACGCGGTCAATAAACGCGCGCAGACCGGCGATCCCCAGCCCTGGAAAAAGGCGTTCAGCGCCCACAGCACCGCAAAAGCCCATAGCGAGGTGGAAAATCCAAACAGAATGTTCACCACGCCGGTGGCAATCAGCCCGATACCCATAAAATAGCGGGCGTTGGAGCGGTCGCTGACAATACCAGAAACAAACTTCGACAGGCCGTAGGTGATGTAAAACAGCGTCGCCAGCAGCCCAATATCGCTGCGGGTCAGCACACCACTGGTGAGAATATCCGGTACGGCGGCGTTGAAACTCTTGCGTGTGAAATAGAACAGCGCGTAGCCGAGCCAAATGGTGGTCAGAATATGCCGCCGCCAGTAGCGGTAGCGGGCATCCACCTCACGCTTATCAGTAATGAGCGGCGCACTGGCCGGGGCTTTTAAAAACGAAAACATGACTGCGCCTTACACATATCGCTGGGGTAACGACACGCTGACACGCGTGCCGTGCGTACAGGAAATCGTGAGCTTACCGCCGAGGGCGCTAATGCGTTCGCGCATCCCCGTAAGGCCAAATCCCTGCTGATTCGACCCCGGCGGCAGGCCGCTGCCGTCGTCCTCAATCACCAGCATCAACCGTTCATCCTGTTGCCAACCCTGAAGCGTCACCGCGCTGGCGTTGGCGTGCTTCACGATGTTGTTCAGCCCTTCCTGACAAACGCGAAACAGCGTTACGCGCTGGCTTTCGCTGAGCACAGATTCATCAATTCGCCAGTCGAGATGGCTGACGATGCCGCGGCTTTCCAGCTCCATTTCGCGCATCAGTGAGCGGATGGCCTGCTCCAGCGTGAGATCGTCCAGTTGACGTGGTCGCAGGCGGCCTAACAAGCGACGTACTGAATCGTACACGCCGAGAGAAAGTTGTTCGATGTGCGCCCCACTGCGCTTCACCCCTGCGTTTTCCGGGGCCAGGCGCTGGACAATACCCGCCTGCGTGCGAATGGCGGTGATGGTCTGGCCGATATCGTCGTGCAGTTCGCGCGCCACATCCCGGCGCACGCTCTCTTCGGTCTCCAGCAGGCGTTCAGCCAGACGGTGGTTGCGCGCTAATTCGTTTTGCAGCGACTGGTTAAGCTCGCGCAGACGCTGAATGCCCGCGCCGAGCAGTAGCCCGGTCAGGCTTTGCGCCAGCAGCGAGAGCAGTAAATCGACGGGATGATCGTGCCAGGTCTGGCTGGCAATCAGCGCGATGGCGTTCATTAGCGTCGCAATCAGCGCCCCCTGCCAGCCATAGTGCCAGGCGAGCGCAATGATCGGCAACGCGAGGCAAAACGGCGTGAAGCGTGACAATTCATCCGGCAGGCCAAGCTGCAACCACAGACTGACGCTAAACAGCAGCAGATACCAGACCAGGTGCCGCCCGCGCCAGTTCACAGGCTGCGACACCACCGCCGGGCCCAGCGGCAGCCAGGTTGTGCTGGTCAGATAGTGCCAGAACACCAGGCAGATCGGCGCCAGCGTTAATCCGCCGGTGAGCGTCAGCAACAGCGCGTTCCACGCCTCTTCGCCTTGCCCAATCCAGGGCAACGATTGTAACAATGCCGCCGCCGTCAGCGCCGCGCCCTGCAACAGCAGCGTGCGCCAGTCGCGCTGATGGCGGTATCGCGAAATCAGCATCACCGGGAGTAGCGTGAGGGCGCTTCCGATCATCAAAAGTGGCAAATGGGCCAGCGCCACTTCCTGTGTCAGCCAGAAAAGAAGCAGCCATTCCGCGCCCAGCAGCACCGGCCAGTAGCCGCGCGGACATTGCAGCATCAGCCCCAGACGCAGGCCAAACGGAAACAGCAGCACCGCCAGTTCCGGGCGCTCAACCAGATGCAGGCTGATGCTCCACAGGCAAAACCACGCGGCAGAGAAAATAAAAAAGCAGGCAACAACGGTGATTAACCGGGAACAGAGCGTGTTCATTGCCAGCCGTCAAACATCCGGCGAGCCAGTTCCACGTCGTTGCTGACGTCGAGCTTTTCCATCAGGTTGGCGCGATGCACATGTACCGTCTTCGGAGACAGCCCCAGCTCGGCGGCAATCTCTTTCACCGCCATGCCTTGCGCCAGTTTTTCCGCCACCTGACGTTCGCGTTTAGTCAGCGGATCCTGACGACCGGCCGCCAGTTTGACGGCGATGTCCGGCGTCAAATAGCAACCACCGGTCGCCACGGTATGCACCGCCGCGATCAGCTCATCCGGGCTGCAGCGTTTAGAAAGGAAACCACGTGCGCCCGCGTTCAGTGCCTGCTCCACCAGCGCCGGGCTGTCATGGACGGAGAGCATGATAATCGCCATTCCCTTTGGCAACTGACTCAACAGTTCAAGGCCGGAGATATCGGGCATCGAGATATCACAGATACACACCTGCACGCCGCGTCCCGGTAATCCCGCCAACGCCTCGCTGCCTGAGCCAAACTCAGCCACAACCTGCAAATCAGGTTCCAGCCCCAGCAGTTGGGCAAAGCCGGAGCGAACGATAGTGTGGTCGTCGATAAGGGCGATGGTAATCATGGGTTTGTCCTGGCGGATAAAAAAACGCGCTTACCTTAACGATAAGCGCGTGGCTGTTCAAGTCTTGAGCGAACTACTCAAAGAACACGGTGATTTTGTTAAACATCGACGGGTCGGACTGGTTGCGGGCCACTTTCACCACATCTTCCAGCTTGTCTATCTGGCTTATCATCTGCTCCAGACGTTGATCGTCGTTGACCAGTAGCCATATGCGGCTCTTATCGCTTTCCTGAATCGGTAGACAGAGAATGCCTTCCACGTTGAACGCGCGGCGGGCAAACAGCCCGCAGACGTGAGTCATTACGCCCGGATGGTTGCGCACGGTGAGTTCCAGGATTACGTTGTCATGAGTCTGCTGTTGCATGGCTTATTCCCCCACCATTTCTGTGTTTGCCGCACCCGGCGGCACCATCGGGTACACTTTTTGTTCGGCATCAATGCGCACGTGAATCAGCGCAGGTCCAGGGCGATTAATAATTTCCTGCAGCGCTGCCTGCGGGTCCGCCTCGTTATTCAGATCGCAGGTTTCGAGACCAAACCCGGCGGCTATCTGCATAAAGTTAATCATCCCCGGATAGGTCGCCGCAAAAACGCCCTGCTTATAAAACAAACTTTGCTGCTGATACACCAGACCCAACGCTTCGTTATTCATCAGGATAATTTTAATATCCAGCTGATTTTCGCTGGCGGTCGCCATTTCCTGAATATTCATCATCAGGCTGCCGTCACCAGAAAAGCACAGCACTTTTTTGTCCGGGTTGGCCAGCGCCGCGCCAATTGCCGCCGGCAGACCAAAGCCCATGGTTCCCAGACCGCCAGAGGTCAGCCACTGACGCGGACGATTCAGCGGGTAAGCCTGTGCCGCCCACATCTGATGCTGGCCTACATCGGTGGTGATAATGGCGCTGTCATCCACGCAGGCAGCCACGGCGTTGATCAATCCATAGTGGCTGAGCGGGTCGCGTTCCTGCGGAATAGTGCAAGGGAATTCGCGTTGTAAATCGGCCACCATTTGATGCCACGGCTCTCGCGGCTGCGCGTCAATTAATGGGATCAATTGCGCCAGAACCTCATCGACATCAGCCTGAATCGCCACGTGCGGCTGTTTGATTTTACCCAGCTCCGCGCGGTCGATATCCACATGGATGATTTTGGCGTTCGGGCAGAACTGCTCGGTTTTACCAATCGCCCGGTCATCAAAACGTGCGCCCAGAACAATCAGTAAATCCGCTTCTTGCAGAATAAAGTTGGTGCTGCGCGCGCCGTGCATGCCTAGCATACCTAACGACAGCGGATGCGCTTTCGGCAGTATACCGAGCGCCATTAAGGTCATGGTGGTAGGCAGCGTCGCTTTTTCTGCCAGTTCACGCACGCGCTCAGGCGCGTTAATCACGCCGCCGCCGAGGTACAGCACCGGGCGCTGTGCGGCGTTAATCATGGCTGCGGCATCGCGAATGCTGTCCTGGCTGAACGCTGGCGCCGCCATTTTCTGCGCGGGCTCCGGCATCTCTTCAATATCAAAAACGGCAGTTTGAATATCCTTAGGAATGTCTATCCACACCGGGCCTGGACGTCCGGACTGCGCAATGCGGAACGCATCGCTCATAACCTGGGGTAATTCACTGATATGGCGGACCAGATAGTTGTGCTTAGTGATGGGGATAGAGATGCCGTAGGTGTCGACTTCCTGGAAGGCGTCGGTACCGATCATCGAAGCCGGAACCTGCCCGGTGATACACACCAACGGGATGGAATCCAGACGCGCGTCGGCAATGGCGGTTACCAGGTTGGTTGCGCCCGGTCCGCTGCAGGCCATACAGACGGCGGGTTTGCCATCGGTTCGCGCCATTCCCTGCGCGATAAACCCTGCGCCCTGCTCGTGGCGCGCCAGGATATGACGGATTTGCGTGCTTTGGCTTAAGGCGTCATAGACGGGAAGAATCGATCCGCCGGGAATACCGGTAACAACCTGAATGCCCTGGCGTTCCAGGAAATAAACGATGAATTCTGCGCCCGTAAAACGCGTACGCTTGGATGTTATGCCCGAACTTGCCATGCTCCAGTCCTTTTATTCTGGGCCTTTGCTCCGGGCAGGTCTCTGAAACGAAAAACCCCGCCCGGTTTGCGCCGGCGGGGTTTTGGAATCGTGTGTTGATTCGGACCCTACGGCGCATTGCCGACGACCACCACCACACGCACGACGACCGCTGCGCGAGATGGCGCAGTTTTTAGTAGGGTCGCAGTCAGCATGGAAGGGTTCATTAGGGACCTGTCTGTTTGTTGATTAACTGGATTTATACAAACACAGGTTTTTCAGCGTGACAATGGAAAAATTTTCATCTGCATAAAAATGCGTCAACGATCACATTTCACAGGACCTGGCCGAAAAACAAAAAACCCCGCCGGAGCGAGGTTTTTTCAGCGCTGTGCGGTTGGTAGCCGCCGAACACACTGTGTTATGTCAACGAAAAAAGTATACGCGTTCTGCGAAGAACACGCAATTTCGGCACGAATTTTGATGGTTTTGAGTATGGGACATGAATGGCGTAACGTCCATAAAATACTGTTAATTTATACAGTATTTATCTATAATGTCTCGGTACGCAATGTGTTATACGGGGGCCGCATCGTAAACCGGCGCATCAAAGTCCTGGCTGAAACGGGTGGTGCCGTCAGCGCCTTAACCCCCGTGTGAGCACACTGTGTTATGTCAACAAAGGTGCTGGCAACAGGCAGCGGCGAGGTACGTCAGCACCGTGCTCCTTGTACCAAAAGGAGAGCGTATGAGCCTCGTGGATATCGCTATTCTTATCCTCAAACTCATTGTTGCAGCACTGCAACTCCTTGATGCCGTTCTGAAATACATTAAGTAATTCAGATTCAAGTCGCACCAAAGGGGGGCGGGTAACACTCCGCTCCCCTTTCACCTTCTCCCTGGTGCTTGTGTCGCGCCAATATGTTACGTTTTTATGACATTCTCAGGGAAGAATTCCACCATGACGCTTTCTGTTTTCTGCATTTTGCTGTTCGCCGCGCTGCTGCACGCCAGCTGGAACGCCATCGTCAAAGCTGGAAACGATAAACTGTATTCGGCGATCGGCGTTAGCGGCTCAGCAGCGATTATGGCATTGATCTGCTTACCCTTCGCGCCTCAACCTTCCGCCGCCAGCCTGCCGTTTTTGGCCGTCTCAACCGCGCTACAAGTGGTGTATACGGTCCTGGTCGCCAAAACCTATCAGGTTTCGGATATGAGCCAGACCTATCCGTTAATGCGCGGTACAGCGCCGCTGCTGGTCGCAATTATCAGCGTTCTGTTCCTTGGGGATAGTCTGTCTATGCTGGCGTGGGTGGGGATTGCCACGATCTGTCTGGCCATTCTCGGTATGGCATTTAACGGACGCAGCAGCTCGCAACGCGGGATCGTACTGGCGCTCATTAATGCCTGCTTTATCGCCGGTTACACGCTGGTTGATGGCACCGGCGTACGCTTATCAGAAACCGCGCTGGGTTATACGCTGTGGACCTTCTTTCTGAACGGCTCCTGCCTGCTCACCTGGGCGATGATCGCCAGGCGCCGGGAAGCGTCGCGCTATCTGGTGCAGCAGTGGAAGAAAGGTATTCTTGGCGGGATTGGCACGATGGGTTCTTACGGTCTGGCGCTATGGGCCATGACCCAGGCTCCGTTGGCTGTGGTCGCGGCGCTGCGTGAAACCTCCATTCTGTTTGGCGCTCTGCTCGCGTGGTTGCTGCTGAAAGAAAAGGTTGCCGGAATACGTCTTGTCGCGGCCGCAGGCATTGCCGTAGGCGCGGTATTACTACGTTTGTCTTGATCGTGCTGTAACCCGATGCAATCCGGCAACATTTGTTGCCGCTTTTTGTTTACATTTCCTGCCGTCCACCCCCTAAACATTCCAGCCTACTATCTGGCCTTCTTTTTCTGTTGTGGTAGATTCCACGCACATTTACGGGAAAGTGCAGCACCTTATTCTTCTTTTTTCTCTTTTTTAAAAGTAATCAGCGAAATGAAAAGGCATAGAAGCGTCAATTTGTTGTTGATGTTGGTATTACTGGTGGCGGTAGGTCAGATGGCGCAAACCATTTATATCCCCGCAATTGCTGATATGGCGCGTGAACTGAACGTTCGCGAAGGGGCGGTGCAAAGTGTGATGGCCGCCTACCTGTTGACCTACGGCCTGTCACAACTGTTTTACGGCCCGCTTTCCGATCGCGTTGGCCGCCGCCCGGTGATCCTCGCCGGAATGTCTATTTTTATGCTGGCCACGCTGGTCGCGATTACCACTCACAGCCTGACGGTACTGATTATCGCCAGTGCAATTCAGGGGATGGGAACGGGCGTCGGCGGTGTGATGGCGAGAACCTTACCGCGCGATCTGTACGAAGGCTCGCAGTTGCGCCACGCGAATAGTTTGTTAAACATGGGGATTCTGGTCAGCCCACTGCTGGCGCCATTGATTGGCGGCATGCTGGATACCCTGTGGAACTGGCGCGCGTGCTACATCTTCCTGTTGGTTCTGTGCGCGGGCGTCACGTTTAGCATGGCGCGCTGGATGCCGGAAACGCGCCCTGCAGGTGCCCCGCGCCCACGGCTTATCGCCAGCTATAAAACGCTGTTTGGCAACAGCGCTTTCACCTGTTACGTGCTGATGCTGATCGGTGGTCTGGCAGGCGTTGCGGTCTTCGAAGCCTGCTCCGGGGTATTGTTGGGCGCACGGCTCGGTCTGAGCAGTATGGTGGTCAGTATCCTGTTTATTCTGCCCATCCCGGCGGCGTTTTTCGGCGCCTGGTTCGCCGGTCGCCCGAACAAGCGTTTCTCGACGCTGATGTGGCAGTCGGTTATCTGCTGTCTGGTCGCCGGTTTGATGATGTGGATCCCTGGGCTGTTCGACGTGATGAACGTCTGGACGCTGCTGGTTCCCGCCGCGCTGTTTTTCTTCGGTGCCGGGATGCTGTTTCCGCTGGCAACCAGCGGCGCAATGGAACCTTTCCCGTTCCTGGCAGGCACAGCCGGCGCGCTGGTCGGGGGATTACAAAACATTGGTTCCGGCGTGCTGGCGTGGTTCTCTGCCATGCTGCCGCAGACCGGGCAAGCCAGTCTGGGATTGTTGATGACCCTTATGGGGCTGCTGATTTTTGTTTGCTGGATTCCACTGGCGTCACGCGTGTCGCATCAGGGACAGGCGGTTTAAGCGTATGATGGCCCGGCTTATCGCCGGGCTTTTCGCATTCAGGCGCGATCATCGTCGTCAGCAGCGGCTCCAGCGTCGGACGCCAGGCACCCTCCTCGCCATCATAGAACTGTGTATCCGCATTGATAGCATAGGGAATTTTCGCTTTCTTCAGCTCGCACGCCATAAAGCGGGCAAACGCCATTTGTGAGGCTGAAGGCGCGTTCCTGATGGTTTCTCCTGGCGACCAGCCTCCTACCCAACTGACATGACCAGTTTTCTGCTGCCAATGAACGGCGGTATTGATGCGGGCGCGAATAGCGGCCTTTTCTGCCGCAGTCCCTGAGGTCCACGGGTATTTGCCGTTATTTTTCAGCGGTCCCCACGGAAAAATATGCCATTGGGCCAGCACGGTATTCTGACTTTGCGGCGGCAGTTTCAGGTTAAGCAAATCTTCCGGTGCAGCACGCAGTCGCGGCGCGATGAAAATCATCCGCTGCGGGTCGATGGCATGGATGTTACGAATGGTTTTATCATACACCCGATTAAGCGACGCCTGATTATGGTTGAGCTTATCAGAGGGTTCAAATATCAGGTCGAAACCCAGCAACGGCGAGCTTTGACCAAAGTAATGCGCCACCGCCACCCACCAGTTAACCACCTCTTTTTCGTTACCGGCGCTGGGGTCTTTTTTATATTCGTCAGCCTGATAGGCGATTATCGGGATCACGCCATACTGCTCACAGGCTTCCACCAGTTTACGCAAGTGTATAAGCCGCGCCTCCGTCGGCTCTCCCGCCACGCGAATGCGCACGTGGGTCAACCCTTTCGCCTTAAAATCCCGCACCACCAGCGGATCGAATTCACGGATACCCCGATCGGTGCGCGCCCAGTCTACGTCCATCCCAACGCCAAGCTGCTGCGCATACTGCGTCGCCGTCAGCGCAGGTTGCGTGGCATATACGGTGGCGCTGGCTAACAGCAAAAGGGAAACAATCGGCTTTAACACGGTCGTCCTTACGCAAATCATCAGGAGTGATATCACGTATTTAGCATGCTTTTTCACTTTCCGTGTAGAGAGAAAGCGTAAAAAATATTCGCGACCTGCCTAATTAACCTGCTCCTGTAGCCAGCCAATAAACGCCTCGATTTTCGGCCACTGCCTGCCGGGCAGCGTGGTGATGTAGTAGTGCTGATGGCATTTCAGCGCCATATCGCCAAAAGGCGCGACCAGCTCTCCGCTGTCGAGACGTTTTTGCACCAGCCGCCTTCGGCCCATCGCCACGCCGATATGGTTCATTGCCGCAATGACCGCTAAATCAGAGCGATCGAAACCAATTCCCGACGATGTCGGCAGGTTTGCTGCAAAATGCTGTGCCCAACTGTGCCATTCATCGGTCCCGGAATCGTTACTCCAGGCCTGCCTGTCGTGCAGCAACGTACAGTGCGGCAAATTCACCAGCGAACCGGCAAGGTCATGGCGGCGGGCGTAGTCCGGGCTGCACACCGGCAGGATCTCTTCATCCATCAGGAAGTGATGCGTGAGTTGCGCGGAGGGTGCATCGTCAAAATAGATGGCGAGATCGATACCCGCACGCTGTAGATTGACGTTGTCGTTCCCGGTCAACATGGTTAGCGAAATTGACGGGTAGCGACGGGTAAAGTCGCCGAGCGCCGGAACCAGCCAGCACTGAGCGATAGAGGGCCGCGAGTAGACGGTGAGCGTCCCCGAGAGCTCCTGATTCTTGATATCAAGAATTTCCTGGTTGAGCGTGTCCAGCGACGATTTCAGCGCCCAGAAAACCCTTTTGCCTTCGTGGGTGAGTTCCACTTTGCGGTGCGAGCGGACAAACAGTTGAATGCCTAACTCCTCTTCCAACTGATTAATCCGATGGCTGACGGCGCTGGGACTTAATGACAGCTCGTCTGCCGCCAGCGCAAACGACTGATGCCGCGCAGCCACTTCAAAAGTATACAGTTTTGACAACTGCCAGCCATTGAGCAGACGATTTCTGACCTCGCGTACGGGATCCATACTCACCTCTTGTCCTCCTGATTCATTCGCCGGAGTGTAAAAAAGTTCGCTGCAAAAATCAGCATAAAGATGAATCAAAGTGAACCATATCGCAAAAACCAGGCACAATTAGACGTAAATCACTCACTTGATGCAATCTGGCTCATGTGAAAGGGGATTTATATCGTTTGTCAAACCCTGCCTTATTTTTGTCCAATACCCCTATATTAATCACAGGGCAAGGTGAGCTATGCACTCTCAAATCTGGGTTGTGAGCACGCTGCTGATAAGCATCGTGTTAATCGTTTTGACCATCGTGAAGTTCAAATTCCACCCGTTTCTGGCGCTGCTGTTAGCCAGCTTCTTCGTGGGTACGATGATGGGTATGGGGCCACTGGATATGGTCAATGCCATTGAGAGTGGCATCGGCGGTACGCTGGGCTTCCTCGCCGCGGTTATCGGCCTTGGAACCATTCTGGGCAAAATGATGGAAGTCTCAGGCGCGGCCGAACGCATCGGACTGACGCTGCAGCGCTGCCGTTGGCTTTCCGCTGACGTCATTATGGTACTGGTCGGACTGATATGCGGGATCACACTGTTTGTTGAAGTCGGCGTGGTGCTGTTGATTCCACTGGCTTTTTCGATTGCCAAAAAGACCAATACATCACTCCTGAAGCTGGCGATTCCGCTGTGTACGGCGCTGATGGCGGTACACTGCGTCGTGCCGCCGCATCCGGCCGCCCTGTTCGTGGCGAATAAGCTGGGTGCGGACATTGGCACCGTGATTGTTTACGGTTTACTGGTCGGTTTGATGGCCTCACTGATCGGCGGTCCGCTGTACCTGAAATTCCTCGGTAACCGCCTGCCGTTTAAACCGGTTCCGGCTGAGTTTTCCGACCTCAAAGTGCGCGACGAAAGTACACTGCCGTCGCTGGGCGCTACGCTGTTTACCGTTCTGCTGCCGATTGCCCTGATGCTGGTAAAAACCGTCGCAGAGCTGAACATGGCGAAAGGCAGCACGGTGTATACGCTGCTGGAGTTTATCGGTAACCCGATCACCGCGATGTTTATTGCCGTTTTCGTGGCCTACTACATTCTCGGTCTGCGTCAGCATATCGGCATGGGGGCGCTACTGACCCACACCGAAAACGGTTTTGGCTCGATTGCTAACATTTTGCTGATTATCGGCGCAGGCGGCGCATTCAACGCTATCCTCAAGAGCAGCGGGCTGGCGGATACCCTCGCACTGATCCTCTCAAACATGCATATGCACCCGATTCTGCTGGCCTGGCTGGTGGCGTTAATCCTGCATGCCGCAGTAGGCTCCGCCACGGTGGCGATGATGGGGGCGACGGCTATCGTGGCACCGATGCTGCCGCTCTATCCTAACGTTAGCCCGGAGATCATCGCCATTGCCATCGGTTCCGGCGCTATTGGCTGCACGATCGTGACCGATTCCCTCTTCTGGCTGGTGAAGCAGTACTGCGGCGCCACCCTGAATGAGACGTTCAAATACTATACGACCGCGACATTTATCGCGTCCGTGATTGCACTGGTTTGCACATTCCTGCTTTCCTTTATTATTTAAACGCAAAGAGACTGACTATGGAAAATATTCAAACACTTATCGCCCAGTATCCTTTAGTGGAAGACCTGGTCGCTCTCAAGGAGACGACCTGGTTTAACCCTGGCACCACCTCTCTTGCGGAAGGTTTACCGTACGTTGGCCTGACCGAGCACGATGTTCAGGATGCCCATGCTCGTCTGACGCGCTTCGCGCCGTATCTGGCGCAGGCATTCCCGGAAACCGCAGCCACCGGCGGCATTATCGAATCCGAGCTGGCCGCGATCCCTGCGATGCAAAAACGGCTGGTAAAAGAGTACGGGCAGCCTATCCGCGGAGAAATCCTGCTGAAGAAGGACAGCCATCTGCCGATTTCCGGCTCAATTAAAGCGCGTGGTGGTATTTATGAAGTGCTGACACACGCGGAAAAACTGGCGCTGGAAGCCGGTCTGCTGACCACACAAGACGATTACAGCATTCTGCTTTCACCTGAGTTCAAACAGTTCTTCAGCCAGTACAGCATCGCGGTAGGCTCCACCGGCAACCTCGGCATGTCGATTGGCATTATGAGCGCCTGTATCGGCTTTAAGGTGACGGTGCATATGTCTGCCGACGCTCGCGCGTGGAAAAAAGCCAAACTGCGCAGTCACGGCGTGACGGTAGTGGAGTATGAAGAAGATTACGGCGTGGCGGTAGAGCAGGGTCGTAAGGCGGCAGAATCCGATCCGAATTGTTTCTTTATCGATGATGAAAATTCCCGCACGCTGTTTTTAGGCTATGCGGTCGCGGGCCAGCGTCTGAAGGCGCAGTTTGCCCAGCAGGGACGCGTGGTGGATGCCGACCATCCGCTGTTTGTTTACCTGCCGTGCGGCGTCGGCGGTGGTCCTGGCGGCGTGGCATTTGGCCTGAAGCTGGCTTTCGGCGACAACGTGCACTGCTTCTTCGCCGAACCGACCCATTCCCCCTGCATGCTGCTGGGGATTTATACCGGGCTGCACGATACGATTTCCGTGCAGGACATCGGCATCGATAACCTGACGGCGGCGGATGGGCTGGCGGTAGGTCGTGCGTCCGGCTTTGTTGGCCGGGCGATGGAACGTCTGCTCGACGGTCTGTACACCCTGGACGATCAGACGATGTACGACATGCTGGGCTGGCTGGCGCAGGAAGAAGGCATTCGCCTTGAGCCGTCGGCGCTGGCCGGGATGGCCGGTCCGCAACGCGTATGCGCCTCTGCTGACTATCAGCAGATGCACGGCTTCAGCGCAGAGCAGCTCAATAACGCCACCCACCTGGTGTGGGCGACCGGCGGCGGCATGGTACCTGAAGAAGAAATGGCGCAGTATCTGGCCAAAGGGCGTTAAACGTTGCTGACCTTAACGCAGCATCGCCATCAGTTCCATCGGTGAGCGATGTTGCTTAAGCAGGTCACGCATCACGCGCATATGCGGCGCGGTATGGTTGAAGAAAGCGCTGTACCCGCCGCAAATCGCACTTTTTCCACTGCTGTCGCGATGCTTTGGACAATCACCATGGCAAAAGCGTAACAACGAACACGCCTGACATTCCGCACTCAGCGTGGCCTTCTTGGACTGACCAAACGCCGTTACCTGCGGGCTGGCATTGAGCTCACTCAGCGACGTGTGATGAATATTACCCAGGCGAAAATCAGGGTAAACATAGTGATCGCATTGATACAGATCGCCATTCGCTTCCAGGGCAAACGCATGCCCGCAAGTGGAGCTTAGCGAACACATCTGCGCCGGATGCCCGCACCATACGCCCAGGGTTGAATCAAATAACTGGACGAATACGCGACCAATATCTTCTCTGACCCAGATATCAAAGACGGAATTCAGGAAGGTTCCCCATGCCTGCGGCGGGACAGATTCGGCGGTAAGCTCGCCTTTTTCATCATATTCAACCAGCGGAATGAACTGCAAAAACGGCGTGCCAAGCTGGCGAAGGTAGTGATACATCAACCCGGGCCGCTGACTGTTCAGAGAATTAACCACCACCAGCAGATTGAACTCCACCTGATGCTCACGCAGCCTGGCAATGGCGTCCACCACCTTATGGTGAGTCGGTTTTCCACTACGGTTAACGCGATACGCATCGTGAAACTCGGCAGGGCCATCCAGGGAAATCCCAACCAGCCAGCCGTTTTCACGTAAAAACTGACACCATTCGTCGTTGAGCAAAATCCCGTTGGTCTGGAAAGCATTATGGATTTGCTTCCCTTGCCCGTACTGTTTTTGCAAGGTCACTACGCGGCGAAAAAAGTCGATACCACAAAGGGTTGGCTCTCCACCCTGCCAGGCGAACATCACTTCAGACCCCGGCTGCGCGGCAATATGCTGGCGAATAAACGTCTCTAAGGTGGCATCATCCATTTCGGGTTGAGTGGGTTTATCAATGTAAAAACAGTAACGACAATCAAGGTTACAACGAGAGCTGGCCGGCTTGGCCATGACCTGACATCCTGTCATGCTAAATTCCCGATAAATGCAATAAGTTGGCGAACATGCGTTACAGCAAACAGTATTGCGAGGGATAACACCGCGAGGGAGATCATAAATTTGTCACGCACCGCGCGAGATTCAGAAAAATCACTATGCGTAACATCCATCAGGGTACGACTACGGGTATAGCGCCAAAGTACGATGGCCACCATCGCCAGCACCACAATTGAAACCCAAAACAGAAAGCCCGCCTGATGCCAGTTGTGCTTCAGCGCCAGCGCCATTAGCGCGCCATAGCCCAGCAGCGTACGAAACCAGGCCAGCGATGTTCGCTCCGGTTGTAATCCCGGGTCGGCGATACGTCGCGACTTACGGCTATCCGGCATACAGTACCAGTCCCATGACAATCACCGCGACGATCATCAAAATCAGGCTGATGATTAACAGGCTATGGGTATACGGCAAATCCTCTTTCAGACGCATTGCCCTCTCATTACGCAGCCAGCGCAGGTAACCATAAATCGCCAGGCCACCGGCAAACAGACACAGTAACAGCGCCAAAAGCTCACGAATGACCGGCGTGGCGAAATCCGGAGCCAGTTGGTCAAGACCAACGCCCGCCGCCAGAAATCCCAATGCGGTACGGATCCACGCCAAAAAGGTACGTTCATTTGCCAGCGAGAAGCGATAATCCGGGGCTTCTCCAAGGCGGGAAATCTTCATCCAAACTCCTTTTTCATTCATAGCTCAGCTACGTTGTCTGGTCATTTTCAGAATTTCGTACAGCGGAATGCTGATACCCTCTACCTGAACCAGCACAGGGAGGTCTGATGGACATCATATCGCAAAACAAATGTAGTTCACTGGGAATGCTATTTGGCGCCATTGCGTTGATTCTCGGCATTTTTCATTTTTCTTTTGGCCCCTTTTCCGCCCCACCGCCAGCGTTGGAAAGCGTGGTGGCAGAGAAGGTATCCGCCGTTAAAAAAGGGATTCTTGCCGGTCTGAAAGGGGAACAACCGCCCGCTGCTGCGAAAAAAACTGCCACTGATATCGATAAAATACTGGATAACAGCGGCATCGCTCTTGCCGTCATCGCGCTGATATGTGCGTTTATCGGCGGCATGCGTAAAGAAAATCGCTGGAGTATTCATGGCGCAATGTTCTTCGGCGGCGCGACACTTGCCTTTCATGCTCTGCTTTTTGGCATTGCCATTATCTGCGGCATCATTCTGCTCATGTTGATATTTTCCTTTCTCGGCGGTGCTTCTCCAGTTTGACCAGCCTGCCGGATGGCGGCGTGAGAACCCGATCCGGCAGGGCGTTCCCTCAGAACTTCTGCTTTTTCTCCTCCACTTTTACGCCCTGGGTTGGTAAACCGGTGTCGTAATCGCGTACCACCGGAGAATAGCCATCTTGCGGGCGTGGGCGGAAAGCGCCCATCCAGCGCGGTACGGCGTCCGGACGCCACGGACGCAAACTCCACTGGTAGGTACGGAACGGGTCGCGGATTTTATCCATATAGTCCAACAGAGCATCGTGCATCTGGCAGCGAACGTCGGCCAATTGTGGCGAATCTATCAGGTTGTGTAGCTCATCGGGATCGTTTCGTCTGTCGTAAAGCTCATCGCTGGTAAACAGATTCAGCACCAGTTTCCAGTCGTCTGTCACCCAGCAGCGTACCGGAATAAATCCGCCAAAACTGTCATGTTCAATCTCATAACGGTTGAACTCCACCATCACGCCGCGTGGCTTTTCAATGTTAAGGATGTTTTCACCCGGCAGGATTTGTGGCTGCTCAATGCCCGCCAGCGCCATCATCGTCGGCAGCAGATCGATATGACTGACCGGCGTGTCTACCTGCATCGGTTCTCCCTGCGGCGGGCGCATAATCAGCGGAATTCGCGTGATGTCGTCATACATCGCCGCCCCCTTACTGATGAGCTTATGCGCTCCCATCATCTCACCGTGATCGGAGGTATAAATAACCCAGGTATTCTCCCGCTGTTCTGGCGTTAAGGCATCAATCACCCGGCCAATCTGATCGTCAACAAAATCGTTGCAGGCAAAATAGAGTGGATGGTGATAGCGTCCGTCTTCACCCACCGGAGACGGCATCGCTTGCGACCACAGGCGATGATGCTCAGGCTTATCGCACAGAGTATCCTGCGCTTTCGCGCCCAGATCGTAGTAAAAGTCCTGATATTTCTGCAGATACTCCACCGGACAGGTAAACGGGTGATGCGGCTCGTCGTAGGAAATCACCATCAGGAAGGGGTCATCGTTACGCGCTGGTTGGTGGAGGAAATCGACCGCCCGGTTGCTGATACGATGCGCCCAGGTGAAGGTTTTGTCGATATTGTTGGCCAGCAAATCCTCCACGCTGTTCAGACCGTTACGCCACAAACCGATCTCTTTATCCGTCAGTTCTGCCAGGTAATTGGCCCCGTCATACCAGTAGTCGGCATCCCACTCGGGTGGACACTCGCCGGTACCAAAGTAATCATGCCCGTCGAGATGCCACTTGCCGATGTAGCAGGTGTGATAGCCCGCATCCTTGAAGTAGCGCCCCATGGTGGAAATGTTTTTCCCCGGCGCGACGTTATTGGTCCACGGACCGGACTGGTTGGCATAAATACCGGTAAACAACCCCGCGCGGGCCGGGGTGCAGACCGGTGAGCAGGTATAAGCGGAATTGAAGCGAATACCTTCCGCCGCCAGACTATCAATATTATTGGTATTCAGCGGCTTACCACTGTAGCAGCCGACCATATTGGTCGCCTGAGTATCGGTCATAATGAACAGAAAATTAGGGCGGGTCATGCTTTATCCTTAGCGTCAGAGACACAGTGTTCAGTAGAGATACGCCGCGACTGCCAACTGCTGAAAATCAGGTATATCACTACTGCTGCCGTGATGGCGTAGCTGAAGATTGTCAGCCAACGAGAGTTGTAACCACCAAACTGCGCCAGACCAGAATAAACGCCAATCATCGCAAACAGGACGCCAACAGAGGCGATCTTCGCGTTTTTCCACGGCTTCATGTCGACCGCGAAAGCATCATGGAATTTAAACGGCGTGGCACGCGGCTTGATAACACCGATAGCCAGCATGACCACCACGTTGATGCAGAAGGTACAGGCCAGCACGTAGAGGAAGTGGAACTCGAATTTCACCAGATAGTTGATGGTGATGTAGCTGACGATACCCAGCCCCATCGCAACCTTCGCCGCCAACGCCGGGATGCGGGGGAAAAAGAAGCCCATAATAACGATGGTCACCAATGGTACGTTGTAAATGCCGTTGAGTTGTTTCATCCAGCTGTAAAGCCCCTGTGGCGCATACGCAATCCACGGCGCAACCAGCACAGAAATAACCGCGACGATAAAACCAAAGCGACGTCCCACGCTGACCAGTTTATCGGGGCTGGCCTGCTCGTTAATCAGTCGACGATAAATACCGAGGCTGAAGAGTGTCGAGGCGCTGTTGAGAAAACCGCAAAACGCGCTGATGATCGCGCCGAACAATACGGCGCTGAAAAAGCCAATCAGCGGCAACGGCATGACTTTGTTTACCAGCGCCGGGTAAGCCATATCCGCTTTTGGGAGATCCTGGAAAAGGTGAAAGGCGATAACGCCAGGCAATACCAGAATCAGCGGATCCAGCATCTTCAACACCGCCGTCAATAAGGCCCCTTTCTGTCCCTCTGATAAGCTTTTTGACGCCAGCGTACGTTGAACAATTCCCTGGTTCGTACACCAGTAGAAGGTATTCACCAGAATAAGCCCGGTCAGTGCCGCGCCGATCGGTACCGGGTCGTTGCTCCCGCCAATCGAATTCAACATCTGGCTGTGATCCTGCGTTAAGCGCGTAATCCCTTCGCTCAGGCTGCCTTTACCCATTGCCATCAGGCCAAACAGTGGCACCATCAGACCGCCAATCACCAGACCGATACCGTTGATCACATCGGCAATAGCGATGGCACGCATCCCACCGACCACGGCGTACAAAATACCACTAATCCCCAATACCACCGCCATCAACCAAATTGCCGTATGCTGGGAAATATCAAAGGTTTCAGTAACATGAAACATACTGTTAAAGGCAAGCGCGCCGGAATACAAAATGATCGGCAGAAAACAAATCCCCGTGGCAATTAAAAAACAGCAATCGATGATAATGCGGGTCGTTTTGTCATAACGCTCCTCAATAAAGTCCGGAATAGTAGCAATGCCGCGCTGCAGATAGCGCGGCAAAAAAATCAGCGCCAGAAAAATGAGCGGGATCGCTGAGATAACTTCCCATGCCATTACCGACATTCCACTGCGGTAAGCCTGGCCGGTTAACCCTACCAGTTGTTCCGTCGAGAGATTCGTTAGCATCAGCGACGCAGCAATAACCGGCGCTTTTAGCGATCGCCCCGCCAGAAAATATCCTTGTTGCGATCCGGTATCCGCTTTCCGTAACTTCCACCAGGTGATTACCGCCACCAGTAGCGTAAAACCCACAAAGCTTAGAATTTGTAGCGTATTCATCTCATAGCCCTTTTTATCATTATGTCCCGGCAGCGGTAGGGAAAATCGGAGGTATTACGCACCGGGTCAGGCAGTCAGATTTCTTAAAATAAAAACGTCATATCCCTGAACGGATTTTTTCTGTTAAGTTCAGGTTGTGGGCATAATTCTCCGGCGGGAAATTAAAATGAATGGAAAGATGCAAAGTTCGCATGTAAAAAACGAAACTACGTACAATATTCCCCTATTGATTAACGAAAATGTGATCTCAAGCGGAATTTCATTGATCTCGCTGTGGCACACCTATGCCGACGAACATTACCGGGTTATTTGGCCACGCGATAAGAAAAAGCCACTGATAGCTAATTCATGGGTTGCTGTCTATACCGTCCAGGGCTGTGGGAAAATCCTGCTAAAAGGCGGCGAACACATTACCCTCACCGGAAATTGTATAATATTTTTAAAACCAACAGACATTCAGTCTTATCATTGTGAAGGATTAGTATGGGAACAATACTGGATGGAATTCACTCCAACCAGCGTAATGGATATTCCGTTACGCCAGCAAAGCATTATTTATAATGGTGATATTTATAATCAAGAACTGGCCGAGGTCTCGCGATTAATTACGTCACAAGACTCAATGAAAAATAATCTGGCCGTCGCTTTTCTCACAAAAATAATTTATCAATGGATTTGTCTTATTTACGCCGAAGGTAAAAAAGACCCACAGCGGATACAAATTGAAAAACTGATTGCCACTCTGCATGCCAGCCTGCAAAGGCGGTGGAGCGTGGCGGATATGGCGGCCACCATCCCCTGCAGCGAAGCCTGGCTACGTCGTCTTTTTTTACGTTACACCGGTAAAACACCGAAGGAATATTATCTCGATGCCCGGCTGGAACTGGCGCTGTCACTGTTAAAGCAGGAAGGGAATACGGTCGGACAGGTGGCAGATATGCTTAACTTTTTTGACTCATTTCATTTCAGCAAAGCCTTTAAACACAAGTTTGGCTACGCGCCCTCGGCAGTGCTTAAACATGAGAAGTGAAATACCGTCTCATCCGGCCTGCAGGAGATGCAGGCCGGATACTCGCTCTTTAACCCAGCCCCCAGAAGATCACCGCCAGCAGCTGTGGCGTGATAATCCTCAGGAACATCACCAGCGGATAAACGGTGGCGTAGGAGAGCGCAGCTGCCCCGCTGGTGGCATGCAGGTTGTTAGCAAACGCCAGCGCAGGGGGATCGGTCATTGAGCCAGCCAGCATGCCACACAGCGTCAGGTAGTTCATTTTGACAAATAGTCGAGCTAACAAACCCACGGTAATCAGCGGAATCGCAGTAATGAAAATACCGTAGCCCACCCAGCTCAGGCCATCGCCCTGCGTCAGGGTATCGACAAAATCACCGCCTGACTTCAGACCAACTACCGCGAGAAACAGCACAATACCTAACTCTCGCAGCGCCAGGTTAGCGCTGGGAGGCATAAACCAGTACAGCTTACCAATGCTGCCAATACGCCCCAGGATCAAGGCCATAATCAGCGGCCCACCGGCCAGACCCAGTTTTAACGCCACCGGGAACCCCGGGATGAACAGTGGGATGGAACCCAGAAGAACACCCAGCCCGATACCAATAAATACCGGCAGCATCTGCACCTGCTGCAGTTTTTGCTGCGCGTTGCCGACAACATTGGCGACGGCATCAATGGACGCGGGACGCCCCACCAGATTGAGGATATCGCCGAATTGCAGGCTGGCGTCGCTGCTGGCTACGAGCTCAACCCCCGCACGGTTCAAACGGGAGATAACCACGTCGTAACGCTCTTTGAAATGCAGGTCGCGGATTCGTTTACCCAGTACCTGTTCGTTGGTCACCACCACGCGCTCAACGCGTAAATCGGTACCTCGCGTCGACAGCGATGTGTCCACCTCCTGCCCAATCACCACCTGCGCGTTGTGCAGATCGCCAGGCTGACCGACCAGGTGTAACAGGTCGCCCATCTGGATAATTGTCCCTGGCGACGGCACCATCAATGTCTCTTCACGTTTCAGACGCGAGCAGATGATTTTATCGCTGTTCAGAATCGGGACATCCTGAATCGCCATATTGTTGAGGTTTGGGTTTTCCACGCGGATGTTCATCGTCTGAATCAGCGCGTGTCCGTTGGTCAGCGTGGATTCATGCTGATGGGCTTCGGCATCGACGTTAACGCGAAAAATGAGGCGCATCAGCCACATCGTGAGCAAAATACCACAGATACCAAAAGGATAGGCCATGGCATAGCTCATCCCCATCTGATCCACTACATCAGCAGAGGTACCCAGATCGCGCAGAATTTGCTGGCCCGCGCCTAAGGCCGGGGTATTGGTGACCGCACCGGAAAATATTCCCAGCACCACCGGAAGGGGAATGGCAAAAATCTTATGCAGGATCGCGGTGACCAGGCCACCCATAATAACAATCAGTACGGCAAACAGATTCAGCCGCAGCCCGGAAACGCGCAGTGACGCAAAAAAGCCCGGCCCCACCTGAATACCGATGGTGTAGACGAAAAGAATCAGGCCAAATTCCTGAATAAAATGCAGCATGTCGCCGCTCAGGGTCATCCCTGCCTGATCGACAAAATGTCCGACGATAATACCGCCGAACAGCACGCCTCCAATGCCAAAACCAACACCACGTATTTTTATGTTGCCGATCCATAATCCGACAACCGCCACCAATGCCAGAACGCTGACCGTCAATGCTATATCACTCATTATCCTGTTCCCTGTGAATAACATCATTAAGTAAATGGATTCTCGCAGAGTACAGTCGCAATGTATGGGTGGTAAAGCACAAAAAAGCCCCGTCATTTCTGGCGGGGCAAAGGCATGGAGCTATTTAGCTATTTAATGCGGGACGTTCGCTGATGGCGATACGTTGTGGAGCAATGGTTTCAGGTTCATTCCGGGTCAAATCGATATGCAGCAAGCCGTTAGTGAAGCTTGCGCCGGAGACCTCCATATTTTCAGCCAGCGTGAAGCTCAGGCTGAACGGCTGAGTGACCAGCCCCTGATGCAACCATTTGGTCTCTTTTTCCGGCTGTTGCGGCGTACCTTTCACGGTCAGGCGCGTGCCTTCCAGTTGAATATCCAGATCTTCCTGGCGGAAACCGGCTAACGCAAGGGTAATGCGGTAGTGGTTATCATCGCTCTTTTCGATGTTATATGGCGGGAAGCTCTGGCTTTCACCGGTGTTTTGCAAGGCATTGGCCAGTTTGTCAAAACCGATCCATTGACGCAGCAGTGGGGATAAATCGTAGTTACGCATAATAATCTCCTTCTAAGAAGCGAGTAGGTACTTTTCGGCTCCCTGACGGCAAGCCGATGACTTAGCAGGGCCGCCTGCAGCGGCCCACAGAATTAGTTGATTTCGATGCGGCGCGGCTTGTTCGCTTCGGGAATCACGCGCTCAAGATCGATATACAGCAGACCATTCACCAGGTTTGCGCCGCGAACATGAATGTTCTCCGCTAACTGGAACTTACGTTCGAAGTTGCGCTCGGCAATGCCCTGATACAGGTAAGTACGTTCTTTTTGATCGTCCGCATGAGCGCCTTTCACCACCAGCAGATTGTCCTGGGCAGTAATTTCCAGTTCGCTTTCAGCAAAACCGGCAACGGCAATCGCAATGCGGTAATGGTTTTCGTCTACTAGCTCAACGTTATACGGAGGGTAGCCGCCATTGCTCTGGCCCTGATTGTTTTCCAGCAGGTTAAACAGGCGATCAAAACCAATTGCAGAACGGTACAGCGGGGATAAATCAAAGTTACGCATAATCAATAGCTCCTGAAATCAGCGAGAATAATCGACCTTCCATCATGGACAGGTCAGGTAGCCAGGACACCCATCAGGCATGCCCTTCATTTGTCTACACTCTAAAAATGGGTCTTAATACAAACTTTTCAAGCGTATTCATCTGACTTTTTTTGCAGTTTGGTGTCTATTGCATACACTGGGGGAAGCAGTTGTTATCGTTAAATCGCGATAGCCGCCACAGTGCGACGAAATGGTGATGTTATTTTCGCAACGGATCGCTTTAACTCACCATGCAAACACGATAAATACAGATGAATAAATGATGATAAAAAAAATGTTGGTAACACTGGCAATGTGCAGCGGGATGGCGTTTTTGAGCGGCTGTTCCAGCATTATGTCACATACCGGAGGCAAGGAAGGGACGTATCCTGGCACGCGCGCCAGCGCCACAATGATTAGCGAAAGTGATACAAACTGGGGAACCAAGTCGCTGGCGATTCTGGATATGCCGTTTACCGCCGTACTGGATACGGTACTGCTTCCGTGGGATCTCTTTCGCAAAGACAACTCGGTGAGATCCCGCGTAGAAAAAAGCGAGGAGAGAACGCAGGCCACAAACGCGGTTATTCCCCCGGCTGAAATGACCGCGCCTTAAGCTAGCGCCTGGTTTCTGTCACCCATAACTGGCGGAAACCCTCGACGTCTTCCATCCACGCAACCCATTGACCGTCAGGAGAAAAGACGATCGCGTCGCCTGACGGCGGGTTGCCATGATGATCCGTTAAAAAATCAATCTCTCCCGTAAGAGCATCACAACAGGCGATTTTGTTCTGCAGTACAAATCCCAGCCATTTCCCCGACGGATGCCAGTTGAACGCTGACTGAATATCCGTGGCGCAGCGGGTAAGCTGACGCGGCTCCCCTCCTTGTGGGGAAATCAGCCACAGTTGCACAACACCACGATCATCGCGCATTAAAAACGCAATCTCAGAGGCTCCTGGATTACTGCGCACCCAGTGGCGCGGCTGATTAACCAGCCCAGGGAAGACGTGCTCATGGGTAAACGTCAGGCGGCGTTGAGTTATGCCGGATGGCGGCGCAGGCATTGTCGCCTCAGTCCCCTCCAGTGGCTCGTCGCCAGGCTGTTTCCAGCCGCTTTCATCCTGTGGCAAATCAACAATAAACAGCTCCGGCACCTTCTCACCAGAGGCGGACAACGTATCGCCGATAAACGCCAGTCTGCTTTCCCCCACCCAGCCCTCTTCATAGGCGCGGTTAATCTCATCGCTCCCCGGCTTTGGCGCTGGCGTCGTCTGACTCACCAGCACGCACCAGTAGCTACCGCTGTATTCACGGGGATGCTGCGAGGAAACATTCACCGGACCATACGGCGCAGCCACGCCGACGTTGCGTAAATCGAGCGCCGGAGAGCGCTCATGCAGCACATGGTCGTTATAGGTAAAACTGACAAACTCGCCGTTCGGGCTAAAAACATGCACATGACTGCCGCCGCGCAGCGCGCCCGGCGTATATGGCGCAGTAATATCCATCGCATCCAGATTCTCCATCCCAGCCTGCGAAGCAATCACCCCACGCCGATGATGGAAGTCGTAATGCCATGTTTCATCAGGATTTTCAGGCCCATGAATAAATACATATTTTTCCGACTTTGGATGAACGGTCACCACGCCAACGTGTGATCCCTGACTAGCCCGGTAAATCACCTCCAGCTCGCCAGTATGGATATTAACGCGCTCAATTGTTTCACCGGTAAAAGAGGCGCCGGAGGGGCGCACATCAAAGACCAGCCACTGGCTGTCCGGTGTCCAGGTATTGATATTGGTAAGCTGATGATTACGCGGCGTAAAGGTGATTTGCTTCATGGGATGCCCTGATACAAGACGATTTCAGCAATCATACTTCACAAGCACTTCACTTTCAGGCTTTAGCGTATCGCTATCTTCATTTTTTGCGGACAGAAAGATGGAACATTTTGACGTAGCGATTATCGGATTAGGCCCGGCAGGCGCAGCGCTGGCGCGGCAGTTGAGTGGAAAAATGCGCGTGATCGCGTTGGATAAAAAACGCCAGTGCGGCAACGAAGGTTTTACCAAACCCTGCGGCGGTCTGCTGGCCCCGGATGCCCAGCGTTCGTTTATCCGCGACGGGATAACCTTACCCGTTAATGTCATCGCCAACCCGCAGATATTTAGCGTTAAAACGGTTGATGTTGCCGCTTCTTTGACGCGTAACTACCAACGTAGCTACATTAATATCAATCGCCATGCGTTTGATTTATGGCTTAAATCGCTCATTCCTGACGATGTACAGGTGTACCACGACAGCCTGTGTCGGAAAATCTGGCGCGAGGGCGATAAATGGCATGTAATCTTCCGCGCCGACGGTTGGGAGCAGCAGATCACCGCGCGTTATCTGGTAGGTGCCGACGGAGCGAATTCACTGGTACGCCGTCATCTCTATCCCCAGCACCAAATCCGTAAATATGTCGCTATTCAACAATGGTTTACGGAAAAACATCCTGTCCCGTTCTATTCCTGTATTTTTGATAATGACGCAACCGACTGTTATTCCTGGAGTATCAGCAAAGACGGCTATTTTATCTTTGGCGGCGCGTACCCCATGAAGGACGGCCAGGCGCGCTTTGACGCGCTGAAAGAGAAGCTGGAAGCGTTCCATTTCCAGTTCGGCAAACCGGTGAAAAGCGAAAAATGTACGGTGCTGTTCCCCTCACGCTGGAAAGACTTCGTCTGCGGAGAGGACAACGCATTTTTGATTGGCGAAGCGGCCGGTTTTATCAGCGCCAGCTCGCTGGAAGGGATTAGCTATGCGCTGGACAGCGCGGAGATCCTCAAATCTGTACTCCTGCGGGATACGCCAGATATGAATCACGCCTACCGCAACGCCACCCGCAAGTTACGCCTCAAACTGTATGGCAAAATCCTGAAAAGTCGCGCCCTGACATCGGCGTTTTCCCGTAAATGGATAATGCGCAGCGGCGTGGCGCACATTCCCTTGGCAAAATCTGAAAGTCACCCGCCAGCAAAAGAAAAGCGTGATAAATCGCGTAGTATGGCCATGACATTACGGCGCGTTTTTTTAAGGGATTAAGTTGAACATAAAACATAGCTGGTTGGTAAAATCGCTGGTCGTATCATCGCTTAGCGTTATGTTATCAGGGTGCCTGAGCTTTATGTGGCTCAAAGCAGGCGATCCACAAACAACAAGGGAAAAGTGGAAAACAGACACCGTTATTGGCTTATCGTCAGGTAAAGATAATGATGGTAATGAAGGCTATGTCTTTGTCGGCAAAACGTTTGATTATCTGATAACCAGTGGTGCCGAAAGCGTGGTGAAGTTGCTGCAAGATCCGCAAATCGACCGTCATAATTTACAGGCCGTTGATATCGCCGAATTCATCATCAGCGACAATAAAAAGGGATTTAAAGGCGTATTAACGCTTAAATACACAGGGGAAACGCAGGACGTTAAACAAGTGCTTACGGGCTACGGTTTTGACTGCTCAGCGCAATACTGCACTAAAAATCTATCCAAACTGGAAGGGACAATCCATAAAAAAAGCACCAAACAGGATTACTCGCAGATGCTTACGTTTTATCATCCATTTACCGTTGGTTTTTACGAATATAAAACCTCACATATACCCGAATTCGTCACAAACGGACTACTGCCCATTACTATCACTCTGGATGTCGTAACCTCTCCATTACAAATATTATTTTTTAATTATTATCACCAATAAAAATTTAAATGGGCAAATGTAACAAGGCACTTGCCCATAACTTCTTAATTCAGCGCAAATTTCTCAATGGCATACGCGACGCCATCTTCAAGGTTGGATTTCGTCACGAAGTTGGCGATTTCTTTGACTGATGGAATAGCGTTGTCCATGGCAACGCCCACGCCTGCGTATTCAATCATCGCGATGTCGTTTTCCTGATCGCCAATCGCCATCACCTCTTCGGCTTTAATGCCCAACGCATCGGCCAGCGATTTTACGCCAGTTCCTTTGTTGACGCGTTTATCGAGGATTTCGAGGAAGTACGGCGCACTTTTCAGCACGGTGTACTTCTCTTTTACTTCTGCAGGTATGCGCGAAATGGCTTTATCAAGGATCTCCGGCTCGTCAATCATCATCACTTTCAGGAACTGGGTTGCGGGATCCATTTTCTCGGCTTCGCAGAACACCAGCGGAATCGTCGCAACAAACGATTCATGCACCGTGTAGTAGCTGATATCACGGTTCGCGGTATACAGCGTATTGCGATCGAGGGCGTGGAAATGCGAGCCAACTTCCCGGGAGAGCTGCTCCAGGTAACGATAATCATCATAGCTCAGCGCGGTTTGCGCCACGGTACTGCCATCCCCCGCTTTCTGCACCAGCGCACCGTTATAGGTAATGCAGTAGTCACCGGGTTGTTCCATATGTAGTTCTTTCAGATAGCTGTGAACGCCGGCATACGGGCGCCCCGTGGTCAGCACCACATTCACGCCACGCGCGCGCGCCGCGGCAATTGCCGTTTTGACCGCAGGTGAAATGGTGTGATCGGGCAGCAGAAGTGTGCCATCCATGTCGATAGCAATAAGTTTGATAGCCATGAGTTCCCCGGATGAAATGAGTCCGTCCTCATGCTAACGCGATTCCGCTCAAAAAACAGCTACGAAAAGGGGGATAGAAAGGGGAATCGAGATTCCCCTTTTGTCGATCGGTCACAGGCCCACAGGAGCAGGCCCGGGTGCAGGTTAAATATCGATGTTCGCCGCTTTCAGGGCGTTTTCTTCGATAAACGCACGACGAGGTTCAACGGCATCACCCATCAGCGTGGTGAACAGCTGGTCGGCGGCGATCGCATCCTTCACGGTAACGCGCAGCATACGACGGCTTTCCGGGTCCATGGTGGTTTCCCACAGCTGTTCCGGGTTCATCTCACCCAGACCTTTATAACGCTGGATAGCGAGACCACGACGAGACTCTTTCTGCAACCATTCCAGCGCCTGCTCAAAGCTTGATACTGGCTGACGACGTTCGCCACGTTCGATAAACGCATCGTCTTCGATCAGCCCGCGCAGCTTCTCGCCGAGTGTACAAATACGACGGTATTCGCCACCGGTCACAAATTCATGCTCCAGCGGATAATCGGTATCGACACCGTGGGTACGCACACGGATCACCGGTTCGAACAGGTTCAGTTCAGCGTCTTTACGCACGAAGCTGTTCCAGGTGCTGCCGTGCATTTCTTTTTCATTCAGCACGTTAACCAACTGGGAAACCCAGGCCGTCACTTTCGCTTCATCAGACAGGCAGTCTTCAGCCAGCGTCGGTTGATAAACCAGTTCTTTCAGCAGCGCTTTCGGGAAACGACGTTCCATACGGCCGATCATTTTCTGCGTCGCGTTGTATTCAGAAACCAGTTTTTCTAATGCTTCACCCGCCAGGGCTGGTGCGCTGGCATTGGTGTGCAGCGTTGCGCCATCCAGAGCGATAGAAATTTGGTACTGATCCATCGCTTCGTCATCTTTAATGTACTGTTCCTGCTTGCCTTTTTTCACTTTGTACAGCGGTGGCTGTGCAATGTAAACGTGGCCGCGCTCAACGATTTCCGGCATCTGACGATAAAAGAAGGTCAACAGCAGCGTACGAATGTGCGAGCCGTCGACGTCCGCATCGGTCATGATGATGATGCTGTGATAACGCAGTTTGTCCGGGTTGTACTCGTCACGACCGATGCCACAGCCGAGCGCGGTGATCAGCGTCGCGACTTCCTGAGAGGAGAGCATCTTGTCAAAGCGCGCTTTCTCGACGTTGAGGATTTTACCCTTCAGCGGCAGAATCGCCTGGTTTTTACGGTTACGGCCCTGCTTCGCAGATCCGCCCGCGGAGTCCCCTTCCACCAGATACAGTTCAGAGTGGGCTGGGTCGCGTTCCTGACAGTCCGCCAGCTTGCCCGGCAGACCGGCTAAGTCCAGCGCGCCTTTACGACGGGTCATTTCACGCGCGCGGCGTGCAGCTTCACGGGCACGCGCAGCATCGATAATTTTGCCAACGACGATTTTCGCGTCAGATGGGTTTTCCAGCAGGTATTCGCTCAGCAGTTCGTTCATCTGCTGTTCTACCGCCGATTTCACCTCAGAGGAGACTAGCTTATCTTTGGTCTGTGAGGAGAACTTCGGATCCGGTACTTTCACAGAAACAACGGCAATCAGACCTTCACGGGCATCGTCACCGGTGGCGCTGACTTTCGCTTTTTTGCTGTAGCCTTCTTTGTCCATGTAGGCGTTCAGGGTACGGGTCATCGCCGCACGGAAGCCTGCAAGGTGAGTACCGCCGTCACGCTGTGGAATGTTGTTGGTGAAACAGTAGATGTTTTCCTGGAAACCATCGTTCCACTGCAGCGCAACTTCAACGCCGATACCGTCTTTTTCAGTGGAGAAGTAGAAGATATTCGGGTGGATCGGCGTTTTATTTTTGTTGAGGTATTCAACAAACGCCTTAATGCCACCTTCATAGTGGAAATGATCTTCTTTGCCGTCGCGCTTGTCGCGCAGACGAATAGAGACGCCGGAGTTCAGGAAGGACAGCTCACGTAGACGCTTCGCCAGAATGTCGTATTCAAACTCAACGACATTGGTAAAGGTTTCGTGGCTTGGCCAGAAACGGACCTGAGTCCCGGTCAGTTCTGTTTCGCCGGTTACCGCCAGTGGCGCCTGCGGCACACCGTGCACGTAAGTTTGCTGATGCACTTTGCCTTCACGACGAATCACCAGCTCCAGTTTCTGCGACAAGGCGTTAACGACAGAAACACCCACGCCGTGCAAACCGCCGGAAACTTTATAGGAGTTATCATCGAATTTACCGCCTGCGTGCAGAACGGTCATGATAACTTCCGCCGCCGAAACGCCTTCTTCCGGGTGAATACCGGTCGGGATACCACGGCCATCATCGGTAACGGACACGGAGTTATCAGCGTGAATCGTTACCACGATATCTTTACAGTGACCCGCGAGCGCTTCGTCGATAGCGTTATCTACCACCTCGAATACCATGTGGTGCAGACCGGTGCCGTCATCCGTGTCGCCGATATACATACCAGGGCGCTTACGCACCGCATCCAGTCCTTTCAGGACTTTGATACTGGAGGAGTCATAAGAATTCGACATCAACGTTTCTCGCTCATTTTATCTTGGGTTAATCCGTTATTTTACCCTTTTCCACGGTAAACATCTTCGAATTTTCATCGGACATGTCTATAACGTGTTCAGCGCTGATTGCGCTGACAAAGACCTGAGATTGCGTGGCTTTTAAGCGGCTGGCCAGCAGCCCGCGACGCGCGTCATCCAGTTCAGAGGCAAAATCATCTATCAGGTACAGGCAGCGCCGTCCGCTTTCACGGGTCAGGAACTCCCCTTGCGCCAGACGTAAGGCGCACATCAGCAGCTTTAGCTGCCCACGCGACAACGTGTCTTCCACCGGCGCACCGTCGGCACGAATGCGGAAATCCGCCTTATGCGGGCCGTGCGCGGTGTAGGTCAACATGCGATCGCGTTCAAAACTGCGTTCCAGCACTTCGGCATAATCAGTCTCTTTCTCCCAGCCGCGCTGGAATGAGAAGGAGAGAGAAAACTCGGGAAGAAACTGCTGGCAGGTATCCGCCATATCCTGCGCGATACCGGCGCTGTACTCCGCGCGCCAGGTGCTGATTTGTTCCGCCAGCGGGATCAGTTCTTTATCCCACGGGCGCAGTTGCTCATAACGACTCACCTGGCGCAGCGCCGCATTACGCTGCTTGAGCAGTCGTTTCAGGTTGCTCCAGGCGGTGAAAAATCCGGCTTCATTGTGAAAGCATCCCCAGTCAAGGAATGCTCTTCTGTATTTGGGGCCGCCATTGAGTAAAGTAAACCCCTCTGGCGTGATCAGTTGCATCGGCATCAGGTGCGCCAGTTCTGCAACCTTGTGCCCGTCAGTGCCGTCAATACGCACTTTGCTGTCGCCCAGTTTGTCTTTCGTCAGACCAATCGACGTCTCACGCTCTTCCCCTTGCAAACGCCCGTGTAAAACAAACGACTCCTGCTCGTGGCGAATGACGCGACCAATCTGCAAACTGCGAAACGCCCGGCCGTGGCCGAGCGTATAGATGGCTTCCAGCACGCTGGTTTTGCCGCTGCCGTTCGCGCCAACCAGAAAGTTAAAGCCGGGAGATAAAGCGAGATCCGCATTTTCAATATTGCGGAAATCTTTAATCAGGAGTCGGGATAGCGACATATCAACTCATAACCAGGGCGTTATCGTCGCAGTTAGTCTGGTTACGGCCAGCGCACAGCAACCGGAGCGTACTGAAGTACGTGAGGATTGCGAGCACTGCCCGGAGCCAGAATAACAAGTAAGATAGCCCGATATTCTTTACAAGCGCATAGGCATGACGACATAGGCTGCAGATTGTGACGCTGCATCTTCAATCTGTACGCTCGATACGGAATCGGTCAGCAGAATACGCACGTTCTCGCACTTCAGCGCGTTCAGAACGTCCAGTACGTAGCTCACGTTAAAGCCGATTTCCAGCTCAGTACCAGGATAGGAGACATCCAGAATTTCTTCTGCTTCTTCCTGCTCCGGGTTGTTGGCGGTGATTTTGAGCTGGTTTTCGCTGACATACAGACGCACGCCGCGGAATTTCTCGTTAGAGAGGATCGCCGCACGAGCAAATGCCTGTTTGAGGATATCGCAACCGGCTTCCAGATGTTTGTCCGGATTCTTCGGCAATACGCGGCGATAATCCGGGAACCGACCGTCAACCAGCTTGGAAGTAAAGATGAAGTCACCCACGTGCGCACGAATGTTGTTGCTGCCAATCTGCACGCGCAGCGGGTTATCACCGCCGTCGAGCATACGCATCAGTTCAATCACGCCTTTACGCGGTACGATCACCGAATGGCTTGGCAACGGCTGACCGACAGGCATTGAACAGACCGCCAGGCGGTGACCGTCGGTCGCCACGGTACGCAGCTCTTCCCCTTCGGTTTCAAACAGCATGCCGTTTAAGTAGTAACGTACGTCCTGATGCGCCATCGAAAACTGCGTGGCTTCAATCAGACGCTTCATCGTAGCCTGCGGCAGGGTAAATTCGACTTCGCTCTGCCAGTCGTCCAGATTCGGGAAGTCGGCAGCAGGCAGCGTAGACAGCGAGAAACGGCTGCGACCAGAACGCACCAGCATACGGTCGCCTTCCAGTTGAACGGCAATCTCCGCGCCTTCCGGCAACCCGCGGCAAATATCGAAGAATTTACGCGCCGGAACGGTGGTCGCACCAGGTTCATGCGGCTGGATCAGCGCCACGCGCGCCACCATCTCCATTTCGAGATCGGTACCGGTCAGCGAAAGCGCACCGTCAGCAACCTGCAGCAGCAGGTTTCCGAGAATAGGCAGTGTAGGACGTCCACCCAGCGGGCCGCTGACCTGCTGAAGCGGTTTTAATAAATGTTCACGTTCAACGGTAAATTTCATAGCGTCACGAAGATAATGTTCTGATTAAATTGGAGAAATCTTCTTTAATATCATGGCTTTCTTCACGCAACTGCTCAATCTTGCGGCAGGCATGAAGCACGGTAGTATGGTCACGCCCACCAAACGCGTCGCCAATTTCCGGCAGACTGTGGTTAGTGAGCTCTTTTGCCAGCGCCATCGCCATCTGGCGCGGACGAGCTACCGAGCGAGATCGACGCTTAGAAAGCAGATCCGCAATTTTGATTTTGTAATACTCCGCCACCGTCTTCTGAATATTGTCGATGGTGACCAGTTTTTCCTGCAAAGCCAGCAGATCGCGCAGCGCTTCACGCACGAAATCGATAGTAATCGCCCGGCCGGTAAAATTGGCGTTGGCGATCACGCGGTTCAATGCGCCTTCCAGTTCACGCACGTTAGAGCGTAGACGTTTGGCAATAAAGAACGCCACTTCCCCGGGCAGACGAATGTCGTTTTCGTCGGCTTTTTTCATCAGGATCGCGACGCGCGTTTCCAGCTCAGGTGGTTCGATCGCCACAGTCAGTCCCCAGCCGAAGCGGGATTTCAGACGATCTTCAACGCCGTTGATCTCCTTCGGATAGCGATCCGAGGTCAGGATGATCTGCTGATTGCCTTCCAGCAGGGCGTTAAAGGTGTGGAAAAACTCTTCCTGCGATCGTTCTTTATTCGCGAAGAACTGGATATCGTCAATCAGCAGCGCGTCAACGGAGCGGTAGTAGCGTTTAAACTCTTCGATCGCGTTGTTTTGCAGGGCTTTAACCATGTCCTGCACAAAACGCTCGGAGTGCATATACACCACTTTCGCGTTTGGCTTACGCGCCATTATGCCGTTACCGACAGCGTGCAGCAGGTGAGTTTTACCCAGACCCGTACCGCCATAAAGGAATAACGGATTGTAGGCGCCGCCAGGATTGTCCGCCACCTGACGTGCCGCCGCGCGCGCCAGTTGGTTAGATTTACCTTCAACGAAGTTATCAAACGTGTGTTTGACGTTGACGTTAGAACGATAGGTAGGTTCTGCCGGGGCCGGGACGTTATCCCAGCCTGGGCGCGCTGCCGGAGCGGCGCGTTGCGGTTGCACTTGCTGCGCTACGTAAGCGGGCGCAACAACGTTGTTCACCGGCGTCTTCAGCGTTTGCGTGACGGGTTTAGTACCGACTTCAAAGCGCAGCTGTGGGGCATCCGCTCCACAGAAGTTATTGAGTAATCCATTAATATTATTAAGGTATTTATCCCTTACCCAATCGAGCACGAAACGGTTTGGCGCATACAAAGCCAGCGTGTTATCGCTCAGTTCCGCCTGCAACGGGCGTATCCACATACTGAACTCTGTGGCTGGTAACTCATCCTGCAATCGGGCAAGACACTGCTGCCAAAGCGAAAGTGACACGGCGGACTCCACTCGAACAAAAGTCGATAAATGACAAAGGCTGAAACATTCATGATTGTTGACGCACATCGACAAGACCCTATGCAAAGGGTGACGTGCGAATTGCTATCTGCAATTTTTCCCCGATCAGGATCCATTGAAACGATCGGGACCGCGGATCATAGCGTAAACTGAGAAAGAGATCTTCTGTTTCTCACAGATTCTTCCCGATTTATCCACAGGATGATCCAGAATCGGCTAAGTGTAAACGATCCTGGAGAAGTGCTGCAGGTTTTAGCGCGCATATTGAAAAAATTAATGAGTAAAGATGCTTTACTGCTTAAACGATCTAATAAAGATCCCGTGCGATCCTTGCGCTTTATCCACCAGCCCGTATAATTCTTACCCCCAGCGAGTAACGGTCGCCTTACGGCGTCAACGCTGCCTGTTTTTTACGCGAAACCGTGCGGAAAAAAGCGGGAAATAAGGAAAGAGAATTGACTCCGGAGTGTACAATTATTACAATCCGGCCTCTTTAATCACCCACACTGTGGCGTAAGTCGTTCGAAACTCGTTCGGGTATACGCAAAAGTCAGTGAATTTATTCAAGTTTAGGTAGAAATCGCCATGAAACGCACTTTTCAACCGTCTGTACTGAAGCGCAACCGTTCTCACGGCTTCCGTGCTCGTATGGCTAATAAAAATGGTCGTCAGGTTCTGGCACGTCGTCGTGCTAAAGGCCGTTCTCGTCTGACCGTTTCTAAGTAATAAAAGCTAGCCCCTGAGTGGTTAAGCTCGCATTTCCCAGGGAGTTACGTTTGTTAACTCCCACTCATTTCACATTCGTCTTCCAGCAGCCACAACGGGCTGGCACGCCGCAAATCACCATCCTCGGCCGCCTGAATTCGCTGGGGCATCCCCGTATCGGTCTCACAGTCGCCAAGAAAAATGTTAAGCGTGCGCATGAACGCAATCGGATTAAACGTCTGACGCGTGAAAGCTTCCGTTTACGTCAGCACGAGCTTCCAGCAATGGATTTCGTGGTGGTGGCGAAAAAAGGGGTTGCTGACCTCGATAACCGTGCTCTCTCGGAAGCGTTGGAAAAATTATGGCGTCGCCATTGTCGCCTGGCTCGCGGGTCCTGATAGCCCTCATTCGGGTCTATCAACGCCTGATCAGTCCGCTGCTTGGGCCGCATTGCCGTTTCACTCCAACCTGTTCGAGCTACGGAATTGAGGCATTGCGCAGGTTTGGAGTGATAAAAGGCAGTTGGTTGACGGTGAAACGCGTATTAAAATGCCACCCTTTACACCCTGGTGGTGACGATCCCGTCCCGCCCGGACCATTTGATACCAGAGAACACTAACGATGGATTCGCAACGCAATCTTTTAGTCATCGCTTTGCTGTTCGTGTCTTTCATGATCTGGCAAGCCTGGGAGCAGGATAAAAACCCGCAACCTCAGGCCCAACAGACCACGCAGACAACGACCACCGCAGCGGGTAGCGCCGCAGACCAGGGCGTACCGGCCAGTGGCCAGGGGAAACTGATTACGGTTAAAACTGACGTGCTTGATCTGACCATCAACACCCGTGGTGGTGATGTGGAACAGGCTTCACTGCCAGCTTACCCGAAAGAACTCGGTTCTACCGAACCGTTCCAGTTACTGGAAACCACGCCACAGTTCATCTACCAGGCACAGAGTGGCCTGACAGGTCGTGACGGCCCGGATAACCCGGCTAACGGCCCGCGTCCGCTGTACAACGTCGAAAAAGACGCGTTTGTACTGGCTGACGGTCAGAACGAACTGCAGATCCCGATGACCTATACTGACGCAGCGGGTAACACATTCACTAAAACGTTTGTCCTCAAGCGTGGTGAATATGCTGTCAACGTTAACTACAGCGTGCAGAACGCCGGCGAAAAACCGCTGGAAGTCTCCACCTTTGGTCAGCTGAAGCAATCCATCAATCTGCCATCTCATCGCGACACCGGGAGCAGCAACTTTGCGCTGCACACTTTCCGTGGCGCGGCGTACTCCACGCCGGATGAGAAGTATGAGAAATACAAATTCGACACCATTGCTGAAAACGAAAACCTGAACGTCAACGCTAAAGACGGCTGGGTCGCAATGTTGCAACAGTATTTCGCAACGGCATGGGTTCCGCGTAACGACGGTACCAACAATTTCTACACCGCTAATCTGGGTAACGGCATTGCCGCTATCGGCTATAAATCACAGCCGGTACTGGTTCAGCCTGGTCAGACTGGCGCGATGACCAGCACCCTGTGGGTCGGCCCGGAAATTCAGGATAAAATGGCGGCCGTTGCACCGCACCTGGATCTGACCGTGGATTACGGCTGGCTGTGGTTCATCTCTCAGCCGCTGTTTAAACTGCTGAAGTGGATCCATAGCTTCCTGGGTAACTGGGGCTTCTCCATCATCGTTATCACCTTTATCGTTCGTGGCATCATGTACCCGCTGACCAAAGCGCAGTACACCTCCATGGCGAAGATGCGTATGCTGCAGCCTAAGATTCAGGCTATGCGTGAGCGTCTGGGCGATGACAAACAGCGTCAGAGCCAGGAAATGATGGCCCTGTACAAAGCTGAGAAGGTTAACCCGCTGGGCGGCTGCTTCCCGCTGATCATCCAGATGCCAATCTTCCTGGCGTTGTACTACATGCTGATGGGCTCCATTGAACTGCGTCATGCGCCGTTCGCTCTGTGGATCCATGACCTGTCTGCACAGGACCCGTACTACATCCTGCCGATCCTGATGGGCGTGACGATGTTCTTCATTCAGAAGATGTCTCCGACCACCGTGACCGACCCGATGCAGCAGAAGATCATGACCTTTATGCCGGTCATCTTCACCGTGTTCTTCCTGTGGTTCCCGTCAGGTCTGGTGCTGTACTATATCGTCAGCAACCTGGTAACCATTATTCAGCAACAGCTGATTTACCGTGGTCTGGAGAAGCGTGGGCTGCATAGCCGCGAGAAGAAAAACTCCTGATTCGGTGTAGGCCGGATTAGGCGAAGCCGCCATCCGGCAAACGGAACATAAAGTAAAGGGCGGTCATTTTAGACCGCCTTTTTTATTGTATTAAGAAGAGACAAACCATGAGCCATAACGACACCATCGTCGCTCAGGCCACCCCTCCGGGACGTGGTGGCGTGGGTATCCTGCGTATCTCCGGCCTGAAGGCACGTGAAGTCGCAGAAACCGTACTGGGGAAACTGCCAAAACCGCGTTATGCCGACTATCTGCCGTTTAAAGACGCGGATGGCAGCGCGCTGGATCAGGGGATTGCCCTGTGGTTCCCCGGCCCGAACTCCTTTACTGGCGAAGACGTTTTAGAGCTTCAGGGCCACGGCGGTCCGGTGATTCTTGATCTGCTGCTCAAACGTATTCTGACTATTCCCGGGCTGCGCATTGCCAGACCAGGTGAATTCTCCGAGCGCGCATTTATCAATGATAAGCTCGATTTAGCCCAGGCAGAGGCGATTGCCGACCTGATCGATGCCAGCTCAGAGCAAGCGGCTCGCTCGGCGCTAAACTCGTTGCAGGGCGCATTTTCCGCACGGGTAAATCATCTTGTGGAAGCGCTCACTCACCTGCGCATCTATGTGGAAGCGGCGATCGACTTTCCGGATGAAGAAATCGACTTCCTGTCTGACGGCAAGATTGAAGCGCAGCTCAACAGCGTTATCAGCGATCTTGATGCCGTTCGTGCCGAAGCGCGTCAGGGCAGTCTGCTGCGCGAAGGGATGAAGGTGGTGATTGCCGGGCGTCCTAACGCCGGGAAATCAAGCCTGTTAAACGCCCTGGCTGGCCGTGAGGCAGCCATTGTCACCGACATCGCCGGGACAACCCGCGATGTGCTGCGTGAGCATATCCATATCGACGGGATGCCGCTGCATATCATCGACACAGCCGGTCTGCGTGATGCCAGCGATGAAGTTGAACGCATTGGTATCGAACGTGCGTGGCAGGAAATCGAACAGGCCGACCGCGTACTGTTTATGGTTGATGGCACCACCACCGACGCCGTGGATCCGGCTGACATCTGGCCAGACTTTATTGCCCGTCTGCCAGCTAAACTGCCGATTACCGTAGTGCGTAACAAAGCGGATATTACCGGTGAGACGCTGGGCCTTAGCGAAGTAAATGGCCACTCACTGGTTCGCCTCTCCGCGCGTACCGGGGAAGGCGTTGACGTGCTGCGTAATCATCTCAAGCAGAGCATGGGCTTTGAAACCAATATGGAAGGCGGCTTTCTGGCGCGTCGTCGTCACCTGCAGGCGCTGGCAGAAGCGGCGGAACATCTTGAACAAGGCAAAGCCCAACTGCTCGGAGCATGGGCCGGAGAACTGCTGGCAGAGGAGCTACGTCTGGCGCAGCAGAACCTCAGTGAGATCACCGGGGAATTTACCTCCGACGATCTGCTTGGACGGATTTTCTCCAGTTTCTGTATTGGTAAGTAACGTTGTGTTGCCCGGTGGCGCGATGCTTGCCGGGCCTACGCAGCCATCCGGCAACAATAATTTCCCATGGGGAAATCACTGTTGTCCAAATGGCAACTCGTGCAGTTGACTCTATCACCGTATGCTTAGCGCCACATTCCTCATGAGGTCGCTATGACACGCTTTCTAATCTGCAGTTTCGCCCTGGTGTTACTTTATCCCGCCGGTATTGATATGTATCTGGTAGGGCTGCCCCGTATTGCTGCCGATTTACAGGCCAGCGAGGCGCAACTGCATATCGCGTTTTCGGTTTATCTGGCGGGAATGGCGACGGCGATGCTGTTCGCGGGAAAAATTGCCGATCGGTCAGGACGCAAACCCGTCGCTATTGTCGGCGCCCTCATCTTTATTTTCGCCTCTGCGCTGTGTTCATTCGCCGAAAGCGGTACGCCGTTTCTTATTGGCCGCTTTATTCAGGGCACAGGCGCAGGTTGCTGCTATGTGGTGGCCTTCGCTATTCTGCGCGATACGCTCGACGATCGCCGCCGGGCGAAGGTACTGTCGCTGTTGAACGGAATTACCTGTATTGTGCCGGTGTTGGCTCCAGTGATGGGGCATCTGATCATGCTCAAATACCCGTGGCAGAGCCTGTTCTACACGATGATCGGTATGGGGGTGGCTGTTTGCCTGCTGTCGGTGTTTGTCCTGCGAGAATCGCGCCCAGCGATGCTCCCGGCCTCTGCGGAAAAGAATCATCTGTCCGAATCTCTGGTTAACCGCTTTTTCTTAAGCCGCCTGGCTATTACCACCCTCAGCGTGTCGGTGATCCTGACCTTCGTGAATACCTCCCCAGTGCTGTTGATGGAAGTGATGGGCTTCGACCGCGGCGAGTACGCCACCACCATGGCCATGACCGCAGGCATCAGCATGGCGGTCTCTTTCTCCACACCATTCGCTCTGAGCGTATTTAAGCCTCGCGTTCTGATGTTGACCTCGCAGGTGCTGTTTCTGTGTGCAGGTGTGGTGTTAACCCTTGCCGCCTCACACGCAGTAACGCTGTTTGGGCTGACTTTAATCTGCGCGGGGTTCTCGGTTGGTTTTGGTGTCGCCATGAGCCAGGCACTGGGTCCGTTCTCGCTGCGCGCGGGCGTTGCCAGCTCGGCGTTAGGTATTGCGCAGGTTTGCGGTTCCTCGCTGTGGATTTGGCTGGCGGCGGTGCTCGGCCTTGATGCGTTGAATATGCTGATCGGGATTCTGATTGGCTGTAGCATAGTGAGTATCATGCTGATTATCACTGTTGCACCTAACCGGTCCGCGCCAACTCATGAAGAAATCGCTCAGCAGTCTCGATCTTAATTTATTACTCTGCCTGCAGCTGTTGATGCAGGAGCGCAGCGTCACCAAAACCGCCAAACGGATGAACGTCACGCCGTCGGCGGTGAGTAAATCGTTGTCGAAGTTAAGGGCCTGGTTTGACGATCCGCTGTTTGTAAACACCCCGCTGGGGCTAACGCCAACGCCGCTGATGGTCAGCATGGAACAGAACCTGGCAGAGTGGATGCAGATGAGCAACCAGTTGCTGGATAAGCCACATCATGAAGCGCCGCGCGGGTTGAAGTTTGATCTGGTGGCCGAAACGCCGCTGGTGATGATCATGTTCAACGCGCTTTCCAGGCAGATTTATCAGCGTTATCCTCAGGCGACGATCAAAATTCGCAACTGGGACTATGATTCGCTGGATGCGATTATTCGCGGCGAAGTGGATATCGGCTTTACCGGGCGTGAAAGCCATCCACGCTCGCGTGAGCTGTTAAGTTTATTGCCGCTGTCGATCGACCATGAAGTGCTGTTTTCCGATCTGCCCTGCGTCTGGCTACGTGAAGATCATCCCGCACTGCAGGAAGAGTGGAATCTGGACACTTTTCTGCGCTATCCGCACATCAGCATTAGCTGGGAGCAAAGCGATACCTGGGCGTTGGATGAAGTCCTGCAAGAGATGGGGCGCGCGCGCAATATCGCGTTATGTCTGCCCGGTTTTGAGCAATCGCTGTTCATGGCCGCCCAGCCGGAACACGCGCTGATAGCCACAGCTCCGGTTTATTGCCAGCGTTATAACCAACTCCACCAGCTTCCGCTGGTGGCGCGCCCAATGCCTTTTGATGCCGCGCAGTTGGAAAAAATGCGCGTACCCTTCACCCTTCTTTGGCATAAACGTAACAGTCATAATCCTAAGATCGTCTGGTTGAAAGACACGATCAAGGCGCTTTATCGCGATATGTCCTGACGATCCGCCGCCACTTTGTTGCTGAATCGACTATTCTGGCAACAGAAATGTAAATATCGCGTAATGTATTCCATTTCAGCTTACTTTTTGGGCAGCAAAGCCTGCCTGGAAAGCGCGTAAATGTTACTCTGGTAATTATCACGGACCATTACTCACGGAGCGACAAATGGCGACACATTTTGCCAGAGGGATTCTTACGGAGGGACACCTGGTTTCAGCTCGCCTCCCTTCTCCATGTCATATCGAAGCAAGAGATCTACCCGTTCATCGCCGAACACGTTTCCTGGCTTCCCGAAGTCTTCTCGCCGAACTGATGTTTATGCTTTACGGCACCAGCACGCTGCCCGAGATTGTTACTCAGGCCAAAGGAAAACCCGTTTTTCGCGATACGAACCTGCCGGGGTTTTCGATTTCTTATGCCGGGAATATCGTCGGCGTTGCGCTAACGACGGAAGGAACGTGCGGCCTGGATTTGGAGCTTCAGCGGGCTACCCGCGGCTTTCACAATCCGAATTCAGCGGAAACCTGGCGCTTCTCCAGCAACGAAAATCTGTGGATCAACAATCAAAACGACCCCAACGAAGCACGCGCGCAGCTCATTACGTTGCGCCAGAGCGTACTCAAACTCACCGGCGATGTGTGCAATGACGACCCGCGCGAACTCCAGCTTTTACCCGGTGCAGGACGTCTGAAATGTGCCCACGTTGCGCAGGTTGAAGCCATTTGCGATGCGGAAGATGTGCTGGTGTGGTCGGTTGCGGTTACGCCAACCATTGAAAAACTCAAGGTTTGGGAGTTTGATGGTAAACAGGACTGGAAAAGTTTGCCGGATATCCAGACTCGCGCCAATGAGCCTACAGGTCGTCTGATTCGATTCTCTCAATTATGCGCAGCGAAGAGCTATACGCTTAGCTGATTTAACCTTCATGATGAAACAGGAGTTACCATGTCTGAAACATTGAATGTTGTTACGTTACTGGGAAGTCTGCGCAAAGGTTCGTTTAATGGAATGGTTGCCCGTACGCTGCCTAAGATTGCTCCAGCGGGCATGGAAGTGAACGCGTTACCATCGATTGGTGATATCCCACTGTACGATGCCGATCTCCAGCAGGAAGAAGGTTTTCCGGCAAGCGTAGAAGCGCTGGCAGAGCAAATCAGGAAGGCTGACGGTGTTGTCATCGTGACGCCGGAATATAACTATTCAGTACCCGGCGGACTGAAGAACGCTATCGACTGGCTGTCTCGTCTGCCGGATCAGCCGTTATCGGGCAAACCAGTGCTGATTCAGACCAGCTCCATGGGCGCCATTGGCGGCGCGCGCTGCCAGTACCATCTGCGTCAGATCCTGGTGTTCCTTGACGCCATGGTTATGAACAAGCCTGAATTTATGGGCGGCGTCATTCAGAACAAAGTTGACCCGCAGACGGGCGAAGTGATCGACCAAAGTACGCTGGACCATCTGACCGGTCAGCTGACCGCATTTGGTGACTACATTCAGCGCGTGAAAGCGTAAAAGAAAATTTGCTTCGTACTCTTAAATAATCCAGTAAGTGTCTATGCTTCTGGATTATTTTCTTATTTCCGTAAACCAATCCAATAACTCACTTTTGTCTATTTTTTCTCCTTCACTATTGTGGCATAGTGTTACCAGACATTGCAGTTGCAATTATACCAATAAATATTTCTAATATTTTCCCGACATTTTGTCTACCGTGAACAATGGATATGCCATGGACAGGACATTTTCACATCTCAGGACCGCTTTATGTAGCAGTACACAATTGGAGAAATCCATGTATGCTTGCCTACAATCGATACCAGATTCAATAGTTTGCGACGGTATTTTCTTTAACTACTACCGTAGTGATATTCGTTGCATCCAGTTTTTAGCATTGGCGACGCATAAAACGGCACGATTGAAAAGGGATGTCATCCCCATTCCTGAAAACATTGCCCGACAATTCAATCACTCAGATAATTTTTCTACTCAGGTTATCGACAATCTGAGCCAATGCCCGTTGACTGAATATGTGGTTAGTACCTGCTTTCGTAATATCAAATCGCTTATCCTGATGCGCATGCATTTGGATGGTTTACGACTTGGTGCAATGGGTATATTTAGCCACCATGCAAATGCCTTTACACCTCAACATGCTGAATTATTTGAATCTGTGAGAGGAGAGCTCTCATTACTGGCTTTTATTGCCTTGTCACGACAAAATCTTTTAGTGAATAATACTCCAGTTCCACTATCAGAACTTCCTGTCCCAGAAGAGAATGAAAAATTTATCATCAGTCAAACCAATTCCCATCTGTATCAGTTATATAGGTCGCTGGATAAATTAGCAAATAGTGAGCAACCTATTTTACTACTGGGCGAGGAAGGTGTAGGAAAAACAACACTAGCCTCAGAACTTCAACAACGAAAAACCAACCGTAGTGGTTATTATGGATTGATAACACCTCAAGGCCAGTTGGTTATTATGAGAAGTGGGGTTGTAGATAGAACAATAAACATAGACTTGAATAAAACACCTAATATGGCTATGTTTTTGATATTACATCAAGGTTCTTTACTAGTAAAAGAAATAAAGTCATTTCCCGAGCGCTGGCAAACTTTTCTACTCGCACTCCATGCAAGCTATCGCGAGTATTGCCAGTTGCAGATTATTGCTACGCAAACACAACCATTTTCAATGGTACAAAACTCCGGTATCTACGATATATCTAAAGGCCATCTGACAAATCAACGGTATGCTAACATTCTCTGCCAGATAATCACCTTACCGCCCCTACGGTATCGCCATGATGACATCCCTCTGTTGTTAACACATTATTTAAGGAAATTATCAGGTCAACATAAATACCATACTCTACCAGTGTTAGGGGATGATGCTCTACGATTATTATTGCAATATAACTGGCCGGGCAACATCACAGAATTAATTGGATTATTAGAGAATGCGTTCTTCCGTTGCCCAGCTAATGAATTGAATATTATTATCCCCCGAGAGAGGAATACTTTGTCAATCAGCACGCTTGATGAGGCTATACGCCAGCACATTCAAAAGGCATTAAAACAGACAGGGGGAAGAATATCAGGTAAAGATGGGGCCGCAGAACTACTCGGTGTCAACAGTAACACCCTCTACAGCAAAATAAAAAAGCTGGGCATAGTTGTTAAAGATTAATCCCCTTCCCCTGGTATGGGAAAGGGGAGAATTTTCATTACTACAGTTTTTTGGAACGATGGAAACCGTCAATCATACCTTTAATTAGTGATCCTGGCTTATCTCCTGTACTGCATAAATAAAGATGCACGATGATAAAGGCTATCATAACCACAGCCAGACCATAATGGAGCCAGGCCACAACCTGCTTACCCGGCAACGAAAATAGCGTTTCGGGAGTAAGATCAGAATACATCATGAATAATCCGGTCACTATCAACGACGGCAACAACAAAAACATCACGCCAATATAGCCAAGTTGTTGGAGGATATTGAATTTAGCCTCTGGCGATGCTTGCTCTGGATGGGATTCGCCACGAAAAATACCGTATAGATAATAACGTGTCTGCCGGGTAAACCGCCCCATAAAACCTTGCCAGCTTACTCGATAATGATGCCCGTTACCGCATATCGCCACCAGGATGAAGCCCAGCCAAATAATACATAACGATACACCAGCAATATTATGCACATCGACCCAAAGTGAGAATTGCGCACTTACCCAGTGTAGTGCAAAACCACTAACGATCAGTGCAGTAAAGCAGAGCGCATTCAGCCAGTGCCAGCAACGGACAGGAAGCGTATAAAGATAATGTTTATCCATCGACATATCGATAGCGCGGTGAGACAAGATGATTCGTCCCAAACCATGGCAGATTAACAAAGCGACAAGGCCGCCCAATCCCCAGGCCACCAGACTATCCGCCTGCCCACTGCCATTATTACCAATCATGTAGGTATTGGTAAACAAAGCACCATCAACCTGGCGAACGACCGGTGGTAACGTTGATACCGTCGCGAGTTTTTCCCTCAGCACACTTTCATCAAAGAGCCCTTTCCCTAAAAGACTTCCAGCCAGTGCATTTTCATCCGGCGCGAACGTTTTCAGTCGGCTCGTCAGCAACGCGCTATCTCCATGACACTGTTCACAACTGACAGCTTGCGAGGCAGGCAGAATTCGATGCAGGGTGGTATCGGCTATATCAGCATGACAATCAATGCAGCGTAAACTGTTGAGATGCTCAGAAGCATAAGGGAGCGCCGAGTGCGCCAGATTCTGAGTAGTTGAGGTTTTTCCCCCTGACAACTGCGTAAAGACCCCCGCCCGCGAATGACAGTTCGTACACATTAAATTGTCGTCAGCAACCCGTTGTTTACCCGGATGATTTAGTTCTCCAGCAGTCATGGTGTGTGCGTTATGGCACGAGGTACAGGTGAACTCGCCATTGGCAATCTTTTCACTATGCACACTCTGCTGTACGGCATGTACCGTATCGCGCATGACTACGCCATGACAGCTTTCACAACTCTTCTCTGCTCCTGCTTTTAAAACATGAGGGGTAACTGAAAATCCCTCGCTTCCGGGTTTACTCTGATGACAAGCGATACATGGCACCTCGCCATGCACGCTATCGTGATACTTATCTGGTGAAACGAATAAATTATCCTGCACTTTATCCGTCGATATGCCCTGGATATCTCCGTCTGCGTGACATGCCAGACAAGGTTGATTGAGTTGTTGTGTCGGAATTGGCGCAGAAAATCCCGACAGCGGCATCCCCCCTGACAGTAGAAAAAAGAAGCCTCTTATTAAGAATCCGCGCATGATTTCCCTCATGGCTTCATATCCGGATATTTAAATAGATGGCAATTATTACAATAAATTACCGAGGGTTTATGCTCGTTATGACAAGCAGTACAAGGAACATCTTTTCCGTAATGCATTGAGTCATGCGGGTTAGGCTCAGCATTTTTATCTTGTGGATTAGGTTGCGTTAATTCGGCAACCTGATCGCGTGAACCGTGACAACTAAGGCACGACTTATCATTGGGTGCCGCAACTGGCGTACTGGCGCCATGGCACAACTGACATGATGTATCTCGTCCGGTTGCCTCCAGCGAATGGTGATAAGGCTTAACGGTCATTGTGTTCAGTTGCTGATGAAAAGCAGCCTCATCATCCGCCGCAGCTGTAACCTGGGAAAAACCACCAATAAGCAGCAACAGGGCTATCCATAACTTTGCCATGTTAAATTCCCTCAACATCAAATACATCACCCACTGCGCTCGAAGAAGCAACGCTGGCGCCTGCAATCCGACCAAAAACCAGACAATCAGCCACAGCACAACTACCAAGACGACTTCCACCATGTGAACCTGCAGTTGCTTCTCCGGCAGCATACAGACCTGGGATCGGCTTACTATCAGCAGCGTTAAGTACCTCTGTCCGCATATTTATCTGTACTCCACCCATGATGTAGTGCACTTTTGGCCACACACGTACGGCGACAAATGGTCCTTTATCCAGTGGAACTGCACGACTCACATCTTTCTTCATGCGATCGCCCCCCTTACGGGCTACGGCGGCATTGTAGGTATCTACTTCTTCTGTCAGCACGTCGTAAGGTATACCGAAATGCGCAGCCAACAACTCCAGGGAGTCAAATTGCCAGGCCACGCCATAGTGCAGGGCATGCCCCAGGCTTTGTGCCTGTTTTGCGCCTTCCAGGGTGGTAAAACAGATGGGATAAAGTGGATCTCCCTTTTCATCGACTTGTGCCAAAATCCCTTCTTCACGCTCTTTACGATCGGCAAGTTCGTTTGTGAAGCGATGGCCAGTACGTGGGTTAACCATGATTCCATTAGGAAAACCGGAGATAGTATTGAACTGCGATACGTAACCAAATCCGCGTTCGTCTGGTGAAGACCAGGGGCCTAGCTGAATAAGGTCAAGTTGTACTGGTGTTGCGCCAATACGTAGCATTTGCACCAGACATTCCGACGTCGCACCAGGATGGTTTGTGGAGTCGACACGCTCATCCAGCATGGGGTTTTGCATTTTACGAAAACGTAAATCGTTAGAAAAACCGCCAGAACACATCACCACGCCGTATCGTGCGCCGTAGTGCCTTATCTGACCCGTCTGTTCATCAGGGAAACGATACCCATCACGAACAGTCAGACCAACCACTCGCCCCTCGCCGTTTAGTCGGAAAGATTCCAGCTTGCATCGTGAACGAAAAACAACCCCCATTTTTGCAGCAGACTCTTTCAGGGGCCGGGTGATACCAGCCCCTGAGCTCTCGACAGTTTGCAGCGTACGGGGAACCGAGTGACCGCCAAAATGCTGGACAAACGGTTTATATTTCACGCCATGTTGCAGGGTAAACTCATAGGCAGCCATGGTATTACTGACCAAAATTTTCAGTTGATCTTTATCATTAAGCCCCCGCCCGGCTTTAAGCATGTCTTTAAACATCAGCTCAGGAGAGTCAACTATCCCCTCTTTTTCCTGCAACGGAGAACCCGCAACCGCAACGGCACCACCGTTAATCGCAGAGTTACCGCCAAAAACCGGCATTTTATCGATCACCAGTACACTGCGGCCTGCCTGGGCCGCTTCGAGCGCAGCAGCTAACCCAGCAAAACCACTTCCCACCACAATCACATCGTAAATTTTATGGTAACGAACCGCCGTTGCCTGACAGCTGCTCAGCTGTGCTCGCGCACTCCCCGCCAGCGCCGTCAGCGCACCTCCCGTCGCCAGAATGGTGCTTTTCGTTAAAAAGGCCCGCCGCGATGCATTAACGGTTTTTTTCATTTTCGTCATTTGCTCCCTGCTTGCGTATTAACCAGGGTCCCGGCAGGAAACGATGCGACTAATGCAGAGGAATCTGCAATGTTGTCGCTGAAAATCCGATCCTGCGAAACAAACGGTACTTTTTCCCGATAAGCGGCAAAAAGTTTGCCTGTCATCTCTCCCAACTTCAGGTCAGGATTTTTTTGTTTTCTTAGATCGATAGCCTGGCTGGCATGCAACAATTCCAGACCATAAATGCTACGCATATCATCAGCGATCTGATTCAAGCGTTTGGACGCCCGGAGATTATTGGTATAGGTATCTTCAATCGTGCCCGCCATCGGTTGGCCATCAAGGGATACCGGATTAACCAGGTCGCGAATATCAGCCAGTAGCGCAACCTGTGGCTTCTGAATTGCCCCAAAAGCATGTCCTTGTTGATTGGTGTCAGAAGCAAGGAAGCGACTCAATCCAGTGAAATGCTCGTCAGATAAATGCAAAGTGCGCTGTACGCTGTTATGCGCCAAATGCCCCATCGCTAAAGACAGATTCTGAATTGCCAGCGCCAGAGGCAGAGGTTCAAAATTAGAGGTTGGGAAAATCGCGCCGCTGAGGGTTTCGCCATTGGCCTCTTTTTCGCTCACGAAGTACTGCTCAACCTGGCTATTTTCCGCCAACGAACGATCGGCATTTACGATCACCGCCGGATTGTCATCAGAGCTGTTCATCTGAATTTCCAGCATTTGCCAGGCTTCATTCCACTCGCGACGTGCTTCATTAAGAACAAATACTGTCGTACGGAAAGAGAGCGGATCTTGTAAAGGTCGTCCATCCTGATGCTGCCAAAGATAAGAACCGGTTAGTACATTACGAATACTTCCGGCAGTATCCTGAATTCCAGGGAAAGGCCGCACACTTAAGCTTTGGTACAAGAATGGGGCAACATTGCCATTAAGCGCCTCCAGAGATAAACCATAGACCACAGGTGTAACGTTTATGATCTGGCGGGATTCCAGTAAGGCCTGAGCGGAGTAGGCTGTTGATATCGCATTTGAAGAGAGAATTGAGAGAGCATCTTTACCAAGCGGTTCCAGCTTTTCAATGCCCGCCTGTTTCAGGGCTTTCGCTGAATCCATCTCGACGCCTTTCACACGAACACGCCACTCACCAATCATTACGTCGCCAATATGTGATGCAAGCGTTATATCAGCTTCACCAACGGAACCGCGCGAGGGCACGACGGGAGTAATATGCTTATTGAGGAACTGCTGATACAGTTTGGCTACCTGCGGTTGGGCTCCTGTATTTCCCGTCAACATCGTATTAAGGCGGATCACCATCGCCAGACGAACCAATTCATCCGGCATATCGGGCCCAACACCTGCTGCGTGTGCATGCAGAGCGTTGATATTAAATTCACGTGAGGCCTGAATAACTTCCGGCGTCAATTTTCCATGCGCATCGAACAATGATTTATCTTTGTTGAGACCGACACCTACCGTCAGCCCGTAAACAGGAACCCCTTTACCGGCAGCAATCATCAAAAGTTTGTTCGCTTTATCGACGCGATCCATTGCAGTTGAAGCGATGTCGACTTGTTTTTCTCCTTGAGCGATGGCCCAGGCATCATCCAGTGTCAATGAATGACCATCCAGCGTTACGCTGGTAGCCGAATACGCGAATAACGGAAAAAACAGGGAGACGCAGAACGTCGCAATGACAGTCTTCTTCATTTCTAAACTCCTTTTAATAGAGATAAGAAACAGTAACGAAAAAAGCCTGTGCGAAAGTTGAAATAGCCCCTGCATTTATTAAGGCTATTTTTGATATTTCAAAAAAATCAAAATGAAAACATTTCAATTTATTAACAGATAATTCACCAGATGAAGCAACAGTTCACGGCTAGCAAATCACAATGAAGGACGGTGAATAAATCACTTAAGACTTTTGATTGAAGAGAGATAATTTGCAGGTCTGACAGGAGATGAGTGATAAAAAATTATGCTTCAGCCTTAAATCATAAGACTGAAGCATGTGTACATTAATGCGCGTCGATAAACACAATCTTCAGCACAAACAGCAGCGCGACAACAATGACGCACGGGCTGAGATCGCGGAAACGTCCGGTACCGATTTTCATCACACAGTAGGAAATAAAGCCCAGCGCGATACCTTCGGTAATCGAGAAGCTAAACGGCATCATCACGGCGGTAATAAACGCCGGAACCGCTTCTGTCAGGTCATCCCACTTCACGCGCGACAGGCTTGATGTCATCAGCACACCAACATAAATCAGCGCACCTGCGGCCGCATAGCCCGGCACCATTCCCGCCAGCGGCGACAGGAAGATAACCAGCAGGAACAGCAAGCCAACAACTACCGCTGTCAGGCCAGTACGTCCGCCGACTGAAACCCCGGAAGAAGACTCAATATACGCGGTAACGGAAGACGTCCCGATAAACGCGCCGGTAACAGACGACACGCTATCCACATACAGCGCTTGCTTCATGCGCGGGAACTTGCCCTTCGCATCCGCCAGACCAGCTTTATCCGTGACGCCAATCAACGTACCGGAGGAGTCGAACAGGTTGACCAGCATGAACGAGAAAATTACACCCGCCAGGCCAATGTTAAACGAACCAGCCAGATCAACATGTCCGATAACAGACATTACGCTCGGCGGCGCGGAGACGATTCCGTTGTAATGAACATCGCCCAGCATCCAGCCCAGCAGCGTGGTCACAATGATGGAGATCAGCACCGCCGCATGAATATTACGTGACGCCAGAATCGCGATGATAAAGAAGCCCAGAATGCCGAGCAGTACGCTGTGGGAGGTCAGGTTGCCGATGGACACCAGGGTGTCTTTGTTCGCCACGATAACGCCGGCGTTTTTCAGCCCCATCATGCCGATGAACAGACCAATACCGCTGGTGATCCCCACGCGCAGGCTAACCGGGATATTGGCTATCATCCAGTAACGTACGCGGAAAATGGTCAGCAGCAGCAGACCTACCGCACCCCAGAAGATAGCCCCCATACCGATCTGCCATGACAGGCCCATGGCGCCAACGACCACGAAAGCAAAGAATGCGTTCAGGCCCATAGCTGGCGCAAGTGCGACCGGCAGGTTGGCAAATAGCCCCATCAGGATGCTACCAAATGCAGCAATAAGACAGGTGGTAACAAAGACGGCGCTGGTATCCATGCCAGCCACGCCAAGAATTTGCGGGTTAACAAAAACGATATAAACCATCGTCAGGAAGGTGGTTAAACCGGCGATCACTTCGGTCCGTGCCGTCGTGCCATGTTCGCGCAGTTTGAACACGCGTTCCAGCATCCCCTGGCCAGAAGCCTGGGTTGTGTGTTGTTGACTCATTATCAATTTCCGAACAAGGAGGGAAAATTCGTCGCTATCCTATACCAAAATGCGACAATAGGGTTGGGTTATGAGCAACTTTTTTCATTGATTTTGCTTATACGGCAACGATTGCGTTGCCTAATAATGCATTACGAAAACGTTAAACTTGTTAAAACGGAAATGACATGTCCCAGATAGAAGCCGTATTTTTTGACTGTGACGGTACCCTTGTCGACAGTGAAGTGATTTGTTCTCGCGCGTATGTCAGCATGTTCCAGGCGTTCGGCATTACGCTCGATCTTGAAGAAACGTTCAAACGCTTCAAAGGGGTAAAGCTGTACGAGATCATCGACATTATCAACGAAGAGCACGGTGTCGAACTGGCAAAAGCCGATTTAGAACCGGTCTACCGCGCTGAGGTCGCACGTCTGTTCGATACGGAACTGGAGGTGATCGCTGGCGCTAATGCGCTGCTGGACAGTATGACGGTGCCCATGTGCGTAGTGTCCAACGGTCCGGTCAGCAAAATGCAGCATTCGCTGGGTAAACTGGGCATGTTGCACCATTTCCCTGATTTACTGTTCAGCGGATACGATATTCAGCGCTGGAAGCCCGATCCGGCCCTGATGTTCCATGCGGCGAAAGCGATGGACGTTAACGTTGAGAACTGCATTCTGGTCGATGATTCCAGTGCCGGCGCGCAGGCGGGGATTGCTGCGGGAATGGAAGTGTTCTATTTCTGCGCCGATCCGCACAACAAACCGATCGATCATCCAAAAGTCACGACGTTTACCGATCTGGCACAGTTGCCGGAATTGTGGAAAGCGCGGGGTTGGGATATTACCCGGTAATTTTTTGTAGGCCCGGTAAGCTTGCGCCACCGGGCAATTGCCGGATGGCGCTAACGCTTATCCGGCCTACTTTCTGCGTTTTTATCACTCTTTAGGATCTTTGCCCGCCAGCAGCTTATCCAGCTCATCGCCGCCCACATGACGGAAGTCCTGTCCCTTCACGAAGTAGAAGATGTATTCGCAGATATTCTGGCAGCGGTCACCGATACGCTCGATGGAACGGGCGCAGAACAGCGCGGTCAGCACGCTTGGAATGGTACGTGGATCTTCCATCATGTAGGTCATCAGCTGACGCACGATGCCTTCATATTCCTGGTCGACTTTCTTATCTTCGCGATAAATACGTACCGCTTCGTCGAGATCCATACGCGCAAACGCATCCAGCACGTCATGCAGCATTTGTACGGTGTGGCGGCCCAGTGACTCCAGGCTTACCAGCAGCGGTTGATGCTGTTGCGAGAATTTCTCCAGCGCGGTGCGGCAGATTTTGTCCGCCACGTCGCCAATACGTTCCAGCTCGGCGATGGTTTTGATAATCGCCATCACCAGACGCAGATCGCTAGCGGTCGGCTGACGCTTGGCGATGATACGTACGCAGGCTTCGTCGATCGCCACTTCCATCATGTTGACGTTCTTATCGCCTTCAATGACGCGCTTCGCCAGCTCACTGTCCTGGTTATGCATGGCGGTAATCGCATCAGAAAGCTGCTGCTCGACCATGCCGCCCATGGTCATCACCTGGGTACGGATGCTTTCCAGCTCTGCATTGAACTGGCCGGAAATATGTTTGTTAAGGTTTAAATTGTCCATCATTTCTCCAGATGCCCGGGCATATCAACCGTAGCGGCCAGTAATGTAATCTTCAGTTTGTTTCTTCGCGGGCTTGGTGAACAGATCGTCCGTGTTACTGAACTCAATCAACTCGCCCAGGTACATAAACGCCGTGTGATCGGAACAACGCGCAGCCTGCTGCATGTTGTGGGTTACGATAACGACGGTGTAATCTTGTTTCAGCTCAGTGATCAGCTCTTCAATGCGCCCGGTAGAAATAGGGTCGAGCGCTGAACACGGCTCATCAAGCAGAAGCACTTCCGGACGAATGGCGATACCGCGCGCAATACACAGACGCTGCTGCTGACCACCGGAGAGAGAGTACCCGCTCTGGTGTAATTTATCTTTGGTTTCGTTCCACAGTGCGGCCTTGGTCAACGCCCACTGCACACGTTCGTCCATATCCGCACGCGAGAGTTTCTCAAACAGACGCACCCCAAAAGCGATGTTGTCGTAGATGGACATCGGGAACGGCGTCGGCTTCTGGAATACCATGCCCACTTTGGCACGCAGCAGAGCGATATCCTGAGTGTTAGTGAGAATATTGTCGCCATCCAGCAGGATTTCGCCTTCCGCACGCTGTTCCGGGTACAGTTCAAACATTTTGTTGAATGTACGCAGCAGCGTCGATTTACCACAGCCTGACGGCCCGATAAACGCCGTTACCTGGTTTTTAGCAATATCCAGGTTGATGTTCTTCAGGGCATGGAATTTGCCATAGTAGAAGTTCAAATCACGAACCTGAATCTTACCCGGGGCAGTATCAACCATACTCATTTCAATCTCTTCCTCATCCGGCGCCGCATCAGCCACGCCGTAAAAATTAACCGTGTTTCTTCTTCGCGAAAATGACGCGCGCCAGAATGTTCAGCAGCAGTACGCACAGGGTAATAATCAGCACCCCGGCCCAGGCCAGTTGCTGCCACTCAGCAAACGGGCTCATCGCAAACTTAAAGATAGTGACCGGCAGGTTGGCGATAGGCTGCATCATGTCGGTGCTCCAGAACTGGTTGGAGAGCGACGTAAACAGCAGCGGAGCCGTTTCACCTGCGATACGTGCAATAGCCAGCAGAACCCCTGTAATAATGCCCGAGACAGACGCCTTCAGGGTGATCGCAGAAATCATCTTCCACTTCGGCGTACCCAGTGCATAGGCAGCTTCACGCAGGCTATCCGGCACCAGCTTGAGCATGTTCTCCGTGGTACGAATAACAATGGGCACCTGCAGCAGCGCCAGCGCGATAACGCCCGCCCAGCCGGAGAAGTGCTCCATTTTTGCTACCACGATGGTGTAAACAAACAGGCCAACTACGATTGATGGCGCAGACAACAGGATGTCGTTGATAAAGCGGATGACCTCAGCCAGCCAGGACTTACGTCCATACTCTGCCAGGTAGATGCCCGCCATAATACCAAGCGGTGTACCAAACACGGTCGCCCACAGAATTAACAGCCCGCTACCGGCCAGGGCGTTCGCCAGACCACCGCCCGCCGTATTCGGCGGAGGCGTCATTTCGGTGAACAACGCCAGCGACATACCGTCAATACCGCGGGTGATCGTGGACATCAGGATCCAGATCAGCCAGAACAGACCGAACGCCATGGTCGCCATAGAGAGCGTCAGCGCGATGCGGTTCTTCAGGCGACGACGCGCCTGCATTTTACGGCGGGATTCCGCTAGTGCAGCGGTGTTTTGCATTTCAAGCGTAGCCATTAGCGTGCCCCCTCGTTCTTCGCAAGGCGCATGATCATGAACTTAGACGCCGCCAGTACGATGAAGGTGATCACAAACAGAATCAGACCCAGTTCCATCAACGCGGCAACGTGCAGCCCTGATTCCGCTTCGGCAAATTCATTCGCCAGCGCAGAGGTAATACTGTTGCCAGGCATGTACAGCGAGGCACTGTCGAGCTGGTAGGTGTTACCGATGATAAAGGTCACCGCCATGGTTTCACCCAGCGCGCGGCCCAGACCAAGCATCACTCCGCCAATCACGCCGTTTTTGGTGAACGGCAGGACGATGCGCCAGATAACTTCCCAGGTAGTACAGCCGATGCCGTAGGCTGACTCTTTCATCAGGACCGGCGTTTGTTCAAACACATCGCGCATAACCGCCGCAATGTACGGGATGATCATGATAGCGAGGATCACGCCAGCAGCCAGAATACCGATACCAAACGCCGGACCAGCAAACAGCGCGCCAACAAACGGAATGTTGGAAAGGATGTTCCCGACCGGTTCCTGGAAATAAGTCGCAAACAGCGGAGCAAAAATAAACAGGCCCCACATGCCGTACACGATACTTGGAATTGCCGCCAGCAGTTCAATAGCGATACCCAGCGGGCGACGCAGCCAGCCAGGTGCAAGTTCAGTCAGGAATAAAGCAATGCCGAAACTCACCGGAACGGCAATCAGCAGCGCGATAAGCGAGGTGACCAGCGTACCGTAAATCGGTACTAATGCACCATAGATGTCGTTTGGCGCATCCCATTCTTTAGTCCACAGAAAGGAGAAGCCAAATTTCTGAATGCTTGGCCAGGAGGAGATAACCAGAGAGACAATAATGCCACCCAACATCAATAGCACAATCAGCGCAGCCAGTTTTACCAGCGCGCTGAATATCATGTCACCCTTTTTACCCGGTGGGTTAAAAGCAGGCTTGGTTGCAGCCATAAATCACTCTTTAAGTTTGGGCCAGGAAGCACGCATTTTATCGTGCTTCCCGGCTAACGTAATGCCATACCCTAAATAATTCGAGTTGCAGCAAGGCGGCAAGCTTGTGGATCCCCAGGAGCATAGATTCACTACGTGACTGGGGTGAACAAGCACAGCCAACACTGCTGCGGCTCGAAGTATGACGGGTATTTAGTACAGCGCTTTACCGCTGCTGTCTTTCACGTTGGTCTTCCATGCAGCACGAATCTGCTCAACCACGCTGTCCGGCAGGCTGGCGTAATCCAGGTCATTAGCCTGTTTGCCGCCATTTTTGTACGCCCAGTCGAAGAACTTCAGCACTTCAGCGCCCTGCTCAGGTTTCTTCTGCTCTTTATGCACCAGGATGAAGGTGGTGGAAGTGATAGGCCACGCATCGTCACCTTTCTGGTTAGTCAGATCCTGAGCGAAGGTTTTGCTCCAGTCAGCGCCTTTTGCGGCATTAGCGAAGCTTTCTTCGGTCGGGCTTACCGGTTTACCATCAGCAGAGACCAGCTTGGTGTACGCCAGGTTGTTCTGCTTAGCGTAAGCGTACTCAACGTAGCCGATAGAGCCCGGCAGACGCTGGACGAACGCGGCGATACCGTCGTTACCTTTACCGCCCAGACCGGTCGGCCAGTTAACGGTAGAGCCGGAACCAATTTTAGATTTCCACTCTTCGTTCACTTTTGCCAGATAGCTGGTGAAGACAAAGGACGTACCGGAACCGTCAGCACGACGTACAACGGCGATATTCTGCGAAGGCAGCTTCAGACCCGGGTTCAGTTTGGTGATGGCTTCATCATCCCACTTCTTAATTTTACCGAGGTAGATGTCGCCGAGCGTTTTACCGTCCAGCACCAGCTCGCCGGATTTCAGGCCAGGGATGTTGACTGCCAGTACCACACCACCGATAACGGTCGGGAACTGGAACAGGCCTTCTTGATTGAGTTTTTCGTCAGACAGCGGCGCATCTGAAGCACCGAAATCAACGGTATTCGCAGTGATTTGTTTTACACCACCGGAGGAGCCGATACCCTGGTAGTTTACTTTGCTACCGGTCTCTTTCTGATAGGTATCTGCCCATTTGGCATACACTGGCGCAGGGAAGGTTGCACCTGCACCTGTCAGGCTCGCTGCTGCAAACGCAGAGAACGCGCTCATGGATAAGGTCGCGGCGACAACAGTTGCGACAGTGGTACGCATAACTTTCATAATGTCTCCTGCACGGTTTTCGTAAATCGTTGTTTGAGTTGCTACTGTGAGCAAAATAGGACAAACAGGTGACAGTTAAATGTACGAAATATGACAGTTTTATGACAACGAAAAATACGTGAAGTTTTTTAGATAAAAATATATTTAAAACAAAACGTTAGTCATTATCATGACAATAACATTTCGCTAAAATTTTCTTTTTATGACACTGCAAACAGTAGCTGAAGATGACGGTTTGTCACATAAAACAGGCGGGATAATTGATTAAAAACAGAACAAACGAAAAAATAATGCCCCGCTTGTAGCAGGGCATTTTCAGTTCAGTTAAGTACGGATTACTCTACGGTAACCGACTTCGCCAGGTTACGCGGCTGGTCCACGTCGGTGCCTTTAATCAGCGCCACATGATACGCCAGCAGTTGCAGCGGAACGGTGTAGAAGATTGGTGCAATTACCTCTTCCACATGCGGCATCTCAATGATGTGCATGTTTTCACTGCTGGTAAAGCCAGCATCCTGGTCAGCGAAGACGTACAGCTGGCCGCCACGGGCGCGAACTTCTTCAATGTTGGATTTCAGTTTTTCCAGCAGTTCGTTGTTCGGTGCCACGACGATAACCGGCATATCAGCGTCAATCAGCGCCAGTGGACCGTGCTTCAGTTCACCTGCGGCATACGCTTCAGCGTGAATATAAGAAATCTCTTTCAGCTTCAGCGCGCCTTCCAGCGCAATTGGGTACTGATCGCCACGACCAAGGAACAGCGCATGGTGTTTGTCAGAGAAACCTTCAGCCAGAGCGGCAATGCGTTTGTCCTGAGACAGCATCTGCTCAATACGACTCGGCAGCGCCTGCAGTCCGTGAACGATTTCCTGCTCAATAGACGCATCCAGGCCTTTCAGACGAGACAGTTTCGCCACCAGCATCAGCAGAACGGTCAGTTGCGTGGTAAAGGCTTTCGTGGAGGCCACACCGATTTCGGTACCGGCATTGGTCATCATCGCCAGATCGGATTCACGCACCAGAGAAGATCCCGGGACGTTACAGATAGCCAGCGAGCCCAGATAGCCCAGCTCTTTAGATAAGCGCAGACCCGCCAGGGTATCCGCCGTTTCACCAGACTGGGAAAGGGTGATCATCAGGCTGTTACGACGCACGGCAGATTTGCGATAGCGGAACTCAGAAGCGATTTCGACATCACAAGGAATACCCGCCAGCGATTCAAACCAGTAGCGCGATACCATACCTGAGTTGTACGACGTACCGCAGGCGATAATCTGGATATGCTCAACCTGAGACAGCAGCTCGTTGGCATGCGAACCCAGCTCGCTTAAATCCACCTCACCGTGGCTAATGCGCCCGGTCAGCGTGTTTTTAATTGCGTTCGGCTGTTCGTAGATCTCTTTCTGCATGTAGTGGCGATAAATACCTTTTTCGCCCGCATCGTATTGCAGATTAGATTCGATATCCTGACGTTTAACTTCCGCGCCAGACTTGTCGAAAATGGTAACCGAACGACGGGTCACTTCCGCAATGTCACCCTCTTCCAGGAAGATAAAGCGACGGGTTACCGGCAGCAGCGCCAGCTGATCGGAAGCGATAAAGTTCTCACCCATACCCAGCCCAATCACCAGCGGGCTACCAGAACGAGCGGCCAGCAGGGTTTCCGGGTTACGGGTATCCATGATCACCGTGCCGTAGGCACCGCGCAGCTGCGGAATAGTACGCAGCACGGCTTCACGCAGCGTACCACCCTGTTCCAGTTCCCAGTGCACCAGGTGAGCAATCACTTCGGTGTCTGTTTCAGAAACAAAGGTGTAACCACGGGTTTTCAGCAGTTCACGCAGCGGTTCATGGTTTTCAATGATGCCGTTATGCACCACGACAATGTGTTCAGAAACATGAGGATGCGCGTTCGCTTCTGAAGGTTCGCCGTGTGTCGCCCAACGGGTATGAGCGATACCTGTCCCACCATGCAGCGGATGTTCTTCCGCAGCAGCAGTCAGCATCTGCACTTTACCCAGACGACGCAGACGGGTCATATTGCCTTCAGCATCGACAACGGCCAGACCAGCAGAGTCATAACCACGATATTCCAGACGACGTAAACCTTCGAGAAGGATTTCAGCTACATCACGCTGCGCGATAGCGCCAACAATTCCACACATATTTTTTGATTCCGAATTTAGGCATTGTGCCTGTCGTTGTCGCTGACCTGTATTTGCCCTTTCCGGGCGCCCCGAGCCTTGTAGAGAGTGGGGTTATTTTTTTAGGTACTGCTTGTTGAGCGGAGGATTATATTATCCCCTCATCTCTTGTCTGCCTGATGGCGCTCACGCTTATAAGGCCTACAGAACGTCACCGCACGTAGGCCGCCATCCGGCAAAATAAATTACTTCTTCTTCACCGGACGCTGCCAGCCCTGTTTATGGACCTGAGGTACACGGCTTAATACCAGTTCGTTATCGGCAACATTACGCGTTACGGTAGTTCCTGCGGCAATCGTCGCACCTTTACCCACGGTGACAGGCGCCACCAGCTGAGTATCAGAACCCACAAACACATCATCACCAATAATGGTTTTAAACTTATTGGCACCATCGTAGTTGCAGGTGATCGTACCCGCGCCGATGTTCACGTTATCGCCAATTTCCGCATCGCCCAGATAGGTCAGGTGACCGGCTTTGGAGCCTTTACCCAGACGCGCTTTTTTCATTTCGACAAAGTTACCCACGTGCGCGCCTTCCTGCAGCTCAGCGCCCGGACGCAGACGCGCGAATGGGCCGATGGTGCAAGCGGCTTCCAGATGGGCATCTTCAACCACACTGTATGGGCTAAGCTCACAACCTTCACCAATAACGCTGTTTTTGATGATGCAGCCGGCGCCAATCTTGACGCGATCCCCAACGGTTACGTTACCTTCAATGATAACGTTAGTATCAATTTCAACATCGCGCCCGTGAATAAGCGTACCGCGAAGATCAAAACGTGCAGGATCGCGCAGCATCACGCCCGCTAACAGCAGTTTTTCTGCCTGCTCGGACTGATACACGCGCTCCAGACGGGATAACTGAAGACGGTTATTCACCCCTTCCGTTTCGCTAATACGTGCCGGATGTACCGCAGCAATTTCGCGCCCTTCCTGGTATGCCATCGCAATGATATCGGTGATGTAGTATTCACCCTGCACATTGTTATTAGTCAGTTTGGACAGCCAGCGTTTCATGTCTGCGCCATTGGCAATCAGAATACCGGTGTTGATTTCCTGGATTTGCCGCTGCTCGTCGGTTGCATCTTTATGCTCAACGATACCGGTGACGTTACCGTTTTCACGCGTAATACGCCCATAACCGGACGGGTCGTCCAGTTTTACCGTTAACAAGCCAATGCCACCCTGCGGTTTGGCTTCACGCAGGCGACGCAAGGTATCGGTAGAGATCAGCGGCACATCGCCATAGAGCATTAAAATGTCTTCGTCATCACCAAAGAATGGCGCTGCCTGCTGCATTGCATGGCCGGTGCCCAACTGCTCTGCCTGCAAAACCCAGTTTAGATTGCCATCTTTCAGCGTCTGCTTGAGCAAATCACCACCGTGCCCGTAGACCAGATGTACGTGAGTCGCACCTAATTCATTAGCAGCATCAATGACATGCTGAACCATCGGTTTTCCTGCGAGGGTATGCAGCACTTTAGGGAGATCGGAATACATACGCGTGCCTTTGCCTGCGGCAAGGATCACGACGCTCATAGCATTATTCAACATACACGTCCTGACTGTAATTTGAGAACGAATTTATACCGTTTCACATTGAAAATACTACATTTTTTTCAGCGTAAAATGGACCGAAGATAAAACGTTCAATCGGGGAAGTTTTCCCTCTGATAACTATCTATTTTCATCTATTTCGGCGTCTTTTGTCTCCCAAAAACCAGGAGTCTGCTCTTATTAAAGCCTTAGGTTAATGTTTTTGCTATTTTTTTACTGCATGAATAAAGAGCTACAAAAGAAAAATACAATTTTATTAAAGTGATTCAGTGAAAAGCAGAAAAAACAGACAGGAGAAATACAGTTTTAAAAGGAAAGAGTACAAATGATAATACGGGGGAGGGGAATTTATTAACAGATGGCGCGAGCAGGTAACCGTATGAAGCATCGCGCCACAGAGCAGTTCAGGGAAGACTAAACTTCCATGCTGCTGAAAAGCGCGATGATTTTGTTAATCAGTTTCATGTTGATATCCTGTTTTTATCTGAATTAATTATGTGACATATATCACAAAAAGAAGTCTACGCCTCATTTTTTAACCGATCAACATTTTTGTGATACAAATCACAAAACAATAAAATAGCTTTTTAGTTTCACTCTTACTGAAACAAAACCCAAAAAAAAGCCAGCCTGGAAACCAGACTGGCTTTTGTGCTTTTCAAGCCGGTGTTACATCGCTTTTTTGGTCAACTCGATAACGCGCAGTTTCGCGATCGCTTTGGCCAGTTCCGCAGATGCCTGAGCGTAATCCACGTCACCATGAGAGCTCTTGATGTGCTCTTCAGCCTTACGCTTCGCTTCCAGGGCTCTCGCTTCATCGAGATCCTGTCCGCGAATCGCGGTATCAGCCAGGACGGTCACGCTGCCAGGCTGCACTTCGAGAATGCCGCCGGACAGATAGATAAACTCTTCATGACCGAACTGTTTAACGATGCGGATCATACCAGGCTTAATGGCGGTGAGCAGCGGTGCGTGACCCGGGAAAATACCCAGTTCACCTTCACTACCCGTTACCTGGATTTTCTCGACCAGACCAGAGAACATTTGTTGCTCTGCACTGACGACGTCCAGGTGGTAAGTCATTGCCATATCACCCTCCGATTAAGGCGTTAAAGTTTTTTGGCTTTTTCCACGGCTTCGTCGATAGAACCAACCATGTAGAACGCCTGCTCTGGCAGGTGGTCGTATTCGCCTTCCATGATGCCTTTAAAGCCACGGATGGTGTCTTTCAGGGATACGTATTTACCCGGAGAACCGGTGAATACTTCCGCAACGAAGAACGGCTGGGACAGGAAGCGCTGGATCTTACGCGCACGTGCTACCACCAGTTTATCTTCTTCAGACAGTTCATCCATACCCAGGATGGCGATGATGTCTTTCAGTTCCTGATAACGCTGCAGCAGGGACTGTACGCCACGCGCAGTGTCGTAGTGTTCCTGACCAACAACCAGCGGATCCAACTGACGGCTGGTGGAATCCAGCGGGTCAACTGCCGGGTAAATACCCAGAGATGCGATCTGACGGCTCAGTACCACGGTTGCATCTAAGTGAGCAAAGGTGGTTGCTGGCGATGGGTCAGTTAAGTCATCCGCAGGTACGTATACCGCCTGAACGGAGGTGATAGAACCGGTTTTGGTAGAGGTGATACGTTCCTGCAGAACGCCCATCTCTTCCGCCAGAGTCGGCTGGTAACCTACCGCTGAAGGCATACGACCCAGCAGTGCAGATACTTCAGTACCGGCCAGGGTGTAACGATAGATGTTATCGACAAACAGCAGTACGTCACGACCTTCGTCACGGAACTTCTCTGCCATGGTCAGACCGGTCAGAGCAACGCGCAGACGGTTTCCCGGCGGCTCGTTCATCTGGCCATATACCAGGGATACTTTGTCCAGAACGTTGGAGTCGGTCATTTCGTGGTAGAAATCGTTACCCTCACGAGTACGTTCACCTACGCCCGCAAACACGGAGTAACCGGAGTGCTCGATCGCGATGTTACGGATCAGCTCCATCATGTTTACGGTTTTACCTACACCCGCACCACCGAACAGACCAACTTTACCGCCCTTAGCGAACGGACACATCAGGTCGATAACTTTGATGCCGGTTTCCAGCAGTTCCTGAGAGCTGGACAGCTCTTCATAGGAAGGAGCCGCGCGGTGGATAGCCCAACGCTCTTCTTCACCGATATCGCCTTTCATGTCGATCGGATGACCCAGGACGTTCATGATACGACCCAGAGTTGCTTTACCTACCGGGACTTCGATCGGGTGCTCGAGGTCTTTAACTTCCAGACCACGACGCAGACCGTCGGAAGAACCCATGGCGATGGTACGTACGATACCGCCGCCGAGCTGCTGCTGAACTTCCAGCACCAGGCTCTCTTTACCATTCATAACCTCAAGAGCATCGTACACGCGCGGTACGGCATCCTGAGGGAATTCGACGTCAACCACGGCGCCGATTACCTGGACAATTTTTCCAGTAGCCATCTTGAATCCTCTACGAATTAACCTGGTTATACCGCGGATGCACCACCGACGATTTCGGTGAGTTCCTGAGTAATGCTGGCCTGACGAGCTTTGTTGTATACCAACTGCAGCTCTTTAATCAGGCTGCCGCCATTGTCGGTCGCGGCTTTCATCGCCACCATACGTGCGGCCTGCTCGCTGGCCAGGTTTTCTACCACGCCCTGATAAACCTGAGACTCGACATAACGACGCAGCAGGGTATCCAGCAGCGCTTTCGGGTCTGGTTCATACAGGTAATCCCAGGATTTACGCTTCAATTCATCATCATCTGATGCCGGCAGAGGCAGCAGTTGGGTGATGGTTGGCGTCTGAGACATGGTGTTAATAAATTTGTTGCTGACAACGTACAGTCTGTCCAGACGACCTTCATCGTAGGCTTGCAGCATCACTTTAACCGGACCGATCAGTTCGGACAGGGAAGGGTTATCCCCCATACCGGTTACCTGAGCAATCACATTACCGCCAACGGAGTTAAAGAAAGACACGCCCTTAGAGCCGATCATTGCGATATCGCACTGAACGCCTTTATCGGACCATGTTTTCATATCCGCCAGCAGCTTTTTGAACAGGTTAATGTTCAAGCCACCGCACAGACCACGGTCGGTCGACACCACCAGGTAGCCCACGCGTTTAACGTCGCGTTCTTCCAGGTAAGGGTGCTTATATTCCAGATTACCATTCGCAAGGTGACCAATCACTTTGCGCATGGTCTCTGCATAAGGACGGCTGGCCGCCATGCGATCCTGCGATTTACGCATTTTGGAAGCGGCGACCATCTCCATCGCTTTAGTGATCTTCTGCGTGTTCTGGACGCTTGCGATCTTACTACGTATCTCTTTTGCGCCGGCCATGAGCTTCTCCTCAATGCCTTGCGGTCCGCCCTAAAGCAGACCGCCAGACGTTACCAGGACTGGGTTGCCTTGAAGGAATCGAGGATAGCTTTCAGCTTGCCTTCGATTTCATCGTTATAGCCACCGGACTGGTTGATCTCTTGCATCAGCGGAGCGTGGTCACGGTCAACGTAAGCCAGCAGAGCGGCTTCGAAGCTACCGATTTTCGCCAGTTCCACATCTTCGAGGTAACCGCGTTCAGCCGCAAACAGCACCACACCCTGCTGTGCTACAGACATTGGGGCATACTGTTTCTGCTTCAGCAGTTCAGTTACTTTCTGACCGTGGCTCAGCTGCTTACGCGTAGCTTCATCCAGGTCGGAAGCGAACTGAGAAAACGCTGCCAGTTCACGATACTGCGCCAGTGCGGTACGAATACCACCGGACAGTTTCTTGATGATCTTGGTCTGCGCTGCGCCACCTACACGAGATACGGAGATACCCGGGTTAACAGCCGGACGAATACCGGAGTTGAACAGGTTGGTTTCCAGGAAGATCTGACCATCGGTAATGGAAATTACGTTGGTCGGAACGAACGCAGAAACGTCACCCGCCTGGGTTTCGATAATCGGCAGAGCGGTCAGGGAGCCGGTTTTACCTTTCACTTCACCATTGGTGAACTTCTCAACATATTCCGCGTTTACGCGGGATGCGCGTTCCAGCAGACGGGAGTGGAGGTAAAATACGTCGCCTGGGAATGCTTCACGTCCTGGCGGACGACGGAGCAGCAGGGAAACCTGACGGTAAGCAACAGCCTGTTTAGACAGGTCATCGTAAACGATCAGTGCATCTTCGCCGCGGTCACGGAAGTATTCGCCCATTGCGCAACCGGCATATGGCGCCAGGTATTGCAGTGCAGCAGATTCAGACGCAGTCGCCACCACAACGATGGTGTTGGACAGTGCGCCGTGTTCTTCCAGTTTACGAACCACGTTGGAAATGGTGGACGCTTTCTGGCCGATAGCCACGTACACACATTTGATGCCGGAATCACGCTGGTTGATGATGGCGTCGATTGCCATCGCAGTTTTACCTGTCTGACGGTCACCGATGATCAGCTCACGCTGGCCACGACCGATTGGGATCATGGCATCAACAGATTTATAACCGGTCTGTACTGGCTGGTCGACGGACTGACGTTCGATTACGCCTGGTGCGATAACTTCGATTGGCGAGAAGCCATCGTTATCAACCGGACCTTTACCGTCAATCGGGGAACCCAGAGTGTTCACCACACGACCCAGCAGGCCACGGCCAACCGGAACTTCCAGAATACGACCCGTACACTTAACCTTCATGCCTTCGGCAAGGTCAGCGTATGGACCCATCACAACTGCACCTACGGAGTCGCGCTCCAGGTTCAGTGCGATAGCGTAACGGTTACCCGGCAGGGAAATCATCTCACCCTGCATACAATCGGCCAGGCCGTGAATGCGGATAACACCGTCACTTACAGAAACAATAGTACCTTCGTTATGAGCTTCGCTCACAACATTGAACTGAGCAATGCGCTGCTTGATCAGTTCGCTGATTTCGGTGGAATTCAGTTGCATGCTCCAGTCCCCTTAAGACTGCAAGACGTCTGCAAGGCGCTCAAGACGGCCGCGTACGCTGCCATCAATGACCATATCACCCGCTCGGATGATTACGCCTGCCATTACAGACTTATCGATTTTGCAATTCAGCTTAACTTTGCGTGACAGACGTTTTTCCATCGCTGCACTAATCTTCGTAAGCTGTTCATCACTCAGTGCATTGGCAGAAGTGACTTCTACCTCAGAGATAGCCTCACTGGCTGCACGCAGGTGAATAAACTGCTCAAGAACATCCGGGAGCGCATTCAGACGGTTATTTTCAGCCATTACCCTAATCAGGTTCTGGCCGCTTTCGTCCAACTGCTCACCGCACACGGCGATAAACGACTCAGCGAGCGTTTCCGGCGCCAGTGCGCCAGAAAGAAGCTCTGCCATTTGTTCGTTTTTAGTCACCTCAGCGGCAAACGTCAGCATATCCTGCCAACGGTCAACGCTTTGGTGCTCAACGGCAAAGTCAAAAGCTGCTTTGGCGTAGGGGCGAGCTACCGTAATAAATTCAGACATCAGCCCCTCCCTCCTTACAGTTCAGCGACAAGTTTGTCCACGATGTCGCTATTAGCAGCTTCATCCACGGAACGTTCGATGATCTTCTCGGCGCCAGCAACAGCCAGGATAGCAACTTGCTTACGCAGCTCTTCGCGAGCACGTTTACGCTCGGCGTCAATTTCCGCCTGCGCCTGTGCCACGATTTTAGTACGTTCCTGCTCTGCTTCAGTTTTAGCTTCGTCCAGGATCTGAGCGCGGCGTTTGTTCGCCTGCTCGATGATTACCTGAGCTTCCGCCTTCGCTTTTTTCAGCTGGTCGGTCGCGCTGGCCTTTGCAAGGTCAAGATCCTTATGTGCTCGTTCTGCAGAAGCAAGGCCGTCAGCAATTTCTTTTTGACGTTTTTCGATGGCAGCCATTAATGGCGGCCATACGTACTTCATGCAGAACAGAACGAACAGGACAAACGCGATGGCCTGGCCGAGGATTGTTGCGTTAAGATTCACAGCACAATGCCTCTATCTAGTTAACGTTCTGATATTGCTCTTAATTCAAGCAACGCTTACTACGCGACAGCAAACATCACGTACAGACCCAGACCTACAGCGATCATTGGGATTGCATCCACCAGACCCATAACGATAAAGAACTGAGTACGCAGCAGAGGAATCAGATCCGGTTGACGCGCTGCGCCTTCCAGGAATTTACCCCCGAGGATGCCGATACCGATCGCAGCACCGATTGCCGCCAGACCCATCATCACAGCGGCAGCAATGTACAGCAGATCCATATTCAGGTTTTCCATGACAGTCTCCAGTTTGTTTCAGTTAAAACGTAGTAGTGTTGGTAAATTAATGCTCTTCAGATGCCATCGACAGATAGACAATCGTCAGAACCATAAATATGAAGGCTTGCAGCGTGATAATCAGTATGTGGAAAATGGCCCATGGCACATTCAGGATCCACTGTGACCACCACGGCAACAGACCAGCAATCAGAATGAAAATCAGCTCACCGGCATACATGTTGCCGAACAGTCGCAGACCAAGAGAAATTGGTTTGGACAGCAGGCTTACCCCTTCAAGGATTAAGTTGACAGGGATGAACGCCCAGTGATTGAACGGCTGCAGCGTCAACTCTTTCGCGAAGCCACCGATGCCTTTCATTTTGATGCTGTAGAACAGAATGAGGATAAATACGCCCAGCGCCATCGACAGGGTGATGTTCACGTCAGCAGACGGAACCACACGCAGAGCCGGCAGGCCAAAGATATGCTCACCGATGTACGGCAGCAGGTCGATAGGCAGCAAATCCATCAAGTTCATCAGGAATACCCAGACGAAAATCGTCAGGGCCAGCGGAGCAATCAGCTTGCTTTTGCCATGGTACATGTCTTTCACGCTACCATGCACAAAGCCGATTACCAGCTCAATCGCGGTCTGAAATTTACCTGGTACGCCGCTGGTCGCCTTTTTGGCTACGCTACGGAACATAAGCAGGAACAACAGACCCAGAACCACCGAGAAGAAAATGGAGTCAATATTGAGCGTCCAGAAGGTGGCTGGGGGGTTGTGCGGATCCACCAGCGAGAATGTACGTAGGTCCAACTGAAGGTTATTCAGATGGTGTCCTATGTAATCCTGCGGCGTCATATTTTCTGAAGCCATGATGCCTTTACCCTTTGTTGTTAATTACAGCCGGCGCCAGTATCTGAACCACCAGCACCAAAACCCACGTAACGATCAGCGGCATGAATACCGCTTTCAAAACAGCCAACGCCACCACCAGCAAAACCAGCATCGCTAACACCTTGAAGGCTTCGCCGAAAGCGAACGTCCAGGCTACTCGACCTTTAGCTGGTGTATGCGCCTGGTGACGCCAGGCAAATATCATAAACAACACGTTAGGCAGTAACACTGCCAATCCACCGCACAACGCGGAGATGCCCCAGAAAGGGTCTTTGAGGCTAAACAGCAATCCACTTGCTATTACCGCCAGAAGCTGTGTGAGCAAAAGCTTACGAGCAACGTTTCGACTCAAGAGCGACATAGACATCACGTTTTTACTCCTGCTCCCTACGAGGTATGCCGCGTGTCGTATAAAACGTTCTTTATGGCTTAGAGTCAAGCATCAAAAAGCGGTCAAATTATACGGTGCGGCTTCGTGATTTCAAACAATAAGTAGCTAAAAAGTGAATAAATGTTTAAATATTTTTCGCTACCCCACATTTATCACTTTTTGGCAAACTGTGAACGATCATGCAAAACTGCAAATGCCGCGTAAACACTGGCGGCAAAGCGTGCACCAGATCACATATTGAACATATTCACCTTCGCATAATTTATTTACGTGGCAAATGATGCCTTTTCATCTTTTTGATATTTAAGCGTAAAAATAGCCACTATTTAAAAAACAACAGCTAACAACAAAAAAACCACGCATTGACATTTATAATAAAAAATTAACACAACGGGTGATTCTTACGTTCTATTTTTAGCAGACTGATATTTTCACAGCTGACTTGTTTCGCTTTTAACAAAAAACGGTACGTTATAGTTATGATGCAAAACCGTAAGGCATTGGTGAAATGTAACGACATTTAACCACACTATTCCCTATGACTTTTAACACCTGAACTGCCGTTTTTTTTCTATTTTTTTTGATAAAAATTAAATTTTGTTTGGCTTAATAACCACCAAATGACGTTCGCCTTCCAACTGCGGAACGCGTAATTTTTCAACCGACTCGACGCTGAATTCTGCTGGCAGCGAGTCAATTTCATCTGCAGGCAACTGCCCTTTTAACGCATAAAAACGTCCATCAGGTCCTGGCAAATGATGGCACCAGCTCACCATATCATTGAGTGATGCAAAAGCACGGCTAATGACCCCATCGAACGGCGGTTCTGAAGGGAATTCTTCAACACGGCTTTGCACAGGCGTGATGTTAGTAAGCGCAAGCTCATGCTGCACCTGACGCAAGAAACGGACGCGTTTTCCCAGGCTATCCAGCAGTGTGAAATGCGCTTCAGGGCGCACGATAGAGAGCGGAATTCCCGGCAGGCCAGGTCCCGTCCCCACATCGATAAAACGCTCCCCCTTCAGATACGGCGCGACGACAATGCTGTCCAGAATATGGCGCACCAACATTTCGTTAGGATCCCGCACCGACGTCAGGTTGTACGCTTTATTCCATTTGTGCAGCATATCGACATACGCAATCAGCTGATTTTTCTGGTGATCGGTAAGAGAAATACCGGCATCAGCCAGCAGACGAGAGAGTTTGTTGAGCACGGTCGTTACCTGTTAATAATCAAATGCCCGATGCGCTTTCGCTTATCGGGCCTACAAATTTGTACGGCGGGCAAGCGAAGCGCCCCCGCCAAATGAGAGTTATCAAGCGCTGCGGCGCAGCATACCTTGTTTTTTCAGCCATACCAGCAGAATGGAGATGGCGGCAGGCGTTACGCCGGAAATGCGCGATGCCTGACCGATCGATACCGGTTTGTGATCGTTCAGTTTGGCGATGACTTCATTCGACAAGCCAGAGACCTGGCGATAATCCAGCGTTGCAGGCAACAGGGTGTTCTCATTACGCTGCTGTCTTTCAATTTCTTCCTGCTGACGGGCGATATACCCTTCGTATTTCACCTGAATCTCAACCTGTTCCGCGGCCTGAGCATCGTCAAGCGCTGGTGCGAACGCAGATAAAGAGGTCAACTGAGCATAGGTCATATCCGGGCGACGCAGCAGATCTTCACCGCTGGCTTCACGTGACAGAGGCGTTGCCAGGTGAGCATTCACTTCTGCTGCAGATTCCGCTAACGGGTTTACCCAGGTTGATTTGAGACGCTGGCGTTCTTGTTCGATGCGCTCCAGCTTCTCGTTGAAGCGAGCCCAGCGCTCATCGTCCACCAGACCCAGTTCTCGACCAATTTCGGTCAGACGCAGGTCGGCGTTATCTTCACGCAGCATCAAACGGTATTCTGCGCGTGAGGTAAACATGCGGTACGGTTCTTTAGTGCCTAGCGTACACAGGTCGTCCACCAGCACGCCAAGATAAGCCTGATCGCGACGCGGTGCCCAGCCGTCTTTCTCAGCAGACAAGCGTGCGGCGTTCAGACCAGCCAGCATGCCTTGCGCGGCGGCTTCTTCGTAACCGGTTGTACCGTTAATCTGTCCCGCAAAGAACAGACCCTGGATGAATTTGCTTTCCAGAGTAGGTTTCAGGTCGCGCGGATCGAAGAAATCATACTCAATAGCGTAGCCAGGGCGGACGATTCTGGCATTTTCCATTCCCTGCATAGAGCGGACAATTTGCATCTGCACATCGAACGGCAGGCTGGTAGAGATGCCATTCGGGTAAATTTCGTTAGACGTCAGTCCTTCCGGTTCGAGGAAGATCTGATGCTGGTTACGATCGGCAAAGCGCATCACTTTGTCTTCGATCGACGGGCAGTAGCGCGGGCCGATACCTTCGATCACGCCGGCGTACATCGGGCTACGATCGAGGTTATTGCGGATCACGTCATGGGTTCTCTCATTGGTATGCGTGATGTAACACGGCATCTGGCGCGGATGTTGAGAAGCATCGCCCAGGAATGAGAAGACCGGCATCGGGTTATCGCTGTTTTGCTGGCCAAGCACGCTGAAATCAATAGTGCGCGCATCGATACGCGGCGGTGTACCCGTTTTCAGGCGGCTGACGCGCAGCGGCAGTTCACGCAGACGACGTGACAGCGGGATAGACGGCGGATCGCCAGCACGGCCACCGCTGTAGTTATCCAGACCAATATGAATTTTGCCGTCGAGGAAAGTCCCCACGGTTAATACAACCGCTTTGGCACGGAACTTCAGTCCCATTTGGGTCACTGCGCCCACAACACGATCGTTTTCAACAATCAGATCTTCAACCGCCTGTTGGAAGATCATCAGGTTGGGTTGATTCTCCAGCGCGGTACGTACCGCCTGGCGATAGAGCACGCGATCGGCCTGAGCTCGGGTAGCGCGAACGGCTGGCCCTTTGCTTGCGTTTAGTATCCTAAACTGGATACCTGCATGGTCGATCGCTTTTGCCATCAACCCACCAAGCGCATCCACTTCTTTTACCAGGTGTCCCTTCCCAATACCGCCGATCGCCGGATTGCAGCTCATCTGCCCCAGAGTGTCGATATTGTGTGTCAAAAGCAGAGTCTGTTGACCCATTCGCGCCGCGGCCATTGCGGCCTCGGTGCCTGCATGACCCCCGCCAATGATGATGACGTCAAAAGGATCCTGATAAAACATGGTAATTGCCTCGCATAACGCGGTGTGAAAATGGATTGAAGCCCGGGCCGTGGATTCTACTCAACTTTAGTCGATGGAGAAAGACCTGGGATCCTGGGTATTAAAAAGAAGATCTTTTTATTTAGAGATCTGTTTTATTGTGATCTCTTATTAGGATCGCAAGTTTCTGTGGATAAGGGCGATCCTTTGAATAAGATCAACAGGTTGCTGAGGATCATTAGCTGTGAATGATCGGTGATCCTGGTCCGTATAAGCTGGGATCAGAATGAAGGGTTATACACAACTCAAAAACTGAACAACGGTTGTTCTTGGGATAACTACCGGTTGATCCAAGCTTTTAACCAGAGTTATCCACATAAAAAAGTACGATCTTTACAAATCTCTGAGCAATGGATGCCACGATCCCAGCCAAATTTCAGCCGGATCTTCCGGAATTTCATGTTCCAGTACGTTGATCCTGAGCGTTTCGCCTACCTGTTTTGCTCCACAGGTCTTCAATTCGGCTTCCAGCTTGTCGATTGCGCCGCAAAAGGTGTCATATTCACGACTTCCGATCCCGATTGCGCCAAACCGCACTTGTGACAGGTCCGGCTTTTGCTCGCGTAACGCATCATATAAAGGCTGTAGGTTGTCAGGAATGTCTCCCGCACCGTGCGTAGAGCTAATAATCAGCCAGATGCCGTCAGTCGGAACCTCTTCAAGCATTGGCCCATGCAGTATTTCGCTGGAAAAACCGGCGTCGTCCAGCTTTTCAGCCAGATGTTCTGCTACATATTCCGCACTGCCAAGCGTACTACCGCTGATAAGAGTGATGTCTGCCATGATCGCCCACCTTTATAAAGAGGGCGTATTGTACGCTGTGAGCGAGCTGGGATCTACCTGTGGAAAACCAGGGTATTAAAAAAAGCGATCACGGCTTGATGGTACGCATGATCGGGTTTTGCAGGACGATCAGGGTTTCCGTGGACTGAATTTCGTCAATTGTTTGGATCTTGTTGATAAGTACCTGCTGCAACGCGTCGATCGACTTGCACATCACCTTAATAAAGATGCTGTAGTGCCCGGTGGTGTAATACGCTTCGGTCACTTCATCGAGGCTTTCCAGTCTGGCCAGCGCTGACGGATAGTCTTTCGCACTTTTCAGGATGATGCCGATAAAGCAGCCGACGTCATAGCCCAACTGTTTGGGACTCACATCAATCCGCGCGCCGGTAATAATCCCGGCCTGTTTCATCTTTTCTACACGTACGTGAATTGTTCCTGGGCTGACGCCGAATTGTTTGGCTAATTCTGCGTAGGCGGTACGGGCATTTTCCATCAGGGCGTCAAGAATGCCGCGGTCCAGATTGTCGATCTGATAATTTTCCATAGGTTTTTCTTATGTAGATTAATGATTCCCTCTATTTTAGACGTTAATTTTAACGAATCAAAATCGAAGTCGGCTTTTTGTTTGTTGATTATTGAATATTACCTCCATTCTGTTGCTTAATCATAGGCAACAGGACACAGGAGTACACATAATGAAAACCGCTTACATTGCCAAACAACGTCAAATTAGCTTCGTAAAATCTCATTTTTCTCGTCAGCTGGAAGAGCGTTTAGGTCTGATCGAAGTTCAGGCACCGATCCTCAGCCGCGTTGGAGATGGCACGCAGGATAACTTGTCGGGCTGTGAAAAAGCGGTGCAGGTGAAGGTTAAAGCATTGCCAGACGCTCAATTCGAAGTGGTTCATTCACTGGCGAAGTGGAAGCGTCAAACGTTAGGACAACACGACTTTAGCGCAGGTGAAGGGCTGTACACGCACATGAAGGCCCTGCGTCCCGATGAAGATCGCCTCTCCCCGCTGCACTCAGTGTATGTTGATCAGTGGGACTGGGAGCGCGTGATGGGCGACGGTGAGCGTCAATTCTCCACTCTGAAAAGCACGGTAGAGGCTATCTGGGCGGGTATTAAGGCTACTGAGGCTGCGGTTAGCAAAGAGTTTGGTCTGGCACCGTTCCTGCCAGAGCAGATCCACTTTGTTCATAGCCAGGAGTTGTTATCTCGTTATCCGGATCTTGATGCAAAAGGTCGTGAACGTGCGATCGCTAAAGAGCTGGGCGCGGTATTCCTGGTGGGGATCGGCGGCAAGCTCAGTGACGGTCACCGTCACGATGTACGTGCGCCGGATTATGATGACTGGAGTTCAGCGTCCGAGCTGGGTCACGCCGGTCTGAACGGGGATATTCTGGTCTGGAACCCGGTGCTGGAAGATGCGTTTGAGCTGTCTTCTATGGGGATCCGTGTAGATGCTGACGCCCTGAAACACCAACTGTCTCTGACCGGTGATGAAGATCGCCTGAGTCTGGAATGGCATCAGGCGCTGCTGCGCGGTGAAATGCCGCAGACAATTGGTGGCGGCATTGGGCAGTCGCGTCTGACCATGCTGTTGCTGCAATTACCGCACATTGGTCAGGTTCAGTGTGGCGTATGGCCGGCACAGGTACGTGAAAGCGTCGCCTCTCTGCTGTAATAATTAACGCCGCCAGCGTCTGAGCAGGCGGCTTCGCATCCCGGTATCAAAGCGCCAGATATGATCGAAAATGCGCATGATGCCGGGTTTGCCATGTGCAGACATCGCCACCGCGTGAAATCTGTGCTGGTGTACCCGCTGTAATTCCCCCACTTTGCTGACGACCTCATCGGGTAATCGCTGAGCGATAAAATCAGAGATAACCACCGCATCGGCATCAAACCATTCCCGACCCTGCATGCGCTCAATAATGGCGCGAAAACAGCTGGCAATATCGGTACCGCCACGAAAGCGCTGACTTAAAAAACGAATCGCCTGTTCGATACCCTCTGGACCAGACAGCTCATAGCGCACCACTTCTGTTGAAAACAGCATAATGAAACAGCGCCGATTGTCGGCAAGGGCGACGCGCATTAGCGCCAGGCAAAAGGCTTTCGCACACTGTTCATTGAACCCGCCCATCGATCCCGACGTATCTACGCAAACAATAAAAGGCCCGCGCGGCTGCTCATCAAAATCCTGATGCACCACCGGACGTTCCGTTACTTTCTCGCGCCATGCTTCGCCGTGCAGACGGTAGGTCAGCAGTTGCTTTTCCACCAGCCTACGATAGAACTCGTATTCCAGTTCGGTAATGCCCAGCGTGGCCAGTTCCGGCGGCAACAGGCGCAGGATATCGTCACTTTGCTGGATGCCATCCACCTGCTCCGGTACGGTTGCCGGTTCGCGTACCAGGGTACGGAAGGTTTCCATTGGCGCATCTTTACGCGGCACGGATTTCGCCTCTCTGGAACGGCCTAACTGCTCAGCCAGACGCTGGAGTTCGGGCTGTTGCGTCAGGAATTCGCCATATTTAACCAGCAACTGATAATCACCGCGCTTGATTTGACCCGCGCTCATATCCCATAACCGGCCTGCGGCGTTGTCATTTTCTGCCAGTACGGGTTCCAGTTGCCCGCTAAGGGTCATCCGTTCCTGTACTTCACTGAGCAAATGTTCGCGTTCTTCTTCCAGCAGTTGCTGATTCAGGGTTGTGGTTTGCACCACCAGACTCAGGCGCCAGCGCTGAAGAAAAAGCGTATGGAGGGCAGGCGTAAACGCGCTGTTGTCATTGACCAACTGTTGCGCTTGTCCGGCCCACGGCGAATGGAGGCGGTGCAATAGCGACAATATTTGCGGTAGCTGGACGATAAACTGCGCATGAGAGAGGAGCTGGCTTTGCTGATAACAAATGACCTCTTCCGCCAACTCCGGCGGCACATGGGTATCTTTAAGGCGGCTACGCAAAGATTCACGCCAGCGCGGTATATCTTCAGCGATCGCTTTTTTGAGGCGGGGGAATTTTTTAAAAAAGACCACCATCTTTGGAGAAGCCAGCAGGGCGACGATCATCTCTTCGATCATCGCCTCTTCACTGACTGCCAGCATGATGTTGAGTGTATCAAGGGTCAGCATTGTTGCGCCTGGCGGATTTGCGCCCCGACATCCTGCAGGCTGGCCTCAATGCGGCCTAACCAGTCGCTATGAATAAACAGACATTTTTGCTGCTCGCTAAATGCGCTGTGCTGCTGGTGCCACTCGTTATCAAGTGCTTCGAGCTCTTGTTTTATCTCTGCAGGCATACTCTCTTGTGAAGAACCGGGCAATGCCAGTCGAGAGCCTTGTAAACTGACATCACGCACGACCAGGTGCTGCGCGCTATCCACTTCCATGTTCAGCGTCTGGGCAAAACCGATCCCGTTTAATTTTCCGCGGATCTCACCACCTTTGGTGAGCCACAACTCCAGTGCGCCGCGTTCGAAAGCAATATGGATAACTTCCATGTCATGCAGCTTTAAGGGCTTTTGCAGGAGTAATGTTACGACAGAAGACGTAGCTTCCGGCGGTAAATCATAATGAGGGCGACGGCTGAACATGCCGCCCTGGCGGATCACCGTGAACGCCGTTTTGTCGCTTTGCTGCTGCTGGAGTTGAATGCGGCGCTGCACAATACCGCCCAGTCGCGTCAGCATGGCTTGCTGCTGCCATGCGTGTCCGGTCATCAATATTTCCAGCTGTTGTTGCATCAGATTCAGGCTTTGCGCGTCGTACCACAGGCAATCTTTCAGCAGGATCAGGTCGATAGGTACTACGGCATCACGTCCGCTAAAGAAAGCGCTGGCCTGGAGTAAGCGAATGGCTTTTTTCCAGCGCCGATCGGACACATAAGGGGCATTCGGTAGCGTGTCCAGTTGCTGGCGCAACGTGAAAATAAGCTCAAACACGCGATCGGGAAGCTTGATGGCGCCAATGTCCTTTTGCCACTGGTTATACTCTTCATCCGTCACCTGTAACGACGCCGGGACCGGATTGTCGCTTTCATCTTGCTGACTTAACAGCATCGAGCGGAAGTTGGCTTTGTCCTGAACTTTATCCAGCCACAGGCGAATCAGCATACGGTCGTACAGTGCTTCCAGGCTGCTGTCTGCTTCTGGCAGTTCATTGGAGGCTGCCACCAGCAAGCGCATCGGGATTTTCTCTTCATGCGCGCCGTTACGAAAGTGGCGTTCGTTGATGGCGGTTAGCAGGGTGTTAAGAATCGCCGGGCCCGCCTTCCAGATTTCGTCGAGAAAGACGATTTCAGCTTCAGGAAGATAGCCTGCGGTTAAGCGTTCATAGCGACCTTCATCTTTAAGGGCTTGAATCGACAGCGGGCCGAAAACCTCTTCCGGTGTAGAGAAACGCGTCATCAGGTATTCGAAGGCGCGAGCATTTTGAAAAGCAAATTTCAGTCGGCGGGCAATTAAGCTTTTCGCAATCCCGGGAGGACCTAATAAGAAAACGCTCTCGCCGCTGAGTGCAGCCAGCAGACACAGGCGAATAGCGTGGCTACGTTCATAAAGTCCCTTTTCCAGCGCATTGCTCAGACGGGAAATTCTTTCCGCTAATAAATGTGGGTGAGCCATAATGAAGTGGCGTCCTTTCGCCAAATGTACTGCATAAACTGCGAGTATAGATGCTTCACACCAGTGCAGTAATAGACTGAAGGTGCGCTTATTTTTCTTTGAGCCAGATTAATCTGGTCTCATTTAGGGGTACGATTTTGCGATTAATCGTGCATACTGTGCGCCTTTTTGTGGGCCAAGGGACGACGCACACATTTCTTATATATACACCAAATCAATCAAGCTGCACCAAGGCGGCAATGGAGTTTTCTCCGGGGATGGGGGGAATAACGAATGCAGCCCACGCGGAGGCGGCTTGAAAGATGATGTGTATAAACGAAAGACGAGTCTATGAGCACTGATAATAAACAATCATTGTCTGCGATTACCCTTGCGGCCATTGGGGTTGTCTACGGTGATATTGGTACCAGCCCACTTTATACGCTTCGTGAATGTTTGTCCGGCCAGTTTGGTTTTGGCGTTGAACGTGATGCCGTATTTGGCTTTCTCTCGCTGATTTTCTGGCTGCTTATCTTTGTTGTTTCCATTAAATACCTGACGTTTGTCATGCGCGCGGATAACGCCGGAGAAGGCGGGATCCTGACGCTGATGTCATTGGCGGGGCGCAATACCTCGGCGCGAACCACCTCCATGCTGGTGATTATGGGGTTGATTGGCGGCAGCTTCTTCTATGGAGAAGTGGTGATAACACCTGCCATCTCGGTGATGTCGGCGATTGAAGGTCTGGAGATAGTTGCCCCGCAACTGGACACCTGGATTGTTCCGCTCTCGATAATCGTGCTGACCCTGCTGTTTTTGATTCAAAAACACGGTACCGGCATGGTCGGTAAGCTGTTTGCGCCGATTATGCTGCTGTGGTTCCTGACGCTCGCGGTATTAGGTGTACGCAGTATTATTGGCAATCCGGAAGTGCTGCAGGCGCTCAATCCGTATTGGGCGGTGCATTTCTTCCTCGAATTCAAAACGTTGTCCTTTATAGCGCTGGGTGCGGTGGTGCTGTCGATCACCGGTGTTGAAGCGCTGTATGCAGATATGGGCCACTTCGGTAAGTTGCCGATTCGCCTGGCTTGGTTCTCCGTGGTATTACCTTCGCTGGTGCTGAACTATTTTGGTCAGGGGGCGTTGCTGTTAAAGCATCCTGAAGCGATCAAAAACCCGTTCTTCCTGCTGGCGCCGGACTGGGCGTTGATACCGCTTCTGATCCTCGCCGCGTTGGCAACGGTCATCGCTTCACAGGCAGTTATCTCTGGCGTCTTCTCGCTGACGCGTCAGGCCGTGCGTCTGGGGTATTTGTCACCGATGCGTATCATTCATACTTCGGAAATGGAATCTGGCCAGATCTACATTCCTTTCGTTAACTGGATGCTCTATTTTGCGGTGGTTATCGTGATTGTGAGCTTTGAGCACTCCAGTAATCTGGCCGCGGCGTACGGAATTGCGGTGACGGGAACGATGGTGCTGACCTCAATTTTGTCGACCACCGTGGCGCGCAAAAATTGGCACTGGAATAAATACTTTGTCTTCCTGATCCTGGTGGCGTTCTTGTGCGTCGATATTCCGCTGTTCTCCGCGAACCTCGATAAACTGATTTCCGGCGGTTGGCTGCCTCTGACGCTGGGGCTGGTGATGTTCACCATCATGACCACCTGGAAAAGCGAGCGTTTCCGTCTGCTGCGTCGCATGCATGAGCACGGCAATTCTCTGGAGGCGATGATTGCCTCTCTGGAGAAATCTCCACCGGTACGCGTGCCGGGAACGGCGGTGTATATGTCTCGTGCATTGAACGTCATCCCGTTTGCGCTTCTGCATAACCTCAAACATAACAAGGTGCTGCATGAGCGCGTTATTCTGCTGACGCTGCGCACGGAAGATGCGCCCTATGTTCACAACGTGCGTAGGGTGCAGATTGAGCAATTATCGCCCACCTTCTGGCGCGTGGTGGCCAGCTATGGTTGGCGCGAAACGCCGAACGTTGAGGAAGTGTTCCATCGCTGCGGTCTGGAAGGTTTAAGCTGTAGAATGATGGAAACCTCTTTCTTCATGTCGCACGAGTCGTTGATTGTTGGCAAGCGGCCATGGTATCTGCGTCTGCGCGGCAAGCTGTATCTGCTGCTACAGCGCAACGCGCTGCGCGCGCCGGACCAGTTTGAAATCCCACCGAACCGGGTTATTGAGCTCGGTACTCAGGTCGAGATTTAATCTCATCGACGCCCTCTTTCATCGCGAAAGGGGGCGTTTTGTTTTGTCCCTCTCAGTTTTCATTTCATCGAATGATAATCCTTGCGAAACGTTTCGATGACGATCACATTTTCGTAACGTCACGGTGGTTTTCTGTCCACTCTTCACACTACACTTATCTTCAGCGAAACGTTTCGCTAGTGGGGAAAGAAAATGAAGAAAGGCACGGTACTCAACTCTGAAATTTCAACGGTGATCTCCCGTCTGGGGCATACCGATACGCTGGTGGTGTGTGATGCAGGTTTACCCATCCCGAACAGCACAACGCGTATTGATATGGCATTAACCCAGGGCGTACCTTCTTTTATGCAGGTACTGGATGTGGTTACACGTGAAATGCAGGTCGAGGCGGCCATTCTCGCGTCGGAAATTAAACAACATAATCCGCAACTCCACGAAACGTTGCTTAAGTTCATTGAGCAACTGCAACAACACCAGGGAAACACCATTGAAATTCGTTACACCACGCATGAACAATTCAAAAAACAAACCGCAGACAGTCAGGCGGTAATTCGCAGCGGAGAGTGTTCTCCGTATGCGAATATCATTCTCTGTGCTGGCGTCACGTTCTGAGGCCATCATGAACGCATTACTGCAACTCAAAGGGATCGATAAAGCGTTCCCGGGCGTAAAAGCGCTATCCGGCGCTGCGCTGAATGTCTATCCAGGCCGCGTAATGGCGCTGGTGGGCGAAAACGGCGCGGGCAAATCCACCATGATGAAAGTGCTGACCGGGATCTACACCCGTGATGCCGGCTCTTTATTATGGCTGGGGAAAGAGACCACCTTTAACGGCCCGAAATCCTCCCAGGAAGCCGGAATCGGTATCATCCACCAGGAGCTGAACCTGATCCCGCAACTCACTATCGCCGAGAACATTTTTCTTGGCCGCGAGTTTGTGAATCGCTTTGGCAAAATTGACTGGAAAAAGATGTACGCCGAAGCCGATTTGCTGCTCGCCAAACTCAATCTGCGCTTTAAAAGCGACAGGCTGGTCGGTGAGCTGTCGATTGGCGATCAGCAGATGGTCGAAATTGCCAAAGTGCTGAGCTTTGAATCGAAGGTCATCATTATGGATGAACCGACGGATGCGCTCACCGATACTGAAACTGAATCTCTGTTCCGCGTCATTCGCGAACTGAAATCCCAGGGACGCGGCATTGTCTATATTTCTCACCGCATGAAAGAGATCTTCGAGATTTGCGATGACGTAACCGTCTTCCGCGACGGGCAGTTTATTGCCGAGCGTGAAGTCGCCTCGCTCACCGAAGACTCGCTGATTGAAATGATGGTGGGACGTAAGCTGGAAGATCAGTACCCGCGCCTGGAAAAAGCGCCGGGTGATATTCGCCTGAAGGTCGATAACCTGTGTGGCCCTGGCGTAAATGATGTTTCGTTCACGCTGCGTAAAGGCGAGATCCTTGGCGTATCAGGGCTGATGGGAGCCGGACGTACCGAGCTGATGAAAGTGTTGTACGGCGCATTGCCACGCACCAGCGGCTACGTCACGCTTGATGGCCATGAGGTTGTCACCCGTTCGCCGCAGGATGGACTGGCAAACGGCATCGTCTATATTTCTGAAGACCGTAAACGCGATGGTTTAGTGCTGGGCATGTCGGTGAAAGAGAACATGTCATTGACCGCGCTGCGCTATTTCAGCCGCGCCGGTGGAAGCCTGAAGCATAAAGATGAGCAGCAGGCGGTAGGTGATTTTATTCGTCTGTTCAATGTTAAAACGCCGTCGATGGAACAGGCTATCGGCCTGCTCTCCGGCGGTAATCAGCAGAAAGTGGCCATTGCGCGCGGTCTCATGACCCGACCCAAAGTCCTGATCCTTGATGAACCAACGCGCGGCGTTGACGTTGGGGCCAAGAAAGAAATCTATCAGCTTATCAACCAGTTTAAGGCTGATGGGCTGAGCATCATTCTGGTCTCCTCTGAGATGCCAGAAGTATTGGGCATGAGCGATCGAATTATCGTTATGCATGAAGGGCATCTCGGCGGTGAGTTCACTCGCGAGCAGGCCACTCAGGAAGTATTAATGGCTGCCGCTGTGGGCAAGCTTAATCGCGTGAATCAGGAGTAAAAAAGATGACTACCCAGGCTGTTTCTGGTCGCCGTTATTTCACTAAAGCATGGCTTCTGGAGCAAAAGTCGCTCATCGCTCTGCTAGTGCTGATCGCGATTGTTTCTACCATGAGCCCTAACTTTTTTACCGTTAATAACCTGTTCAACATTCTCCAGCAAACGTCGGTGAACGCCATCATGGCCGTCGGCATGACGCTGGTTATCCTGACGTCGGGTATCGATCTGTCAGTCGGTTCCTTGCTGGCGCTTACCGGCGCGGTTGCAGCTTCGATTGTAGGGATTGAAGTCAATGCGCTGGTGGCTGTTGCTGCGGCCCTGGCGCTCGGCGCTGCCATTGGCGCAGTCACCGGGGTGATTGTTGCAAAAGGCCGCGTGCAGGCGTTTATCGCAACTCTGGTGATGATGCTGCTGCTGCGCGGTGTAACCATGGTCTACACCAACGGCAGTCCGGTAAATACCGGGTTTACTGATAATGCCGATCTGTTTGGCTGGTTTGGTATTGGTCGTCCGTTAGGCGTCCCGACGCCTGTGTGGATCATGGGGGTTGTCTTCCTCGCGGCGTGGTACATGCTGCACCACACTCGTCTGGGCCGTTATATCTATGCGCTGGGCGGTAACGAAGCGGCAACGCGTCTGTCCGGTATCAGCGTCAGTAAAATCAAAATTATCGTTTACTCACTGTGCGGTCTGCTGGCATCGCTGGCGGGCATCATTGAAGTAGCGCGCCTCTCCTCTGCGCAACCAACGGCAGGCACTGGCTATGAGCTGGATGCTATCGCAGCGGTAGTGTTAGGCGGTACCAGCCTGGCGGGTGGTAAAGGACGTATTGTTGGGACGCTGATCGGCGCATTGATTCTTGGTTTCCTCAATAATGGTTTGAATTTGTTAGGTGTATCCTCCTATTACCAGATGATCGTTAAAGCGGTGGTGATTTTGCTGGCGGTACTGGTAGACAACAAAAAGCAGTAACAACGATTACAGGACATCTTAAATATGAACATGAAAAAACTGGCTACCCTGGTTTCTGCTGTTGCGCTGAGCGCCACCGTGAGCGCGAATGCGATGGCGAAAGATACCATTGCGCTGGTGGTCTCCACCCTCAACAACCCGTTCTTTGTTTCTCTGAAGGATGGGGCGCAAAAAGAGGCGGATAAGCTGGGCTACAACCTGGTGATTCTGGACTCACAGAACAACCCGGCGAAAGAGCTGGCTAACGTTCAGGATTTAACGGTTCGTGGAACTAAAATTCTGCTGATCAACCCGACCGACTCTGATGCTGTTGGTAACGCTGTGAAAATGGCTAACCAGGCTAAAATTCCGGTTATTACCCTTGACCGCGTTGCGTCCAAAGGCGAAGTGGTAAGCCACATTGCGTCTGATAACGTGTTGGGCGGCAAAATCGCGGGTGATTACATCGCGAAGAAAGCAGGTGAAGGCGCTAAAGTTATCGAACTGCAGGGTATTGCCGGTACTTCAGCGGCGCGTGAGCGTGGCGAAGGTTTCCAGCAGGCCGTTGCGGCACACAAATTTAACGTACTGGCCAGCCAGCCGGCAGACTTCGACCGCACCAAAGGTCTGAACGTCATGCAGAACCTGCTGACCGCGCATCCTGACGTGCAGGCCGTATTTGCCCAGAACGATGAAATGGCGCTTGGCGCGCTGCGCGCACTGCAAACTGCGGGTAAATCTGATGTGATGGTGGTTGGATTTGACGGCACTCCAGATGGCGAAAAAGCAGTAAATGATGGCAAACTGGCTGCGACCATTGCTCAGTTGCCGGATCAGATCGGCGCCAAAGGCGTTGAGACTGCGGATAAGGTCCTGAAAGGCGAGAAGGTTCAGGCTAAATATCCGGTTGACCTGAAGCTGGTCATCAAGCAGTAATACCGATTCAGGTCGCTCGCGGCCTGATGGAGACATAAATACGCCATCCCCGTATCTGGTTTTGGGGATGAAAGCGTAAAAAGAAAAGCAGGGCACGCGCCACCCTAACCCGGTGGCGCACTTTGACTTGGAACACCAAATATGAAAACCGCAGGCAACCTCGTTGTTCTTGGCAGTATCAATGCCGATCACATCCTTAATCTTAATTCTTTCCCGACACCTGGTGAAACCGTAACCGGTAGCCATTATCAGGTCGCATTTGGCGGTAAAGGCGCGAATCAGGCTGTTGCTGCGGGTCGTAGTGGCGCGAATATCGCATTTATTGCCTGTACGGGCGATGATGATATTGGCGAAAGTGTTCGTAAACAGTTAGCCAAAGATAATATCGATATTGCGCCGATTAGCGTAATTTCGGGGGAATCGACCGGTGTGGCGTTGATCTTTGTGAATGGTGAAGGCGAGAACGTCATCGGTATTCATGCTGGTGCGAACGCAGCGCTTTCGCCAGCTCTGGTGGAAGCACAGCATGAGCGTATTGCGCAGGCGTCAGCCTTACTGATGCAGTTAGAGTCGCCGATCGAAAGCGTACTGGCTGCGGCAAAGATTGCACATCAAAATAAGACCACGGTTGCCCTGAATCCGGCTCCGGCACGTGAACTTTCTGACGAACTGCTGGCGCTGGTGGATATTATTACCCCGAATGAAACCGAGGCTGAAAAGCTGACGGGGATCCGGGTCGAAAACGATGAAGACGCGGCCAAAGCGGCGCAGGCATTGCACGCGAAGGGGATCGATACGGTACTGATTACCTTAGGCAGTCGCGGAGTATGGGCCAGCGTAAAGGGTGAAGGTCAGCGTGTGCCAGGGTTTAAAGTTGACGCTGTTGATACCATTGCCGCTGGGGATACCTTTAACGGCGCGTTAATTACAGCGTTACTGGAAGAGACTCCGCTGCCTGAAGCTATCCGTTTTGCACATGCCGCTGCGGCGATTGCGGTCACCCGTAAAGGCGCGCAGCCTTCTGTTCCATGGCGCGAAGAAATAGAAGCGTTTTTAAGTCAGCAGAGGTAACGCTTGGCTACAATGAAGGATGTCGCCCGCCTGGCGGGTGTTTCCACGTCGACGGTTTCTCACGTCATTAATAAAGATCGCTTTGTCAGTGAGTCTGTCACAGACAAAGTGCAAGCGGCGATTAAAGAGCTTAACTATGCGCCCTCCGCGCTGGCGCGTAGTCTCAAGTTAAACCAGACCCGCACTATTGGCATGTTAATTACTGCCAGTACCAATCCTTTCTATTCTGAGCTGGTGCGCGGCGTTGAACGTAGCTGTTTTGAGCGCGGTTACAGCCTGGTGCTGTGCAATACCGAAGGCGATGAACAGCGCATGAACCGTAATCTGGAAACGCTGATGCAAAAACGCGTGGACGGTTTGCTGCTGCTCTGTACGGAAACACATCAGCCTTCCAGAGAGATAATGCAGCGTTATCCTTCTATACCAACCGTGATGATGGACTGGTCACCTTTTGATGGTGAAAGCGATCTGATTCAGGATAACTCCCTGCTGGGCGGGGATTTAGCCACGCAACATCTTATCGAAAAAGGCTTTACGCGCATTGCCTGCATTACCGGGCCGCTGGATAAAACTCCGGCGCGTTTACGTCTGGAAGGATATCGGGCGGCCATGAAGCGGGCGGGCTTGCCTGTCCCGGAAGGCTACGAGATTACCGGTGACTTTGAGTTCGGCGGCGGCTTTGAAGCTATGCAAACGTTGCTATCGCATAAACAGCGACCGCAGGCCGTTTTTACCGGCAATGATGCAATGGCGGTCGGCGCGTATCAGGCTCTGTACCAGTCGGGATTGCGTATTCCGCAGGATATGGCGGTGGTGGGTTATGACGATATCGAGCTGGCGCGCTATATGACGCCACCCCTGACGACCATTCACCAACCAAAAGATGAACTGGGCGAACTGGCCATCGATGTTTTAATTCATCGGATGGCGCAGCCCGCATTGCAGCAGCAGCGCCTGCAACTTACTCCTGTTTTGATGGAGCGGGGGTCGGTTTAGGCTTATGTCGCTCTTTAATCAGGTTGCGTCCATCTTTGGCTTTTAGCAGCATGAACATCAGCGCAGACACTACCGTGATAGCGCCCATCGTTATAAAGGTGTAGTGGAACTGCTCGACCGTATTGGTTCCTTCCATACCTTCATAGATTCGCAGAACGGCGGCGCTGATGGCGACCCCTAAACTGATTGATAACTGCTGAGTGACAGCCAGCACGCTGTTGCCGCTACTGGCGTTTTCATCGGTCAGATCCGCTAAAGTGATAGTATTCATTGAGGTAAACTGGGTGGACATCGCCATACCTAAAATGAACAACGGTAGGATCAGCATCCAGACCGGCATGGCGGGAGATTGCAGCGCGAACTGCGCAATCATCAGGCCGATAAACACCGTAACGCCGACCAGTGTGGTCCTGTAGCCGAGCCGGCGCAGTACCTGCGTCACCATTGATTTCGCCAGTATTGATCCCAGTGCCGTTGGCGCCATCATGCAACCGGCTATCAGCGCCGGGTAACCAAAGCCTACCTGCAACATCAGCGGCATTAAGAAAGGCACGCACCCTGTACCCAGACGAGTGGCGAGGTTTCCGGCGATCCCGACAGAAAAGGTTCGGGTTTTAAATATAGGAAGCGATATCAGCGGCGTTGGGTGACGACGCGCATGGCGAATGTAGGCAAGCAGTAACAAAATGCTGGCAAGGATAATACTGAGCGCTATCCAGGTTGCGACAAGCTTCTCACCGAAAAGCTCTACCCCGCTGGAAAACAACACCAGGCTCAAACCAAACAGAAAGAAACCGGTCATATCAAAACTGCGGCGCGGCGTGGTGAAGTTCGGCATATATTTGCGTGCATAGAAGATACCTGCCACGCCAATTGGAATATTAATCAGGAATATCCAGTGCCAGCTAGCCCATGTGACCAGTACACCGCCCAATACCGGACCTAAAATCGGCCCTACAAGTCCAGGCATGGTTACGAAGTTAAGCACGGGAAGCAGTTCGCTGCGGGGGTAAGCTCGCAATAATGCCAGACGGGCAACGGGCATCATCATGGCGCCGCCGATGCCCTGAATGATGCGGAAAATCACCAGTTCGCTTAGGGAGCTGGACAGCGCACAGGCCAGCGATCCCAATGTAAACAGGCTAACGGCAATCATAAAGACGCGCCGGGTGCCGAACCTGTCTGCCAGCCATCCACTCACCGGGATAAGCATGGCGACCGTCAGGGTGTAGCTGATAATGGCCGACTGCATGGCGAGCGGAGAGCGGTTAAGACTATGTGCTATTGCGGGTAAGGCGGTATTGAGGATTGTGGCGTCTAGTGCCTGCATAAAAAAGGCCATGGCTGCTATCCACGGCAGCCCGGCCATACTGCGTGATTTCTTTTCTGACATATTATTTATCCGGTAGCACGTTTGGTGCTATCAGCAATGCCTGACAGGCAGTGAAGGCGCGATCGCCATCGCTATCATCAATTGCATCAACAATGGCCTGGTGCAGATCCAGTTTAACCACGTCGTTATAGGTAATAGAAGTAAAGTAGGTCTGGTAAACGGAATGAAACAGTGATGCAAAGGATATAAGGAACGGATTCGCACTCATTTCATAGATGTGTTCATGCCATGCAATATCAACTTCAATCCAGCGCTCGCGTCTGAAGTTTCTTTTCAGCTCGACCATCTCTTCCATCAGCGTGTTGAGATGCGCTTTCTGTTCTGCCGTGCCTATGGTCGCCGCCAGTGAACACGCCTGAGGCTCCAGGCTGATACGCATCACCAGAAAATGTTTAATGACCTGTGGGAAATTATCTTCCGTCATCCACCAGGTGAGCAGTTCCTGGTCGAGGAAGTTCCAGTTTGCTTGCGGCATGACGCGTGTACCAATACGCGGGCGCGGTAATACCATACCTTTTGCCGTTAACGTTTTTACCGCTTCTCTTACCGCAGTGCGACTCACGCCAAACTGATCGCCCAGCTCTATTTCGCCAGGCAATATCGCGCCTGGTGCGTATTCACCTTTTAATATTCGCTGAGCCAGCTTTTCGGCCAGAACGTAGGACAGGTTTTTCTGTGCGGCTAGCTGTTGGGCATTTAACGGCATGAATGTTCTTCCTTACTTATTTTCTTATTCATTAGTATGCCACCAGGAAATGTGATTGCGGCTGCAAAAACGGCAATTTGCTTATTTTATGGCATGTTAATGGTGGTTTTGATGAAAAAACACGCACTCGGAAAGTTATTTTAAATTTCCCCTTGTCAGCCTGAAATAACTCCCTATAATGCGCCTCCACTGACACGGAACAACGGATTACAAGC